>NZ_JAAKZF010000199.1 GCF_011045125.1 Allomesorhizobium camelthorni | reverse complement strand
CCGGTGACCGAAATCTACGATGTTGAGGAAGCGCTCACATTTCTTCAGAACTGGCCCGCGGCGGCGCGGGGCAGCCCGATCTTTCAACGCGCCTTGAATGCCTGCTTCGCCGTTACAATCGATGAGGGCGCAGCCGAGGAAGCGCGCAACGCCTTGGCGGCGTTCGCCCGGATTGCCGGTGTTCTGGCCAAAGATGAGCCACTGCAGAGATTGCGGGAAGCCGACGATTGGGCAAGGTCGCCGACAAGATGAGCCCCCATGCTGCGGGAAATGAACTGGACCAAGCCTGTGCGCGTCGAAGCAGCTGGCAGATTCCGTGTGATCAGTTCCACGCGTGCCGCGGCACAATGGCTGCTCTACCATTGGCCGACAGAAGGTGACCCCGAGCACCGGGCGGCTCGGGTCGCCTGCATCGCCGTTCTGAAGAACGAACAGCCGCCAGACCATGCGCGGGAGGCGTTCATCGCCGCCGCAAAGGAGGCTGGCATACTGATCAATACCGACCCACGCTGAGAGCAGGGCCGCCACACTTAATAGAACCTTTGCATGAAAGTGCTGCAGCGAAGGGCTGGCTCGCATCTGGCCGAGCGCTCCGTGCATATTGGGGCAGATTTGTCCAGCGCCAAGGCAGAAATCTTCGATCCGATTGATCGGGTGCCCATCGGCAATGCGGACCAATACGCCGGTGAGCCAGGCTCCGGATTGACGCCGTTGAGCCTGACTGCCACGTCCAAGCCGTCGGCGGGCGTAACGCGTACGTACCGTCGAATGCCGTGAGCATGGTTAGCCGTTGCAGAGACCGGACTTGACGTCCCACTCATCATCATCATCATCATCATCGCGGCGAGCTACCCGTTGGTGTCACCGCTCAGGATTCGAATGAGGACTTCGATGCCGAAGTTCGCGATCGACGATCGACTCGAAGACGTCGATATCCATCTCGGCGGACGGTTCGATCCGCGCCACCTCGGCAGCTATCTTTGCTCAATGGAGGAACTTCCCCGTCTTCGATCGCGCGGTAGTATGCGCATTCGCCGATACGCGTAACACCTAGCGGTAAAGGACGTGAGACCGGTGAATGAGCCTACGCCTGCACCTTCCCGCTGCCCGATTTGGAAGCAGCGATCCACGGCATAACCGCCTCGGGGTCTTCCAGGATTCCGGCGCGCTTCGCGAAGGCGACAAAGGCATCGCGCGCCACGCCCAGCGGCTTGAGGCCATCATGTGCTTGGGTGCATGCGCGAAGCGCTGTTTCATGGATGAGGTTGCGGCGATCCTCCGGCCGTTCCTCCAGAAAATCGATAGCGCCTGCGAGATCGACAATCTCCTGCACGAGGTAGGATCCATGCTTGACGAAGACGGGGCTGCTGAATGCCGTGAGGTTCATTCGTTCCTCCAATTTGTCGAACGGTTCGTGCGTGTGAAGAAGCCGCCTCTGGGATCGTCGGCGACTATCGCAGAATGTGTTGTCAGCCTGATGACGGTTCAAGATGGCGCAAGCCCGCCAGCAGGCCAAACTGCCGCGAGCGAGCGGTCTTGGGTGCAGTGCTAGGCGGCTGCGGCGATTTCCACAACACCCTACCCGTGCTATAGTGAGAAATCATCTCCAGCCTTTGACCACGGATGTACTGGCATTGGCTGTTGAGATGATCCGGGAAAGTCGGGGAAAGCGCCCGGCTTTTTCGTTTTTTGGCGAGGGATGGATGATGGCAGGCGAGCCTACGAACATGAAACCGGGCGGCTTGCCCGAGAAGATCGGTGCCGCCTTCGGCTTAGTCGTGATTGTCGCTGTTTTCAGCGGTCTCGCATGGATGGCCGCAAGGGCTGCCGGTGTCATGTAACCAGCCCGGCGGACTGCTCCCTCTCGACCCGACGATCCGTATCGCCTGATACTCTCAACCGTCACGATAGCTTCTTTTGTTAGGAACCAGACTTAACCATCGCAGTTTTCAAGTATCCAAGGCGTTTCCCTCTCGACGTATCCTGTTGGGGTGGACGGCTCCCAACGGCATCGCAATGTGCCAGAATGAGTTCGTTGAAAGCTCAATCGAGGGAGACCGTCCGTGGAACAGATTATCCGAATTGGTATGGATACGTCAAAGAGCGTGTTTCAATTACACGGCGTGAATGCAAGCGAGCAACCGGTGCTTCGCAAGAAGCTGTCACGTAGAGAAATCGTGAAGTTCTTCGAGAAAACGCCGCCGACCACTGTTGCGCTTGAGGCATGCGGTGGCTCGCATCATTGGGCGAGGTTGTTGAGTTCATTCGGCCATGAGGTAAAGTTGATCGCGCCTCAGCTGGCGAAGCCTTATGTGAAACGCGGCAAGAACGACGCGGCTGATGCTGAAGCCTTGTGTGAGGCGATGAGCCGACCCACCATGCGCTTCGTGCCGGTGAAGACCGCGGACCAGCAGGCGGCCTTGATGCTGGTCGGTGTGCGAGAGCGGCTGATCCACAATCGGACACAACTCGCCAATGCCATACGCGGTTTTGCCATGGAGTTCGGCGTCGTCGCGGCCAAAGGCATGTGCCGGATCGAACCGTTGCTGGAGCGAATAGCAGCTGATCAATCCCTGCCTGAACTAGCGCGCGATCTCTTCGCCATGCACGGTCAGGAATATCGCGACTTGCTTGCCGAGACCAAAACGATCGATGAAAAGCTGATGAAGCTGCATCGCGCCGACGAATGCAGCAAACGCCTGGCCGAAATTCCGGGTGTCGGACCGATCGGCGCATCGCTCTTGATGATGAAGACCCCAGATCCGCGGATGTTTAAGTCCGGTCGCGATTTTGCCGCCTGGATAGGACTCACACCCAAAGACCATTCGACCGCCGGAAAGGTCCGGCTTGGTGCGATCACCCGTGCCGGCGATGAATTGCTGCGAAGCATATTGGTGGTTGGCGCGACCTCTCTTCTTCGGCACGTTAGAACAGGTCGAAGCAGGCATGCTTCCCGATGGCTCATCGACCTTCTGCAACGGAAGAAACCCAAGCTGGTTGCAGTGGCGCTGGCCAACAAAATCGCCCGAACTGCCTGGAA
>NZ_JAAKZF010000198.1 GCF_011045125.1 Allomesorhizobium camelthorni | reverse complement strand
CCGGGCCCCCTGCCCGGCAGCCGCATTGCCGGCTGGCAGCCGTACGTCCACAGAGGACCCGGCCAGGCGTCTGCGCTTTTGCCATGGGCGAGATCTACGCCTGGTTGTGAATCAGCACCGAAGGTTGACCCCTTGCAAAGATCCGGTAACGCCTTGATTTGCTGAGATGAAATGGAGATTGGGCGGCGTCACGATCGGCGCCGACGATGACCCCACCGCGTCGCGAATTTGCAAGCAAAGTCACGCACTTATTACTTTTTGAGAAGGGCCAACCTTCGGTGCTGACTCACACCTCGCCTTCGTCACTGCTGCTCCTATCGACAAGATCGAGAGCCTGCGCGAACGGATGGGATGGAACCACATCCCTTTCTATTCGCTGCCCGACGAGCGGTTCTCTCGGGATTTCGGTGTTGAAGAACTATTCGGCATCAACGTCTTCATCCGGCGCGGTGAACGTATTTTCCGCACCTACTTTCTGAACGGACGCGGCATTGAGGAAATAGGTCCCGTCTGGTCATTTCTCGACATGACGCTGTTAGGTCGGCAGGAGACTTGGCAGGAGGTGCCGCCCGGGCGTCCTCAGGGCGAGCCCTACACGTGGTGGCGTCTTCACGACAACTACGGCCCAGTCGCTGCTCCCAACCCCTCCGCAACCGATAGCTGACGTTCGCGGCAACCAGCGTTGATGACCCGTCTCCGCCGCGACATCACGATGAAGCCGTTCGTCTAGGCATGCTCCCTGTGGCGCGACACCTTCTCGCGGTTTCCGCAGATCCGCATGCTGCACCAGCGGCGCTTCCCGCCGCGCGACGTGTCCAAGAACAACCAGCCGCAGCGGGGACAGGAACGCAGCCTCTCGCGCGGCAGGGTGAAAAAGCCTTCGATCGAGAGCATGGCCAGGACGGCGGTGACGGCGTCGGGGTCCCGCCACCGGGCAGGGGCGAGGTCGGGTCTCGTGCCGTTCAGTCCGACCGCACCGCCGGCAAGTCCGCTTGCGGCGCACTTGAAAAGGAAGCCCAACGCCTCCGTCGCGGGCAGCTCTTTCGCGGCGATCGACCCGAAGATCTTGGCCGCTGCCTCCCTTACCGCGTGGATCCGCTCCACGAATGGCTCGCCTGCTATCTCGGCGACTGCCGTTGCCTCGCGAGCGCCAGCAAGCCCCGACGCCTTGAACCAGTTTCCGATGTCTTGGGCGGATTTGAGCAGTTCGTTATCCTCCTCGGGCACCCGCCGGTTGAACACCGCGTTCGCGAGGTCGAGGGCGGGATGCCCGCCAATGAAGTGCCCCTGCACCCACTCCGTATGCGTGTTCGCCACGGAACCTAACCCTATTTTGCCCGTTATCCGGTTACAATAGTCGGTAACCGCTATTATAACAATATCCGGTTTCGAGGCCAGACGACACTCCCGTCAAGCGAGAAGGAGAAATGAGATGCAAACCTATCGCCACAAGATCCGCCACGAGACGGTCAGTGTCCAAGGGTTGGACATCTTCTACCGACATGCTGGAGACCCGGAGCTGCCGGCGATCTTGCTGCTGCATGGCTACCCGACTTCGTCCTACATGTATCGCGACGTCATCGAGCCATTGGCAGAAACCGCCTATGTCGTTGCGCCGGATCTGCCCGGTTTCGGCTACTCCTCCGCGCCATCCGCCGATGCTTACGACTACACGTTCGAGAAAATTGCCGACACGATCGACGCATTCCTCGCTGCGCTGGACCTCGAGAGGTTCTTTCTGTTCCTCCACGATTTCGGCACGCCCGTGGGCTACCATCTCGCGACGCGCCGGCCGGACCGCATCCGTGGCCTGATCGTCCAGAACGGCAATGCCCATGACGAGGGGCTGGGGCAGGGCTGGGGCAGGGATGGGACGCCCCAAAGGCGTTTTTTGCCGACCCGACCGAGGAGAACAGGGCCAAGCTGCCCGATTGGATGAATTTCGAGACAACCCGGTACCAGTATGTCGGAGAGCAGCCGGAGCGCATCGCGTGTCGCTATCCTCCCGACGGCTGGCATCTCGACTGGGAGCGCCTGTCGCGGCCCGGAAACACTGGACATCCAATTTAAGATATTTTCCGATTACGGGTCGCACATTGCGCGTTTCCCGACCATCCAAGCCTACCACAGCGAGCACCAACCGCCGTGCCTTCTGCTTTGGGGCAGGCACGACCCCTTCTTTGATATCAACGAAATCATGGCATACAACCGCATCCTTGATTCGCTGGAAATCCACGTCTTCGAAAGCGGACACCAGCTTTTGGAAACCCATCACAGAGAATGCGCGGCTCTTGCGAGCCGCTTTATGCTCGATGTGGAGGCCGGGCGAGTTTAGAGATTCCGCCAAGTGACGGAGTCGGAGAACTTGGCGAGGTGCTAGGCGCTATTCGCCTATCACCTACTCCTCGATGCCTTCGGGATAGCGATCGAGTGTGAGATTGAGCTGAATGTCATGCTCCAGGAACGCCTTGAGACCTGCGAGCATGAGGGCAAAACCCTGGGTGGAGTCGGCGACGTAGCGCACGAGTTTGTCGCCGTCGCCAGTCCAGCCAGATTCCTGGACGCGGACAAAGGTGGTTCCGTCGGGGATCGCCCGGAACGTCCACTCGATCTCGGTCGGACCGCTGTAGCCTGGCCATTCGATCCGCACGAGGCGGTTGGGCTCGATTGCTTTGACGGTCACCTCGATGGAGACATCGTGGCTTTCCCACTCCCAGCGCACGGTTTTGCCGGTTTCGAGCTGACCGCTGCCTTTGCTGAACCAGAACTTCGAGGTGATCGCAGGGTTGACGATGGCCTCGAACACGTCTTCGACCGGGCGACGTATGAGCATGCCCGTCTTGGCGATCGGAGTGCGCGACAGCATCATGTTGTCCATCTGGCTTGACCTTAATCTCCGTTGCAGGAGTTCCTAAACGCGAGCTGTCGCGGCAAGTTTCAGCATGGCGGCATCAGAATGCGATCCAATTGCCAATGGAGCGGACAGAATCGCTCTGCTGCGCCGCTGACTCTCATGTCCGCTTGTGGCGCGACAGAGCCTATTGCCCGTGCTCCGCTCATCGGGCGAGCCGAAATCAACAACCTGTTGAACGACCCCTATAGTCGGCTCCAGAGGCGCTACAATGCGCGAGCTCGCATCGGGCGCTGCGGCTGTGGAGGGCGGCATGGGAGAAGGACCATGCCTA
>NZ_JAAKZF010000197.1 GCF_011045125.1 Allomesorhizobium camelthorni | reverse complement strand
GGATGTTCATTCGGACCCTCCGGCGGATGCTGAAGCCTGGTAACTCCAGTCTCCCCGGTCCGGTCCGAATGGACAACCTCCTGAAAGCTCACACCTAGCGCGCCAAGCACCTCGCGTGCGCCGGCCTTGCCATCCTGCACCCGAAGCAGCGTGGCGAAGCGGATATAAGGATCGACGGCATCCACGCTGAACCCGGCGAATGCCAAGTATGACCGCCGCGCGTTGAGCATGTCGCCGGAAAGCTCGTGCACCCTTGCATTGTGGTAGAACTCGTCCGGGCGCTTGGGATCGGCGATGACCCCGCCCTGCGCCGCCAACGCCTTGAAACCGTCGGCTATCGTATCGATCGACACGGCGATCTGTTCGGTGGTCGCCTGCAACTTCGCGACCTGTTCCTGCTGCTTTGCCTGGTTCGCGGCGATCTCCTCGGTGTTCCGTTCGACCTTTTCGGCGGTTCGCTGAACCTCTTGCGTCGTCTGCTTGACCGTCTCGACCGTCTTTGCCGTTTCGGTCACGGTCTGCTCGATCTTTTCCACGCTTGCCGCAACGATCCCCATCGACTGCTGCAGCCCGGCAATCGCCGGGACGAGGCCCGCTAGCACGCCGTCCTCGGCGTCGTTTGCCTGTTGCAGGGCAAACAGGCCGCCGGCCAGGGCAGCTGTCGTCGTTGCGAACACCAGGGCCGGCAGCGCCGTGGCGGCAAGGACCACCCGGAAGGCGATCGCCGCCGCAAGAATCACCGCCGTCACCGCCGCGGCAAGCGCGATATAGGCGGCGAATGGAACAAGCGGGCTGAGGATATCGGCGACGAAACCGCCGACCACGCCGAGGCCGCCTGCCCATTTGCCGGTGCGGCTCAGCGATGCGCGCAGCAGTGAAGTACTCGCTGCTCCGCCGATTTCGACGCTGCCCGACATCGCGAAGCCCCCCGGTCAAGATCACGGGCCGCGACCTTAGCCGTGAATTTCAACGCTGGGAAGAATACGGCCATCGGCATGCGTCCTCTAAACGGAGCCGCTTCCAGATGGCAACGTCTTGGTCTAGGTTCTTTCCACTGCGTCGCGGGGGGATCGCGGCGGCGGGTCGCCATCGTCCGAACGGGTTGTCATCCTTGCGAACCACCTTTCAGCTTCTCGCCGGCTCATTTCACAAGGCGGCGGCCACTTTCCTGATGATCGTGCTGCTTGGCGCATGCTCGACGACGAGCACGCTCGAAGTGCCTCCGCCGTCAATGGCCCAAACCTCGCCGAAATATGCGGCGATCGTGGTGGATGCCAATAGCGGCGCCATTCTGTTTCAGGCGAATGCCGACCAGCCGCGCTATCCGGCCTCGCTGACCAAAATGATGACGCTCTACATGCTGTTCGAGGCTATCGAGACCGGCCGCATCTCGCGCGACACGCTCATCCCCGTTTCCGACTACGCGCGGACGCGGCCGCCGAGCAAGATCGGCTTCAAGCGCGACCAGTCCGTCGACGTCGATACGGCGATACGCGCGCTGGCGGTGAAGTCGGCAAACGACGTGGCGGTAGCCTTGGCCGAGCTCCTCGGCGGCACGGAAGAGCAATTCGCGCAGATGATGACCGCCAAGGCGCGGCAGCTCGGCATGAGCAGCACCACATTCCGCAATGCTTCGGGACTGCCGGACGACCAGCAGCGCACCACCGCGCGCGACATGGCGTTGCTCGGCATGGCGCTGCGCCGGCGCTTCCCGTCGCACTACGCTTATTTTTCGGGCACGAGCTTCAGCTACAACGGCCGGACAATCCGCGGCCACAACGACCTCATCGGCAAGGTCGACGGCGTCGACGGCATCAAGACCGGCTATATCCGCGCTTCCGGCTACAACATCGTGACGTCGGTGAACCGCGACGGTCGCAGGATGGTCGTCGTCGTCATGGGCGGCGAAAACGCGAAAAGCCGCAATGCCCACGTGCATGAACTCATCGTGCGATATTTCCCAGGCGCCAGGCCGGGCGTCTAGCAGCGCACCACATCGGCCGTGACGGTTGCCGCAGGCCCGGCCTCTTTTGCGGAGAATGGCCCGGCCGCGCAGTTGCCCGTTGAAGCCGGCCGCCGCATCGGCTATGAAGCGGCGTCCCGGCACGCTATTTCGGTCCGGCGACATAGCCGGAACGGTTCGTTCCGGCTTCGGCCCGGCACCCGTAGCTCAGCTGGATAGAGCGCTGCCCTCCGAAGGCAGAGGTCACAGGTTCGAATCCTGTCGGGTGCGCCAAAACATCAAGTAAAATCAATATATTACGCAGGCAGAATGTATACGCCATTCTCAAGGTGGGGAGAATTGCAACCACATTGCTACCACTTTGGGGACAAGTGTAGCGTCCATCCTCGGACAAACGGCGATAGGCTTTCGTCCTAAGGTGCCAACAGGTGATCGGCGTTTGGCGGTCGGTGGCGGTCTGGGGACGCCGCGCCCTTTGCTGTCCCCCTAAGGAGGACTACTCCTATTCTGGTCTGGTCCGTTTGATTGGGAGTGTTGATGATAGGGTTGTGGTACCGACTATGGCGGTGGCTTCTGGAGTTGGTGAGGGTTCAGCGTTCGAACGGCGTTGAGGAACAGATGAGGATCGCTTGCTTGGGTTGGGGGTCGTTGGTGTGGGATCCAAGAAACTTGCCATTGTCTGGCGAGTGGGAAAAGGACGGCCCGATACTGCCAATTGAGTTTGCGCGGGAATCAGGGCGAAAGCGCATAACTCTCGTCATCGCCGACGTTCCGGAGACGGTGACATCCTTATGGGCGCTGCTGAAGGTCGATAGTCGGGCCGCAGCAATTGATGCCCTGGCCACGCGCGAGGGCATAAAAGAGGAGAACATCCAGTATTCAATTGGTTGGTGGCGGAAAGCAGATGGAGCGTCAAATGGGCGAGGTGCACAATCCATTACGAAGTGGGCCCTGGCCCACAACCTTGATGCGGTGGTGTGGACGAACCTGAAACCCGGACTGAGAGGTAGTCCCAATGTCGTGCCGCACTACCCTGCTGTGCTTAAGCACTTCAGGGACCTGATTGAAAACGGCGAGCACGCTGACGCCGAAGCATATGTCCGCAAGACACCTTTGCAGGTTATGACGCCTTACCGGCGCCGGTTGCAGGACGATCTTCGCTGGACACCCATTCCAACGTAAGACCTGCTACCAGACCAAATAGCCCGTCCTGGCCGGACAAGGATGGGCCCTCAAACTACGAATCTGGGGGTCAGGAGTTCGAATCTCTTCGGGCGCGCCATAATTTCAATGACTTAGCAGAACGCCGCAGACTAAAAACGGATATTAGTCTGCGATTTAGTCTGCGGAAGCGCAGAGA
>NZ_JAAKZF010000196.1 GCF_011045125.1 Allomesorhizobium camelthorni | reverse complement strand
ATAGCGGGTAGCCGCCGCCGAGCCGCATCTATTCTTGCCTTCGAATGCCGAATGTGTCAGTAAAAACTTAGCCAGTAAAAACTTAGTAGGTGGAGGATCGCATGTGCCGCACTCTCCGTTTTACTATTTTTCTTCTTGTCATTGTCCAGGCTGTCGTCGCCTTTACCGTGGGTGTTCAAGCGCAAAACACCGGGGTGATCGCGAATGATCCGATCGCGTTCATCGGTCATGGAATGCTGATTGGCAGAGACGGCAAGATCATAAAGCCCGATATCGACTTTATTGAAAAAACCCAGGATATCTACATCAACGCCTTGCGCGCGCGCCTCACCGAGGAAGAACGCGCAACCTTCGACAACCAGCGGACAGCACTGTTCAAGGACGGCGCGCTTGACCGGCGCAACGGCATGCTGGCCAAGTCCAAGATGATCGAATGGTTGCTTAAGCGCAGTGGCGATCTCTCCGACGGTTCTCTGAGCGGCAAAAACTCCTTGATGAAGCAGCTGCTGGACTATGAGGATCCGGTTTTGCGCGACAAGAAATTCACACCACGACCCGACCTTGGTCAGCGTATCGGCGCCGCCGGCTTCTCCCCGATTGTCTTTTTCTCGACCACGAATTTTGGCGCGGCTTATATCGCCGAATGCCAGGCCAATGGCGTGCCGACCCCGCCCGACATCGGTTCCAGCCAATGGACGCTCAGCAGTTACGATGGCAACAACAAGTTTCCGCAGTTGCCACCCAATTCCACGACATCGCCACCTGGCAATTCCGGTGAATTGTTCCTGCCAACCGGGGCGCAGGTCTATGTCTATAAGAGCGCCGCGCCGGAAGGCATGTGCATCGCGCTGCCTCGCTCGGCAAATCCTGGAGGAGGATCAAGCAATAGTATCTATCTTGATGGCGTTATTTGCCTTGGCAAGACAACGAGCAAGGTCTGCTTCTGGGACAACCAGGCGCCAGATGGCCCCGGCGAGCCGGGACCTGGTGTGCCATTTCCAGAAGGGACGGTGACCCCGATCACGCAATTTGCCGGTGGCGCAGATCTGTTTGGCGGTTCCGGCGGTGTGTGCACGAGCTGCCATGCCGGTGAGAACCCCTATATCATGCATCCCGAAACGCCGTTGAGCCAGGATGCCTTGCCATCCTTCCCGACCTTCTCAACTCAGTGGTATGATCCGCTCGTTCATCCGAACTGGCCGCAGAATGCCGGCCCGATTTCCGCCGCGCCGGTTCCCGGATCCTGTGGCGGCTGTCACAGTGCGGGCGGCCCAGGGGGCCGCTTCCCCTTGTTGACGAGTACGCTTTCCGGCGCCTACTGCGCGACAGTTCTTAACAATGCCGTCAATCGAACTATGCCGCCTTCCAGCCCAGGCAGCCTGAGCGGCAACGCGGCGGTGCAGAGCTTTCTGGCCCTTTGCAGCCAGGCCCAGAGACCGCTGGCGCGCATTGAAAACACCACACTCAATTTCGGCGACGTGGAAATCGGCTTCACCTTCAGCAAGGGACTTGTCGTTCACAATGACGGTGATGCCAACCTGACCGTGGGTGTTGCGGTGCAGGGCAGTCCGGACACTTCGATCTGGACTGACATTGGCGTAGCAGCAAACGTCACCATCAAACCCGGCGATCCACCGTTGGTGTTACGCCAGGAATTCAAGCCGAAAGCGCCCGGGGTGGCCTCCATGCAGTTGCTCGTCACCACCAATGATTCCACACTGGCGTCGCAGGCCATCACCCTCACGGGCAACGGCGTGTCGCCCAAACCTCTCGATTCCGTGCTGATTCTCGACCGCAGTGGCAGCATGGCAGACCCCGCGGGCGATGTGAACAAGATCGAAGCCTTGCGCAGTGCCTCGCAGCTCTATGCCGATCTCCTGCGCTTTGATCCGATCACCGGCACTGGTGACAAGCTCGGTTTCGTCAAATACAACGCCACCAACAGTGACTACATGCCGCTTGGATTTATGGATGGCGCGCTGCGCAATGCCATTCAAAGCAATTTCATGAGTGCTGGCGCAATTGCCGATCCGACGCGTATTCAGCCGTCGGGCCGCACTGGTATTGGCGGCGCCATGCAGGGCGGCGCCAACATGCTGGCGAGCTCCGGCAGCGACCGCAACATTGCCATGGTATTGCTCACCGATGGGGCCGAGAACGAGTCGCCATTTATTGGTGATGTCAAGGACGGCATCATGACTGGCAATCCCCGCGTCAAGATTTTCAGTGTTGGTTTGGGTTTTGCCGTCGAACCGGGAAAGTTGCAGAGCATCACCAATGTCTCCGACGGTTATCACCAGGTGGTTGACCAGCTCACCGGCACGACACTGTTTGATCTCGAGTCCTTCTACTTCAAGATTTTCACCAACGCGGCAGGCTTGAATCAGGTCGTCGACCCGACCGTGCTGGTGGACATCTCGACGCTCAATCCGACCGTGATTGAACGCGCGCGCATCGTGACCTCGGACCGCAGCGCCACTTTTGTGATCCTTGATGAGCCGGCGCTGCGGAAATTCTATACGCTGGAATTCGTCAGCCCCAAAGGTGACGTCATTCAACCGGGAACCACTATTGGTGGCGTGCCCATTCAGGAACGGACGAATCTCAACCATCGGATTTTTCGCATCGTGTTCCCGGATCCGTCACAGGCCAGCGAATATGCCGGTGACTGGATGTTACAGTTGAAGCCAAACGGCAGGTGGTCGCCGGACAGTGTCAAGCGCGCGCTGGCTGACAGCCACACGCACTTCACCGGCAATCTGACGCCTTACACAGGATTTGTGCCGATCGGCTTCATGGCGGCGGTAACGACCGACTACTGGCTCGATGTTGCGGTGAGTGCGACCACCTATCTTCCCGGCGACGAGGTGAAGATCAATGCCAGACTGTCAGACCGGGGTTGGCCGGCACCCGACGGCAAGATCAAGGTTGTTGTCACGCTTGCCGATGGCAGCCAGCAAAACCTCGATCTGCGTGATGACGGGCTCGATGGCGATACCACAGCTGCCGACGCCACGTGGTCGGGCTGGTTCGCCGACACGGGCAAGGCCGGCAACTACAAATTCCTTTTCAAAGCGATCGGCCGTAACATGCGCGGTGAACTGGTGCCGCGCGAGGACTCCCGTTTCGTGACACTCAAACCCATCGAGCGCACACCGCGCGATCCGGATGGCGGGCCTTGCGTCGACGCCTGCCTAAAATGCGAAAGGTGCAGGAGGCAATAGCAGAGCTCAGACTTTAGGGCCTGCTTATGTAGCCAACCCTTCTCCGTCTGCAGGCGATTGCTTCGGCGTATTGCTGCGCTTGGATACAAGCACGCCCTTGCTTTTTGAGCTCTATAGTCGACCACACTACACGACAGTGGTGGCTGAGAGGTCGGGAATCAGCTGGAATGAAGGATTCATCTCGCCAAAGAAGGAT
>NZ_JAAKZF010000195.1 GCF_011045125.1 Allomesorhizobium camelthorni | reverse complement strand
GATATTGGCGAGCAGTGGCGAGATGATCCCGCCTTGAGGGGTTCCGGCCTCGGTGCGAAGGAGCTGTTCCTCCGATAGAACACCGGCCTTCAGGAACTGCCCGACCAACCGCGTCACCCGCCGGTCGGCTATGCGCTGGCGTAGCCGGTCCATCAGATGGTGATGGTTGATGTTGTCGAAGCAGCCCTTAATGTCCCCCTCAATAACCCAAGGGTACGGCATCCGGCTCCGCCGCCTGTCCTTGTCGCGCTTCTGCGGCAGGGCAGCTCGACGGATATACTCCAAGGCGCCATGCGTGCTCCGTCCGGGCCTGAACCCGTAGGAGACATGCCAGAACTGCGCCTCAAAGATTGGCTCCAGAAGTGTCTTGACCGCGCCTTGGACGACGCGATCCTTGATCGTGGGAATGCCCAAGGGTCGGAATTGCCCTGGTTTACTGGCCTTGGGGATGAGCTTGCGCCGCGCAGGGCTGGGCCGATATGCGCCAGAGCGCAATTCTGCCTGAAGCCGTTCGAGGAAGCGATGCTCACCCTTCTGCCGGATGCGCCCCACGGTCATCCCGTCGATCCCGGCTGTGCGTCCGCCCCGGTTGGAGGCTACGCGTTGCCAGGCATGACGCAGCATACGCAGGTCGGTAACCCAACCCCACATGTCTCGCCACGCGTCTTCGGGATTTGCCTTATTCCACTGATAGAGGTTGCGTTGAACGCCGAGTACCCAGGCCTCGTCGGCCCAGTGATCCATGTCCACAGATCACTCCTCCGTCGTACAAGTCTACCGTCTTCCTGCTTCCCTTCGCCTTGTGCGCGGCTTTCCCGCACTCCGACTACTACGGAAGCTCCGCCCTTGGTGTCGTCCATCTCCGGCCGTCGCGGCGAGCCCAGTTCCGTGCTGGGCAGACGATCCAAGTTCCCGTGTTCTGATCTCCAACCTTGGTGCCCTTAGGCGGTGAGCTCTACCCCGCGCGATACGGTGAATGGGTCGAAGGAGCGGCTCCCGTCCCGGACGCAGTCGCTGCGCCCAGCAGTAAGGATAGACGAGCCTTACCGCATCTGATCGCTGTCGGTGCCTCCACGCCATTGCGCGATTCAGAGGCAGTATCTGTGTTACGAGGCTTCCGTCGCTCACTTCGTTGTCTCGCCATAGGCACTGCGGTAGCCCGGCCTGCAGTCAATGGCCCGCATCCGGTACAGTTAAGGCCAATCTGCTTATGCCACCCAACCGGCGACGCCCGGTTGAGCTTCTTGACCCCCTTCCATCCGCTGCTCCTGCGGTCAGGGCGGCATTGCAGCCGCCGGTCGGAAATCAGCAAGCTTGAGAGATGATCGCTAAATCATGTTCACCTCCCGCGCCTTCACGGCGCACCGTCGATCCACAGATACGGCCAGTCGCCCTCGATCGGCCGGTCGAGGAAGGCCTTCACCTTGCCGTCGATCTCCTCGCACAGCCGCGACACCTGGCTCTTGGACACGCCGCTCATGCCCATGGCCTTGACTAGGTCGTCGACCGAGCGCATCGAGATGCCTTGGATATAGGCCCCTTGAATAACAGCCGTCAGCGCCTTCTCGGCCATGCGCCGCGGCTCCAAGAGGGGAAATAGGACCCCTTCCTGAGCTTCGGAATGCGCAGTTCGACCGTGCCGGCCCGCGTCGCCCAATCGCGGTCGCGATAGCCATTGCGCTGGACAAGCCGCAGCGGGCTCTTCTCGCCATGGGCCGCGCCGGTGGCCGCGCCCATCTCCATCAGCCGCTCCGCAGCAAAGCCGATCATCTCGCGCAGGATATCGGCGTCAGGGGTCTTCTCCACAAGCGTGCGATCAAGTTGGTATTCAGCAACCCGACCCTACCGGGGAACATCGATGACCGCTGCTATTGCCGCTCGCTACGGCGCCGTCGAAGCCGCGCTCCCGAGCGGCTTCGTCACCGCCGAGCTACACCTCATGGGACGCGACCGCAGCGCCAATGAAAACAGCTACTTGTTTGCAGGACATAGGGGGTAGTCGCCGCTGCGGCTGTGAACATTTTCACTTCTTTACACCAATAAATTCAGCTCCTGTTCGGTGTTGCTTTAGTCTGCGGAACGAAGCCTCATCATTCGCGGGAGCGATCGCCATGTCAGGTGCCCCATTGCCGCCCTTCACACAGGACACCGCAATAGAAAAGGTGCGAATCATCGAAGATGTCTGGAATAGCCGTGACCCGGCTCGAGTGGCACGTGGCAACACAATCGACAGCATCTGGCGAGAACGCGTTGAATATCTGGCGGGATGGGGAGCCATTGAGTCGTTTCTCGCACGCAAGTGGGTAAAAGAACTTGACTATCGGCTAATCACGGAACTTTGGGCCTTCACCGCCAACCGGATGGCAGTGCGGTTTGCGTACGAATTCCACGATGACGGTGACAATTGGTTCAGGGCCTATGGAAACGAAAACTGGGAGTTCGATCCGGATGGCCTGATGCGGCAGCGCATCGTCAGCACCAACGAGCATGCGATCACAGCGAGCGATCGGATGTTCTTATGGCCGCTGGGCCGCAGGCCCGACGATCACCCCGGGCTTAGCGATTTCGATCTCTAAGGAGCCCGCCACTTCCGCTGCTCGACAGCATAAATCCGGTAACGGCACAGTGCGGATGTCGACATCGGCCCGGCACTGGCTTTCCCACTCACCTTCCTGGCGACCAGGTTCGTCAGCTGACCATCTTGTGCCTTCGCTGCCAGATATGAAAAGCAGGGCTCGCCCGGCGTAACCCGCTGCCCCGTGCCGCGATCTGCGGCCGTCGCACGCCAGCGGTAGTGCGCAACTTCATCCCGGCGAGCGGCCCCGCAGCGGGGATTTACACAAACTTGCGACAATAAACTCGTCTCCCCCACGACTACTGCGCGAAGCTTGTTCATAAAATCACTAGCTCACCACCCTCGGAGCGAGAGAACATCATGCGTAACAGGAATGGGCAGACCGCGATTGACGCACGCAGCCGCACTTGCAGCACCATGCCGATGGGTGCGCAGTCCCCGATACCAGGTGAGATGAATGGCAATGAGCACCACGAACAGGAATTGCTAACTTGAGATCAACCAACGCGCATTTCTCGGGATAACGGGCGCCGCTGTGGCGATGACAGTTTTTGGGCCGGGTGTTCGGAGAGGCCGCAACGGGTCTGGATTCCAGAATGCGTTTCCGCCCGTCCAGGGATGTCCGACGCGGGTTTTGTCGGGGCAGCGCCAGTGGCATCGTGGCTTTAGGATATAGCGCCTCAGCGAGCCGTGTGATGCCGCATCGGCATCACACGACGCGGTAGCGCCGGCAACAACTCACGGTGAACATCCATGGAACTCCATCAAGTTCGGTACTTTCTAGCTGTTGCGAGCACGCTGAATTTCACGCGTGCTGCGGAGATGTGCAACGTCACGCAACCGGCACTGACCAAGGACGTGCAAAAGCTGGAGCAGGAACTTGGGGGTCAGCTC
>NZ_JAAKZF010000194.1 GCF_011045125.1 Allomesorhizobium camelthorni | reverse complement strand
GTCTTGCGCTTCAAGCGCAATGGGCATGTGCTCGCCGTCGCCTCGATCTTCCGTGACGTCGAAAGCCTCCAGGCCGAGGTGTCCATGGAGCGGGACACGCCAACCTAGAGTAGCACTGTCACATTAACGTGGGAGAGATCGAAATCCGACAAATCGCCAAGCGGGACGATTGTGTCGCATGGCACTTAAAAGGGGGCTTCCTCAATTTGTGTGGTGATCGCGGACATGGATCGGTAGCATCCTGGCCCTTAGGAGTTCGGCGCCGGCTCGGCCGTACATGGTGCGTTTGAGGGTCTTGAGACTGTTGATGCGCTTCGGTCTGGCCGTTGCTCCAAGGCAGCTGGATGGCGTTCCTGACGGCATCGATGTCGAGTCGTATGGCCCGCGCGAAACGCTGCATGCCAACGATGCCGGAGCCATGTGCATCGTCGATCCAGCCTTCCAGGCTGCGAACGTCCTGACTTCGAAAGATAGCCCTCAGGCGCATGGCATGGCTGCGCAACACCGCGAAATCCGGCGAAGCCTGCGTCAGGACATCCACCTTCCTTGCTTGATCCGGGAGAGGTTGGCTTCGGGGCTGCTCTGCGCCGGTCCGGCGGCACATCGTAAGTGAGCCACCTCGCGATGCTGCGCCGCCCATAGCCGGTCCGACGGGCAATCTCCGTGAATGACAGCCCCTGTTTTCGCAAGGCATGGATCGTATCGAAGACTGCTTGCCTCGATTGTCGATGCGTTTGCCGGGCGTGTCGTCGATGCCGCGCTGCTGTCTGCCGCTCTTCTTGGGTCGCAGCTTCGTAGCAATCCTCGTAATCAGCTGCATCAGGAAGCAGGGCGACCGGTTGAACGATCCGCGCGGCTCATCTGCTCCTCGATAGCACACCGCAGATTCTGCATGAGATGGAACCGATCGGCAATCCGGCGCGCTTGCGGCGCACCTCGCGAACAGCTTGCGCGTACACACCACACCGATCACGACTGACGATCTCAACCTCGGAATGCCGCCTGAACCAAATCGGCCGTGCCCCTCGTGCTGCGATCTTCGAGCACGTCGACAACCTCACGTCTTTCCAGGTCCACGATGATGGGCCCGTAGCGCCAGGACCGGCGCCAGCTCCAGTCGTCAATACCGACAATCCGGGAGGAGATTGGCCTGTTCCGTGCCGCATGACGTTTGAGGTGCCGTAGGATCGTGTCGTCGCTGACTGGCATGCCCCAGACGGGTCATCAGACGTTCAGGAAGCCCGCCGGCGCTAAGGCCGAGCAGACCGACAATCTCTGCGACCCTCCTTGTCCGGCGCGCATAAGGGGAAGCAATCGTCGGCAGTCGGTCGGTGAACGTTTGTCGTTCACATTTCTGATGCGCACACCGCCAGCGGCTCAGCCGTAGCTTCACCGTCACGGTCTTGCCCTGGACCGGCAGGTCCTGAAGGCTGCGGTTGAACCAGCCATGCCGATTTCGCGTCCGCTATTCTCCCCTCGGATGAATCCCAGGCCGAAAGTCTTCAGCCGTCGGTGCTGACCGCCTCAATATTCTGTTCCGGCAGACTCTCCATTGCGACCAATTCCTTAGCGCAAAGCTCGGCAGCGCCAGGAATAGTATCTTCCATGCCGGCCAGCATGGCCCAGCCACCATCCTCGATGAAGGTGTCGCGTTCCCATGTCGAGGCTTCTTTCAGCGCGGCAAGTTGTTCGGCTGCACCTTCCGTCGAGACAAAGTTCTGCACACATAGCGATGCCGCAAGCGTCGAGCGCGCTTCCCTCGCCGCCAGTTCGGCCATGACGGCCGCGCCTCCACCAGTGGTCCAGCCGCCGACGGTAAAGCCGAGGATCATTGTCAGCACGGAGATGCCCGCGAGGGACCAGAACCAAAGGGTCTTGGACGGACGATAGTTTTGCCAACGTTGCGAGAGCGGTTCGGTTTCGGACATGTCTTTCTTCCTTTCACGCCATATCTCACCCTGTAATGTTTCGAGACTACCACCACTCTCGATTTTGTTGAACCCTTAACTGGGAGTTTGCGAAGCGTGGGGGGCTACGACCGTTGGTTGCGTTTTGTGGCAATCTAACCCCTTCTAATCCGTGCGCATCGGTCCGGAGGCGCGCTTGGGGCATATGCCGGCGGGTCCGGCGATCAGTTCGCCGGCTTTGTCGCCGCATAGATCACGACATCGCTGCCGACGAATTCGATCGCCAGAATGTCGCGAAACAGGATCTGCCGGGAATCGATGGCGTGGTAGAGCAGCGCATTGCCCTCAAGCTCCTGCCGAAGCTGGGCGATCTCTTCCTTGTGCTCCTCGAGCTTGGCGGAGATCGCCGCAGGCGGTCCACCCTCGGTCGCCGCGGTATCGGTGAGGAAGACAATATCGATCTTGTCGAGCGCCGTCGTCTTGCGCACGGTGCTGATGTTGTCGGCGGTCGTTTCGATCGCCTTGATGACGCGATCCATGTCGGCGGCAGCTTCCACCTGCTCTTCCTGCACCTCGGAGCCGATAATCTTGTCGATCGTTTCGGGATCCTGCAGCCCTTGCGCATGTAAGCCAGACGCCGCCGACATCGCAACCAAGACCAGTGCGACGGCCATGGTCAGCCCGCGCGGCTCTGGCGAGTATATGGGACCGGATTCATACAACATGCTTCTCCACTTCACTTTCCTGCCTCGACGTCCAGCGGACACAATCCGCCTGATGCGCAATACGCGCCGATCGGCGTAATACCGCACTCTGATCCACACCGTTACCATACACATTGTGTCGCGGCATGGTTCCCAAGCAGCTGGCGCGCTCGGCAGGGCTTGAACCTGCAACCGCCAGATTCGAAGTCTGGAACTCTATCCAGTTGAGCTACGAGTGCGTTACCGACCTCGAACGTCGGCTATCGAAGCAAGGCGTTTTCCGGCAATCGCAGCGCGGTGGCAATGCGGCGGAGCTTGATCGGATCGGCGTCGATACCGCTTTCGAGGTCGGCGATCTCGCTGAATGCCAGTCCGCATGTCAGCGCCAGTTCCTCAATGCTGTAGCCTACGGAGTCCCGGATCGTTCTGACGATGTTGGCGCCGGCGCCGACGGCGACCGCTACGGTTTCGGGGAGGGCGTAATCTTTGCCGGAATAGGACATGGGCAACTCCATCGATCGAAATCGGGCCGGTTTGCGACCTGTTGAATTCTCCGGTCTGGTATGCGGAAGGGGCAGACAATGCCCTCCCGTCAATGATTTGCCAAGCCGGGAAGCACGGTCGCGGTTGGGCCGTCAGCAGCGGTGCGGCCACGACGCCCATCTCGTGACAACGGGTACACCCTGACCGATGCGGGACGAGAAGCACCGCAGCGCTGGCCGCAACACTGCCAAGACCAACCGACTCGGCGACAGTGCGGTCATGCCGGTCGCACTGCCAGCGTGGCAGACGATCTTCCGCACGGACAGGAGCCATCAGAGGATGCCCCATGCCCGGTAGCGTCCCCTACCCGTGATCTCGCGCAGGCCGAGTTCAGCGACGAGATTAAGCGCCCCCCGCGTCGTCACCTTCAGGTCCCTTTCGATCAT
>NZ_JAAKZF010000193.1 GCF_011045125.1 Allomesorhizobium camelthorni | reverse complement strand
TACGTTTCAGGTATCTTGGGTCATGCTACTTAACGTTGACCCCGAGCAGGGAACGGGATCCTCACCCACCGCAACGCTTTGCCCACGATACGAATCTGTAGGATCTGCGGCGCTCAAGCCCCGCGAGGAGTTCTGGTTTGAGTTTTGATTGTCTCAGTGCAGACCTTCCTGCACATTCTGCAAACAATTTCAACGAACGGAACCTCGCACTTTTGGTGTTAATATCGCCGCCGCCTACTGTGCGCGACAATTATTCCATCCGGCTGATGCTCAGGGCAATGGTCCTCAAACGCAATGCGATAGCCCGTTGATAGTAGCTTTAGGATCTCATCATGCAAGACTTTGCCATGGGTTCCGATAATAATATTACTCACATTGTTACTCATTTCCTGGACATCAACTGATCTAAACACATCTAACTCTGCTCCTTGTATGTCCATCTTCATAAAATCAATATGCCCCGACACAGCTTCTACCAATTCTTCTATTGTGACCGACTCTACTTCGATGACATTAATCCCTTCCCCGTCATTCTGGAACTTATCACACACAAAACTACCAAAATTTTTATCAGCTAATGATACATGACCTGCCCTTGAGTATACTGCTTTCTTCACTAGCTCAATATCACCCTCGGCTAACCCGTTTAACTTGACAGTTTCTGCGTGACGCTTATGAAAAAAGGGGTTCGGATCGACAGAGATAACACGAAACTTCGGTGAAATTTTCTTTACAAGGACCGAATAGTATCCTAGTGCACTTCCAAGATCTACAAAAACGGGAGCTTTGCTAGGAATGCTTTCCAGTGTAGTGCGGAGCCAATATTCTTCAACCGGCTCATGTAGAGGCGCTGAGCCAAGTTCGCTGTACCGTGTCCGCTGCTCGGCAAGAAGATCACTCGCGTAAACACGAACACCGTTGGAGAATTCGAAGATTTCGGTTTTCGATTGTATGGTCACCACTTTGTCCTTTTTGGATTGGCAGACGCTACCATTGAGACATAGTGCGCCCGAGTCGCTCCGCTTCTAGGCAACGGTCAACGTACGCCTTGGCAGCAAATTCCGCGCGGTAGTGCAACGCGGCGCTTATCGCTCCCAGTCGGTACTTCTCTATGTTGCGCGAAATTTTGGCAAGAGCACTACCGAACTCCCGAACGGTTGTAGCAGCAACACCCGCATCAGAGCCAATCATGCTCGCCGGGTATGTATTGTCGGTAGCGACAATTACCTTACCAAGCGAAACTGCTTCGCTAACGATACCGGATGAGCGGTATTTGTATTCGTGGACTCCATACGGCAATAGGAATACATCGCACGACTGAGCCAAAGCCAAATATTCCGCTTCACTCGTTTCTTTATCGATAAGTCGCACTACATTTTCTGGAAATCCTTTCAGCTTGGTAAGCGCTTCCGCCACCTGCGGGGTATAGCCGACGACTTGCGGTGTTGTCTGAATGAAAAACTTTATAGGTGTATTGGAGCTATCATTGCTCCATCCAAGTTCATTTAGCGCATGTTCAACAATTTTCGGGAGGAGGTGGAATCCTTTTTCAATTCGCGCAGGCCCCAAGTGCGCTACCCGCAAGGCATGACCCTCGCCACTTGGCCGATCGGTTATGGCTCCTGCGGGTTCGTATTCCGGCAGCGGAAGAGGCAGGGTCCCAACTGGCAAACCCCAGAGTGAAGACAAATGCGTCGCAAGCCTAGCGTTTTCGGCGTGAAGATATACCGGATTGCCGATGAATCCAGCGTCCCTCCACCTGTTGATCACCTGATCAATCGGCCGTTCACGCACCCTGTTCGGCATAATACCCGTAGGATCATAGGGAGTGCAGACATGCAGCCGCGGGGCGTCGGCTGCTAAAGTGGCCGCAAGGAATCGATCGATGGCCGCATAAGTCATTCCGTCGGCAGTATGAAACAGTATGCGGTCCGAAAAGCCAAGTTTTAGCGATTTTATGCCGCTAGCCAACTGCTTTGCAAGCACCACATCGGGAGGTTCGGTAGACGAACGGGTATGAGCCCGAGAAATCAATGAGGCGACCATCGCACGTATGCTACCCCCCCGCTTGATAGCATTGTCGGCGGTTTGCCGGTAGGCATCGTAGAGGCTGACCGAAAACAGTGGTCGTATTTGCGCGGACTCCGTGTTTTCGAATTGGGCTTCTCTGTGGCAGAACCATACGGGACGAAAGCCTGACAGACGCGCTGATTCAGTAATTCGCCTTGTAAGGGAATAGTGATGACCCTTGGAATCTCTCAGCGAGGGGTCAGCAATTACGAACCGTGGCAATTTTCTTTCGCGAATTCGCACTAAAAATGATCCCAAACTTCGTCTGCGGCAATCATGTTAAACGGTGGCTTTCTGTAGTGTTCCACCTTCGTGAAGTGTGATCCTGCAGAACCTGCGCCACAATTATGTATCACTCTGACGGCTGTGCGTTTGTGTTTCATACCCCGTAAAGCAGTTAGAAGGCATGTCGTTTCGTCCCAGGCAAAGAACCGCTTGAGCGTGACTGAAGGCTGGCGGCCGGGCGTAACGTCGATGCGTTGGAGTATCTCCTCTGTCATCGCCTCGTGAGTGAAGGCCAGGAAGTCCGCCTCGTCCATCCAGTAGCAGCGGACGAGGTCCGACAGCACTGGCTTCAGCTTAGCTGACGTCGTGCCCCAACCCCACCCTTGAAAGCGGGTGAAGTACTCGGTTTCGTTCGGCAAGCCGAAGGGATGGCCGTAGACGGAGAAGACGTCGTCTTGCTTGGCGATCAGGCCGAGCTCGGCGCGGAAGATCCTGCAGCAATCGCGCGTCGGAAAGCAGTCGTCCTCCAGGAAGAGCATCATGTCGTAGCGGTCCGACATAATGGTCATGGCCTGCAGCATCATCTTGCGGAAGCCTAGATTGCCCGCGCGCCGGTGAATGGCACGGACCGGAAAGCGCGCGGCGACGTCGGCTACCTCGTTGATGATAGCCCGCGCATGAGGCCTTCCTTGGTCGCCGTCAATGAAGACGTGCACGCGGCCGAGCATCTTTTGGTGGCCGAGACTCGTCAGCACCCCTTCCATGAGGTCGGGCCGGTTAAAACCGAACACCGCTACCCCGAAATCGCGGTCGTTCTCATCGAAGACGGTCTGAGGTGGTATCGACCGGAACTGGTCGGGCACCAGCGACACCCATTTCGCAGCCTGCGAGGCGCCCTTCGCCGTCGGCTTGGCGACAGCCCCGACTGCCGCCTGAGGCTTTCCGGCTTCTTCGACGAGCTGGCGTCGCGTCCGGCGGCGGGCGTATAGCAGAGTAATGGGGTTGCCTACGAGCTGCTGCTGCATGGCGGACAGGCGGCTTTTCAGTTGGGTGATGAGCTGCTGACGGTACTCCAGCTCTGCCTGCTGCTGACGACCGACCTCCTCCAGCTCGGCATTCTGCTTCTCAACGCGAAGCGCGCGCTGGAGCCGCTTTTCCGCATCAGTCTTTGCCTCCGCAAGCGCGTTGTCCTTCTCGCGTAGCTTGGCTGCATGCGTATCCTCCTTTTCCGCCCGCTCCTTTCTCAGGTGCTCGGCCACGGCCTTTGCCTCGGCAAGCGC
>NZ_JAAKZF010000192.1 GCF_011045125.1 Allomesorhizobium camelthorni | reverse complement strand
GGGTGCAACCGGCAATATCGCCGAAGCCGCTGCTGCAAAATCCTTTTTCGCCGGCACGGCCAGCGACAACAATTTCGTCTACCGCAAGACCAACTTCGCCAAGATCGACAAGCGCTGGCATCGCCAGATCGTCAAATATTTCAGCAGCGAGCCCGTCGGCACGATCGTCGTCGATACGCGCCACCACTTCCTCTACGTCATTATGGAGAACAAGACGGCGATCCGCTACGGCGTCGGCGTCGGCAAGGAAGGCTTCAAATGGTACGGCCGCGCGACCATCGACCGCCGCGCGCTGTGGCCGCAATGGGTCCCGCCCCCCGAAATGCTGAAGCGCAGGCCCGACCTGCCGCGCCTCGTCGCGGGCGGCGCGCCCAACAACCCGCTCGGCCCGCGCGCGCTCTATCTCCACCGCAACGGCGCCGACACCGGCTACCGCCTGCACGGCACGCTGGAGCCGTGGAGCATAGGCACGGACGCCTCCAGCGGCTGCATCCGCATGTTCCCGGAGGACATCATCGACCTCTACCAGCGTTCGCCGATAGGAACGGCGGTGCAGGTCCTGCCGCACATCGCCGACCAGGCGTCCTCAGTCGAATGAACCGACCATGAACCGCATGATTAAAAACATCCGCCGGCTGCTGGCTGCCGGCATGCTGGTGTTGGCCGCGTCCTGCTCGACCAGCAACACGCTGGCGCCCGCCACGCCCGACGTCACCAACACCGAGGTCGCCGGCTTCCAGAACGTGCAGCCGGGCAGCGAAGAGGATTTTATCCTCAATGTCGGCCGCCGCACCTATTTCACGCAGGGCTCCGCGGCCTTGGATTCCGTCGCCAGGGCAACCCTCGACACCCAGATCGCCTGGCTCACGAAGCATCCGCGCTGGCTGCTCAAGCTGCAGGGCTTTGCCGACGATCCCGGCACAAGCGAAACGGCGCTGTCGCAGCAGCGCGCAGACGCGGTGATGAACTACCTCGCCGCCGGCGGCATAGACCGCAACCGCATGTGGGCCAAAGGCTACGGCAAGGACCGCCTCGTCCGCGACTGCCCCGACACCGCCTGCAGATCACAGAACCGCCGCGTGGTGTCCAATCTGCGGGATGAGAGGGAGGAGTTGTAGGGGGTGGCGTGCACTGATGTGAGACGCTAGCAAACGACCGCCTTTCACCCGGTTGCTGCCCCCCACGTCCTCTGCCCAAAGGCTGACGAGAGGGGACGAAGAAAACACCTGCAAATTCCGGTCCCTTTGAATAAGCTCAACCGGAAGAAGCAGTTCGGCATGATTCATCCAAACCAGGATGAACGCGCGGCGGAGGGGGAACATTGGCGGCCAGGACTTTTGCCGAAGCGGTATCGGCTTATGGGGCGTCGCTGAAGCCCAAGCTTTCGAACCCCGCGATCGACGGCCAGCCGGAGGATCAGCTTCGCGGGCCACTCGAAGCGCTGGTGCGGGAACTGGCCGAAATCGGCGGCCTCGCGGCCGGCGCCGTTCATCTGGTCGGCGAAACCAACCTCGCCGACATCAAGACCCGGCCCGACTTTGCCGTCACCGCCCACAACGCGCTGGTCGGCTTCATCGAGGTGAAGGCGCCGGGCAAGGGCGCCGACCCGCGCCGCTTCACCGACCCGCACGACAAGGACCAGTGGCAGAAGCTGAAATCCCTGCCTAACCTGCTCTACACCGACGGCGGCGCCTTCAGCCTGTGGCGCGACGGCGAGTTCGTCGGCAAGGTAGTGGCGCTGGAAGGAGATGTCGCCACTGCCGGCGCGGGGCTGACGGCCCCTGACACGCTGCTGCCGCTGATCTCGGATTTTCTGACCTGGAAGCCCATCCCTCCGACCAATGCGAAACAACTGGCGCGCGTCGCCGCCCGGCTATGCCGCCTGCTGCGCGACGAAGTCATCGAGCAACTGGAACGCAAGAGCCAAGGGCTGACCACGCTCGCCAGCGACTGGCGCAGGCTGCTGTTTCCCGAGGCCAACGACTACCGGTTCGCGGACGGCTACGCACAGGCCGTCACCTTCGGTCTTCTGGTGGCGCGCGCAATAGACATTCCGCTGGCCGGCGGCATCCACCAGGCCGCGCATCGGTTGCGCGGCTCCAGTTCGCTGATCGGCACCGCGCTCGGGCTGCTGACCGACGACCCCGCAAACCAGAAGGCGCTGGAGACCTCGCTCGCCACGCTGACCCGCGTGCTCGACGTAGTGAACTGGCACACCATCAGCAAGGACAAGCCCGAAGCCTGGCTCTATTTCTATGAGGATTTCCTCGAGGTCTACGACAACGATCTCAGGAAGATGACCGGATCCTATTACACGCCGCCCGAAGTGGTGTCGGCGATGACGCGGCTGGTGGACGAGACGCTGCGCGGACCGCTATTCTCGCGCCCGGCGGGGCTCGCCTCCAGCGACGTGACGCTGGCCGATCCGGCCGTCGGCACCGGAACCTTCCTGCTCGGCGTGATGCGCAGGATCGCCGCGACCATCGAGCATGATCAGGGCAAGGGCGCGGTGCGCGGCGCGATCGAGGCGGCCATGGGACGCCTGATCGGGTTCGAGCTTCAGTTCGGCCCCTTCGCCGTCGCGCAGCTTCGCCTGATCGCCGAACTGCAGGCGTTGACGACGCCGGGTTCCGCTGCCCCGCCGAAGCTCCCGGATTTGCAGCTCTTCATCACCGACACGCTCGGCAATCCCTATGTCGAGGAAGACACTTTGGTGCAGAGTGGCCCGATCGCCCAGTCGCGCCGGGACGCAAACACGATCAAGAAATCGCACGACATCACCGTCGTGCTAGGAAATCCGCCCTACAAGAATCAGGCAGCCGGAATGGGCAGTTGGATCGAGCACGGCGCGAACGGCCGCCCCTCGCCCATGGACTGGTGGGCGCCGCCGCCGGAATGGAAGATCGGCGCGCATACCCACCATCTCAAGAACCTCTATGTCTATTTCTGGCGCTGGGCGACGTGGAAGGTTTTTGGAACTGGCAATCAGGCCGCGACCGGCAATCCGGACCAAGACGAAGAAGGCATCGTCTGCTTCATAACCGTCGCTGGCTTTCTAGGCGGCGATGGATTTCAGAGAATGCGCGACGATCTGCGGCGGACCTGTTCAGACATATGGGTGATCGACTGCTCGCCGGAGGGCCATCAGCCGGAGGTCGCCACCCGCATTTTCCAGGGCGTGCAGCAGCCGGTCTGCATCGTGCTGGCGGCGAAGCCGCTCGGCAAGGACCGGGATACGCCAGCCAAGGTTCGCTTCCGCGCGCTGCCGAAAGGCCGGCGCGAAGAGAAGTTCGCCGCGCTGGAGAAGCTGTCATTGGCTGCGGAAGGCTGGCAGGATTGCCCTTCGGATTGGCGCGCGCCTTTCTTTCCGGCGGCCAAGGGAGAGTGAGCAACATTTCCTATGCTAGCCGAACTGTTCGATTGGTCGAGCCCTGGGGTAAAAACCCATCGGACGTGGGTCATCGCTCCCGACTCCAAGTCGCTGTCGCGGCGTTGGGATGCTCTGCGCCGCGAGTCAAATCCCAAGGTGAAGGAGAAGCTGTTCCATCCAGATCGGGATCGATATTTGGATAAAGTTGTATCCGTCGCGCTCGGTAGCCACGCACTG
>NZ_JAAKZF010000191.1 GCF_011045125.1 Allomesorhizobium camelthorni | reverse complement strand
GGCCCAGTGACCTCATAGCTGTTGAAAAACGACAATGAAAAGAACATTCGGGAAACGGCCTGAGAGGGCCGGGCTAGGATGGCGCCGCCGAAGAGTTGAGAGAGGGCGCGCCGATGGACCGGAATTGGAGCAGACAGGAGCTTGCGGAGCACTGGAGTCTTGGATTTGAGGAGCGCGCCCGGATCGATGGCAAATCAGCATCATTGCGGCTTGGCTTTGCGGCGCAGCTGAAATTCTACCAGCTGTCAGGGCGATTTCCGGCGTCGGCGTCGGAGATTCCCGATCCGGCGAGAGACTATCTCGCTGAACAGCTTGAGCGGCCTGCGGCCGAACTGGTCGAATACGATTGGTCGGGCCGCAACGGCCAGCGCCATCGCTCGGAAATCCTGAGCCTTCTCGGGATCCAAAGCCTTGAAGGGCACGACCTTGCGGCGCTTCAGGACTGGCTTGAAAGAGAGATTTGTCGCTCCGGAGCGGGGCTGGAGTCGATGATCGAATCGATCGACCGGTGGAGCCTGAGGCGGAAGGTCCGGTCGCCGAGCATGTCCGTTTCGCAGCGTCTGGTCCGCTCGGCCAGGCGGCGTTTCGAAGAGACGCTTCTTACGCGCATTGCAACGGCTCTTGCACCCGAGGCGGCCGCGCGGATGGAGGCGTCGCTGAATGCTCCCGACACAACGGTTGGCTTTGCCGCGATCAAGGCCGATCCAGGGCGGATTGCGCTGGAAAGCCTTCTCAAGGCCGCGGACCGACTGTCGTTTATTCGGCGGCTCGAGTTGCCGCGCGGCATGTTCTCGGAAATCGGTCCACCGGTGATTGAGCGGCTTCGCCGTCGGGCGGCACAAGAAACGGCCTGGGAGATGCGGCGCCATGCGCCGGCGCGCCGGCTGGGCATGTACGCGGTGTTTCTGATGGCGCGCGAGGCCGAGATCACCGACGGGCTGGTAGATCTTCTGCTTGAAACCATTCACAAGATCGACGTCAAAGCCGAGCGCAGCACACTGGCGGCGCTGACGCGTGACATTGATCGCGTTTTTGGCAAGGATCGGCTTTTGGCCGAGATAGCCGCGGCGGCGACTGAAGACCCCGACGGCACCGTACGCGATGTGATCTTTCCGGTGGCCGGCGAGGCGAAGCTCAAGGCGATCATGGCGGAATACAAGGCTCGCGGCGCGTGGGAGCAGCGGGTTCACCACACGATGCGCGCCTCCTATGCCAACCATTACCGGCGCATGCTTCCCGCGCTGCTGGAGGCTTTGGAGTTTCGTTCGAACAACGCGGTGCACCGGCCCGTTCTGGATGGGTTGGCATGGATTCGCCGGGCGCGACGCGAGGGCCGCCGGTTGCTCCACGTTGGGGACGGCGTTCCGGTCGACGGAGTGATTCCAGTCAAATGGCGCGATGTCGTGATTGCGGCGGGTGGGCGGATCAACCTGATCGACTACGAGCTTTGTGTGCTCAAGGCGCTGCGCGAGCGAATCCGGGCCAAGGAGATCTGGGTGGTCGGCGCCGACCGGCACCGCAATCCAGACGACGACTTGCCGAAGGATTTTGACGCGCGTCGGACCGAATATTACGCCGATCTAGGCCTGTCTATGGATGCCCGCGCCTTCACTGCGGCGATCAAGGCGGAAATGGAGGAGGAACTGCGCCGCTTCAATGCCGAGTTGACCGCCACAGGAAGCGTACGCATCCTGTGGCGTGGCGCGAACCGGATTTCCGTTTCACCGACGCCGCCGCAACCCGAGCCGCCGGGGCTGGCGGCGGTAAAAACCGAGGTCGCTCGCCGCTGGCCGATGGTGGCATTGCTCGATCTGCTCAAGGAAGCCGCGCTCGACACCGGATTTCTCGACGCCTTCAAGACCTCTGGCGAGCGCGTGGCGCTCGATCCCGCGACACTGCAACGCCGGCTGCTGCTATGCCTCTACGGGCTTGGGACCAATGCCGGGCTGAAGCGCGTTAGCACCGGCGTCGAGGATGTGAGCTACAAGGAGCTGCTTCATGTCCATCGACGGTTCATCCATGCGGAAGCCTTGCGCGATGCCGCCGGCCGCGTGGCCAACGCCACCCTGGCGATCCGCAATCCGGCGATCTGGGGCGATGTCGGGACGGCGTGCGCTTCGGACTCGAAGAAATTCGGCGCCTGGGACCGCAACCTGATGACGGAATGGCATATCCGCTATGGCGGGCGCGGCGTGATGATCTACTGGCATGTCGAGAAGCGTTCGACCTGCATCTATTCGCAGCTCAAGCGCTGCTCATCGTCGGAGGTGGCCGCCATGATCGAGGGCGTGCTGCGCCATTGCACTGATCTGGAGATTCGCCGCCAATACGTGGACAGTCATGGCCAAAGCGAGGTGGCGTTTGCTTTCTGCAAGCTGCTCGGCTTCGAACTCGCACCGCGCCTGAAGGCGATCGCGCACCAGAAACTGTGCCTGCCGCGTGCAGGCATGAAGGGCGAGCTGCCAAACCTGATGCCGATCCTCTCGGATGTGATCGACTGGACCAGCGTTGAGCGTCAGTATGACGAGATGGTCAAGCACGCGGTAGCCATGCGTCGTGGCACGGCCGACGCGGAAGCGATCCTGCGCCGTTTCGCGCGCTCGGAGATCATGCATCCAACCTACAGGGCGCTTGCCGAACTGGGGCGTGCGATCAAGACGATTTTCCTGTGCCGTTATCTTCGCATGGAGGCGTTCCGGCAGGAAATCCACGAAAGCCTCAACGTTGTCGAGAACTGGAACAGCGCCAACAGTTTCGTCTTTTTCGGCAAGGGCGGCGAGGTAGCGACCAACCGGCTGGAGGATCAGGAGATCTCAGTGCTGGCGCTGCACCTGCTCCAGAACTGCCTCGTCTATGTCAACACGCGCATGCTGCAATCTGTTCTCGGCAATCCGGCCTGGGCGGCACGCATGACGCCAGAGGATCACCGTGGGCTGACGCCGCTCAGCTATGCGCACATCAATCCCTATGGCCGCTTCGAGATCGACCTGGACAGCCGCATCGATTTCGAACAACAGGTGGCCGCGTAGCTCGAGAAACATCAACACGCTATGCCACGCTCCCGACGCATCGCCGGCCGGCGAAAAGTAAAGAGTGGCGCCACCTTGGCTGCCGACGGATACGAACGGCGCAAGGATTTCCTCGGAGAAGCCGAGATTGCAACGCTACTCGAAGCGGCACGCAAATCCTGCCACGGCATCCGCGACTACCTGCTCATCCTGATGATGTACCGCCACGTCCTGCGCGCCAGCGAAGCCATCGCCCTGCGCAGGAAGCCCGGATATGGATTCCGCGCATTATCGCTGGCGATGAGCTACGCGCCATCAAGCGACGGATGGCCATGCGCCGGGACCATCTGCCCTGGCTTTTTATTTCCGAGCGCAACCAGCCGTTCACTCGTCAGGCTGTCAACTATATCATCGCCACGACCGCCGCCCGAGCCAGGCTGGCGAAGGTCCATCCCCACATGCTGCGGCACTCCTGCGGCTTCTCGCTTGCTAATCGCGGCCATGATCTGCGCCTCATCCAGGACTATCTCGGACATCGCGACCCCAAGCACACCGCTCACTACACCCGCGTTGCAGCCAGGCGCCTTGACGGGCTGTGGAGCAGCTGACGAAACCTCGTCACCCCGCGAGCTGCGTTTGTTCTTTCCGTTGTCGTATTTGAACAGCTATGAGGTCATTGGGCC
>NZ_JAAKZF010000190.1 GCF_011045125.1 Allomesorhizobium camelthorni | reverse complement strand
GTGAAATAATGGATAGGTGAGCATTACTTGACTAATCATCAGGTTCTCAAAATGCGAAGGAACGCGGGATCGAGGCAGGAAATCCGCGTGTTCCTGGCGTGGGTTGGCGGCTTTGCTCCGCATTATTTTGCGACGAACCTCTGTGGTCGTTTGACCAGCAGAGGAATTATTGATGTCGAAATCCGAATATGAGCTGATCACTGAGCTCAAAGCTGCGCTGACCAACCGCCAATACAGCCCGGTGGTGATCAGAAATTACTGCGCCTATGCACACGAGTTCCTCGACTATCTCCTGCATCAAGGAATTCCGGTCGCAGATGTGACCGAGGACCTGATAGAGCGATATCTGCACCATGCGACCGCGCTATTCCGGAAGCGTCGCGGTCGACGGCCCAGCAAGCGCTGGCATGAAGTTCCACAGTCGGGGATCCACGCGCTGCTACGGCTTGGGCAGGGTCAGTGGCCACCTGCTGCAAAAGCAACATGCGCCACCGATGCACTGCGGCTTACGATCTGCAACGAATACGAAACCTGGCTTCGCGAGGACCGTGGCCTTGCCCAAGCCAGCATCGACGCGTTCTTGTGGGAAGCGCGCTACTTCCTTGCCTGGCAACTCGACCGGAGCGGGGTCGAGGGCCTCGAGGGAGTGACCGTCGGCGACATCGACAGCTATATGGACCTGCGTGGCTCGAAGCTGACGCGCAGTTCGCTGAAATCCACAGCGGAGCGGCTTCGCTCGTTGCTGCGCTACCTCCACAGGACTGCCCGCGTTGCGGCAGACCTGTCGCCGCATATTATCGCGCCGCGGCTCTACGCCTATGAAGGGGTGCCGTCGATTTTGGAGCGCGACCAGATCGCCGCGGTTCTGGCAAGCGCGAGCAAGGACAAGACGGCTGCCGGTTTGCGTGACCATGCGATCTTACAGGTCCTCGCTACCTATGGACTGCGCTCAGGCGAAGTCCGCAACATGCGGATAGAAGATATAGACTGGCGGACCGAGGTCGTTCGTGTCCGCCATAGCAAAACGCAGGCCTACACGTTCCTTCCGTTGATGGAGCCGGTTGGCGAAGCGATCCTTGCTTATCTGCGGTCTGGTCGGCCCACCACTGATGCCAGGGAATTCTTCATCCGCACGCGCGCGCCCTATCGCAAGCTCGACAAGATATACAGCTTGGTTCGGCGGCGGCTCCGGGATGCCGGCGTCAAACCCTCAGGTAAATGCGGGCCTCACATCTTCCGTCACGCTCGTGCGACCGAGTTGTTGCGCGCCGCAGTGCCGAAGAAGGTAATCGGCGACCTGTTAGGACATCGCTCAACCGCGGCGACAGCGCCCTACCTCAAACTCGCCACCGAGGATCTGAGGGCCATCGCTCTTGATGTGCCGGGAACGGAGGTGCTGGCATGACCTCCCGTTGGCCCGATCCCGATCGCGCGCGCATTGGCAGCTATGTCGCGAGCCTTGATCTGCGCAATCTCAAAAGCCGCACCTGCTATCGACAGGTCCTGCATAGCTTCCAGGATATTGTCGAACGGCATGAGGTGCTCGATCAACAAGCGCTGCAGGCCTGGTTACGAGAATTAGCCACTCGCTGGGCGACATCCACGCTCCTGCATCGCACCCGCATCATCGACCGGTTCCTCGATTACCTCCTGGTAACCGGTGCGATCGATCACAACCCTGTCGAAGCTCTACGTGAGGCATGCCATATAAAGCAGTGCATGCCGATCTGGCGCGCGTTGATATCGCGTAGTCCAGAACAGGCTCTTGCCAAACTGCGCCAACCCAAACCGTTCGGCAGCGTGCTGGGCGAGGTCATGGCTGAACATGTCGCGATGATGCGGCGCAGGGGATACAAATATACGTCGCAACCCGAGCGGTTCTTGCAGTTCGACCGGTTCCTGCAGTTGAACCCGCAACTGGAAACCCAGCCGCTGAGCGTAATGATCGATCAATGGGCGGCCACGAAGGGCACGCGCAACCATGCATATGAACGCGAAAACCTCGAGCGCATCTTCGCAAAAATCCTGCGCCGCCACGACCCGTCAGCTCCTCGGCGTCGACCGGATCCGAGACCCCGAAAGGAGGTGGCCCGGCAGTGGCGAAAGCCCCATATCTACTCTCCTGCCGACGTACGGCGAATGCTCGACATTGCCCGTTCGTATCCCTCGCCGCGGGCAACACTTCGTCCGTTGAGCATCTACACCATGCTGTTGTTGGCCTACTGTGCGGGTCTGCGGCGTGGAGAGTTGGCCAGGCTGGATCTTGGTGACGTTAATCCCGGTGACGGCACCATCACGGTTCGACAGACTAAGTTCTTCAAGACCCGAATCCTGCCACTCCCCGACAGTGTGATGACCGAACTCCGGACCTACATCGCTGCACGGCGTCGGGCTGGCGCATCGCAGGATTCACACTCCGCCCTGTTCTGGCACGTCCACGGCAGATCCCACTACACGCCCGAAATGGTCACCTGGGTGCTTACAGGCGTTATACGTCGCGCCGGGTTGAAGCCGTTGCAAGGGCAACTCGGGCCTCGCGTTCATGATCTTCGGCACTCGATGGTCGTGAACCGTATCCTTGAATGGTACCGTCTGGGCATCAATCCGCAGGATCGCCTGCCGTTCCTCGCCACCTACCTCGGCCATCGGGATATCAACTCCACCCTGGTCTACATCACCGTCACGCAGGATCTGCTGCATCTCGCGAACGAACGGTTCAGGGCCCTGGGCGCGCCATGTCTCAATCTCGAGCGGGAGGTGCGGTCATGAGCAAGGCCAATCCGTTCCCGGAACTGATGCGCGCGTTCTTCTACGAATGGCTCCTCGAGCAGCGCAATGCGTCCGTCAACACGGTCCGTTCCTACCGCGACACCTGGCGACTGTTCCTCCGGTTCGTTGCTGACCGCACGAAAATGAAAGTTGCGGTGATCTCGCTGACCGATCTGACTGCGGCGCAGGTCGCTGCGTTCCTGAGGCACGCCGAGCACGAACGCGGCGGCACGATCGGCACCCGCAACTGCCGGCTTGCCGCAATCCGCAGCTTCTTCAACTTCGTGGCGACCAGGGATCCTGCCTCGATCGCGCAATGCGTTGAAATCCTCAACACCCCGATCAAGCGGGCGCCGGTATCGGAACCTTGCTATCTGGATCCACCGGAAGTGGCAGCGATCCTTGCCCAGCCAGATCAATCGACCCTCGAAGGCATGCGCGATCATGCGCTGCTCTCGTTCCTCTACAACAGCGGCGCGCGAATACAAGAAGCACTCGATATGTGCCCTGCGGCGATCCGGTTCGATAGCCCGAACTGCGTCCGACTTACGGGTAAGGGCCGAAAAGAGCGTATCTGCCCGCTTTGGCCGGAAACCGTGATGTTGTTGAAAAAGCTGCTTGAGCGGCAGCCGCGGGCACCAGACCAGCGGCTGTTCGTCAACCGCTACGGAGAGCCGCTCAGCGCCTCGGGCGTCCGGTTCAAGCTTGCCGCCTATGTGAAGGCGGCGGCTGAAACCATGCCGTCGCTGCAAACGAAGCACGTAACGCCGCACAGCTTCCGCCACGCCACCGCCGTCCACCTCGTATCGGCGGGCGTAGACATCACGGTCATCCGCAGTTGGCTTGGGCATGTGAGCCTCAACACGACTAATCACTACGCGAAGGCCAATCTGGAGACGAAGCGAAAGGCGCTGGAACAGGTCGTGCCGGTGGCGACGGGGCGCTCATCATCCTGGAAACGCGATACGAGCCTGCTCGCCTGGCTCGATACGCTCTGAAATAATGCAAAGGAATCTTGGGCAGGAACACTGACAATCAGCCGATCTGCGCCCGTTCCTTCGCATTTTGAGAACCTGATGATTA
>NZ_JAAKZF010000019.1 GCF_011045125.1 Allomesorhizobium camelthorni | reverse complement strand
GCAACTGTAATGCTAGATCATGAAACATATGCTTACCGCGGCTGCTTTTGCCATTGCCGGCCTTTTATCGACCGGCATGGCCTTCGCGCAGGTCGACTATCCCGCAGATTCCGTACGGATCATGGTGCCCGCCGCACCGGGCGGCTCGACCGATGTCGACGCGCGCATCTTCGGAGACTACTTCCAGAAGCATTCCGGCTCCAGCGTCGCCATCGTCAACCAGCCCGCGGGCGGAGGTGTCGTGGCGGCGCAGACAGTGGCCACATCGCCCGCCGACGGGAGTGTGCTCTACATCTGGCATGCGGCGGTCCACACCACCAACCTCTCGGGCCAGTCGCCCTTCGCCTATACGGACCTCACACCGCTTGCCACTGTCGCCGAATATAACGACGTCTACGCCGTGCGCGCCGACGCACCTTATTCGACGCTGCCCGAACTCGCAGACCATGCGCGCAAGAACCCGGACAGTGTGACGATCGGTTCGCAATTCGGCGGCACCACGCAGGTCAAGGGCGACGCCATCAACGCGCTTTCCGATGGCGCCATGCGCGTGGTCGACGCTGGCGGCGAATCCGATCGCATATCGCGCTTCTGGGCAAGCAGGTGGACGTCATCTCCATGAGCGTGGCGAACGCCAAGCAATATGTCGAGGATGGGCAGATCAAGGTGCTGGCGGTGATCAACGAGCGCACCGATCCTTTCGCCCCCGATTTTCCAACGGCCAAGTCGCAGGGCGTCGACATCTCATTTCCGCTCGTCTTCACCGTCTATGGCCCGCCCGCCATGGACGAGGCGGTGGTTTCGGCTTTCGAGAAGGTGCTGGCGGCCATGAAGGCGGACCCGGAATTCTCGGCTGCGCTGGAAAAGGGCGCGCAGGTTCCAGCGGTGCGCGGTCCGGCCGAAACCGCCGGGTTCCTGGCAAAGGAGCTCGAATTCGTCAAATCGCTGATGGGCGGCGAATAGAAGCCGCGCAATTCTCGGGGCGGCCTGTGGGGCGCCCCGTCCACACGGGGAGGAACCTGTGATGAAGGCAGACAGGATACTGGGCGCGGGCTTCGTTCTGCTCGGGCTCGCCATGATATGGCTGATGTATCGGCTTGCCGCCCCAAGTCTGGGGCAGGGCGATCCCGGTCCTGCCGTGCTGCCTGCCGCGCTCGGCATCCTCTTCGTGTTGCTGGGTGGCGTCCTGGCGATCCGGCGTGTCGCCCCGCCAACGCCAGCGGTGAAGGCGGGAGCCGGCGAGAACGCCGACACCGCAACGCTAGTCCCTGCCGAACCGGCGCTTTTCAGCATCATCCACCTTGTCAATCTCTGCGCCTATGTGGCGCTCTTCGAGAAGGCGGGCTTCAGCCTCTCCACCTTTGTCTTCCTGTCCATCGCCATCTTCCTGTTCGGCCCTCGCACGGCCCGGAGTGCGATCGTCGCCATCATCGCCGCGGCAGTCGTCACTTTCGTGATCGGCACGGGCTTGCGCGTCCTGGTCGGCGTTCCCCTCCCTGGCGTTTTTCTGGGTTAGTTCATGCTCGAGCTCTTCTTCGTCAATTTGGGCCAGCTCCTCTCGCTCGACACGCTGGCGATAATGCTTGGCGGGCTTCTGGTGGGCCTCTTCTTCGGTGCGTTGCCGGGGCTCAGCGCCACGATGGCGGTGGCGTTGCTGCTGCCCGTCACCTTCGCCATGCAGCCAGACATGGCCATCGCCATGCTGGTCGCGACCTATATCGGCGGCATCACCGGCGGCCTCGTGTCGGCGACGCTGCTGCGCATCCCCGGCACGCCGTCTTCGATCGCAACCACCTTCGACGCCTATCCGCTCGCCCGCAGCGGTGAGGCCACCAAGGCGCTGGCCACAGGAATGATCGCCAGCGCCGTCGGCGGACTGATGAGCCTTGTCGTGCTGGTCGCCTTCGCGCCGGCGCTGACGCGCCTGGCCATCCGCTTCGGCGCCCATGAATTCACCGCGCTTACCATCGCCGCCTTGATGCTCGTCGTGGTTCTGGCTCACGCCAACGTGGTCAAGGGGCTGCTCTCCGCGATACTGGGTCTCGCCATCGCCACCGTGGGCTTCGCGCCGATCGGAGGTGCGCAGCGCTTCACCTTCGGCTCCATCGATCTCATGGGCGGCATCGGCATCGTGCCTTTCATGGTCGGGCTCTTTGCCATTTCGGAGATGATCCGCCAGACGGTCGAGCCGTCGCTGCGCATCAAGCCGAATTTCGACATTCGCGGCAGCGGCGTGCGTCTGGCCGAATTCGTCGGCAATGGTTGGAACATGCTGCGTTCGGGCCTGATCGGCATCGCCATAGGCATCCTGCCCGGCATCGGCGGATCGGCCTCCAATCTCGTCGCCTATGGCGCCGCCCGCCAGGCCTCCAAGACGCCGGAACGCTTCGGCAAGGGCGCGGTGGAGGGCATCTACGCATCCGAGACCGCCAACAACGCCAGTGTCGGCGGAGCGCTCCTGCCTCTGATCACGCTCGGCATCCCGGGCGATGGCGTGACGGCTATCCTCATCGGCGGCTTCACCATCCATGGCCTGCAGCCGGGGCCGCTCCTGTTTCGCAACGAGCCGGACCTTATCGGCATGATCTATGCCGCCTTCTTCCTCGCCACTATCCTGCTGCTGGTGATCCAGCTCGCCACGATCAAGCTCTTTCCTCGCGTGCTGCTCGTGCCGCGCCGCTTCCTTCTGCCGGTGTTGGTCGTGCTGATGATCGTCGGAACCTACGCGTCGGGCAACCGCCTGTTCGAGGTCTGGCTCATGCTCGGCTTCGGGGTGCTGGGATACGGGACGGAGCGCTACGGCTTTCCACTGGGCCCGATGGTGCTGGGCTTCGTCCTCGGGCCGATCTTCGAGACCAATATGCGCCGCGCCATAATGTATTCCAACGGCGATCTGACCGATTTCGTCAGCCGCCCCATCTCCGCGGGTCTGCTTTTCGCGGCGGTTGCGTTGCTGGCCTACGGAGTCATTTCGCTGGTGCGGCAACGGCGCGTCGTGGCCACCTGATAGATTATTCGTCCTGGTCGGGGTGCAAGTCGTACCTGCTCCACTTCAGAGACTTTGATCTTGATTTCGTCGTGCGTGGATGGTCGGAGCTATTTGCGTTGGCGGAAGGTTCTCGCGCAGGATGAGGTCCATTTTGAACGGCCGATGTCCGGCGCGCTGTCCCGACAGTTCCTCTGGTGTGAGGGAAAATTGCGCCAGCGCCTCGCTGATGATCATGTCCGGGTCCGAATTGATCACCGCATCCATTGTGCCCTCGATCAGCAGGCGCCGGGTGTCGTGCGTCAGCCCGTGGCCGATAAAGACGATCTGGCCCGCTTTGTTCCTCTCGCGCAGGGCGCGTGCGATCCCGTCCGAGGAGCCGCCGACATTGTAGATGCCGACCAGATCCGCGTTCTGCGCAATCAGCGAAAGCGTATGGCGGTAGTTCTCGTTGCGGTCGTCGTGCCCCTCGCGCATCCCGATCACCTTGAGATCTGGGTGGGCCTCCTCGATCAGGCCGAGAAAGCCCATTTCGCGTTCGGCGTGGGCTCTGTAGTTGCGGCTGCCCGCCACCAAGGCGACGCTGCCCTGGTTCGGGCGGCAGAACCGGCCGAGCAGGTGGGCTGCAGTGCGCCCCGCCGCCTGGTTGTCGAGGCCGATATAGGCTTCCCGGCTCGGATGCGGCAGGTCGGACACGATCGTGACGAGGCGCGTGCCGCCAGCGCTGACCTCCTCCGCCGCCTCGCGCACCAGTGGATGGTCGATCGCCATGAACGCTATGCCGTCCGCCCACCGGGCATGGTGACGGATCGCCGCGGCCAGCGCCGCAGCGTCGAAGCTCTCGATGAAGAAGCAGCGCAAGGGCGCGGCATCGCGCGAGCGCGTGTCGGCCACGGCCCGCACCTTCTCGCCGAGCAGTCTGAGGTACGGATTCGTCCCCATGGGCAGCAGGACGGTAATGTTCGGCGGCCGAGGCTTTGACAGCCGCTCGTACTCGCCCTCGCTCATATAGCCCAGATCCAGCGCCGCCTTCAGCACCCGCTCCACCGTGCGCGTCTTCACCCCCTTGCGCCGGTTGAGCACCCGGTCGACCGTGGCGAGCGAAACGCCCGCCGCCTTGGCCACATCCGCCATGGACGGCGCACCGGAATCGGATAACACTTCAAAATACCTCAAAAGTAAACATTTGACCTGAAGCATTGCACTTCCTAGCCTTGTGTCAAGAGGCGCAGCGACAGAGGAGAATAAGAGCGTATCGCTGCCCTTGGTTACGTCAAAACACGTCATGGGAGGATGTGATGAATTCAATCGGGATTACCCGCCGCGGCGCGCTGGCGCTGGGACTTGGCGCTGGCGCCGCCATAATGATGCCACGCCTCGCGCGGGCGCAGTCGGTCACGCTGCGTTATGGCCACAACAACGAACCAGCGAGCGTCGCCGGCGCGCAGGCCTATTGGTTCGCCGAGGCGGTCGGCAAGCATTCGGGCGGCGACCTGGCCGTCCAGGTCTTCCCAGCCTCGCAGCTTGGCAAGCTCCAGGAACTGGCGGAAGCCGTATCGCTCGGCACGATCGCCTTTTCGCACAATACCGCCGGCGGCATCGGTTCGCTCTACGAACCGTTCGCGGCGCTCGACACACCCTACCTCTACCGCGACGTCGATCACCTCATGAAGGTCATGGACATCAACTCGCCGGTAATGCAGGAGCTGAACACCGGCCTGATTGAAGCGGCCAATGTGCGGGTCATCTACGCGCATTATTTCGGCCGCCGGAACCTCACCGCCAACAAGGCGATCTACAAGCCATCCGACCTCGCAGGCGAGAAGATCCGTGCCGTGCCGTTCCCGATCTACACCACCGCCGTCGAGGGCATGGGCGCAGCGGCCGTGCCGGTCGACTGGTCGGAAGTGCCGACCGCGCTGGCCACCGGCGTCGTCGCCGGGCAGGAGAACCCGGTCAACGTGGTCCTGAACGTCAAGCTTTATGAGGTGCAGTCGCACCTTATGCTGACCGGGCACATGTCTAATGCCGAAGTCGTCGTGATGAACGAAGACGCCTGGCAGGGATTGTCGGATGCGCAGAAGGAAGCTGTCGCCGCCGCCTCGCTCGAGATCCGCGATCGCGCTACAAAGGCCATCCAGGAGAATGAGGAAAAGGACACGCAGGCCCTGCGCGACAAGGGTATGACCGTGATCGGCCCGGAGGATGGCTTGGACGTCGCGGCATTCCAGGCGTCTGTGAGCAAGCTGGTCGAAGAGCGCTTCGGCGAGAAGTACGGCGGGCTCTACGAGAAGATCAAGGCGATCGCCTGATCGAGCACGAGGGTGGGGCGGGCTGATATGAGCAGGATCGCGGCCCCCGGCGCGGGCAGCAGGGCATTGGAAAAGGTCGCGCTCGCCTGTCGCACGGTCGCCATCCTGTTCCTTGCGCTGATGAGCGTTCTCATCGTGGCGCAAGTGGTCGGCCGCAACGTCTTCGACCTCGGCATGCCGTGGGCTGACGAACTGGCCCGCATCAGCGGCATTGCACTCGTCTTCCTGTGCGTGCCGCTGCTGGCTTTGCGCGGCCAGCACGTCGCGGTCGACATGGTGCCGATGCTCCTGCCGCCACGTGCAAGGCGTGTATTCCTGTTCGCGGCGGAGGTCATAGTGTTGGCTTTCTGCGTCCTGGCGCTCTACGGGCTGCAGGCGTTTCTCCCTCGGGCCGGCAAGTTTGCGACGCCCGCCATGGGCATATCCAACTGGTTCGTTTACGCCCCCGCGGTCATCGGTTTCGCCCTGCTGGCGCTCGCGACGCTGCTCCGTCTGGCCACGCTCCTGCGTGGCGGAGAGCCGTCGCGTCCGGAAATTTCCGTGCTATGAGCCTGGTTCTCGTCCTTGTTTTCCTGGCGGCGCTGATTGCCGGCGCGCCGATCGCCGTAGCGCTCGGCCTCGCGTCCGGCGTCGCCATCATCGCCTTCGACCTTCCCATTCACGTGCTGGCGCAGCGGGCGGTCAATGCGCTCGATTCCACGCCGCTGCTGGCCGTGCCGCTCTTCATCCTCGCCGCGAGCCTGCTCAACGCGATCGGCGTGACGACGCACATTTTCGATCTCGTCCGGCTCGTGGTCGGCCGCATCCGCGGCGCGGTGGCGCAGGTGTCGATCCTGGTCAGCCTGATCTTCTCCGGCGTGTCGGGCGCGGCTCTTGCCGACATAGGCGCGCTCGGCAAGATCCAGATCGACCAGATGACCGGGCAGGGCTACCGCAAGAGCTTCGCGGCCGGCATCACGATCGCCGCCGCCACCATCGGCCCGATCTTTCCACCTTCCATCCCGATCATCATCTATGCCAGCGTCACCAACGTCTCGGCCGTCCAGCTTCTCGTCGCCGGCATCGTGCCGGCGCTGATCATCACCTTTTTTCTGATGGCGCAGGTCGCGGTCATGGCGCGGCTTTACGACCTGCCGCGCGACACGGTAAGCCCGTCGCTGCGCGCCGTGGCGAAGAAGGCGGTGATCTCCTTCCCCGCGCTGCTTGCGCCGGTGCTCCTGATCGGCGGACTGTTGAGCGGCTATTTCGGCCCGACGGAGGTCGCGGGCGTCACGGTCGCCTACGCGCTGGCGATCGGCTTCGGAATCTACCGCACGCTGACATGGCGGGCGGTCTGGGAGAGCCTGCGCGAGACGGTCGAGGCGACTTCAGGCATCCTCTTCATCGTGTCGACGGCCGCCGTATTCGCCTGGGTGCTGACGCTCGACCAGGTGCCTGCAAGGGCTGGCGCATTTCTGCTCGGCCTCTCCGACAATCCCTTCGTCCTGCTCCTGCTGGTTAACATCCTTCTGCTGATCGTCGGCATGTTCCTGGAATCGATCGCCGCCATCCTGATCATCGCCCCGATCGTCGCGCCCGCTTTGCATGCAGCGGGAGTCGATCCGCTGCAGCTCGGCATCGTCTTCGTGCTCAACCTGATGATCGGCCTGCTGACGCCGCCGGTCGGCATGAGCCTCTACATGGTATCGATCGTCGCAAAGATGCCGGTGCATTCCGTCATTCGCGGCGTGCTGCCTTTCTTCATCCCGCTGATCCTCTCGCTGCTGGTCGTTTCCGCCGTTCCCGCGGTGTCGACCTGGCTGCCCAAACTCATCACGCAATAGGATTTCACATGAGCAGGTTTCTAGGCCCGATCCGTCAGCTCGGCTACGTGGTCGACGACATCGAGGCCGCCATGGCCCACTGGCACGAGGTGATGGGCGTCGGCCCCTGGTTCTACAATCCGAAAGTGCCCATCGAGGATTATCGCTACGAGGACAAGTCCTACGAGGTCCACAATTCGGTCGCGCTGGCCAACAGCGGTCCGCTCCAGGTCGAGCTGATCCAGACGCGCAACGACGCGCCGTCGATGTATCGCGATTTCATGCGCGCCGGCCATCGCGGCCTGCAGCACGTCGCCTACTGGACGCAAACCTATGACGCTGATCTGGCGCGCATGGAAGCTCGGGGTTTTCGCCGCAAGATGAGCGGCAAGGTCGGCGCGAACGGCCGCTTCTGCTATTTCGACCGGGAAGCGCACCCCGGCACGGTGATCGAACTCTCGGAGGTGCTGGGGCCGAAAGGGCGCATGTTCGACATGATCCGAGAGGCGGCGCAGGATTGGAACGGGAAGGACCCTGTACGGCCTTTCCCCGACCTTTCGGCGATCTGAGGCAAAGATGAAGCCCGCAACGATCGAAGCCACCTACCTGATCGAGACGCCGCTTGAACCCGCGGCGGTAGCGGCGATCATGGCGGGAGAACAGAGCAGCGGCACCTTCGTGCGCGTCGCCGGCGAAACCGACGAACTGCGCCGGCGCGCGGCGGCGGAAGTGCTCTCGGTCGAGGAACTGGAGCCGGCAAACGCGCCGAGCCTTTCCAGCGCCTGGTTGGAACGCCAGCGCGCGACGGGACCGTGGCGCAGGGCGCGCGTCCGCGTGGCCTTTCCGGCCGCCAACATCGGCGCGAACCTTCCGACTCTCGCCGCGACGGTAGCCGGCAACCTCTACGACCTCGGCGAGGTCACGGGTCTGAAGCTGCTCAATGTCGATATCCCGCAGGACTACCGCATGCGCTTCGAACTGCCCGCGCTCGGTGTCGCAGGCACGCGCGAGCGGCTGAACGTCCACGGCCGTCCCTTCTTCGGCACGATCATCAAGCCGAATGTCGGCATGTCGGCGGATCAGATCGCCGACCTTGTCGCGCTTCTTTGCGAGGCCGGCGTCGATTTCATCAAAGACGACGAGATCTGCGCCGACCCGGATCACGCGCCGCTTCACCTGCGCGTGCCGGCGGTCATGGCCAAGATACGAGCCTATCGCGACCGCACCGGCCGCGACGTGATGGTGGCCTTCAACGTCACCGACGAGACCGACGCGATGCGCCGCCACGCCGAACTGGTGGAGCGGGAAGAGGGATCTTGCGTGATGGTGAGCCTCAACTGGTGCGGTCTGTCCGGCGTCCAGACGCTGCGCCGCGCAACGCCGCTTGCGCTTCACGGCCATCGCAACGGATATGGCGCCTTTGGCCGGCATCCGGCGCTCGGCATCGGCTTCGACGCTTATCAGGCGCTCTACCGGCTGGCCGGCATCGACCACATGCATGTGCACGGCATCGGCGGAAAATTCTCCGACGCCGCCGAAGAGGTGGAGGCGGCGGCCAGGCGCTGCCTGAAGCCGCTCGCGGCGGATGCGCCCGATGCTTTGGATGCGGTGCTGCCGGTCTTCTCCTCCGGCCAGTGGTCCGGCACATTGCCGCGCACATGCGAGGCGGCCGGCTCGGCCGATTTCATGTTCCTCGCTGGCGGCGGCATCCTGGCCCATCCGGATGGGCCGGCAGCCGGCGTCGCGAGCCTGAGACAGGCCTGGGAAGCGGTCGCCGAGGACCGCGATCTCGCAGCCGCGGCCGCGACACGGCCGGAGCTTGCCGCCGCGCTCTCCTTCTTCGGTCGCTGACATGGCGATCGACTACCTCTTCATCGGAGACGACTTCACCGGCGCGTCCGACACGCTGGCGACGTTGGCCGAGGCCGGACACCGCGTCCGCCTCTTCCTGCATCCGCCAAATCCCGTTGCCGTCTCTGCCGAGCGGCTCGGTGCGGTAGGCCTCGCCACCGACCTGCGCGCCCTGCCGCCCCAACAGATCACGGACCGGATCGACGCGCTGGCAGAGACCGTTGCGGCGCTATCGCCGCGCATCATCCATTACAAGATCTGTTCCACGTTCGATTCGTCGCCGACCGTCGGCAGCATCGGCGCAGCCGTCCTCGCGCTCGAACGCCATCTCGACCCGGCGCTCACGGTCATCGTCGGCGGCCAGCCCAGCCTCGGCCGGTATTGCCTCTTCGGCAATCTGTTCGCACGCGGGCCGGACGGCGGAGTCCACCGCATCGACCGCCACCCGGTGATGAGCCGCCATCCCGTGACGCCGATGGCCGAGGCGGACCTGCGCGTCCATCTCGCCGCCCAGGGGCTGGACGGATTGGCGCTCGAAGCCTGGCCTGTCCTTGGCGACGGGCTTACCGCGCGCCTGTCGGCGCATCTGGCAGCCCCACGCCCGCGCATACTCTTCGACGCCGCAGCGCAGTCCGATGTCAACCGGATCGGCAAAGCCTTGCAGAGCCTCGAGGTCAGCGGTCGTCCATTGCTCGTCGTCGGCGCAAGCAGTGTCGCCGAGGCTTTCATCGCAGGTTCCGCTCATCCGACAACTGATGCTTCGCAGCCCTCGTCCGCTTCGACGATTTCAACCGGCGGCCCGTGCCTCGTGCTCGCGGGCAGCCGCTCGGCGGTGACAGCCGCCCAGGTCGACGCCGCGCGGCTTTTCCATCGCATTCCGATCCGCCGCGCCGACCTTGCTAGCGCCGGCGTACAGGATCTGGCCGCACAGGCGGTATCCCGGCTGGCGCAGGGCAGCAACGTGCTTCTCCATCTCCTCCCCGACGAGGACTACCGCCTGACCGGCGGCGAACTGGCCGACCGTCTCGCCACGCTCGCCGCCGCCGTCTTCGACCGCCATCCGGTCCGCGCGCTCGGCGTCGCCGGCGGCGACACATCGAGCGTCGTCGTCCATCGGCTCGGTTTCGAGAGCCTTGCCTTCCTCCACCGGCTGGATCCCGGCGTGGCCCTATGCGCAAGCCATTCGTCCTTGGCGGCTCGCGATGGGATGGTCCTGCTCCTCAAAGGCGGCCAGGTCGGGCAACCCGACATTTTCAATCGCTTCGCCACGTTCTTCCGGGCTGGCGGTCTCGCTTGAACCAGAACGCCGCTGCCTGGACGCTGTCGGACGGCGCTGAAGCCGCAGCCAGGCCGCGCGAGCATGCCCCAACGCCGCGGTGGTTTTACACCACGGTGAAAACCGCTTAAACGCTGCCATAAATCCCAGGAGTGCCGCATGACCAAGCTTAAGGGCGTGATCGCCGCGGCGGCGACACCGCTCGCCGCCGATCTGTCGATAGATCTCGATCGTCTCGTTAGCCATTGCGGCTGGCTGCTCGGCGAAGGCGGCTGCGACGGCATCAATCTCCTCGGCACGACGGGCGAGGCGACATCGTTCTCGGCCGGGCAGAGGATCGAGGCGATGCGAGCGGTGGCCAATGGCGGGCTGCCGCTCGACCGCTTCATGGTCGGCACCGGCGCTGCGGCGCTGGACGATGCCGTGTGCCTGACGGCAGAGGCCAGGAAGCTCGGTTTTGCCGGGGCGCTGCTCCTGCCGCCCTTCTACTACAAGGGCATCGACGAGGATGGCCTCGTCGCCTATGTCGAGACGCTCGTTCGCCGCGTCGGCGCCGACGGGCTGAACCTCTACCTCTATCATTTCCCGGCCAATTCCGGCGTACCCTATTCTGCCGATGTGGTGGCCCGGTTGCGCGACATGCTGCCCGGCACTTTGGTAGGACTGAAGGACAGTTCCGGCGATCTCGACTATTCAGCCGATCTTGTCAGGCGCTTGCCGGGCTTCGACGTATTCCCGAGCGCGGAAGCCTCACTCGGCCGCGCCGCCGAACTCGGCTTCGCCGGGTGCATTTCGGCCACCGCCAATGTCACCGGCCGGTTTGCCCAGCTTTGCTGGAGCGGCGAGGGGATTGCGAAATCGCAGGGGCTCGCGGCCGCCGTCGAAATCCGCGCCGCGATCGCCAGATTTCCGCTGGTTGCCTCGGTCAAGGCTGCGCTGGGGCTGCTCACCGGCGATTCCGGCTGGAACCGCGTCATGCCGCCGCTCAACAGCCTTTCGTCCAGCCAGGTCGAGGCGTTGCGCGAAAGCCTCCGTTCGACTGGATTGATTTCGTCGGCCGCAGCCTGATTCATCTTCGCTGGAGCGCGCCCGGCAGTTCGACGCCGAAACCCCCGGAACAAGGCCAGTCGGCCGTTTCCGGGCTGAAAATTCGTCGAGCTGATGGCCTTCCACGGCGCCTGGCAGTGGAACGGGCGGGTTAACATTGCGCTCGGCAGCCTGTATTGAAGTCTTGCTGCCCCCGCTGCATCGAACCATTCGAGGGATACCCGTATGAAACTTAGCATCTTCGGGACAGGCTATGTCGGCCTGGTTACGGGAGCCTGCTTCGCCGATGTCGGCCATGAGGTGCTCTGTATCGATGTCGATGCGGGGCGGATCGCGATGCTGAAAGAGGGCAGGGTGCCGATCTTCGAGCCCGGCCTTCGCGAGATGGTCGTGCGCAACGCCGAGGCGGGGCGGCTGAAATTCTCGACCGACGCGCCGGCCGGCGTGCGCTTCGCCGACCTGATCTTCATCGCAGTCGGCACGCCGCCCCAGCACAATGGCTCGGCTGATTTGAGCCACGTTCTAACGGTGGCCGAAACGATCGGCGAGCATATCGACGGCTACAAGATCGTGGTCGGGAAATCGACCGTGCCGGTCGGAACCGCGGACCGGGTCGAGGCGGTGATCGCTGCCGCGATAGCAAGGCGCGGCGCGACGCATGCGTTCGATGTCTGCTCCAACCCCGAATTCCTCAAGGAAGGCAGCGCCATCGAAGACTTCACCAAGCCTGCCCGCATCATCATCGGTTCGGAGAAGGAAGCGGTCCGCAAGAAACTGCAGGAGTGCTACGCGCCTTACAACCGCAACCACGACAAGCTGATCAGCATGGATGTCCGCTCCGCGGAGCTGACCAAATACGCGGCCAACGCCATGCTGGCGACCAAGATCAGCTTCATGAACGAGATGGCCAACATCGCCGAACGGCTGGGCGCCGACATCGAGGAGGTGCGCCAGGGCATCGGCTCCGATCCGCGCATCGGCTATCAGTTCATCTATCCAGGCTGCGGCTATGGCGGTTCATGCTTCCCCAAGGATGTGCGCGCTCTGGCGCACACGGCGGAAGAAGCGGGGTTCAGGGCGGAACTCATGGAGGCGGTGGAGCGCGTCAACAATGCGCAGAAGGGCGTGCTCTTCCGCAAGCTGGAGCAGGCTTTCGACGGCGATCTCAAGGACCGCACCATCGCTCTGTGGGGATTGGCGTTCAAACCCAACACCGACGACATGCGCGACGCGCCGAGTCGGACGCTGATGGAAGCGCTGTGGGAGGCCGGCGCCAGCGTCCGCGCTTTCGATCCGGAAGCGGTGACGGAGGCGCGGCGGCACTATGGCGAGCGTCTCGACCTGTCCCTCGCCTCGGGCCATCTTGAGGCCGCCGCCGGCGCCGATGCGCTTGTGATCTGCACCGAATGGAAGCAGTTCCGGGTGGTCGATTTCGCCTGGCTGAAAGCCAATCTCAAAAGCCCGGTCATCGTCGACGGGCGCAATCTCTATGAACCGGAAGACGTTCGCCGCCACGGCCTGCTCTACTACGCGGTCGGCCGCGGCGATTCCGTGCGCCGCAACGGCGCGATGGCGGAGCCGGAGGCGCGCCGCGAAGTGGCGTAAACGTCCTACCGATACGGATCGGCCGCGTCGCGCAGGCCGTCGCCCAGGAAGTTGAAGGCGAGGATCACCAGGATCACCGGGATCATCGGGTAGAGCAGCCATGGATAGAAGGCGATCACGCTGACGCTGCGCGCTTCCGTCAGCAGGATGCCCCAACTGGTGATCGGCGGCCGGAGCCCCAGGCCGAGGAAGCTGAGCGCGGTTTCACCGAGGATCATGCCCGGTATGGAGATCGTGGCCGTCGCGATGAGGTGCGACATGAAGCCGGGAATGAGGTGTCGTCCGATGATGCGGCTGCTTTTGGCGCCCATCAACTGCGCCGCCAGCACATAATCCTCCTCGCGCAGTGACAAGAGCTTGGAGCGCACCGCCCGGGCGAGGCCGGTCCAGTCGAACAGGCCGAGTATGACGGTGATGCCGAAATAGATCAGGATCGGACTCCACGTCACCGGCATGATCGCCGCCAGCGCCATCCATAGCGGGATGCTCGGGATCGATTGCAGCACCTCGATGATGCGCTGCACGACGAGGTCGAGCACACCGCCATGATAGCCGGCGAGCCCGCCGATCACGATGCCGAGCACGAAGCTGAAAGTGATGCCGATAAGCCCGATCGTCAGCGAGATGCGGGCGCCGTAGATGATGCGCGACAGCACGTCGCGCCCGAGCCTGTCGGTGCCGAGCAGGAACATCTGGCCGCCCTCTGCGGGGCAGACGATATGGAGGTCGCCCTCGAATAGGCCCCAGAATTCGTAGCCGTCGCCACGGCAGAAGAAACGCAGCGGCTGAACGTCGGTTCGGTCGTCGGTATATTCCCGCTTTAGCGTATCCATGTTCAGGTTCATCTGCCGGCCGTAGACGAACGGCCCGACGAACTGCCCCTCATGGAACATGTGGATAGGCTGCGGCGGCGCGTGGATGAAGTCGACATTGCGCGTGTGCAGATTGTAGGGCGCGAGGAATTCGCAGAACACGATCATGACGTAGAGCGTGGCCAGGAAGATGCCGGACGCCAGCGCCAGCCGGTGCCGCTTGAACTTCCACCACATCAGCCGCATTTGCGACGCCTGATAGACGCGCATCTGCTCCTCGGTCATCACCTCCACCGACTGGGGGTCGAAAGGCGCGGTAGAGACGTAGTGCTCGAGCGGAGCGCCGGGCGGGGGAAGCGGTGCGTTCATTTGGTGCTGCCGCCCTGTAGCCTGATGCGCGGATCGAGAAGCGCCAGCGCCAGATCGGAGATCAGGACGCCGATGACGGTGAGGAATGCCAGGAACATCAGGAACGATCCGGCGAGATACATGTCCTGGCTCTGCAGCGCCTTGATCAGCATCGGGCCGGTCGTCTCGAGCGAAAGCACGATCGCGGTGATCTCGGCGCCGGAAATAATGGCCGGCAGGATCGAGCCGATGTCCGACATGAAGAAGTTCAGCGCCATGCGCATCGGATATTTGACCAGCGTCTTGAACGGATGCAGGCCCTTGGCGCGCGCCGTCATCACATACTGCTTCTGAAGCTCGTCGAGCAGGTTGGCGCGCAACCGCCGGATCATTCCGGCCGTGCCCGCGGTGCCGATGATGATGACCGGGATCCAGATATGTTCGAGGATGGATTTGGCCTTGGCCCAGCTCATCGGCTCACCGAGATATTGCTGGTCCATCAGATGCCCGATCGAGGTGCCGAACCAGATATTGGCGAAATACATCAGGATCAGCGCCAGCATGAAATTGGGAATCGCTATGCCAATCAGGCCGAGGAAAGTCAGGCCGTAATCGCCCCAGCTATACTGATGGGTCGCCGAATACATGCCGATCGGGAAGGCTATCACCCAGGTGAAGACGATCGTCACGAACGAGACCAGGACGGTCAGCCACAGCCGGTCGCCGACAACGTCGCTGACCGGCAGCTGATATTCGAACGAATAGCCGAAATCGCCCTGCAGCATGCCCGCGAGCCAGTGGAAGTAGCGGACCACCGGCGGCTTGTCGAAATCATACTCCGCCCGCAGCGCCTCCAGCTTGTCCATGTCGACGCCTTCGCCCATGGCGCGCAATTCGGCGGCATAGCTTTCGAAATAGTCGCCCGGCGGCAATTCGATGATGATGAAGATCAACGCCGATATCAGAAGCAGCGTCGGTATCATTACGGCGATGCGCCAGATGATGTATCGCAGCACGTTCAGGTTTCCTCGCCGAGCCAGAACGTATCGGGCATGTAGACTCCGAAATAGCAGGTCGGATCGAAGCCGTAGAGCGCCTCCTTGGGAAGATTTCGCAGGCGGGTCGTGGCCAGGATAGGCTGCTGCGTGGCGTTGACGATGCCGATCGAGAACACCTGCTGCGTGTAGATGGACAGCATCTTGTGCCAGATCGCGGCCCGTTCCGGCGTTGTCACCGTATGGCGCCATTCCTTGAGCAGTCTGACCAGTTCGGCAGCTTCCGGCACGTCGGGCGCCTCGCCGATCTCGCCATGCGACAGATAGTGGGATCCCCAGACCGGCCATTGCAGCTGGTCGTCGGCCGTCGGGGCCAGTTGCCCGGGGTTCATGTCCGCTGTCGGCACGCCATTGTCGATGCCCGACCAGATCGACATCATGATCTCGCCGGCAAGCGCCCGGCTGCGGAACACGTCGCGCTGCGAGGTTCGGATGAAGAGGGCGAGGCCGACATTGCGCCAGTGGTCTGCGACCAGTTCCAGCACGTCGGTTTCCAGTGTGCTTTCGCCCGCGCTCTCAATGATGATCTGCGCCGGGCGGCCGTCGGGCAGGATGCGGATGCCGTCATCGTCACGCACATTGAGCCCGGCCTCGTCGAGCAGGGCATTCGCCTGCGCCGGGTCGTGCTCGATCCACGCCTGCGCATATTCAGGGCGGAAGAGCGGGCTTTCGGGCAGCACCGTGTCGGCGCTTGGTTTCGCCAACCCGTAAAACACGGCCATGTTGATTTCGCGCCGGTCGATAGCCAGCGACAGCGCCCGCCGCACCCTGACGTCGCGCAGCAGCGGCCGCCAGACCACGTCGCCTGCATTCTGGTTGGGCAGCAGCGCGATTCGCGATCCTAACGTCTTCTTCCAGAGACTGACTTTCACCGGATAGCGCTTCTCGGCGTCTTTCAGGAAGGCGTAGTCGGTGAAATCGAGGTTGATCGCCTGAAGATCGCTCTCGCCCGCGCCGGCCTTGGCCGGGATGATCGACGACGAACTCACATTCAGCACGAACCGGTCGATATAAGGGAGTTGCAGCCCGTTCTCGTCGACGCGGTGGAAGAACGGATTGCGCTCGAAAACAAACTGTTCGGCAGGCGGCTTGACGGTGTTGCGCCACGGGTCGAGCGTCGGCAGATCGGGATTTTCCGGGCGATACTGCCGGGCCATGCGGATGTGCAGCGAGGTCCACTTCTTGGCCTTGTGCTGCTTCATCAGCTCTTCGAGCTTGGCCTTGTCCTGGTGCTTTTTGTGGAATTGCCTGAGGTAGGCCGCCGGCACGGCGAGGCTCAGCGCCTGCGGTGCGGCGAGCTTCGGCAGGAAGTCCGGATTGGGCGCATGCCAGGTGTAGCGGACGGTCAGCGGGTCGACGATCTCGAATGTCGGTCCTTTGCCGTCGACCACGAGAGCGGTGTCGACACCACCCAAATCTTCATCATTGATAACGTCCTCCCAGCAATAGCGGAAGTCTTCCGGCGTCAGCGGGCTGCCGTCTGACCATTTGTGGCCTTCGCGCAGGCGGAAGGTGAAGACGCGGTCCTCTTCGCTGGTGAAGCTTTCCAGAATATCCGGCTGCAGGGTAAGTGTCTCATCATAGCCGACCAGCCGGGCATAGCCGTAGATGGTCATCAGCCTGATGTCTTTCTGGCTGCCGATCAGCGTCCGCACCGTCCCGCCATGCTGGCCGGGTTGGCGGCCCATCGACGCGACTTTGACGATGCGCGGCATCCGCGGCATCCGCTCGGCGACCGGCGGCAGCTTGCCTTCGTCCAACTGCGACTTGAAGAATTCCGGTTCGCGGTCGGCGGCTCGCAGCGTTCCGGGCAGCAGGGCCGAGCCGATGACGCCGAGGGCGGTGCGCCGGGTGATCACTGCCGCAACTCCCGCATGTCGGCGCTTCGCCGCGCCAGAACCAGATGGCCGCCGCCGAGATCGGTGGGCGACAGCGCGTCCTCGTCGCCGTCCTCTCGGAATTGTGGAGCCCAGGCGCTGGTGTCGGATGCGCCGCTGGCCTGCAGCGTCTCGAAGTCGAGCGGCCGGTCGAGATCGGGAAACGGTACGGCAGCGAGCAGCGAGCGCGTATAAGGATGGACCGGCCGCTTCATCAGCGTCTCGCGCGGCGCGAGTTCCACGATCCGGCCGCCGCACATCACGGCGATACGGTCGGCCATATAATCCACCACGGCGAGATTGTGCGAGATGAACAAATAGGTCAGGCCGAGCTCCTTCTGCAGATCCTTCAGAAGGTTTAGTATCTGCGCTTGCACGGAAACGTCCAGTGCCGAAACAGGCTCGTCGCAGATCAGCAGGTCGGGCCCAAGCGCCAGAGCGCGCGCAATTCCTATGCGCTGGCGCTGGCCGCCCGAAAACGAGTGCGGGTAGCGGTTGATCGAGCGCTGGTCGAGCCCGATCGCCTGCAGCAGCGAGCGAACGGTCTCGAGCCGGGAGCGCGCATCGCCGCGGCCGTGGATTTCCAAGGGCTCGCTGAGGATGTTCTGCACGGTCAGGCGCGGCGACAGTGACGAGACCGGATCCTGAAAGACCATCTGGATTTTTGTTCGAAGCGTGCGCAGCGCTTCGCCTTGGGCGGCGAGGATGTCGATAGGCCCCTGGTCGCTGTTGTAGATGACCGAGCCGGCTTCGGGAGTCACTGCGCGCATCAATATCTTGCTGACGGTGGTCTTGCCGCAGCCGCTCTCGCCGACCAGGCCGAGGCATTCGCCCCGCTTTATGTCGAAGCTGACGTCGTCGACAGCGCGCACGGCGATCTGCGCGTGCTTGCCGAACCAGCCGGATTTTCGCGTCGTGAAGGATTTGCTCAGGCCGGAGACCGACAACAGCGTGTCGGAAGCGGCTTTCGCCGGCTTCTGCTTGCCTAGCAGGTTCTCGACGTTGACCGGCACCTCGCGCAACGCCTTCAGACGCTCACCAGCTTTCATGTCGAAATGCGGAACGGCCGCCATCAGCCCCTTCAGATAGGGGTGGCCGGGCCGGCGGAAGATAGCCTCGACCGGGCCCGCCTCCATGATCTCGCCGTGGTAGATGACCACCACCTCGTCGGCGACATTGGCCACAACGCCGAGATCGTGCGTGATCAAAAGCATCGCCATGTTGAGCTTGCTCTGCAACTCGCGCAGCAATTGCAGGATTTGCGCCTGTATCGTCACGTCCAAAGCCGTCGTCGGTTCGTCGGCGATCAGCAACGCCGGCCGGCAGATCAGCGCCATCGCGATCATCGCGCGTTGCCTCAGACCGCCGGACAGCTCGAACGGGTACATGTCGTAGGCGCGGCGCGGATCGGGAAAACCGACCAGGCCGAGCATCTCTTTGGTGCGGTCTTTTATCTCCGCCCCGGACATTTCGGTATGGATCTTCAGCACCTCGCCGACCTGGTCGCCGATCGTGTGCAGCGGCGACAGCGAGGTCATAGGCTCCTGGAATATCTTGCCGATGCGGCTCCCGCGCACCGCCCTGATTTCCTGCCCGTCGCGCGGCATCTGCAGGATGTCGACCGGGCCGTTGGAATTTTCCGGATCGTTGAACAGGATGCGGCCGCGCACGCGCGCCGATTGCGGCAAAATCCCCATCACCGCCTGGCTGATGACCGATTTGCCGGAGCCGGATTCGCCGACCAGCGCCGTCACCTTGCCCGGCAGGATGCGCAGATTGGCCCGCTTGACCGCATGGACAGGGCCACCGACGATCGCAAAGGATATGCCGAGGTCTTCGATCCTTAAAAGGTCAGCGCCTGAATTCATCGCCCGCACGGTTCCCCTGTCCGAGCGCTGAACTTCCCCGTCTCCGCTGCTCGACGAGCGGAGATTATCGCACAGCTATTGGGCTGCCTAGTGTTAGCGATCAATAAAACAGAAACTTGCGGTAGAACGTTCCGCCCGCTCGTGCCGGCCCGAGAGCGTCATTGCATCGGACAGGGCGCCCCGGCCAGCACGTCGGCGCAGCGCGGCGAGCGGCGGAAATCGTCATAATAGACGGTCCATTCGGTTGTATGCGCCGCGCGATAGGGGCCGAATTTGAAGTACTGGTTCTTGCCCAGGCCCCTGTCGGCATGGCCGATGTGCCCCTTGACGGTGACGACCGGCTTGCCGTTGGCATAGAGTTCAATGTGGCCCGTCCCGTCCGGGCCGGGCTTGGTGTAGACGGCGAAATCGATCCAGCCGGAACCCGGAGCCGGCAGCTTGTTGCCGTGGTCGATGACCTTTATCGCGTTCGTACAGGTGTTGAACAGCGGGCCGTCGCCGGGCCCCCAGGCGGCGTCGGTAGCCACCAGCGCACGCATCTGGTTGGTTTCGGGGCGGAGCCAGACCGGCGTGCCGCCGGTCGTGCAGTTCGGCCCGACGCCGTCTCCGGTCTTGTTGGTGGGAGCCACATAGTTGGTTTCGACCGTGGCGTGGAGCTTCCCCTGCCGCAGCCGCAAGGCGAAGAAGGGGCTGAAATCGCCTTCGGCGCCCGGTTCGATCTCCCGCTTCCACTGCGCGATCAGGTAGCGATGGTCGTCATTCGGCACCGGGTCGGCGAATTTCACGGCAAAGCCATACCAGACGCCCTGGTCGTAGGGCACGCGCAGCTCGGGCTTTTCCCAGATCTCGGCACGCTCGCTGCAACTCCTTGCGGTGGCCCCGCAGAGCGGCTTGATGCTGAGTTTCAGTGCCCCGCCGCCGTTGCGGGTCACGGCTTTCTGGAATTCGACGCGGCCCGCGCTTTGTTCGAAATTTTCCTTGTAATAAAGGCCGCCCGATTCGGAAAAATCGGAACCGTCGAAACTGTCGATGAGAACGTCCGAATTCGCCAAGGCGCCGGTCTGGCAGCACATGCAAAAGGCGGCCGCCAGGCCGACGGAGCGGATCGTCGTGTTCATTGCAGCTTCTTTCCCCCGTTCACTTCAATCATGGATTGTCCGCCACCACGAATCAAGAGCATCAACTGCTCGGCGTCCGACATGCCGTCGTAAGTCACCTCGAACCCGTCCTCGTCGGTCATCTCGATGTCGGTGACGTCCGGGTGCAGGATCGTCAGCTTCTGCCTCACCCCGGCCAGTTTCTCCTTGCCGAGCGTCACCCATCCTCCACCGGTATAGGTTGCGAAATCCTTGCTGGCGATGAGGCGGTGCGGATATTTCTTGGTCAGCACCTGCAGGCGCTGCACCTCGTTGACGGCTGAGCCGAAGGCCGAGAACGTCAGGCGGTCGGTTAGGCCGACATTGCCGAACATCACATTGCCGACATGCAGTCCGATGCCGTAGCCGATCTCGGCCAGCCCTTTCTGCTTCCTCTCCTCGTTGAGGTCGGCCATGCGGGCGCTCGCCTTGAACGCTGCGGCAAGTGCGGCCCGGCAGGCGATTTCCGAAGGCTCCCGGTGACGGTCACAGGGATAGACGGCCAGGAAGCCGTCGCCCAGAAAGCTCATGATCTGGCCACCCCTGCGGTTGAAGGGCGCCGCGATGGCGTCGAAAAAGCGGTTCAGCGTCTCGATATAGACCTCGCGGCCTTCGCGCTCCGCGAGCATGGTCGAGCCGCGCATGTCGGCCATCACCAGCGCCGCGCGGATCGTGTCTCCCTCGCCGCGCTTGATCTGGCCGTTCAACACGCGCTTGCCGGCGTCGCCGCCGAGATAGGTGGTCAGCATATTGTCGGCGAGCTTGCTGAGGACCGCCATCTTGGCCGCCACCGCCAGATGGTTTTGCACGCGCAGCAGCGCCGCGATCATGTTTTCGCTGAAGCCGCCGGGATTGTCGGTCGACCATGAGCCGAGCATGCCCTGGTTGTTGTCGCCGTCGAACCAATGCTTGAAGGCGAGATAGTCGGTGACGCCGAGCAGCTTGAGGTCGTCGAAGATCGGGAACTCAGACGGTCCTTCCGGATCGATGCGCCGCCTGAGATGATCGAGATTGTTGCTGAGCAGGTGGTAATAGGGGCTGCGCAGGAAACGCTCGGCAGTCTCGCCGGGCTTCTTGCGGAAGCCTTCGACATGCATGCCGGTGCCGCGCTCCCAGGTGAAGCCGAGCGCGTCGTAGAGCGGGTGCAGCATCGAAAAGCTGAGATGTACGCGGGCCAGCGGAAGACCCGCGGCGGCCAGCCTTTCGCAGAAGCCGCGCACCATTGTTTCGAGATCGTCGCCGACGAGCGACGAATGGCTCAGCCAGTCGGCGACCTTGTCCATCAGGATGGTGGAAACGTCTGCGTTTGTGATGCTCATAGCTTGTCCTCGAAGGTTGGAGCGGGATTGCGTTCGAACACGAAATCCGCCCCCTTTGGTTTGCCGCAAAACAGGATTCCCCCCAGGATATACGCCGCCAGACTGTCGAACTTGTGGAGGCTGGGGCCAGGGATGAAGCGGCCCAGCTGCCTCCCCAGCCGCCATGTCGCCCATGCGGTGCGCAGCCGCCGCCACAGCCAGCCGCCTCTCAGGCTCTTCTCGTACAATTGCGGATGGACCGCGATCTGCAGCCCGCGCAACGGGTAATGCCTCAGCTTGGCCAGTTCGCCTGCGATCTCGTATTCGTAGCCTTCGATGTCGATCTTGACGAAGGCCGGCGCGCCTCCCGCATGACGCATGATGTCGTCTATGCCGAAGCCGCGGGCCGACGCCTCGGCGCCATTGCCGATGTCGAGGATGCTGGTTTCGGAACTGCCGAAGCCGTCGACGGCATGGATCGCCACCTTGCGGCAGTCGGCGAGCGCGCCTTCTATCACGGTCACATTGCCGGCTGCCGGCGCCAGCGCGTTCAGGATCGCGGCGCATTTCGGATCGGGGTCGACCGCCACCACCTTGCGGGCAACCTGCGCCGACCACATCGGCGTCACGCCGATCCACGCGCCAATGTCGATGAGCACGGTGTCGCTGTCGAGGTTGCGCGCAAGAGTAGTGAAAGTGTTCGCTTCCCAGCAATTTCCGGAAAGCTTGCGGTAGAATTTCGCGTATTCGCACATGTCCGGAAGGGCGACGGTGCGGCCGGCATAGCGGACATCGACAGTTTTTATCGGCTCCGCGCGTTCGAATGTCCGGCTCATGAAATTTCAGCTCGGGATTGCAATCTTGGATGGTCATATAGGTGGCGCCAGCGACGGGTAACAGTGCCACGGGCGGGTTTCAGGCTGCCGCTTTCGCCTTCAGGGTGTTGGCGGCCATGGCGTATCCGCCCGCCGCTCCGTCCACGAAATGGATGTGGTCGCGCTGCAGTGGCGTGGCGACGATGCAGGTCATCAGCGCCGAATCCTGCCGGTGCAGCCCGTAGCTGCAAATCCCTTCGCGTTCGGCCCGCTCGAGCCGCTCCTCGATCCGCCGCAGCCGCTCCCGGTCGAGGTCGACCGTCATTTTCAGGCCGTCGTCGAATTTCCGGAAATCGGAATTGCGGACGACGTCGCTCCGATACTGAAGCGGATCGAACCGCCCAAGCGACAGGCGGAGCTTCGAAAGTATGCCGATGAGCGCGGTCTGCCCCAGAATCATCAGTTTAGGCCAGAACCGTTTTCCTTTGGGCGCAAGCGCGCGCGCCTCGGCTTCGAGCCCCTTGGGCGGGAAGCTGAAACCGGGTCCCTCCGGCGGCACGGGATGGCCGCCTCGCTCCTCCTCGCCCACCAGCGCCACGATATCGGCCACCAATTGCTGGAACGCCTTGCCGCTGCCGGCCGGGCCCGGGACCGCGATGATCGAGACGATCTCGCCATGCCGCGCCTCGATCGGGTTCCAGCGGCATGACAGCCCGGCCAGATCCGGCCGCGTGCCCGCCGGGGCAGGCTCGACCGTGAAGCGGCCGGCCTTCATCTCGGCTTCCGCCCAGCTTGCGCCGCCTCCGGTGAACATGGCGTAGGAAACCTCGCCGCTGGCCTGGAACCGCGCCACCCGGACGTCCAGTCCCCGGGCGCGGATATCGGCCACCGGCACGATCGCGGCGCGCATCGTCAGCTCCAGCTCGTCCGCCACCCATGCCTGGACGGCCGACAGCGCCTCGCGGACGGTCGCGGTGGCCGTGGCGGGGAAGGCGACCAGCGCCCCGTCGCCGCCGAAGACGAAGGGCAGGTCGCGGCGGTCGAGCGCGTTGAGCAGCGCCGAAATCACGCTGGCGCCGGCCATGTTGACCGATTTGTAGCCTCCTGTTGCGATCGCCTTGGTCGAGTCGACTATATCGGCTGTAGCCAGCGACCAGTCGTCGGGCAGCGGGCGGTAATTGTCGGCGTCGGCCACGCCCTCGAACTGCGCAAACTGCGGCAGCGTGTCGAGAAACGGTTGATCGAGGAGCTTGTTTTCCATGGTCGGTGAAATAGCACATCTCCCGGTTGGCTGGCGATCAATCCGAGGTGACCCCGAAATTGACTTGCGCCCGATTCCCCAGATAGGTGGCGCGATGCGAATTGCCTACTACGCGCCGCTCAAATCGCCGGATCATCCCGTGCCGTCGGGCGACCGCCAGATGGCGCGGATGCTGAAGGCGGCGCTGGAGCTTGCCGGATATACGGTCGAACTGGCCTCGGAGTTTCGCAGTTTTTCCGCGAACCCGACGGCCGAGTCGCATGCCGCGGCCCTGGCCGAAGCCGAGCGCGAAATCGCCCGCCTGTCGGCCTTGTGGGAAACCGGGAAAAAACCCGACCTCTGGTTCTGCTACCACCCCTACTACAAGGCCCCCGATCTTCTCGGGCCCACGCTCTCCTCCCGCTTCCATATTCCCTACGTCACCGCGGAGGCCTCTTATTCGACCCGCCGCAACATCGGGATATGGGCTGAAAACCAGGCGCGGCTGGCGGACATTGTAAGACACGCGGCGCTGAACGTCTGCTTCACCGCCAGAGACCGCGACGGACTGGCCGAAATCGCGCCGCGGGCCCGCTTCGAACTGCTGCCGCCCTTTATCGACGTTTCGGCCTTTGCCGCGCCGCCGCCCGCCGCCGATCCGTCCCTTCTGGTCGCGGTTGGCATGATGCGTCCAGGCGACAAGATGGAGAGCTACCGGATGCTCGCCCACGCGCTGGAGCGGCTTGCACATTTGTCCTGGCGCTTGTCGGTCATCGGCGACGGCGTTTGCCGCGCCAAAGTGCAGGCGGAATTCTCGCGGATACCCCCGGAGCGCATCGACTGGCTGGGCGAAAGGCCGCCGGCCGAAGTGCCGTCACTTTTGCGCGGCGCGGGCGTCTATGTCTGGCCGGGCTGCGGCGAAGCCTACGGTCTTGCTTATCTGGAGGCGCAGGCCGCGGGGCTGCCGGTGGTGGCGCAGGCGATTGCGGGCGTTCCCGAGGTCGTCCGGCACGGAACGACCGGCCTGCTGACGCCGCCGGGAGATGTCGCCGCATACGCGGAGGCTATCGAGCGGCTGCTGACGAATGAGGCCGAGAGACAGAAACTAGGCGCGGCCGCGCGGCGGTTCGTCCTTGACGAGCGCTCGCTCGAAGCGGCGGCCAGGCGCCTGGCTGCGATACTGCCAGAGGCCCGAACATGACGCCCAGCGAAATCTGGCAGCCTCTGACGAGAGAACTGGCGCGCTGGCTTCAGGCCGGCCGGACCGCCGATTTCTGGCTGCGCGACGACGACGCGATCGAGCCTACCGCCGCGCTCGACCGGCTGCTCGCGATGACCGCTACCTACCAGGCGCCGGTCGCGCTTGCGGTCATTCCGGCTTGGACCGGAGCGCCATTGGCCGAGCGGCTGGCGCGCGAAAACCATGTCACGGTGGCGGTCCACGGCTGGTCGCACGAGAACCACGCCCCTCAGGGCGAAAAGAAGCAGGAACTCGGACACCATCGCCCCCGCGACATCGTTCTGGCGGAACTTTCGCAAGGGCGCGCGCGCCTGCAGCGCCTGCATGCCGGGCGTTTCGCACCCATGCTGGTGCCGCCATGGAACAGGATTGATGCAGACCTGCTGCCGCACCTTGCCGGCATAGGCTTTTCGGCGCTGTCGGTGTTCGGCGCGCCCGGGCCGGCCCCCATACGCATGCTCAACAGCACCGTCGACATCATGGATTGGCGCGGCAATCGCGGCGGCCGCGACCATGCGGCGCTCATTTCTGAAATCGTGGCGCAGCTCGAACTCGCATTCCGGGGCGAGGGCGGTCCCGTCGGCCTGCTAAGCCATCACCTCGTGCATGACGAGGTCGCCTGGTCGTTCCTCGAGCGCCTGTTCGAGGTTACGGCAGCGAGCGGCGCTTGCCGCTGGCGGCCGGTTGGCGAGCTGCTTGCCTGAGCGGCGACGGCTTGGGCAGCTTCAATCGCGGAAATTCGAGCGTCTGCCCGTCCATGGCGGCGAAAGCGCCGGGAAAGGCCGCCATCGCCTCTTTCTCCATCGCGGCGAGTTGGTCGTCGGTGCGCGAAGGATCGTGATGGAAAATCGCCAGCCGGCGCGCGCCGGCAGCCTCGCAAAGCTTGACGCCCTGCTGCCATGTCGAGTGGCCGTAGCCGCGCTTGCGCAGCATTTCTTCCTCGGTGTAGGTGCAGTCGTAGAGCACCAGATCGGCGTCTTCGATGAGCCCCAGCACGACCGGATCGAGCTTGCCGGGCTCATGTTCGGTGTCGCTGATCAAGCACACCGCGCGGCCGCCCCATTCGACGCGGTAGCCGACGCAGCCGCCCGGATGGGTCAGGCTGCCGGTCCTGATCGTTATGCCTTCCTGCGGTTTCAGGATGTCTCCGGCGACGAAATCCCGCGTCCCGACACACGCCCTGCAAACTTCCATGGCGACCGGAAACCAGGGCGGGCGCATGAATTCGCCGAGCATTTCCTGAGTGGTCATGCGGCCGGCGAGGTGACCCGACCATGCCGTGAGGTCGATACGCGGATTGTAAAGCGGAAAGAAGAACGGCAGCCCGATGATGTGATCGTAATGGCAATGGGTGAAGAACACGTCGAACTGGTCGACGCCCGCCGCCATCAGCGCCTCGCCGGCCGGGCGGGCTCCCGAGCCTGCATCGAAGAGCAGCGTATGCGGCCCGCAGCGCATCTCCACGCATATGGTGTTGCCGCCGTAGCGCTGATACTGGGCGCCCGAAACGGGGACGCTGCCGCGAACTCCCCAGAATCGAACCTGGAACAAGTCATCGTTCATTCTATATCTTCGCCCGTCGGCTCCCGTCGGGGAGCTATCCTAGCCAGACTGGCGCAATATAGCGAGACAGGCAACTCACCGCCTTTCGTTCAATTTACGCTGCGTCCGCGGCCGGGCGAAACGAGTGCGCCTAGTGCTTGGCCTGGCGCGCCTGGCTGCGCGCGTCGGAAAGTTCCGCCGTCGTGTGCCCGAGCCGGTCGGCGAGCACGCGGATGATCTCGATCGTCATTTCAGGAAATTCCCTGAGCAGCCGCAGGAAATGATCCTTTCGGATGCGCAGCGCTTCGAGCGGCATCGACGCCTGCACGGTGGCGGTTCGCGATACGTCGCACAAGATCGCGATTTCGCCGACGATCTCGTTGGGCTCGACCTCGGCGACCTTTATCTGCCCGCTCGGCGAGTCGACGATGATGTCGGCCTTGCCGGACAGGACGACATAGGCCGCGTCGCCCTCGTCGCCCTGGCGGAACAGGATTTGCCCGGCGCCGTAGCTCACGCGGTCGGAGGTGAAGGCCAGGAGCTTGAGCTTGGCCGGCTCCACATTCGAGAACAGCGGCACCCGCCGCAGCATTCCGACTTCATCGTTGAGAAGCATGACCGTAACCCTTGCCCCAATCAAAGCTGTCCAAGACTATCATGACAGCAATCCCTTGAAGATACCGTTTCCGGCCGCGAGTGTCTCGTGCGTTCCATCTTCCACCAGTTCTCCGCCATGGAAAACGATTACGCGGTCGAACAGTTGCGCCATGGCCGGATTTTCTAACACCCAGATGATAGCCGGATCACGGCCGTCGCGCTTCGCTTCCTCGAGTACGTTGCGTACGATCTGGTCCTGCGCCCGCTGGTCCAGCGCCGACAGCGGCCGGTTGAGGATCAGGAAATCGGCGCGCTTGAGCAGCGCACGCGCCAGGTCCAGCTTCTGCCGCTGCGCTCCGGTCAGCCGCCTGCCGCCCACACCGACATTGAATTCGAGGCCGATGCCCAGCACCTCGTCGTAGAGGCCGAGTTCGTCGAGGATTTCGCGAACGATCGCGCGGATGCGCTCCGGCCCGTCCGGTTGATTGTGGCCGATGCGCCCGAACAGGACATTGTCCATCAGGCTCGCCGCAGTGCTGAAGCGCATCGGATCGTAGCGCTGGATAGCGCCGGCCAATTCCTTCGGCAGGCCTTCATGGAAGCGGCCGCGCGCCTCGACGATCCTCGCCATCAGATCGTCGGTCAGCAGGCCGAAGCGATGCCTGGGTTCGATATAAGCGAAGCTCAGCATGATGATCTGGGCGCGGTCCTGCTCGGAAACCGTGGCATAGCTGCGCCCCTTGAGCTTCTGCAGCAGCACCGTGTAGCCGGGGATCTCGTCGGCGGTCATGAAGGCGAGCTGCTGGAAGAACGGGTGGTCTGGCGGCAGGTCGCTGAACAGCTCGATGGCGTTGCCGGCGATCTCCAGGCCCATATTGTAGAGAACTTCGTCGAGCCCGGCAGACTTCAGCACCGACAGGAAGTACGGATTGGAAGCCAGCGCCTTGTCGGCAAGCTCCGGTCCCGTCGCGGTGCCGAAAAGCAGGTTTTCGCCGACCGTGGCCTGCGGGTTGTATGCTCCCGGCTCGAACGGCACGACCAGTCCGCTCACCCCTTCGGCCGCGACGCGCTCTCGCAGCGCCTGACGCAATTCCACGATGCGGTCGACGATCTCGGGATGGCGCGACGGTTCGACCGATGCGCGCAATCCGAGGTCGAGTATGTCGCGCGACAGCGCCACCGCCTCGAGCACCGGCCGTATCACCAGCAAGATGTCGTCCGGGCCTGTGGAGCCTGCCGCGGCGTAGTCGACCCAGTCGCTGTTCAGGTCGAAATCGGGGTTGCCGGCCTTGAGCGCTTCGCCCACCTCCCAGTTGCGCTGCGTCGCCCGTTCGCCGTCATAGACCGTTGGCGTCAGCGGCGCGTGCTTGAGGCCGTAAAGCAGATTGTCGCTCAGCGTTCCCTGCGCAAGAAACGCGTCGGACGAGGCGTAGGCCATGCGCCGCCCCACCACCGATTCCGGCAGTTCGAGAAGATCTTTGCCGCCGATGGCGATCCTGCCGCTTTCGGGCCAGATCAGCCGCGCGACCGCTTCCGCGAAAACCTCCGCGCCGCCTGCGGCGGTTCCGACCACGGCCACCTTCTCGCCCGGCTTGATCTGCACCGAGACGTGCTCGAGCAGCCTTGCGCCGCTGTCGTCGACCAGCGACAGATTGACGGCGGCGATCGGCGCATCCAGCGCCGGGACGCTTTCCGGCGACACGGCCTGGATGCGGGAATCCACGATATGGTCGATGCTGAACTGCTCGACCACCTGAGCGTATTTAACTTGTACGTCCTGGCGCGCCTGGTCCCAGTCGATCAGGTCCTTCATCGGGCCGGGCAGATCCTTATAGGCGCCGATTACCGCCACGAGCTGCCCGACATCGAGGCGGCCCTGCAGCGCCAGATAGCCGCCGATCAGGTAGAACAGGAACGGCGTGACCTGCGCCAGGAAGTTGTTGATGAACTTGACCAGGAATTTCCACTGGTAGAGGTCGTAGCGGATCTTGAAGATGCGGCCGAGCCGCGCGGCGATGTCGGCGCGCTCGTAGTTCGACGTGTCGTGGTTGTGGATGGCGCCGATGCCGTCGACGATCTCGCCGACCCGGCCGGAAAGCTGTCGGGCGGTAAGCTGCCGCTGGCGGCCGAGTTCGATCAGCCTGCGTCGCATCCTGGGGATGATGCCGAGCTGGATCGCGACGATCACCAGCGCGACCAGCCCGAGCCAGAAGTTCTGGAGCATGATGAACAGCATCGCCGTCAGCGCCTGCCCGCCGAGCAGGGCCGGTTGCACGAAGGCGTCGCCGATGAAGCCGCCGAGCGGCTCGACCTCGTCCTTCACCATGGTCGCGATTTCGGCCGATTTCACCCGCTTGAACTGGTGAGGCGGAAATCTGAGCACGAGATCGACGAGTTCGAAGCGGATGCGCCGCAGCATCCTTTCGCCGAGGCGGCCCTTGTAGGTGTTGATGTAGAGCTTGAACAGGCCGTTCACGATCACCAGGAGCAGGAACACCATGCTGAGAGCGAAAAGCGTCTGTTCGCGGTCGAGCGATATTCCGGAAAAGAATACGGTTTCGCCGAGCACCGGAAGATCGAAGGCAACCCGCAGGAATGGCTGCGTGGTTCCGGGAGTTTCAAAGCCTTGGCCCTGTATTGGCCCGTTGACGATCAACTTTGGCAGGTTGAACGACATGTAGAACGGGATCATCGACATCGCGACGACCGCCAATATCCAGAGCTGCTGCTTCCAGGTGTGCGTCCAGATATAGCGGGCCAGGCTTTGTTCCATGGGCGAGTTCAGGCCGCTGAACCGGAGGGATGAAGCACGTGAAAGCGCCGCCTGGCATAGGGCGTGGCGGCGATCTCCGGATCTTCGAGCTTGAGTTCGAAGCTGCAATAGTTGGTGAGCGTCGGGCGCGAAAGGATCGACGGAACCTGCGAAGCCGCGCGCTCGAACTCGGGCGTGTAATCGATAACCACCACGCCGGCGTTGTCGACCAGCGAGAACATGAGTTTGCCGAGCGGCTCGCGCTTGCCGAAAGGCTTCAGCGAGTAGCCGAGCAGCACAAGGCCGTAGCTGCGCGGCGCATAGTCGAGTTCGACATCCTGAAACTTGCGGGCGATGTGGCGCACGCGGCAAGGGCGGCCGTTGAGTTCTTCGGCCTCGTATTCGGCGGTCTTCGGGTCGATCGAGGTGACCGACAGCGGCGCATGGGTAAGATAGCCGGTGATCGGCCGCCTGTGCCCGCCGATTTCGAGCACATGCGGACAGCCGCGCACGAAATGCGCCGCCAGCACCTGGCGTATGGCGGCGGCAGGACCGGACAGATGCGGCAGGTTCTGTCCGGCGCCGTCGGATGGCGGAACGGCTTCGAACGGTTTCGGGTTCATATGGTCAGATTGCGTTGGTTGCACCCCGGATGGCTGAAGCTTACAACACGTGCATCATGGACGCCACCCAGACCGATCCCGGCGCCGACTGGCGCGAGACAGCCTTCGACCTGACCCGCGGAATCGCCGCATACTGCGGCTGTTCGCTGGTCGGCGGCCTCGCGAAGGTCATCGCCAGGCACCCTCAGGCCGATGTCGGCAACGCCTTCAACCACAAGCAGGTCGCCTGCAAATTGTGGGCGCGCGACAAACTTTTCGAAAGCTGCGGCGCCCGATTCGGCAGCATCTGGATCGTCGGCGGCTGGTACGGCGTTCTGGCGGCGATGCTGTTCGACGATCCCCGCTTCGACATCGGCGCCATCGAAAGCATCGACATCGATCCGGGCGTGGCCGAGGTGGCCAAGACGCTGAACGAGCGCTGGAAGGATCGCTTCCGCGCCTCGACCGGCGACATGTACACGCTCGACTATGCCGGGAGCCGGCCCGACCTCGTCGTCAACACCAGTTGTGAGCACATCGCCGATCTGCGCGCCTGGCTCGCGCTGTTGCCGCCCGGCACGCGCGTCCTGCTCCAGTCCAACGATTATTTCAGCGAACCGACGCACATCGCCTGCGTGCCCTCGCTGGAAGCCTTCGAGCAGCTGGCCGGCCTCAGCGAGATCGCCTTCGCCGGCGCGCTGCCGATGAAGAAATACACCAGGTTCATGCTGATCGGCACGGTTTAGCTAAGCAACCTGCGCAACACCTGCGCAGATTTGTGGGCCCCATCCAGATCGAGCGCATGGCGCGGCGGACGCGGCCGGGCCAGCGCAGCTTCGATCGCACGGGCAAGCAGTTCCGGCGTCAGGCCGCTCTCGCTGACGGTAGACGCGAGGCCGAGCCGCTCCAGCCGCTCAGCGCGCACCTCCTGCTCGGTCTCGCCGCCGGCCGCGAACGGCACGAGCAGCGAGCGGCAGCCGGCGCGCAGTATGTCGCACACCGTATTGTAGCCCGCCTGCGAGACGGAAAGCCGCGCGCCGCCGAGCAGGCTGGCGAAATCCTTGCGGAATCTGAATATATCGAGACTCTCCGGCGCGGCCGCGACGATCGCGTCGAACTCCGGTTGCGGGAGGTTCGGTCCGGTGATCAGGCCCCATCTGCCCGACCCCGGCAGCAGTTTCGCGGCCTCGACCGCCGTCCGGGCGAGTTCGCCGCCCGCCGCGCCCCCGCCGGCCGAGATCAGCACGTCGAAATTTTCCGCCGCGGGCTCGGGCTCGGGTCCGGCGACGAGGCCGGTATAGGCGATCTTCTCCGAAAAGCCGGCGGCGAGCGGAAAGGTCTCGTCCAGCCTGGCGAAACCGGGGTCGCCATGCACCATTACCAGGTCGAAATACCGGTCGACGAGTTCGGCGCTTTCCTCGTTCCGCCCCGGCTTGACCCGCTCCTGCAGGATGTCGCGCACCGACGTCACTAGGCGCGGTCTCGGCTTGGCCGAGGCAATCGCGTCCAGCAACGGCAGGAGCTCGAAGCGCATCTGCCGGCGGCCGAACGGGAACGCCTCGATAATCACGATGTCGGGCCGCGTTTCGGCAAACAGCGACAAAAGCATGTCGCGCCGTCGTGCCTTGAAGGCGTCGTCGACGGGATTGCCGTCGAGATCCGCCAGGCCGGAAAATCCCTGGTCGCCGGAGGTCACCGCAGGCAGCGCGACATGGGTCACCCCCAGGCCGGGGAACCCCGCCACGGGTGTTCCGCCCGTCACCACGGTCACGGCGAAGCCATTTTCGGCGAGTGCCGACGCCACGCGGCTCGCCCGCGCCAAATGGCCGATGCCGAGCAGATGCTGGACGTAGAACAGGATGCGGGGCTGCGTCATGGTTGTTTGCGCCACTCCTCCTCGAACAGCGCCTTGAGCTGCCGGATGCTCGACATATGGTCGAAATGTTCCCGCACGCGTTTTTCTGCGACTTCGCCGAGCCGTTTCCTCAGCGCCGGCTCGCGGATCGCCCGCTCCAGCGCCCCGGCAAGCGCGCCGGGATCGTCCGGCGGCACGACCAGCCCGTTTTCCCCGTCGGTCAGGAGTTCCGGCACCCCCGAAACGTCGGTCGAAACGCAGGCGAGCTTCTGGCTCGCCGCCTCGACCAGCACGTTGGGCAGGCCGTCCCGGTCGCCGTCGGTGGCGATACGGCAGGCCAGCGCGAAAATGTCGGCGCGGCGATAATGCGCCAGCACCTCCTCCTGCGCCAGCGCGCCCTTCCACGTGACACGTTCGGCGATGCCGAGTTCGTCGGCAAGCGCCTTGAGCCGGTCCAGTTGCTCGCCGCCGCCAATATGCTCGAAGCGCCACGAAAGATCGGCCGGCAGCAGCGCCAGCGCCCGAAGCAGCGTGTCGTAGCCCTTCTTTTCCACGGTCCTCCCGACGCTGACCAGCAGCACGGGATCAGCGGGATCGGAGCCGTCGCGGGCCGGCCGCGCGCCGTTGAAAGGCCCGAACCGGGCGAGGTCGAGACCGTGATAGCTGAGATGCACCCGGCCGTTGCCGCCCGCCAGAGCCTTGAGATGCTCGAAGCCGGTCCGCGTGCAGGTCACCACCCAGCGCGCCGAAGCGAGCTTGCCGGCGAGTTCCCAGTCGGGCGATGTCCAGATGTCCTTGGCATGCGCCGAGCAGGTCCACGGCACGCCCTTGAGCAGGCTGGCATAAGCCGTCACCGAAGCAGGCGTGTGAATGAAATGCGCATGCAGCCATTCGGCCTCGCCCGGCCATTCCGCCGCCAGCACCAGCGCCTGGCCGAAGCGGCGGAAACGGTTGCGCGTGCGGTCGCGCCGCAAATCCCGGACGAACGCCCGCGCCGCGCGCAAAAAGCCCGGTCTGGGCAGGCAGGCGAGCAGCGAGCGCAACACCCGCCACGGCTCCTCATGCAGATATTCGGGAAGGTAGTGGACCGGTGCCCTGATCTCGTCATGCACCGGGTGGCGCTTGGCGTCGGTCGGCCGCCTCAGCGCGACCAACGCCAGTTCCAGCCCGGCGCGCTCCAGTCCCAGCAGTTCCTGCGCGATGAAGGTCTCCGACAGGCGCGGATAGCCTTTCAGCACCACGGCGATCTTGCGGCGTTCGGACAAATGTCAGCTCGCGCCTTCGACGACCGTGAAATGCGGGCGCGAGCGCTCGTCGAGCCAGTCGCCGATGATTTCGGAGATGTTGACGAGGCCGCCGAGCCTGAGGTCGGGACTGCTTCTGGAAGGCGCCGGCCGGTCGGGCAGGGCCTTCAGCGCCTCGGCGAAGCGCTTTGAATCTTCGGCCTCTTCCGGCAGCAGCATCTCGATCAGTCCGAGTTCGGCGGCGCGGCGGGCGCGGATCAACTGCTCCTCGCGCGGCTTGACGCGCGGCACGATCAGCGCCGGCTTGTCGAAGGAAAGGATCTCGCAATAGGTGTTGTAACCGCCCATCGCCACCACCGCCTTGGCGCCAGCGATCAGCTCTTCCATGCGATTGTCGAATTCGATGATCTTGATATGCGGCACCTTGGCGCCCTTGTTGATCAGCTTGCGCCGCTTGCGGGCCGGCATGTATGGGCCGAGCACGACCAGCGCCTTGTGCTGCAGGCTGGGGTCACCGCGGTAGGCGTCGATGACGTCGTGGATGAGGTCGGCCCCGTCGCCGCCGCCACCCGTGGTCACCAGGATGTAATCGCCTTCCGGCCGATGGTCCGGCATCTCGTCATGCGAAAGGCTTCTCTGCAGGAAGCCGACGAAGTTCATCTTGGCCCGCACGCCGGGCGGCACTTCCAGCCCGGTCAGCGGATCGTAGAAATCCGGCGGGCCGTAGACCCAGACCATGTCGTAGAAGCGGTCGATCTTGCGCATCGTGTCGCTTTGCTTCCACTCCGCTTCGAGCAGATGCGGCGCGTCCATCACCTCGCGCAGGCCGAGCACCAGCGTGGTGCCGCGCGTCTTCAGATAGGACAGCGTCTCCTCTACCTCGCCGCGCAGGCCCATCGGCTCCTTGTCGACGATGAAGATGTCCGGCTGGAAGGTCTCGGCGGTGTGGCGGATGATCGACTGGCGCATTTTCAGCGTCTCGTGCAGATCCATGTGCTGGGCAAGCGAGGTGTATTCGCCATTGCGCAGCTTGATGACGCTGGGGATCTTCACAAAGTCGACGCGCGCCCGATAGTCGAATGCGCCCGCGATGGTCGCGCCGGAAATGATCAGCACGTTCAGCCCGCGATAATCCTCGACCAGCGAATGAGCGATGGTGCGGCAGCGCCGCAAATGCCCTAGCCCGAACGTGTCGTGGCTGTACATCAGGATCCGAGCGTCTTCTAAGCGCCGCATCATACCAAATCGTCCTCAATTTGGCCCTGCGGCCGTCTCTTCAAAAAGCCCGGTACGGTCCACTATACCGTATGTGTCCGTCTGGTCCACTACCGCGGGCCGGCCTTGTGGCCGGCTGTGGCTTTGAAAGGCTCGCGGAGGACGAAATTCACCGGGCATGACAAACAATCGATGAAACGCAATCAACAAGAGCCGGTCAGGTAGAGATGGCCTCGCCCGGAATCAACCGGCAATCGCAGGCGCATGTGCATCGGAAAGCGCAGCCGAAGGCGGATTGTCCGGGAAACGCAATGGGATAGCCGCGAGGATTTTTCGCTCCGCCGGATCAATTTTTGCAAACCGGGCTCCTGAGGCCGGACGGCGACTTGTTGGCTCGCTTTGTCGGCGGCGATGGCGTAAGAGCGGCGATGAAACAAGAACGCTTTGAAGTGCCGCTCACCGTCAAATCCGGCGATGCCAGCGAAAATCTGGTGCTGCGGACCGCCCGCGAGGCTTCCGATTACCTGCTCAACAAATGGCCGGGGAAGAAAAGTCCCAAGCATCGCGCGGCGCTGCAGGCCTGTCACGACGCCATTGCCGGCGACAAGCCGGCCATGACCGCCCGGCGCGCCTTTATCGCGGCGGCGCGCGAGGCCGATGTGCTGGTCAGCGAAAAGGCGACCTGACCTGTAGCTTTAGGAGGCCTTCTTGCGCGCTCGCTTCGGCGCTGCCGGCTTGTCGGCCTGTTCGAGGCGCTCGGCCCTTTCCTTTTCGAGCCGAAGCTCCCTGAGGCGCGCGGTCTTCTTCTGGCGCGCCGCCAACTCGGTGTTCATGATCTGGCGCGCCGCCGAATCCGTCCTGGCGCTCTTCTGTTCGCCCGCGATTGGCTTCATGTCGCTATCCCTGCCGGTTCGTTTCCGTCGAATGCCGAAGCGATGCGCTCGGCGCGATTGGCGCTATTTTGCCTCCGACTCCTTCACCTCGGTTGATTCGTTGTCCTTGGTGGTCCGCCCGGTCTTTTCGGCCTTGGCATTCTGCTTTTCGGCCTTTTTGGCCGCCTTGATCCGGTCGCGATCCCTGCGCTCCTGGCCGTAATTGGGCTTCTTTGCCATCAGTCGATCCTTTCGATGCGCGGTTGCCTGGATGTCGCTTTCGGCAATGTGCCGGCCGCCGCCTGTGTCGCATCCGGCCACTTCAGCCCGATCCGCGGGCGCGGCTTTCGTAAGCCCTGCCTACCGCGTTGCGCTTGGCTGCGCAACCTGAGGCGCTTTGCGCAGGCGGTGGTGGAATGCTCCGCGCCGCCGATTGCGGGGCTCCCTGAATTCGCATACCGTTGACCAAACGATAAAAAACGGGACGGAAGTCAATCCAACCAGAGGTGGTGAACAATGCCTAGAAACAAAGTCTTTTCGGCCTTTTCGCGTCGCGCGGTGTTGAAGTCGGCCGGCGCCGGCGCGGCCCTTGCCGCGATGGCGGGTCTGCCGACGCGCGCCTTCGCCCAGGAGGCGCTGAAGGTCGCGGCCATCTACACCGTTCCGGTCGAGCAGCAATGGGTCAGCCGCATCCACAAGGCGGCCAACGCCGCCAAGGATCGGGGCGACATTGAATATGTCTATTCCGAAAACACCTCCAACAACGATTATGAGCGCGTGATGCGCGAATATGCCGAGGCCGGCCACAAGCTCATCGTCGGCGAGGTGTTCGGCGTCGAGGACGCGGCCCGCGCCGTCGCGAGAGATTATCCGGACGTCGCCTTCCTGATGGGGTCCAGCTTCAAGCCGGACGAAGCCGTGCCGAATTTCTCCGTCTTCGACAACTACATCCAGGACGCATCCTACCTCTCCGGCATCATCGCCGGCGCCATGACCAAGTCGAAGAACATCGGCATGGTCGGCGGCTATCCCATCCCCGAGGTGAACCGGCTGATGAACGCCTTCATGGCCGGCGTGAATGAGACCGCGCCCGACACGAAATTCCAGGTCGCCTTCATCGGCTCGTGGTTCGACCCGCCCAAGGCCAAGGAAACCGCCTTCGCCCAGATCGACGGCGGCGCCGACCTGCTCTACGCCGAGCGCTTCGGCGTCTCGGACGCGGCCAAGGAGAGGGGCATCCTCGCTGTCGGCAACGTCATCGACACCCAGGCCGATTACCCCGAAACGGTTGTTGCTTCGGCGCTCTGGCATTTCGAGCCGACGCTCGACAAGGCGATCGCCGAGGTGAAGGCCGGGACCTTCAAGGCCGAGGATTACGGCGTCTATTCTTTCATGAAGAATGGCGGCTGCTCGCTGGCCCCGCTCGGAACCTTCGAAGGCAAGGTGCCGGCCGAAATCATGGCCAAGGTCGCCGAGAAGGAAAAGGCGATCAAGGACGGAAGCTTCACCGTCGAGATCAACGACGCCGAGCCGAAATCGAGCTAGCACAAGCTCTCCCTTCTCCCCGTCTCTATACGGGGAGAAGGTGGCCCGAAGGGCCGGATGAGGGGCAGCACCAGCCTTGCAATGTTCGCGCTGCCCCTCATCTGCCTGCCGGCATCTTCTCCCCGTATAGAGACGGGGAGAAGAGGCTGGCCGCAACGTAGCCGACTCCCTCTCCCCGTTCTTCACGGGGAGAGGGTAAGGGTGAGGGGCAGCGCCGACGTGGAAGAGAAAAACCAGAATGGCCGATATGACGGAGCGGAGGACGGCATCGTCCTGCGCCTCACCGGCATCACCAAGCGGTTCGGTCCGCTCGTCGCCAATGACGCGATCTCGTTCGACCTGAAGCGCGGCGAGGTGGTCGCGCTACTCGGCGAGAACGGCGCCGGCAAGACCACGCTGATGAACATCCTCTTCGGCCACTACGTCGCCGACGAGGGCTCTGTCGAGGCGTTCGGCAAGGCGCTTCCGCCGGGCGACCCGCGCGCAGCGCTCGACGCCGGCATCGGCATGGTGCACCAGCATTTTACCCTCGCCGAGAACATGACGGTGCTGGAAAACATCGCGCTCGGCACGCAAGCCATGTGGCGAGCGCGGCTCGACCGAGGTGCGGCAGCCCGGCGAATCCGCAAGCTGTCGGGCGATTTCGGCCTCGCCATCGATCCTGGCGCGGTCGTCGCCGCGCTCTCCGTCGGCGAGCGGCAGCGCGTCGAGATCCTGAAAGCGCTCTACCGCGATGCGCGCATCCTGATCCTCGACGAGCCGACCGCGGTGCTCACTCCGGCCGAAACCGAGGCGCTGTTTCGCACACTGAAGCTGCTGGTCGCGCAGGGCCTGTCGATCATCTTCATCTCCCACAAGCTGCACGAGGTTATGGCCGCCAGCGATCGGGTGCTGGTGCTGCGCGCCGGCCATCTGGTTGGTGAAAGGCGCACCGCCGAGACCAGCCGCTCCGAATTGGCCGCGCTGATGGTCGGGCAGGAGATCGCGCCGGCCACCGTCGCTCCGGCCAAGGCAGGTCCGCCTTTGCTGGAACTGGCCAACGTCTCGACGCGTGCCGGTGGCGGCGGCGCCGCGCTGGACGAGGTATCGCTGACGCTTCGCGGCGGCGAGATCACCGGCCTTGCCGGCGTATCCGGCAACGGCCAGGCAGCACTTGCCGCCCTGATCGCCGGAACCATGCAGCCGCTCGGGGGCGACATCGCCATCGGTAGTGCGACGGTGAAGGAGTGGTCGCCGCGCCGGGCGCTCGCCAGCGGCATCGCCCGCATCCCGGAAGACCGCCACGCGGTGGGCACGATCGGCGATATGAGCGTCACCGAGAACGTGATTTCCGAACGCTACCGCAGCGCCCGCTTCAGCCGGCTGGGCTTTCTGGATTGGCGCGCCGCCCGCGGCTTCGCCGAGGAGATCATCGCCGACTACGACGTAAAGTGCCCGTCGCCGGAGGCGCGCATCAGGCTGCTCTCCGGCGGCAACATGCAGAAGCTGATCCTCGGCCGCGCGCTCGATCCCGAGCCGTCCGTCATCCTCGCCAACCAGCCGACGCGCGGGCTCGATGTCGGCGCGGTCTCCTATGTTCACAAGAAGCTGCTGGAGGCGCGGGCGCGCGGCGCGGCAATCCTCCTGATCTCGGAAGATCTGGAGGAAATCCTGGCTCTGTCGGACCGCATCCTGGTGATGTCGAAGGGCCGGCTCTCGACGCCCTCGGCGCGCGGCGAACGCACCGTGCGCGAGCTTGGCGAATTGATGGCCGGGCATGCGGAGGCTGGGGCGTGATTATTCGACGAACGGTCGCCTCCTACGTTGCCCCCCTCTGTCCTGCCGGACATCTCCCCCACAAGGGGGGAGATTGGCCGGCCGCATCGCTTTCGCCAACTTGCGACGTTGCAGGCGGAAGGGCGGCGCAGCAGCTGCTGATCTCCCCCCTTGTGGGGGAGATGTCCGGCAGGACAGAGGGGGGCGCTGTCCCGCCAGCGTGTCGAGCCGCAAATGCCTTGCGAGGCATTCATGCGGCTTGAGCCCAAACCAACACCGCCGCTCGGCGTGACGCTGCTCTTCCCCGTCGCGGCCATAGCCGCGACACTCGTCATCACCTCGCTTCTCGTCCTGGCAGCCGGCGCGTCGCCGTTTTCCGTCTTCTACCTCGTCGCGCGCGGCGCGGCCGGCACGCAATTCGCAGCTCTGGAAACGCTGACCCGCGCCACACCGCTGATCTTCACCGGCCTTGCCGTCGCCGTCGCCTTCCGCGCAAAGCTCTGGAACATCGGCGCCGAGGCGCAGCTCTATATTGGCGGCGTGGTCACCATCGTGCTCGGCACAGGCGCGCTGCCGCTGCCTTCCTTCCTGCTCATTCCGGTGATCATGCTGGCCGCGATGGCGGCCGGCGCGCTCCTGCTGCTCGGCCCGGCGGTGCTGAAGACGCGCTTCGGCGTCGACGAGGTGGTCACCACGCTGCTCCTCAACTTCATCGTGCTGCTCTTCGTCTCGATGCTGCTCGAGGGTCCGCTGAAGGACCCGATGGGTCTCGGCTGGCCGCAATCGCAAAGAGTCGTCGCCGAGGCGCAGCTCCCTCGCATCATCCAGGGCAAGCGCCTGCATTACGGCTTCGTCATCGCGCTTTGCGCCGCCGCGATCGTCTGGGTGATCATGAAGAAGACCGTGCTCGGCTACGAGATGCGCGCCGTCGGCCACAATGCGGAAGCCGCGAGCTTCGCCGGCATCCCAGTCAACCGCGTGCTGATGAAGACCGCGCTGCTGTCCGGCGGTCTCGCCGCGCTCGCCGGCTTTTCCGAAGTGTCGGGGCTGAAGGGCAACCTGACCCTCGACCTGTCGCCGGGCTACGGCTATTCCGGCATCGTGGTGGCGATGCTCGCAATGCTCAATCCGCTTGGCGTCGTCGCCTCGGCGATCTTCGTCGCCGGCATTTTCGTCGGCGCCGACGCCATGAGCCGCACCGCAGGGGTTCCAAGCTACATCGCCGACGTGATGGTCGCCACCGCGCTGCTGACGATGGTCACGGCGATCCTCATGTCGCGGTATCGGATGAGGTGGAGGTAGGATATGGTTTTGGGTCACATGCCCCCTCCACCGCCTTCGGCGGTCCCCCTCCCCCGCTTCGCAGGGGAGGAACCGGCGTCGCCGCTGATCCTCCCCCGTTTACGGGGGAGGGGGACCATGCGAAGCATGGTGGAGGGGGCTCGCATCTGATGGAACAGGCGCTCGAAATCCTCTTCACCGCCTCGTTCTGGGTCGCCGCGATCCGCATCGCCTCGCCGCTGATCTTCGCCACCATGGGCGAGCTGATCTGCGAGCGGGCCGGCGTGCTCAATCTCGGCATCGAAGGCATCATGACCGCCGGCGCCTTCGCCGGCTGGTTCACCGTCTATGCCGGCGGCGACCTCTGGACCGGCGTTCTGGTCGCGGCCCTTGCCGGCGCGATGTTCGGCCTCCTGCACGCGACGCTCACCGTGCCGCTCGGCCTGTCGCAGCATGTGGTCGGCATCGGCGTCACCCTGCTTGCCTCCAGCCTCACCTATTTCATCTACCGGCTGGCGCTGCCCGAGGTCACCTCGCCGCCCAAGATCGCGCCCTTCGAGGCGCTGGCCATCCCCGGCCTGTCGTCCATCCCTATCATCGGCCCGGCGCTGTTCAACCAGACGCCGCTCACCTACCTCGCCTTCGCCACCGTCGCCATCGTCGCCTGGGTGCTCTACCGAACGCCGCTCGGGCTCGCCATCCGCGCCGCCGGCGAGAACCCGGCGGCCGTCGAGGCGCAAGGCATCAGCGTCACCGGCATCCGCATGGGCGCGGTCATGGTCGGCAGCGCGCTGATGGCGGTCGGCGGCGCGTTCCTCACCATGTCCGCCTTCAACTCCTTCTTTTTCCAGATGATCAACGGCCGCGGCTGGATCTGCATCGCGCTGGTCGTGTTCGGCTCCTGGCGGCCGGGCAAGGCGCTGCTCGGCGCCATATTGTTTGCCGCCTTCGACGCCTATCAGGTGCGCCTGCAGCAGCTTTCCGGCGGCGTCGTGCCCTATCAGGTCTTCCTGATGATGCCCTATGTTCTCTCTATCCTCGCTTTGGTGCTGGTGGCGCGCCGCGCGACCTATCCCAAGGCGCTGATGATTCCCTACCAGAAAGGCGAAAGATGAGTTTCGACATAATCGTCCGCGGCGGCACGCTGCCCGACGGAAGCACCGCCGACATCGGCATTTCCGGCGAAAAAATCGCTTCGATCGGGCCGCGCATCGACGCCGAGGCCGGGAAAATCATCGACGCAACGGGCAATCTCGTGTCGCAGCCCTTCGTCGATCCGCATTTCCACATGGACGCCACGCTCTCCTACGGCATCCCGCGCATCAACGCGTCCGGCACGCTTCTGGAAGGCATCGCGCTATGGGGCGAGCTGAAGCCGCTGCTCACCCACGAAGCCGTGCGCGGCCGCGCGCTTGCCTATTGCGACTGGGCGGTCTCGATGGGGCTGCTCGCCATCCGCAGCCATGTCGACACCTGCGACGACCGCCTGCTCGCGGTCGAGGCGCTGCTCGACGTGAAGAAGCGAGTTGCGCCCTATATCGACCTGCAGCTCGTCGCCTTCCCGCAGGACGGTTTCTACCGTTCGCCTACCGCGCGGGAAAACACCATCCGCGCCCTCGACATGGGCGTGGACATCGTCGGCGGCATTCCGCATTTCGAGCGCACCATGGCCGACGGCACGCGCTCCGTCACCGAGCTCTGCGAGATCGCGGAGAAGCGCGGCCTGATGGTCGACATGCATTGCGACGAGACCGACGACCCGCTGTCGCGCCACATCGAGCAGCTCGCCTACGAGACGCAGCGGCTGGGGCTTTCCGGCCGCGTCGCCGGCTCGCACCTCACCTCCATGCACTCCATGGACAATTATTACGTCTCCAAGCTCTTGCCGCTGATCGCCGAGGCAGGAGTCTCGGCGATCCCCAACCCGCTCATCAACATCGTCATCCAGGGCCGCCACGACACCTATCCCAAGCGCCGCGGCATGACCCGCGTGCCCGAGATGCTGAAAGCTGGCATCCGCGTCGGCTTCGGCCAGGATTGCGTGCTCGACCCGTGGTATCCGCTCGGCGCGGTCGACATGCTCGACGTCGCCTTCATGGGCCTTCACGTGGCGCAGATGACCAGCCCGGCCGACATGGCGCATTGCTTCGACATGGTGACGAAGGTGAACGCCGAAATCATGGGTCTAGACCATCTCGGCCTTGCCGTCGGCAAGACCGCCAGCCTCGTCGTCCTCGACGCCGGCAGCCGGGTGGAGGCGCTGCGCCTGCGCGCCGACCGGCTCTGCGTGATCGCGAAGGGAAAAATCGTCGCCGAGCGCGAGAAGAGGGCGACGCGGCTATCGATCGCCGGCCGGCCGGCCACGGTCGACCGCAGGCACCATAAGCCGGCGGGCTAAACCACCAGCGCCGAAACTCAGCGGCCCTCGTGAATGTCGGGCCAGGGGCTGGGATTCGGCTGCGCTTTCGGCGCGGTCTTGGCGGTGGTGGCGGCGTCTGCGGTTGCAGCAGGCGCAGCCTTTTCGGTGGCCGTCCCGATGCTCACGCCCGGGAGCGCCTGCTCGGCGGCATTCGCAGTCGCCTTCTCTTCGGCGGGTTTTTTCCGCGAAGCGGCGCGCTTTCCACCGACGAAGCTCTTGTAGACGAAGCCGCGCGTGCCGTCGTAGACCACCTCGCACCAGGCCTTGCAGTCAACCAGGCCGACGGACGCTCTCGCCGGAATGACCCGGAGCACCTTCGATCCGCTCGCCGGCCTTGCCCGCAAATTGACGCCGTCGTTCACGCGAACCGTCCGCTGGGGCGCCGGCGCTTTCTTCACGGCCGGCATTTCCGGCGCGGGAACCGCCAGTTCGGGCGAGGCCGGAGGCGCTTGTTCGAGCGCCCGTTCCTCGTTGCGAAAGATCGCCGCCGTCACCATCGGATCGGAAGGCTCTTCCTGTGCGGCAAGCGCTCGTGCCACGATTGCGCCGGCGGGCGTTTCGAGGTCGCCCAGCGTGTTCGCGCCTGTCCGGGGCCTCGGGCTCTGACGCGCCCAGCGTGGATCTTCCGGCGGCAGCGCCTCGGCGTCGGAGGCCTCGACTGCGGCGCTGGCAGGCCGCTGGGGCGCTGTAGGTCTTGGCGCGGTCTTCGTGGTGTTCGGCGTCGGATCGATCTTGATCGATATCGTCTTCACCGTCCTGACCGGCAATTGCTGAACTGCGGCGGCAAGGGCGATTTGCGGCGCGTCGGTCGCCGCGGCCCGGGTCTGGTCCCCGCCTATCAGGAAGGTCGCGGCCGCGCCTCCCGCTGCAAGCAGCGCGACTGCGCCGGCGAAGGCGGCCGCCGGGCGGCGCCCCCGATTTGAATTCGAGCCGCGCACCTGATCTGTCGCGGCGAGGCCGACAGGCTTTGTCACTCTTCTACTCCACGCTGAACCAGGCCAGTGCGAACGCACCTTGAAGTGTCTGGTTGGGTCCCTTTCCCTCAACGCAAAAATTCAAAAATAGACCGGCGAGCATCGCCGCAAGCACGCCGGACGATATCATCGCGCGCAATTGTGGCGTTGCTATGCCCGTAATTTACCGTTCATAAAGGGTTTTTCGGCACGCGTCGAATCTACACGCCTGTGCTGGCGGCAATGCGCGCTTTGCTTATGCCCGCACCTTCGCTCCCGCCGGGTCGTAAAGCGGCTCGATATGAAGCGCCGCTTTCGTCCGCTCCATCGCCACGACCAGCTCATATTCGCCCGACGCGAGATACTCGCCGCTGACGCCGTCGGCGTTGCGGACATAGCCGTAGCCGATGTTCTTGCCGACCGTGTAGCCATAGCCGCCGCTGGTCAGATAGCCGACCGCTTCGCCGTTCCGCAGGATCGTCTCGCGCCCGAGAAGCACGATCTCGGGGTCGTCGACAGTGAAGCAGGCGAGGCGCTTTTTCGGCGTTGCACCCTGCAACGCCTCGAGCGCCTTTCGGCCGATGAAGTCCGTATCCTTGCGCAGTTTCACAGCCCAGCCCAGCCCGGCCTCGAAGGGCGTGTCGTTGGGCGTGATGTCGGAACCCCAGGCGCGATAGCCCTTTTCCAGCCGCAGCGATTCCAGCGCGCGATAGCCGACCGGGCGGACGCCGTGCGGCTTGCCCGCCGCCGTCAGCGTGTCGAAAACGTCGCCCGTGGCGCTGATCGGCACATGCAGTTCCCAGCCGAGTTCGCCGACATAGGTCACGCGCAGCGCCCGCACGGTATAACCGGCGATGGCGATCTCGCGGACATGGCCGAACGGGAAGGCGGCGTTGGAGACGTCCGCGTCGGTGACCGCCGCCAGCACGTCCCGCGCGCGTGGTCCCATCAGCGATAGCGTGCCGAATTCTTCGGTCACATCGGCAAGCGCCGCATCGAGCCCGGCCGGGATATGATCCCTGATCCAGGCGAGATCGTGTGTGCGGAAACCGGTGCCGGTGACGATGTAGAATTTGTCGTCGGCAAGCCGCGCCACGGTCAGGTCCGCCTCGATGCCCGCGCGGCTGTTCAGCAGCTGCGTATAAGTGAGCCGCCCCGCCGGCTTGGCCACATCGTTGGCGCAGATCCAATCCAGCGCCTTCAGCGCGTCTGCTCCCGTCATCTCGTATTTGGCGAAGGAGGACTGGTCGAAGATGCCGACCGCCTCGCGCACATGCCGGTGCTCCTCGCCGACAGGCTCGAACCAGTTCTGGCGGCCCATCGAATAGATGTCGCGCGCCTCGATCCCCTCGGGCGCGAACCAGTTCGGCCGCTCCCAGCCGAGCTTGGAGCCGAACACCGCGCGGCGCGCCCTCAGCCTTTCATAGAGCGGCGAAACGACGCGCGGCCGGCCGCTCTCATATTCCTCATGTGGGAAGCCGATCGTGTAGTGCTTGCCATAGGCCTCCAGTGTGCGATCCGAGACCCATTGGCGGTCGCGATGCAGGCCGGAGAAACGGCGGATGTCGACCACCCAGAGATCGAGCGGCGCCTCGCCGTCCATCGTCCACTGCGCCAGCACCCAGCCGGCGCCGCCGCCCGACGCGATGCCGAAGGCGTTGAAGCCCGCGCCGACGAACATGTTCTCGCATTCGGGCGCGACGCCGAGGATGAAATTGCCGTCAGGCGTAAAGCTCTCCGGGCCGTTGATCATCTGCTTGACGCCGGCCGTCTCCAACGCCGGGATGCGGGCGATCGCCTGGGTCATATGCTGTTCGAAATGGTCCCAGTCGTCGTCGAACAGCCGGAACTGCCAGTCGCCGGGAACGTCCCCGCCCGACAGCCCGGTCGTCCATGCCTGCGGGTTGGGCTCGTAGCCGCCCATCACCAGCCCTCCGACCTCCTCCTTGAAATAGGTACGCCGGTCCGGGTCGCGGATCGTCGGCGCATCGGCCGCCAGCCCGGCGATCTTCTCGGTGATGATGTACTGGTGCTTGACCGGTTGCAGCGGCACGTTGATGCCGGCCATCGCGCCCACCTGCCGCGCCCACTGGCCGGCGCAGTTCACCACCTTTTCGCAAGCGATGTCGCCCTGGTCCGTGTTCACCTTAACGATGCGGCCGTCCTTCATCTCGAAGCCGGTGACGCGGACATCCTCGAACAGTCTCGCGCCGTGCATGCGCGCGCCCTTGGCCAGCGACTGCGTGATGTCGGACGGGCTCGCCTGGCCGTCGGTCGGCAGCCAGCTTGCGCCGACGAGGTCACCGACCTCCATCAGCGGCCACATTGCCTTCACCTCCGCCGGCGATAGAAGCTGCATGTCCATGCCGAAGCTCTTGGCCGTCGTCGCCAGCCGCTTGTATTCGGTCCAGCGATCCTGGTTGGCAGCGAGCCGCAGGCATCCCGTCATCTTCCAGCCGGTCGCGAGCCCGGTTTCGGCTTCCAGCCCCTTGTAGAGCTCGACCGAATATTTCAGCACCCGCGTGATCGAGGCCGACGACCGCAACTGCCCGACTAGGCCCGCCGCATGCCATGTCGAGCCCGAGGTCAGCTTGCCCTGCTCCAGAAGCACTACGTCGGTCTTGTGATCGCGCGCCAGATGATAGGCCGTCGAGCAGCCGACAATGCCGCCGCCGATGACGACGATCCGGGCGTGGCTTGGCAGGGTCATGCTCGGGATTTTCCGTATGCGAGGCGGTAGCGTTCGAGCGCCTCAGTGAGGCGCGTCAGGTTGTCTTGCGTATAGGCGACATAGTCTACGCCGGGCGCGGTCAGGTGCAGTTCAGAGACCATGCTCCACATCGCCTCGCGCAGCAGCGAGGCGCACTGCATCGCCGCATGGGAGCGCAGCAGTTCGATCGAGGGCTTGCTGCCGAAATAGGCGGCCAGGAATTCTTGCGATTCCTGCTCCGTCATGCCCGCGTTCGAGGCCGCGCCGGCGAGGTCGAACATGGCGGTGGAGAAGCCGGCATATTCGAAGTCGATCAGCCAGAGCCGCGAGCCGTCGTCGAGTATGTTGGCGGGCAGCAGGTCGTTATGGCCGAAGATCACCGGCAGCGCCGTCTGCGCCTGCTCCAGTTCCTCGGCGAGCGCCAGATAGCCGGGGAGTTCGGCCGCCATGCGGCTGCCGCCGGCCTCCAGCGTTCGGGCATAGTCGCGGATGACGTGGAAGACCCAGAACATGAATCCCGCGCCCGAGATGTGCCGCGGCATCTCGGTGTGGAAACGCCTGAGCAGCAGCGCTATTCGCTCACGGTTTGCCCGCACGTCCTCCGCGCCATAGGTCTTCGCGCCAAGAAACGCGGTCACCATGACGCCCGGCTCGGCATATTGCACCTCGGGCGCGAAGCCGGCGGCGTGGGCGGCGCGCGCGGTCATGATCTCGCGCTCGCGCGAAACGTGGTGGAACGGAAAATCTCTGCCGAAACGCACGACATGCCGGCCCACGCCGTCGGTCACCAGATAGCTCTCATTGCTGATGCCGCCGCGCAGCGGCTCGATCGCGACGCCGCCTTTCCACAGGGGCAGCGCACGGATGCGGTCTTCGGAGGTTGTCACGCGAAGCTCCGCCCGGCTCGCGTCGCGAAAACCGTCGAAGATTGGCGCAGGAGAGCGCTGCCGCAAAGTCTGCCTCCCCCTTGAGGGCAGGGCAATCGCATATAATTGGAATGAGGCGCTGGCGACCCCCTCCCCCTTGAGGGGAGGGATAGAGGGTGGGGGTATGACGACAGCTTTCTTATCCGATTTGACGCAAAAATGAGGGTAGTTCGGAGGCGATCGGCGTGGTTTCTACCCCCACCCTCTATCCCTCCCCTCAAGGGGGAGGGGTCGCCAGCGCCGTACTGCACCCACATGCAATAGCCCTGCCCTTGTAGGGAAAGGTTAGGGGTCGGGGTAAGTCTGTGTGCAAGATCGGTCACGCGCGGCAATCTCTGCACCCGGTTGCCGCTTGTCAACGTTATGCTGTGGTTATTCCTGTCTTTTTGACCGCTTTGTTCAGCCCTTGTTTGCATTGAATGCCCGGCTTCCCTAGAACCGGTCATTGATTGCGATATTCCGGCAGGATCCCGAAGTAATGAACCATTCGAAACGGCATGGCGAAATTCTGCGGCTCGTGCGCGAGGAGGGCACCATCAGCATTGCCGATCTCGCCGCAAGGCTCGACGTCTCGCTGGAGACGGTGCGCCGCGACGTCAAGCCGCTCACCAGTGACGGTTCGGTGCTGAAGATGCACGGCGCGATCGGCTTGCCATCGCTTGCCGGCGAAGCGCCGTTCGAGCGCCGCATGCGCGAGAACGCCGACGCCAAGCGCGCCATCGCCAAACATATTGCCGCCACCATCCGCGACGGCGAATCCGTCATGCTCGACACCGGTACTACGACCAGTTTCCTCGCCCGCGAACTGCTCGGTCACCGGCGGCTGACCGTGATCACCAACTCGTCCGACATCGCCCGCACCCTGGCCACCGTCAACGGCAACAAGGTCTATATGGCCGGCGGCGAGCTGCGCAGCGATTCCGGCGCCGCCTTCGGCGCCTCGGCCATCGAATTCGTCAGCCGCTTCAGCGTCAACCACGCGGTCATCACGGCGGCCGCCGTCGACGCCTCCACCGGCATCATGGACTACGATCTGGACGAGGCGGAGTTCGCGCGCATGGTGGTCTCGCGTGGCATGCGCGCGCTGGTGGCGACCGACCGCAGCAAGTTCGGCCGCCAGGGGCTGGTCAAGGTCTGCTCATTCTCGGGCTTCCACGAACTGGTCACCGACCGAATGCCCCCGCGCGACATCGCCGCCGCCATCGGCGAAGCCGGCGCCAGGCTCACCATCGCCGGCGGCCAGCAAGCGGCGGCGGGCTAAAAGCTGTCCCAAATCAGCGACCGGTGTGCCGCCACGCCGGCAAACGCGCCGTCCGCCACCGCAAACGCGATATTGGTCATGGAGCGGGCGGCGTCGCCCGCCGCATAGACGCCCGGAACGCTCGTCTGCTGCAGCTCGTCGACTTTGACGATCGGGCCAAGCCCGCCCTCCGCGAAGGCGCAGCCCAGTTGTTCGGCGAGCGGGCTCGCCATGCTGGTGCGCGGCGCTGTGAACAGCGCCTTGACCCGGACCGCGCGCCCGTCCTCGAGGCGCACCACCAGTCCGTCCGCGCCAACGGCCTCGCAGGCAGCGATGCGCGCCGGCTCCAGTTTAACGCCTCGTCCATCGAGCGCCCGCATCTGCTCCGCATCCGGTTCGAAGGCGGCGTTGGTGAACAGCGTGACGTCGCCCCAATCGGGAATGAGCAGCGCCTGGTGCATCGATATCGCGCCGACAGCCAGCACGCCGAGCGGCCCGCCCGCAGCCTCGTAGCCATGGCAGTAGGGGCAGTGCAGCACGGTCTTGCCCCATTGCTCCTGCAGGCCGGGAATGTCCGGCAGCGTGTCGCGGACGCCGGTCGCGAGCAGCAGCCGAGCCCCTTCGAACGTCTTGCCGTCCTCCAGTGCGACGGCGAAACCGTCGCCCGCCGCCTCGGCCTTCGCCGCATACGCATCGACGATTATCGCTGTCGGATAGGCGAGCAGCTGCTTCCTCGCATCGCCGAGAATGTCCGCCGGCGTGCGGCCGTCCTGCCCCAGGAATCCGTGCGAGTGCGCCGCGAAGCGGTTGCGCGGCTGTCCGCCGTCGATCACCAGCACCCGCCGGCGCGCCCTTGCGACCTGCGTTGCGGCGGAGAGGCCGGCGAAGCTGCCGCCCACCACGATCAAATCATACTGCATGGCTGGTCACTCCTATTTCGTCATAGCGGCGGCGAAAATCGGCCGCCAGGTCGGCAAGCGTGATGCGGCCGAGCTTCTCGGCGAGCAGCCGTTCGGCCTCAGTGCGAAAACCCTCCAGCGCCGCGATCACCGCCTGCTCGACCAGGCAGCCGGGGCTTTCCGGCTCGGTGCTGAACGGCAGCAGCGTCTCGCCGAGGGCCGAGCTGATCTCGGCCAGCGTAATCCGCTCCGGCGCGCGGCCGAGCTGCCAGCCGCCGCCATGCCCGCGCGAGGAGGCGACGACGCCCGCTTCGCGCAGGCCCGCTATGCTGCGCCTGACGACCACCGGATTGGTGTGGATGAAGGACGAGAGCTCCTCCGAGGTCAGCGCCCGCCCGCCCGCTTCGGCCATGTGGACGAGCATGTGCAAGGCGGAGGAAAATCGGCTGTTTCGTTTCATGTAACTAAATTAGTTACGAATCTTCCAGCCGTCAAGCCGCCACTTCCCAACACCCGCGCCAGCGTGTCTATTTGCGCCATGGCGTTCACCATCAGGCAGCTGCAGTTCTTCGTCGCCGTGGCCGAGCAGGGCACGGTTTCGCGCGCCGCGCAGAACCTGTCGATCTCGCAGTCCTCGGTCACCGAAGCGATCAAGGAGCTCGAAAGCGATCTCGGCGTCGAACTCTTCGAGCGCCATCCGCGCGGGCTCAACATCACCCACAAGGGCCATCAGTTCCTGCGCCACGCCACAAAGATCCTGGCCGACGTTTCGGATGCGCGCCGCACCTTCTCGCATGAGCAGGAGCGGACGAGCGGCCGGCTGCATCTCGGCGTCACCTCGCTGGTCGCCGGCTATGTGCTTTCCGACCTTCTCGCCCGCTACCGCCGCGCCTTTCCCGGCGTCGAGGTCACCGCCATCGAGGACAATGGCGACTATCTCGAGCATCTGCTGGTCGGCGGCGAGCTCGACGTCGCCGTCATGGTCATCTCCAACCTGCGCGACCGCATGGCGCTGCAGGCCGAAATCCTCGAAGTCTCGCCCTACCGGCTGTGGCTGCCGCTCGGCCACCACCTCGCCGGCGCCGACATCATCGGCGTCAACGACATCGCCGCCGAGCCTCTGATCATGCTGACCGTCGACGAGATCGAGGAGAACACCGGCAAGCTTCTGGTGGCGCTCGGCGCGCGCCCGCATGTCGCCTTCCGCACCCGCTCGGTCGAGGCGGTGCGCAGCCTCGTCGCCACCGGCGCCGGCGTGGCGCTCCTGCCGGACCTCGTCTACCGGCCGTGGTCGCTGGAAGGCGACCGCATCGAATCCCGCGACATCTCCGGCGCGCTGCCGGTGGTGCAGGTCGGCATGGTCTGGCGGCGCGGCTCCAGCCTGCCGCAATCGGCCCGCGACTTCATCGGCATGGCGCAGGGCCAGCGCTCCGTCCGCCAGCGACCGTAGCTCCCGGGGACAGTTTACTTTTTTCCGCTCGCATTGTGCTGGAGGTGCTTCGGCCTCTTTGCGGAAAGAAAGTAAACTGTCCCCTGAGCCTTCCATACCTATCGGAAAAACCGATATCGGCGTTCTGACAAATGAATTTGCGAATGCGCGATATTCGGGTCACCTTGCATTTGCCGGGATAACGCCGCCTCCAGAGAGCGGCCCCGCCAATGGGAGAATCGTCATGAAATCGTTCCTGAAATCCTGCACCGCGCTGACTGTCGCATTGAGCTTCTCCGGCCAGGCAATCGCCCAGGTCAAGGAGATCGGCGAAGGCGAGGGCCAGGTCAACATCGTCGCCTGGGCCGGCTATATCGAGCGCGGCGAGACCGACAAGAATTTCGACTGGGTGACCAAGTTTGAAGAGGCGACGGGCTGCAAGGTCAACGTCAAGACCGCCAACACCTCCGACGAAATGGTCGCGCTGATGAACGAGGGCGGCTTCGACCTCGTCACCGCCTCGGGCGACGCCTCGCTGCGGCTGATCGCCGGCAAGCGCGTGCAGCCGATCAACATCGACCTGATCAAGAGCTGGGGAACGATCGACGACCGCCTCAAGGACGCGCCCTGGCACACGGTCGACGGCGTCCATTACGGCGTGCCCTACATGTGGGGGCCGAACGTTCTGATGTACAACACCAACGTCTTCAAGGAAGCGCCCAAGAGCTGGAACGTGGTGTTCGAGGAGACGAACCTTCCCGACGGCAAGTCCAACAAGGGCCGCGTCCAGGCCTATGACGGTCCGATCCACGTAGCCGACGCGGCGCTCTATTTGATGACGCACAAGCCGGAGCTCGGCATCAAGAGCCCCTACGAGTTGAACGAGGAACAATACAAGGCCGCCCTCGACCTCCTGCGCACCCAGCGCACGCTCGTCGGCCGCTACTGGCATGACGCCTTCATCCAGATCGACGACTTCAAGAACGAAGGCGTCGTCGCCTCCGGCTCGTGGCCGTTCCAGGTCAATCTGCTCAAGGCAGACAAGCAGCCGGTTGCTTCGGTGTTCCCGGAGGAAGGGGTCACTGGCTGGGCCGACACCACCATGATGCATGTCGACGCCGCCAATCCCAACTGCTCCTACATGTGGATGGAGCATTCGCTGTCGTCCAACCTGCAGAGCGACCTCTCGGTCTGGTTCGGCGCCAATCCGTCGGTTCCGGCCGCCTGCACGGATGGGCGCGGCATGCAGACGGCCGAAGGCTGCACCACCAACGGCCTCGACAATTTCGAGCAGGTCAAGTTCTGGACGACGCCGACCGCGAAATGCGCCACCCAGAGCGACCAGTGCGTGCCCTACTACCGCTGGGTGTCGGACTACATCGGCGTCATCGGGGGGCGGTGAGCAGGGTAGCCTGTCCACACAGCATCGCGCCGCCCCTCACCCTTACCCTCTCCCCGTATAGTGACGGGGAGAGGGGGTCGCCAGCGTTGCGGCCAGCCTCCCTTCTCCCCGTCCTGAGCTTGTCGAAGGATACGGGGAGAAGGTGCCGGCAGGCGGATGAAGGGCAGCGCCGGCATCGAAACGGAATCCACCCTCTGATGGCATCACCAATGACCACCGCCGTCTCCTTCCGACAAGTCTCCCGCCACTTCGGCACAGTGAAGGCCGTCGATGCGGTCGACCTCGACATCAGGCCCGGCGAGTTCTTTGCCATGCTGGGGCCGTCCGGCTCGGGCAAGACCACCTGCCTTCGCCTCATCGCCGGCTTCGAGCAGCCGACCGCCGGAAGCATCGAGATCTTCGGCGAGCGCGCCGAGGGCGTCCCGCCCTATCGCCGCAACGTCAACACCGTGTTCCAGGACTACGCGCTGTTTCCGCATCTGAACGTGCTGGACAATGTCGCCTATGGGCTGATGGTCCGCGGCGTCGGCAAGGCCGAGCGGGCGTCGGCCGCCGAGGAGGCGCTGCGGCTGGTGCAGCTTCCCGGCTATGGCGCCCGCCGCCCGGGCCAGCTTTCGGGCGGCCAGCGCCAGCGCGTCGCGCTCGCCCGTGCGCTGGTCAACAAGCCCAAGGTGCTGCTGCTCGACGAACCGCTCGGCGCGCTCGATCTGAAGCTGCGCGAAAACATGCAGGAAGAGCTGAAGGCGTTGCAGAAGACGCTGGGCATTACCTTCGTCTTCGTCACCCACGACCAGGGCGAGGCGCTGTCCATGGCCGACCGCGTCGCCGTTTTCCACGAGGGCCGCATCAGGCAGATCGGCACGCCGCAGGAAATCTATGAGCGGCCGCGCTCCCGCTTCGTCGCCGATTTCGTCGGCTCCTCCAACGTGCTGCCGCCCGATTTCGTCAAGCTGCATGGCTGCCAGCCGCGTTGGGCAAGCCTTCGGCCGGAAAAGATCCGCATCGGCAACGGCGAAGCCGGGCAGGGGGTCTGCGGCTCCGTTGTGTCGCGCAGCTTTCTCGGCGCCACCAACCGCGTCACCGTCGAGGCCGACGGGCTGCGCCTCCAAATCGTCACGCCCGCCGGCCAACCGCTGCCGGACGACGGCGCCACCGTATCGCTGCACTGGCTGCCGTCCGACCTGCATCTGATGGAAGGCCCGCAATGATCGCCGAGGCTATGCACATCATGCACAGCGGGGCGGAAAGTACCCCCACCCCTAACCCCTCCCCTCAAGGGGGAGGGGAACAAGGTCGCCGCCGTCTCGCCCGAAACCGCCGAAGGTTGGGGTCCGATAGCGCCGCCGCAGAATCCCCCTCCCCCTTGAGGGGAGGGGCTAGGGGTGGGGGTACTTCCAATCGAAATCGCCGAAGGTTGGGGTTGGCTAGCGCCGCCGCGGAATCCCCCTCCCCCTTGAGGGGAGGGGTTAGGGGTGGGGGTACTTTCGCCAGAAATCATCTCGTTTCGACCGCAAAGGCCTAGTTGCCATGCCAACGTCAGTCACCCCTGCCGCCATCTCCAGAGCCCGCAAGCTGCGCCGCAACATGACGGATGGCGAGCGGAAGCTCTGGTCCGAGCTCAAGGAATTCCGCCGCCTCTACGGATTGCACGCGCGCAAACAGACGCCCATTGGACCTTATGTTGTCGACTTCGTGATCCACTCCAAGGCGCTGGTGATCGAAGTCGATGGTGAGCACCATTTTCTGCCCGACCGGATGGTTCGAGATACACGTCGCGACGCTTGGCTGGCGACAAAGGGCTATAGCGTCCTGAGATTCACGACGGGCGACCTCTCTGACTCATTCGACGGCTGCATTGAGGAGATACTGCGCGCCTTGGGCCTGATGGATGGCGAAAGATGACCGACAGGCTTCATACCCCCACCCCTAGCCCCTCCCCTCAAGGGGGAGGGGGACTAGGCCACTGCCGTCTCGCCCGAAATCGTCGAAGGCTGGGATCCGATAGCGCCGCCGCAGAATCCCCCTCCCCCTTGAGGGAAGGGGTTAGGGGTGGGGGTACTTCCAATCGAAACCGCCGAAGGTTGGAGGCGGCGATATGAGCAATGCCGCCGCGATTGCCATTTCTGATCGCAAGCCGACCTCCGCCATCCTGCCGAGCCGGGGCGGCATAATCGGTGCGCTCTCCGATCTCTTTTGGCGCAGGCCAAGACTGCTGCTTTTCCTGATGCTGGCGCCGCCGGTGCTGTGGCTCGGCATCGTTTATCTCGGCTCGCTGTTTGCGCTGCTTTTGCAGAGCTTCTTCTCGATCGACGAGTTCTCCGGCCTGATCAACCGCGAACTCACGCTGAAGACCTATGGCGAGCTGTTCCTGCCCGCCAATCTCGACATCATCATCCGCACGGTCACCATGGCCGCCATCGTCACGATCGCGTCGGCCATCATCGCCTTCCCGATCGCCTACTACGCGGCGCGCTTTGCGCGCGGCAAATGGAAGGCGCTGTTCTATCTCGGCATCATGCTGCCGCTGTGGTCCAGCTATCTGGTAAAAATCTACGCCTGGAAGCTGATCCTCGCCAAGGAAGGCATCCTCACCTGGCTGTTCGAAAAACTGCACCTGATGTGGCTGATCGACGCCTGGCTTTCCATTCCTGTAGTCGGCGGCAACTCGCTCTCGGTTTCGGCAACCGGCACCTTCATCGTCTTCGTCTATGTTTGGCTGCCCTTCATGGTGCTGCCGGTTCAGGCCGCGCTCGAACGCGTGCCGGGAAGCCTTATCGAGGCGTCCTCCGACCTCGGCGCCTCGCCAGCGCAGACTTTTCGCAACGTGCTGTTTCCGCTGGCGCTGCCGGGCATCGTCGCCGGCTCGATCTTTACCTTCTCGCTGACGCTCGGCGACTACATCATCCCGCAGATCATCGGCACGTCGCGCCTGTTCATCGGCCAGGCGGTCTACGCGCACCAGGGCACGGCCGGCAACATCCCGCTCGCCGCCGCCTTCACCGTCGTTCCGATCGTGGTGATGGGTTTTTATCTGTGGGGCGCAAAACGCATGGGGGCGTTCGATGCGCTGTGAGTTCGCACGCCCCCTCCACCGCCTTCGGCGGTCCCCCTCCCCCGTAAACGGGGGAGGATCAGCGGCGGCGATGCAGTCGGATCCTCCCCTGCGAAGCGGGGGAGGGGGACCACGCGAAGCGTGGTGGAGGGGGCCAGTCTTGCGCATAGGCGTCCGCTCGCAAGGAGCCGCCCATGCGCTCTGACCGCCAGCAATCCGCTCCTCTCGGCCTGAAGATCGCCGCCGCCGCCGGCCTCCTGTTCCTGCATCTGCCGCTGCTTCTGATCTTCGTCTATGCCTTCACCACCGAGGAAAAGAGCTATCAGTGGCCGCCGCCCGGTCTAACCACGCAATGGTTCGCCGTGGCATGGAACCGTCCGGACGTCTGGCAGGCGCTGACGCTGTCGGTGCAGGTCGCAGCCATCTCCACGGCCATCGCGTTGGTGCTCGGCACGCTCTGCGCCGCCGCCGTCAGCCAGACAAAATTCTTCGGCCGCGAAACGATCTCGCTCCTCGTCATCCTGCCGATCGCGCTGCCCGGCATCATCACCGGCATCGCGCTGCGCTCGGCCTTCAACCTCGCCGAAATCCCGTTCTCGTTCTGGACGATCATTCTCGGCCACGCCACTTTCTGCGTGGTCGTGGTCTACAACAACGCCGTCGCGCGCTTCCGCCGCATGTCCGGCTCGCTGATCGAGGCGTCGATGGATCTCGGCGCCGACGGTTTCCAGACCTTCCGCCATGTTATCCTGCCCAACATCGGCACCGCGCTGCTTGCCGGCGGCATGCTGGCCTTCGCGCTGTCCTTCGACGAGGTCATCGTCACCACCTTCACCGCCGGCCAGCAGCAGACGCTGCCGATCTGGATGCTCGAGGAACTGGTGCGGCCGCGCCAGCGCCCGGTCACCAATGTCGTCGCCATGGTCGTCGTCCTGGTGACGCTGCTGCCTATCCTCGCCGCCTATTACCTCACCCGCGACGGCGACCAGATCGCGGGAGGTGGGAAGTGAACACCGACAAATCGAAGCAGTGCGTCCTTCGAGGCTCGCTTCGCTCGCACCTCAGGATGAAGAAGGTCGGCGCCAACTTCTCTCATCCTGAGGCGCGAGTGCGGCACTTCGGAATGAAGGAGGAATGCGCCAACCCTTCCCATCCCGCAAACCCTGTGCCGCATTTCAGGATGAGGGTGACAGCACCCACCTCCCTCATCCTGAGGTGCGACCCTGAGCCTGTCGAAGGGGAGCCTCGAAGGACGCACTGCGATGATCCCCTCCGTCAGCCGCGAAGGTGGGCGATTTGCGGAAAGGGGCAAAGCAAGCTCCGTCATTCCCGGCCTCGTGAGCGAGCGGAGCGAAGCGGAGAGTGTCGGGAATCCATGCCTCGACCGAACAAGCAATCAAAATCGCTCCAGAAAGGTGCGGGCCAGTGGCCGCACCGCTGAAAGATTGAAAGGAAGAAAAAATGTACACCGAGATGCTGATAGGATCGCGCTTCGAAAAGGGCACCGAGACCGAAGAGCCGATCCTGAACCCGAAGACCGGCGAGACCGTGCTTGGCCTGCCCGAGGCGTCGCAGGCCCAGATCGAGGCGGCGGTGGCCGCGGCCGAAAAGGCGTTCGCGATCTGGTCGCGCACCACTCCGGCGCAGCGCTCAGGCTACCTGCTCAAGATCGCCGACCGGATAGAAGCCGACGCGCAGGAGTTCGCCCAGCTCGAGGCGCTGAACTGCGGCAAGCCGATCAATGCCGTGCTCAATGACGAGATACCCGCCATCGTCGATTGCTGGCGCTTCTTCGCCGGCGCGGTGCGCTCCATGCCGGGCGTCGTGGCGGGCGAATATCTGACCGGCCACACCTCGATGATCCGCCGCGACCCCATCGGTGTCGTGGCTTCCATCGCGCCGTGGAACTACCCGCTGATGATGATGGCCTGGAAGCTCGCGCCGGCGATCGGCGGCGGCAATACGGTGGTGTTCAAGCCGTCCGAGCAGACGCCGCTGACGGCGCTGAAGCTGGCCAGGATCCTCGCCGAGATCCTGCCCGAAGGCGTGGTCAACGTCGTGCTCGGGCGCGGCGAAAGCGTCGGCAATGCGCTCATCAACCATCCGAAGATCAACATGATCTCGATCACCGGCGATGTCGCCACCGGCAAGAAGGTGCTGCAGGCCGCCGCCAAATCGGTCAAGCGCACTCATCTCGAACTCGGCGGCAAGGCGCCGGTCATCGTCTTCGACGATGCCGACATCGACGCAGTGGTCAACGGCCTGCGCGCCTTCGGCTACTACAATGCCGGGCAGGACTGCACCGCCGCCTGCCGCATCTATGCCGGCGCGAAAATCTACGACAGGTTGGTCGCGGACCTCTCCTCCGCCGTCTCGACGATAAAGTTCAACCAGCCCGACGACACCGAAAACGAGATCGGGCCGCTGATCTCGCAGCGCCAGCGCGACCGCGTCGCGAGCTTCGTCGAGCGCGCGTCCGAGCTGAAGCACATCGAGATCACCACCGGCGGCCGGCCGGGCGAGGGCGGCGGCTTCTTCTATCAGCCGACGGTCGTCGCCGGCGCGTTGCAGGAGGACGAGATCGTTCGCCGCGAAGTGTTCGGGCCGGTGGTCTCGGTGACGCGCTTTTCCGACGTCGACCAGGCGGTCGACTGGGCCAATGACAGCGACTACGGCCTGGCCTCCTCCGTCTGGACGAAGGACGTGTCGCGCGCCATGGCGACGGCCGCCCGCCTGCAATATGGCTGCACTTGGATCAACACGCATTTCATGCTGACCAACGAGATGCCGCATGGCGGTCTGAAGCAGTCCGGCTACGGCAAGGACATGTCGCTTTACGCGCTGGAGGACTACACCGCCGTCCGCCACGTCATGATCGCGCATGGGTGACGCGATAGCACGGCCAAGCGGGCCTTTTTCGATGTGAGATCGCGCCGTTCGCAAGGCCAGGCCGGTTTGTGTACAAATTCCGGCCGTTCCGCCCCGGCTTTTTCGGGCAAGCTATTGTTCTAGCTCGCCATTTTTGGTGCGTGAATGGCGCTGCGGGAGCTTTTTATCCCCCGATCCTTCGCATAAGCGCGTAAAGGGTCCCGTTTGGCCTCTTGCGCGGTTGTCGAAAACTTGCGTATCTGGTCGGACCAGATCACGTGGCGAGGGCTTGATGAAAATCGGCTTCTGCATGTTCCTGTGGACGACCAACGTCACCGGCAAGCACGAGAAACTGCTGAAGGACATCAAGACGACCGGTTATGACGGCGTCGAGATACCGATTTTCGAAGGCTCGCCCGATGACTACAAGCGCCTCGGCGAGATGCTCGACCGCATAGGACTGGAGCGCACAGCCGTTTCGGCCATGGGCGATCCGGCCATGAACCTGATCGGCGACGCCGCCGCCCGCAAGGCCGGCATAAACTACATGAAATGGGCGATCGACTGCGCTTCCGCGCTCGGCGCCGACAGGCTTTCAGGCCCGCTTCATTCGACCCTAGGCCATTTCTCCGGCACTGGTCCGACCACTGCCGAGAAAAAGCGCTCCGTCTCCTCGCAGCGCGCCATCGGCGACCACGCCGCCAAGAAGGGGGTCACTATCGGCCTCGAGGCGCTCAACCGGTTCGAATGCTACTTGGTCAACACGATGGACGATCTCTGCGCCCATCTCGATGAAATTGCTCATGAAAACATCCGCGCGATGTATGATACCTTCCATTGCAACATCGAGGAAGCCGACCCGATTGGCGCGTTCACGAAGCATACGAACCACATCGTCCACGTCCACATTTCCGAGAACGACCGCGGCGTCCCCGGCCGCGGTAACATACCGTGGCGAAAGACTTTTTCGGCGATTCGCGGCAGCGGTTACGACGGCTGGCTGACCATCGAATCCTTCGGGCGCGGCCTGAAGGATCTGGCCGCCGCCACGAAGGTCTGGCGCGATTTCGCCGAAAGCCCCGAAGCGGTCTACCGTGAAGGATTCCAGCATATCAAAGACCACTGGAAGCGGGCGGGGCGCTGATCGGAACCCCTTACGCCTCACCAGTGGGGGGAGTGCTACGCTAGCCCTATCCTTCAGCCACTCACATCGGCATCGGCTTCAGCGGCCTGCGCGGGCGTCACGGGCTCGCTCGGCCTTCTGATCTTGGCCGACGCCTCCAGCACCAGCGGTAAAAGCCCCTCGCCGCCGGCGTCGACGATCTCGAACAGATGCCGGCGCATGCGCGGTTCCCAGAATTTGTTGATGTGCTCGGCAACGCCCGCCACGCCTTCCTCATGCGGCTTCGACTTGAAGAAAGTCGCGATCTGGTTGGCCATGCGCACGAGCTTTGCCTTGACGGCTGCGCTGTGGTTCTCGTCATGCGACATGTTTGGCGGCTCCGGGCGTGATGCGGTGAGGGTGGGTAAAAATGTCGAAGTCGTCGCCGCGCACCAGCGCGACCAAGGTCATGCCGGCTTCCTCGGCCGTTCGGATGGCCAGCGCCGTCGGCGCCGAAACCGCGACGATGAACGCCGCGCCGATCGCCGCCGTCTTCTGCACCATCTCGACCGAAACCCGGCTGGTCACGACGACCGCGCCCGATGAGCCGGCGACGCCCTTGCGCGCCAGCGCTCCGGCAAGCTTGTCCAGCGCATTGTGCCGGCCGACATCCTCGCGCGCCGCGATGACGCCCTGGCCGGGAATGTAGAAGCCGGCCGCATGCACCGCGCCGGTCTCGGCATGCAGCGGCTGCATTTTCGACAGCAGCCGGACCGATTGGACGACATCGGCGGCCGCAAGGTAAAGCGGCGCCGAGCCGACTTCGGCGACTGAACGCATCGCTTCCTCGATCGATTCGATGCCGCACAGCCCGCAGCCGACCGGCCCCGCAAGTCGCCGCCGCCGCGCCTCGAAGCGCGTATTGGCAGAGTCCTTCAGCCTGATCTGAATATCGATGCCGGCGCCGTGATCCTCGACCTCTATTCGCTCGATCTCGTCAGGCGACGCGATGATGCCTTCGGTCAGCGAAAAACCGAGCGCGAAATCCTCGAAATCGGCCGGGCTGGCCATCATCACCGCATGCGTGGTGCCGGCATAGGACAGCGCGATCGGCGTCTCCTCCGGCACCATGCGGGCGGCAGCGCTGATGCCGTTCGCCCGGCGGGCGAGGCGGGAGATTTGCGTGAGGGCAGGGCGTGTCATGGGCGGCGGTATGCTGGATTTCGTGCCCCCTCGACCGCCTTCGGCGGTCCCCCTCCTCCGCTTCGCAGGGGAGGAACCAGCGTCGCCGCTGATCCTCCCCCGTTTACGGGGGAGGGGGACCACGCGAAGCGTGGTGGAGGGGGCATTACAAACACTTCCCTACTCCGCGGCTTCCAGCGCAGGCCGGATGCGGCGGCTCTGGCGCGCCTGCTCGTCATATTCGATCTGCCAGTCCGACGGTCCGTTGGATGGGGCTACCTGCACCGCCGTCACCTTGTATTCCGGGCAGTTGGTCGCCCAGTCCGAAAAGTCGGTGGTGATGACGTTGGCTTGTGTCGTCGGGTGGTGGAAGGTCGTATAGACCACGCCCGGCGACACCCGGTCGGTGATCAGCGCGCGCAGTGTCGTCTCGCCGGCGCGGCTCTGCACGCGCACCCAGTCCTCGTTGCGTATGCCGCGGTTTTCGGCGTCGTGCGGGTGGATTTCCAGCCGGTCCTCCGGGTGCCAGACCACATTGTCGGTGCGCCGCGTCTGCGCCCCGACATTGTAGTGCGAAAGGATGCGCCCGGTGGTGAGCAGCAGTGGGAAGCGCGGTCCGCTCTTCTCGTCTGTCGCCACATATTCCGTGCGGATGAATTTGCCCTTGCCGCGCACGAAGCCGTCGATATGCATGACCGGCGTTCCGAGCGGCGCCTTCTCGTTGCACGGCCACTGCACGGAGCCGACTTCGTCGAGATAGTCGTAGGACACCTTGGCGAAGCTCGGCGTAGTTGCCGCGATCTCGTCCATTATCTCGGAAGGATGGCTGTAGTTCCACGCCAGCCCCATTGCCTGCGCGAGTTTCTGTGTCACTTCCCAGTCGCCAAGGCCGTTCTTCGGGGCCATCACCTTGCGCACGCGGTTGATGCGGCGCTCGGCGTTGGTGAAGGTGCCGTCCTTCTCGAGGAAGGTCGAACCAGGCAGGAAGACATGCGCATAGTTCGCCGTCTCGTTGAGGAAGAGATCGTGGACCACGACGCATTCCATCGCCGCCAGGCCCGCCGCGACATGCTTGGTGTCCGGGTCGGACTGCAAAATGTCCTCGCCCTGGATGTAGATGCCCTTGAACGTGCCTTCGACGGCCGCGTCCAGCATGTTGGGGATACGCAGGCCCGGCTCGTTGTCGAGCTTTACGCCCCACAGCGTTTCATAAATCTCACGTGTCGCGTCGCCGGAAATGTGGCGGTAGCCCGGCAGCTCGTGCGGGAAAGAGCCCATGTCGCAGGCGCCTTGAACGTTATTCTGGCCGCGTAGCGGGTTCACGCCGACGCCTTTGCGGCCGATATTGCCGGTCGCCATCGCAAGGTTGGCGATGGCCATGACCGTGGTCGAGCCCTGGCTGTGCTCGGTGACACCCAGGCCGTAATAGATCGCACCATTTCCGCCCGTTGCATAAAGCCGTGCCGCCCCGCGGATTTCCTCCGGGTCGACACCTGCAAGCTGGCCGACCACTTCCGGGCTGTTTTCGGGCAGCGCCACGAACGACGCCCAATCCTGGAACTCGGCCCAGTCGCAGCGCTCGCGGATGAATTTCTCATCGAACAGGCCCTCGGTCACGATGACATGCGCCAGCGACGTGATCACCGCGACATTGGTGCCGGGCTTCAGCGGCAGATGATGCTGCGCCTCCACATGGGCCGAGCGCACGATATCGGTGCGGCGTGGGTCGAGAACGATCAGCTTGGCGCCCTTGCGCAGCCGCTTCTTCAGCCGCGAGGCGAACACCGGGTGGCCGTCGGTCGGGTTAGCGCCGATAATCATGACGACATCGGTCTCTTCGACCGAGTCGAAATCCTGCGTGCCGGCTGAGGTGCCGTAGGTCTGGCCGAGGCCGTAGCCGGTCGGTGAGTGGCAGACGCGGGCGCAGGTATCGACGTTGTTGTTGAGGAATCCCTGCCGGATCAGCTTCTGGACGAGATAGGTTTCTTCGTTCGTGCAGCGCGAAGAGGTGATGCCGCCGACTGCCGTGCGGCCATATTGATACTGCAGGCGCCGGAATTCGTTGGCGGTATAGGCGAACGCTTCTTCCCACGACACTTCCCGCCATGGATCGGTGATCTTTTCCCGGATCATCGGATTCAGAATGCGGTCCTTGTGGGTCGAATAGCCGTAGGCGAAGCGGCCCTTGACGCAGGAATGGCCGCGATTGGCCTTGCCTTCCCTGTAGGGCACCATGCGGACGAGCTCTTCGCCCTTCATTTCGGCCTTGAAAGAGCAGCCGACGCCGCAATAGGCGCAGGTCGTCACCACCGAATGCTCGGGGCGGCCCATCTCCAGCACCGACTTTTCGCGCAGCGCATCGGTCGGGCAGGCCTGCACGCAGGCGCCGCAGGAAACGCATTCCGAATCGATGAAGTTTTCCGACATGCCCGCCGAAATGCGGGACTCGAAACCCCTGCCGCTGACCGTCAGCGCGAAGGTGCCCTGCACCTCCTCGCAAGCTCGCACGCAGCGCGAGCAGACGATGCATTGCGAGGCGTCATAGGTGAAATAGGGATTGGATTCGTCCCGCGCGATGTAATCGATGTTGAGCGATCCATTGCCGGGCGCGACGCCCGGCTCGACATGGTTACGGCCATCCGTGCCATAGCGGTTCTCGGTGACGCCCACCATCGCTGCCACCTTGTCGAACTCGGTGCCGGCGAGGCCGGCATCCGGATTCCAGGCTTTCGGGTGGTCGGAAACATAAAGCTCCATGACGCCGCGGCGGACCTTGTCCAGACGCTCGGTCTGGGTCTTCACCACGATTCCGTCCGCCACCGGCGTGGTGCAGGAAGCCGGCAGGCCGCCGCGGCCCTCGATCTCGACCAGGCAGACGCGGCAGGAGCCGAACGAGTCCAGCATGTCGGTCGCGCAGAGCTTCGGGATCTCGACCCCCGCGTCCATCGCGGCGCGCATGATCGAGGTTCCCTCGGGAACCGTCACATCGCGGCCGTCGATGTTCAGCGTGACCAGCTTCTCGGACGGGGAAGCCGGCGTGCCGTAATCGATTTCTTCAATCAGCGTTTTGAACTCGGGCATGGCGTTCATGGTCCGCTCCTATTCCGCGGCTTCGGCGATGGGCGTGGGGCGAAAGTCTTCCGGAAAATGGTTCAGCGCGCTCATCACCGGATACGGGGTAAAACCCCCGAGCGCGCAAAGCGATCCAAATTTCATCGTGTTGCAGAGGTCGGTGACGAGTTCGATCTGCTTTTGCGGCTCGATATTCCTTGCGAGTTTGTCGAGCGTCTCGACGCCTCGCGTCGAGCCGAGGCGGCATGGAGTGCACTTGCCGCAGCTTTCGATGGCGCAGAATTCCATGGCGAAGCGCGCCTGCTTCAGCATGTCGGCGGTATCGTCGAAAACGACGATGCCGGCATGGCCGATCAGCCCGTCCTTGGCCGCGAACGCCTCGTAGTCGAAAGGCGTGTCGAACAGGGCGCGGGGAAAATAGGCGCCCAGCGGCCCGCCGACCTGCACCGCCTTGACGGGCCGGCCGCTCCTCGTGCCGCCGCCGATTTCGTCGACGATCTCGCCGAGCGTCAGGCCGAACGCCGCCTCGAACAGCCCGCCATACCTGGCGTTGCCGGCGATCTGGATCGGGATTGTGCCGCGCGAGCGGCCCATGCCGAAGTCTTTGTAGAACTGCGCGCCGCGATCCATGATGATCGGCACGGACGCCAGCGAAATCACATTGTTGATGACGGTCGGCTTGCCGAACAGGCCCTTATGCGCCGGCAGCGGTGGTTTGGCGCGGACCAGGCCGCGCTTGCCTTCCAGCGATTCCAGCAGCGACGTTTCCTCGCCGCAGACATAGGCGCCGGCGCCGACGCGGATTTCCATGTCGAAGGCATGGGGCGAGCCGAGCACATTGACGCCGAGGATCCCGGCCTTCCGGGCGATTTCCACCGCCGCGTTCATCGCTGTTGCCGCATGCGGATATTCGGAGCGGAGATAGACGAAGCCCTTGGTCGCGCCAGTCGCGATGCCGGCGATCGCCATGCCTTCGATCAGCACGAAGGGATCGCCTTCCATGATCATGCGGTCGGAAAAAGTGCCTGAATCGCCCTCGTCGGCGTTGCAGACGATATATTTGCGGTCGCCGGCCGTATCGAGCACCGTCTTCCATTTGATGCCGGTCGGGAAGCCCGCGCCGCCGCGCCCGCGCAGGCCGGATTCAGTGACCTGGGCAACGATGTCGGCCGGCGCCATCTTGACAGCGTTTTCGAGGCCGTTCAGGCCGCCATGCGCCCGGTAGTCGTGGATCGACAACGGATCGGTGATGCCGCAGCGCGCGAAGGTCAGGCGGGTCTGCTTGGCCAGGAAAGGGATTTGTTCCGGATCGCCAAGCGACAGCGGATGCTGCCCGCCCGTAACCAGCCCGGCGTCGAACATTGAAGCCACGTCCTTGGCCGAAACCGGGCCGTAGGCGACGCGCCCGGCCGGCGTCTCGACCTCGACCATCGGCTCCAGCCAGTAGAGGCCGCGCGAGCCGTTGCGGACGATTTTCGCGTCGAGCGCGCGGATCTCGACCTCCTGCTCGATCGCCTTGGCGACCTTTTCGGCGCCGAGCGCCAGCGCGCCGGAATCGCGCGGGATGTAGATAGTGACCGTCACGAGCGCACCTCCTGGACGATCTCGTCTATCTTGTCGGCGTCTAGCCGCCCGATCGGTTCGCCGTCGAGCATCGCCGATGGCGCACAGGCGCAAAGGCCGAGACAGTAGATGGGCTCCAGCGTCACCGAGCCGTCCTTCGCAGTTTCGTGGAAGCCGATGCCGAGCGCTTGGCTGATCTGCGCTGCGATGGCGTTGCCGCCCATCGACTGGCAGGCCTCGGCGCGGCAGAGCTTCAGCACGTGCCGCCCAGCCGGATGGTTGCGGTAATCGTGATAGAAGGTGACAACGCCGTGCACCTCCGCGCGGGATATATTCAATGCTTCCGCAATAATGGGCAGCGTCTCGGCCGGAACGTAGCCGAATTCTTCCTGGAGGCCATGGAGGATGGGCAACAGCGGCCCCTCGAGCGCCCGATGCTCGTCTATGACCGAACGCGTCCGGGCGAGAATGTCGGTACCTGCGAGCTGCATCGTCACGCAGCGCCCTCCCTGGCTATGCGCCTCCTAGGCGCTAAGTCTTTACGAAACCAAAGCAAACGCGCGAAATCAATAGCGCTGTTTCGTTGGTCGATAGAAAAAATCTATCAAGCTTTCCGTCTGCAGAGGATTTAGCCTAGAGCCGCTTCTTCAAATCGTCAGCCAGCGTCATGGCTTCGTCCAGAAGCGCCGCCACCAGCGGCGTGTGCGGCTCGCGCGGCGCCGCGACGAGACCCACCAGGTGGCTGGCATCCGGTTCGACGATCGGGATGGCGCGGATCGGCTCGGAAAAGCCGAACGTCTCGGCGAGGTTAAGCGGCATGATCGACGACCATTTGCCGGTTCTTATGTGCGAGAACAGCACGATCATCGAGTTGGATTCGAGCGTCGGGCGCACCTCCGTGCCGGCCTCGGCCAAATGCTGGTCGATGATGCGCCGGTTCTGCATGTCCGGCGTCAGAAGGCAGAGCGGCAGCCGGCTGATCTCCGCCCAGGTCACCTGGCTTCGCTCCGACAGAGCGGTGCCGCCCGCCGTGATGAGCTGGTAGCGCTCCGAATAGAGCGGCACCGAGGTGACACGCCCGAGCGGCTCGTTGTCGAGATAGGTGATGCCGGCGTCGATCTCGAAATTTCCGAGCAGCGACAGCACCTCGATAGAGGTGCGCGACAGGATCTGGAACGTGACGCCCGGATGTTTTTCGCGAAACGGCGTGGTCAGACGCTGCACCATGGCGAGCGCCGTCGGGACGGCGGCGATGCGGATGCGGCCCGAAAGCCCGTGGCGGGCGGCGCGCATTTCCTCGCGCATGGTGCGCGCGTCGCCGACAATGCGCCGCGCCCAGACAAGCACCTGGACGCCTTCCGGCGTCAGCCCCTGAAAACGCGAGCCGCGCTTGACCAGCATGACGCCGAGCGTGTCCTCGAGCTGCTTGATCGCAGCCGACAGCGTCGGCTGCGTGATGCCGAGTTCCTCCGCAGCCCGGCCGAAATGCTGCTCCTTGGCGAGCGCGATGAAGAATTCGAGTTTGTCGATCATGGAACTTTCGCCGTTTAGCGGTTCCTGGCAGCGTCCAGGAAAACGGTATAACGCGCAAGCCGGCACCAAATTTCAACAGCAGCGCGTTAGCTACGACATTGACGTATTTTTCGATGTAGTAAATTCGTGACAATGAAAGTTGTCCGGCTCAAGCCCTATCTGCGCGCGATGGCGCATATGAGCCTCGATGATGAAGCAATGCGACAGGTTGAGGCCGAACTGATCGCTGCGCCTGAAGCCCATCCGATTATCAAAGGTCTGCGCGGCGTACGGAAGGCGCGGTTTGCGCTTCCGGGAAGAGGGCAAGAGCGGCGGCGGCCGCGTTATCTACTATGTCGCGGTGGAAGAAGCGATCTATATGATGACGGCAAATCCGAAGAATGAGCGCGATGATCTGTCGCCTGATCAGCGGAAGGCGATTTGGCGACGATAGAAAGCCTGAAAGGAGACAGAAGATGAGCCGGATCGGAGCCGATCTCGTGGAAGCGTTCGAGGAGATGGCGGCGCACCTTCGTGGCGAGATCGAAGTGGAAAGCTACGAAGTTCCTGCCGACGTTCTGACCCCGGAGAAGATTCGGAACATTCGTCGCAAGGTGGCGCGGAGCACGAAGGCGTTCGAAGCGGACTTTCAGATTTCCGCACGGACCATGGAATCCTATGAGCAGGGTCGCAGAAAGCCCGACGCAGCAATGACGGCGCTTCTTCGCATCATCGACAAGGAGCCGGAGGCCGCGCGTCGAGCGCTCGCCTCCTGACCTGCCCGCCTATTGGTTGATCAGGTTCAGGATGTTGCCCTCGGGATCCTTGAACCAGGCGACCTTCATGTCGCCCATGACGTGGATGTGGCCGTCCATGGTGACGCCCGGCCATTCATAGTGTTCGAACGGCACGCCCTTGTCCTCCAGTGCCTTGACGATCTTGCCGATGTCGTCGCCGACCGTCCAGGTCACGGCCGTCGCCTTGTTGGTGCCGGCGAATTCGGAGCGGTAGACATTGATCAGCGTGTCGCCGCTGGCGAACACGATCACCTCCTCGCCTTCCCGGCCGACCGGCTTCAGTCCGAGCGTGTTTTGGTAGAAGTCGCCGGCCTTCGCCAGATCCTTCACCGCGATATTGGCCGTCGCATTCCTGTTTCCAAGCATGGTCGCCTCCTGTGAGCATCGTCGCTATGCCAAGGACGTTCGGCGGTCGCCCGTTCCGACACCGCGCGACAATTTTTCCTGACGAATCCCGACTGTTGCGCCTGTCACGGGCCCAACGGACGCCGCCCGCGAAATGTTCCCGCCGGGACGATGCGGCCATGGCGCTTGGTTCTGACCCCGAACTGCATTATCTGAACCCCAAACGAGAACAGAAAGAGCCGCGAATGCCCGTCACCAAGGAAGCCGTCATCGAGCGCCTCAGGACCGTCAACGGGCCGGATTTCACCGGCAACATCGTCGACCTCGGCCTGGTCTCGGACATCTTCATCGCCGATTCCAAGGTGTTCTTCTCGATCACCGTGCCGGCCGAGCGCGCCAGGGAAATGGAGCCGCTGCGCGCCGCCGCCGAGCGCGTGGTCAAGGCAATGCCTGGCGTCGCCGGCGCCATGGTGGCGCTGACCGCCGAAAAGAAGGGCGGCGGCATGGAGGCGCCGGTGCCGCCGCGGCCCGCCCCGCCAAGGCCGGCCGCACCCGCCCCGCGCCACTCTGCTGCCGCCGCACCAAGGCCTGCTCCGCACGCGCCGCCCTCTCGCACCCAAGGCAAGCGCGGCGTGCCGGGCGTCGGCGCGATCATCGCGGTCGCTTCCGGCAAGGGCGGCGTCGGTAAGTCGACCACGGCCATCAACATCGCGCTCGGGCTTCTGGCCAATGGCCTCAAGGTCGGCGTGCTCGACGCCGACATTTACGGCCCGTCCATGCCGCGGCTTCTAGATATCCATGGCCGCCCGCAGACCGTCGACGGCAAGGTTCTGAAGCCGATGGAAAAATACGGGCTGAAAGTCATGTCGATGGGTTTCCTCGTTGACGAGGAAACCCCGATGATCTGGCGCGGGCCGATGGTCATGTCGGCGCTGACGCAGATGCTGCGTGAGGTCGAATGGGGCGAACTCGATATTCTGGTGGTCGACATGCCGCCCGGAACCGGCGACGCCCAGCTGACGATGGCGCAGCAGGTGCCGCTGGCCGGCGCCGTCATCGTCTCGACGCCGCAGGATCTTGCCCTGATCGACGCCCGCAAGGGCCTGAACATGTTCAAGAAGGTCGACGTGCCGCTCCTCGGCATCGTCGAGAATATGAGCTACTTCGTCGCGCCCGATACCGGCAAGCGCTACGACATCTTCGGTCATGGCGGCGCGCGCAAGGAGGCCGAGCGCCTCGGCGTCACCTTCCTCGGCGAGGTGCCGCTGCAGATGGAAATCCGCGAAACGTCGGATTCCGGATCGCCGGTCGTGGTGTCCAATTCCGAGGGACCCGAAGCCAAGATATACCGCGGCATCGCCAGCAAGGTATGGGAACGGGTGACCGAGGAGCGCGCCGCCGCCGAGGCTTCCGTGCCGAACATCGTGTTCGAGTAGCTATTTCCCCTCTGCGCTGCCCCTCATCCCCCTGCCGGGACCTTCTCCCCGTATAGTGACGGGGAGAAGGGGCTGGCCGCAACGTCGCCGCTTCTCCCTTCTCCCCGTTCACGGGGAGAAGGTCCCGGCAGGGGGATGAGGGGCAGCGCCGGCGTCAAATGAAGGTCCGCACCATCCGCAGGGCGGCTAACCGCAGGCATTCAACTTGAACTCCTTCAGCCCCCGCTCACCTTTTCGTTGAACGTCGCGAAAAACTGCCCCGCCAGCTTCTTCGAGGTCGACTGAATCAGCCGGCTGCCGAGCTGCGCGATCTTGCCGCCGACATCGGCCTTGGCCTCATAGGTCAGCACCGTCTTGCCCGGGCCGTCCTCGGCGAGCTTCACGTCGGCGCCGCCCTTGGCGAAGCCGGCGACGCCGCCCTTGCCTTCGCCGGAAATCGTGTAGGAATGCGGCGGGTTGAGGTTGGCAAGCGTCACCTCGCCGGCAAACGTCGCCTTGATCGGGCCGATCTTCAGCACCACGGTCGCTGCCAGTTCGCTGTCGGATTTCTTTTCCAGGCTCTGGCATCCGGGAATGCTGGCTCTCAGCACTTCCGCATCGTTCAGCGCTTCCCAGACCTTGTGGATGGGCGCCGAAATCCTCTCCTCGCCTTCGATCACCAAAGACATGAAACCCTCCTGAGCTAGCTGCCGAGAGGCGTAGCGCAGCGCCCGCCTTCTGTCCATGGCCGCCGTGATGAGGGTCGTCTTGCCGTGCGGCTATTTGTCAGACAAAAACGACAAATACGCGCTGGCCCTGCCGATGGCACTTGCTGCTCTGAAAGCGTTGTCATATCGGTTGCGGAAACTGATTTCCGGAGAATGTCATGGCTGGCCCGACAACGAAGAAGAAATTCCGCTCGCAGGAGTGGTTCGACAATCCCGATAATCCCGGCATGACCGCGCTCTATCTCGAGCGCTATCTGAATTACGGGCTGACGCGGGCCGAGCTCCAGTCGGGCAAGCCGCTGATCGGCATCGCCCAGACCGGTTCCGACCTGTCGCCCTGCAACCGCCATCATCTCGAACTCGCCAGGCGGGTGCGTGAGGGCATCGTTTCGGCCGGCGGCATCCCGTTCGAGTTTCCCTGCCACCCGATCCAGGAGACCGGTAAGCGCCCGACCGCTTCGCTCGACCGCAACCTCGCCTATCTCAGCCTGGTCGAGGTGCTCTACGGCTACCCGCTCGACGGCGTCGTGCTCACCATCGGATGCGATAAGACAACGCCGGCCATGCTGATGGCGGCGGCCACCGTCAATATTCCGGCCATCGCTTTGTCGGTCGGGCCTATGCTCAATGGCTGGCACAAGGGCAAGCGCACCGGCTCCGGCACCATCGTCTGGGAATCGCGCCAGCGCCTCTCGGCCGGCGAGATCGGCTATGACGAATTCATGGACATCGTCGCCTCCTCGGCCCCCTCGGTCGGCTACTGCAACACCATGGGCACCGCCACGACGATGAACTCGCTGGCCGAGGCGCTCGGTATGCAGCTTCCCGGCTCCGCCGCCATTCCCGCGCCCTATCGCGAGCGCGGCCAGATCTCCTACGAGACGGGAAAACGCATCGTCGCCATGGTGCACGAGGACCTGAAGCCCTCCGACATCATGACGCGCCAGGCATTCGAAAACGCCATCGTCGTCAATTCGGCGATCGGCGGCTCCACCAACGCACCGATCCATCTCAACGCCATCGCTCGCCATCTCGGCGTCAAGCTCGACAATGACGACTGGCAGGCGGTCGGCCACCGCATTCCGCTGCTCGTCAATCTCCAGCCGGCCGGCGAATATCTCGGCGAGGACTATCATCATGCCGGCGGCGTGCCGGCTGTGGTGATGGAGTTGATGAAGGCCGGCCTGCTGCCGCATCCCGCCGCGCTCACCGTCAACGGCGCCTCGATCGGCGACAATTGCCGGGACGTCGAAAACCTGAACCACGAGGTCATCCGGCCGGCCGCCGATCCGATGATGCGCGACGCCGGCTTCATCAATCTGAAGGGCAATCTCTTCGATTCCGCGATCATGAAGACCAGCGTCATCTCGAAGGAGTTCCGCGACCGCTATCTGTCCAATCCTAAAGATCCGGAGGCCTTCGAGGGCAGGGCCGTCGTGTTCGACGGACCGGAGGATTACCACGCCCGCATCGACGACCCGGCCGAGAACATTGACGAGTATTGCGTGCTGTTCATGCGCGGCGCGGGGCCGGTTGGCTATCCCGGCGGCGCCGAGGTGGTCAACATGCAGCCGCCCGCCTATCTCATCAAACGCGGCATCCACTCGCTGCCCTGCATAGGCGACGGCCGCCAGTCCGGCACCTCGGGCACCCCTTCCATCCTCAACGCCTCGCCGGAGGCGGCGGTCGGCGGCGGGCTAGCACTTCTTAAATCGGGCGACCGCGTCCGCATCGATCTGAACAAAGGCTCGGCCGATATTCTCATAAACGACGAGGAACTGGCCGCCCGCCGCAAGGCGCTTGCCGGCAATGGCGGCTATGCTTTCCCCGGCCACCAGACGCCATGGCAGGAGATCCAGCGCGGCATGGTCGACCAGTTCTCGGAGGGCATGGTGCTGAAACCCGCCGTAAAATACCAGCGCGTAGCCCAGACCAGCGGCGTTCCCAGGGATAATCACTGAGCCGGCGGTCCCCTCCCCCGCTTCGCAGGGAAGGAACCGGCGTTGCCGCTGCTGATCCTCCCCCGTTTACGGGGGAGGGGGACCGCCGAAGGCGGTGGAGGGGGCGCTGCGCCCTCAAACGTGGATAGAATCCACCTCCATTCCCGCTCGTTCACAAAAAGAACTGTTGCGGGCCAATGGGATAACAGCCGGCGGGAAGATTTTCGCACCAAATTTGTTCACACATCCTGCCCCTCGCGCATAATCTCTCCACCGTTCTGGCGGGACCTGGTGCGCACCGGGTATCAGGCAGGACGGCGGTGACCTCCCGCCATGGGATCGGAACCCATGGCTCCGAGGGCGTCCGACGGGCCGGCATTCCGGAGCGAAGCGCCAATGCTTCGTGAGGGAGGCGGATCATCCGCGCGTCATTGTCCATGGAAAGAACATGGAGCGGGGCGTGTGATCGGCCGACTGGGCGACAGACACCGGACGGGCGGGCATGGGAGTGCCTGTTCTTATATACGAATTCGTGCGGCGCTTTCCTGCCCGCCCGTCTTCCCTTCTACTCAACAGCCAGACGCGAAAGCGGGCGTGGCAAAGGAGAAGCGCATGCCGGGGACAGTTTACTTTGTTTCCGCGGAAAGGCGGCGGCAGTTGATAAGTTCGCGCGGGCGGAAAAAAGTAAACTGTCCCCTGCGGCAAACAGCATGGCAATGATGAAAGCGTGCCCGCACGCTAGCTGTCCGGAAGGACAGCAAGCGGACGGATGCGCGCTTCGGTCGCTATCGCACGGAAGATTTTCCTCATCGCTCGGAATCCTTCGTGAGCCGATATATGAGATGCGTGACGGACGGCGATTGGACCGCGCTGACCTGCGTCAACTCGATCTGCCGATCTTCGAGTTGGTCGAACAGCTTTGTGCCTTTGCCCATCAGGACAGGCACCATCTGGATGACGATTTCGTCGGCGAGCCCGGCAGCCACATATTGCCGGGCGGTGTCCGCGCCCATCACCACAATGTCCTCGTCGCCCGCTGCCGCCCGCGCCCGGCTGAGCGCGCTCTCGATGCCGTCGGTAACGAAGGTGAAGACGCCGCTCTTCATGGCAAGCGGCTCGCGCTTCTCATGCGTGAGCACGAAGCTCGGGACGGGGTAGGGCGTGTCCTCCCACGGCCCGATCCCGACATCGAAAGTACGGCGGCCAACAATGGTCGCGCCGACTCTTTGCGAGATTTCCTGTGCCTTTTCCGCGTCGATCTCGCTCGACGACTTGAACAGCCAATCGTGCAGCCGTTCGCCGCCGCGTCCCATCGGCTCGTCTGTGCCGACATCCGGACCGGCGACGAAGCCGTCCAGCGACATCGAAAACGACAGCACTACTTTCGTCATGAATGCCTCCTCCTCGCACCTTGCACGGCGAAGTCCGGTTCAGTTGCGCTGGCGACGAAGGCGCAGCCGTTCCAGTATCGGCTACGCGTTCCAGCTCGGCCGCGCGCGAACGCGCTCGTGCCAAGGTCCGACGTTCGGCAGGCCCTCGGGGACCGGCATGCCGAACACCTCCCCCAGCCACGAGACGGTCATGCCGGTGATGTCGGCGGCGGAAAAACTGTCCCCGGCGATGAACGGGCGGCCGTCAGCCATTTCAGCATCGAGCCATTCCCATTTGCGCGGCAGCAACTCGCGCTGGGTCTCGGCAAAAGCAGGAAACTGCGTCAGCCTGTGTTTGAAGAACTCCTGCGTATGCAGCGCCACATTGCCGATCGTGCCGAATATCTCGAACTCCACGCGCCGGTTCCACATCTCCACCTTGCCCTGTTCGACGGCATTCGCGCCGAACAGCGGCGAGGTTGGATAGAGCGCCTCGAAATAGCGGCAGATGGCGACGCTTTCGGTGATCACCGTGCCGTCATCGAGTTCGAGCACCGGGATCTGGCCGAGCGAGTTCAGTTCGAGGAATTCCGGGGCGCGATGCTCCATCTTGTCGAAATCGACCCGGACCATCGGAACCTCGATGCCTTTTTCGGCGAGGAAAATGCGCACCCGGTAGGAGTTCGGGCCATCGCCCTGGTGGAGTTTCATGCCTTCAAGTTTCCGCATGGTTCCGTCCTCCCTTCAGGCCGCTGCGCTGCGCTGCAGTTGCTTCGCAAGCGCCTCCAGAAGCTCGCGGCAACCGGATTCGCGCTGCGCCGGATTGTCGTGACCATCCAGGAACGCGCCCTGTTCGGTGTAGATCAGCCGCGTGCCGGCGCCGGCCGGCTCGAACTCGGTCGTGGCGAGCGAGGCCGAGATCCGGTTGCCGCCTATTATCATGGTGTAGGCGGCGATGATGCGGCGGTTCTCCACAATGTCCTGATAGACGGTGTCGTTGCGCCCGGTCGGTCCGTCACCGAAACGGAAGACGCTGGTTTCGATACCGCCGGGGCGGAAGTCCATCTCGAATTTGTCGATGTGCCAGCCTTCGCCTTCCACGAACCAGCGGCGCTTCGCGGTCGGGTCGGCGAAGGCGGCGAACACCTTTTCCGGCGAGGCGTCATAGGTGCGTTCGATAGCGAAGGTGGCGTGCGTTACGGAACGTTCGGTCATGATTTTCTCCTTCATCTGGTTGGTTTGTCGGATTGCCCGGCGAGATATTCGCCGAGCCGGTCGAGGCGGCGCTCCCATTGCGTCCGCCGGTCTGCGATCCATTTCTCGGCCTGGCCGAGCGTCTTCGGCTCGATCGTGCAGGTGCGCACTCGCCCCACCTTTTCGGTGCGAACCAGCCCGCTCGCCTCCAGAACCTGCAGGTGCTGGACGACGGCCGACAGCGACATGTCCAGCGGCTCGGCAAGCTGGCTCACCGATGCCGGCCCTTTGGACAGCCGCTCCACCATCAGCCGCCGGCCGGGATCGGCGAGCGCCTGGAACATCAGGTCGAGCTGGTCGGATTGGTGGAGCATGGTTGATTTTTCAGCCGGCGGCGTTCTGTTCGGGGAACATCTCCGTAGGCAGGAGCGTCGCCTCGCCGGGATGATGCCGCGCCAGATACTCGATGATGATCGTCGATTCCGGAATCGTGAGGCCCTTCGCCTCGTCGCGCAGCACGGGAAACTTGCCGATCGGCCAAAGCTTCAGGAATTCCGCGCGGGCGTCCGGATCGCCGAGATCGACCAGGTGCGGCTCGAACGGCGTGCCGGTCTCATAAAGCGCGATCAGCGCCTTCCAGCAGAAGGAGGCGAGGGGGTGGTAGTAGAGCTTCAACGACATGGGTGGTCTCTTTTTTGCTGGGCTTGTTTCAATGCCGAAGCAGATAGTGAAGCGATTGCTTCAGTATAGCCGAGTTCGAGCCGAGTCAATGTTGAGTTGGGGCTTAACTTCTGGGATTCGTGTGCTCGACGATGGCGGCGATGATCTCATCCCAGTCTTCCCGGTGCAGTTCGTGGCCCCCGCCTTCCAGTCGGACGAATTTCGCATCGGCGAAGGCATCGGCAAGCGCGGCGCCATGCTCGACCGGAACGGCCGGGTCCGCCGTGCCATGAATGACGAGCAGCGGCGCCCTAATCTCGCGCAGGCGGCCCTTCCATTGGTCGCCGCCTTTCAGCATGAAGTGGTTGGTCGCGCTGGCGAAGTTCTTCGCGCGGTCGTAGTCGCGCTCGATCAACTGGCGTGCGTCTCGCTCGTCATGGCAATGCGTCGTACCGGCCAGCATGCGGGCGTCCTTGACCATGAAGTCGATCACCTGCGCTCTATCCGACCAATCGACCTTCTCGCCGCCCGCCGAGGGATCGACATCGGTTTCGGTCGACTCCGGCGGATGCGAGGTGTCGCTTCCGACAGGCCATGTGCTGATTGCGGTCAGTGAGGCGACGCGCCGCGGATGTTTCAGGGCAGCGTATTGGGCGATCACACCGCCGAGGGACATGCCGACGACATTTGCCGTCCGGATTCCGTAGCCGTCGAGAACGCGAAAGACGTCATCGGTCATGTCGTCGAGAGTGTAGGTTGGTTCACCTGGTTCGTAAGCGGTCGACAGGCCGGTGTCGCGGTTGTCATAGCGGATTACATAGCGCTTCTGTTCGGCAAGGCGCTGGCAGAATTCCGCGGGCCACCAGAGCATCGAAGCCATCATGCCCATCATCAAGAGTATAGGCGGATTTGCCGGATTGCCGAAGGCTTCGGTCGCGATTTCCACGCCGCCGGCCCGGATCACTCGTTCGGTTGATGTCGGCTTCTTCTTGGTCTCGGACTTCCGGCGTCCGGTTGTGATTTCTGCATTCATCATTTCCTCACCTCCAAAAGGTACCACCCAAACCAATTGCATTTTGCAAGCGGTTGCACTATATGGAGATCGGTGCGATTATGCAACCGGTTTTTTGGGGAATGCGAATGGACGTCGCTCGCCGGTCGGGCTGCCCGATCAATCTCTCGGTCGAAGTGTTTGGCGACAAATGGTCCCTGCTCATCCTTCGCGACATGATTTTCGGCGGCAAAAGGCATTTTCGCGAGATGCTGCGGTCGGAGGAGGCGATCTCGTCCAACATTCTGGCCGACCGCCTGAAGATGCTCGTCGAGCAAGGCATGCTGACCAAGGCCGACGATCCGACTCACAAGCAAAAGGCGATCTACAGCCTGACCGAGATGTCGATCTCGCTGGTGCCGATCATGGCGCATCTCGGCGCGTGGGGCAGCAGATGGCTGCCCGTCAGCGAGGAACTGAGCATCCGCGCGAAGCTGATGGAGGAGGGCGGGCCGGCGATGTGGGAGCAGTTCATGTCCGAACTGCGCCAGGAGCATCTCGGGCAGTCGCCCGCCGCCGAATATGTCGGCGCAACCCCGATCCGCGCGAAATTGCAGGCCGCCTATGAGGAAGTCGTCAGGCGCAAGGCCGGTGGATCACAAGCAGTCGACGTCGATGCTGCGAGCTAAGGATCGCGGGGTTCAGCAGCCCATGCCGCTTCGTGGCAGTTTGATCAATTCACCGAACTTGGCACGCAGGCGATCGTCGGTCGCCTTCGGCACATGGCGCGGAAAACGCTCGGCGAGAATGCGCTTCTTCTCGGCAATGGCTCTGCCGAGAATGTCCGGCTTGCCCCTCTCGTTCCATTCCTTCGGCGAAAGCCGGTCGCCGATGGCGGGATAGAAATATTCGGTCTGCATCAGCCGCAGCGTCTGCTCGTTGCCAAGGTAATGGCCCGGGCCGTTGAGGCAAACTTCGGCGATCGTATCGATCGAAAGTGCGGTGTCCGTCACCTCGATACCGCGCACGCAACGCTGGCAGTGACCCAGCATGTCGTTGTCGATGATCAGGCTCTCCAGGCAGAAGCCGAGCAGCGAGGCATGCATGCCGGCCGATTCATAGACGAGGTTCACGCCGGACAACCCGGCCATGACATTGGTGATGCCCTTCTCGTAGCCCGACTGGATGTCGGGCATCTTCGAGTCCGACATGCCCGCAGCCGAGCCGCCGGGCAGGTCGTAGAACTGCGCCATCTGCGCGCAGGCGGCGGTCAAGAGCGCCTGCTCGGCCGAACCGCCTGACATCGCGCCAGTGCGCAGATCCGACACGAACGGCCAGGTTCCGAAAATCGCCGGATGGCCGGGCTTCAGCGCGTTGACATAGACCAGTCCCGCCAGCACTTCGGCCACCGCTTGCACGACGACGCCGGCGATCGCCGCCGGCGCGGTGGCGCCTGCTTGGCCGGCCGAAAGCAGCAGGATCGGGATGCCGCCTTCAACGCATGCTTCGAGAACGCCGCAAGCGTCCTCGGCGAATTTCATCGGCGGCACGACGAAGCAGTTGGAGTTCGACACGAACGGCCTGGCGCGGAAATTCTCCTCGCCGCCGGCAATCGTGTAGAGCATTTCGAGGGCAGGGGCGACGTTCTCCCGCACCGTGAAGGACGTGCCGACATGTTTCGACGTGCCCATCACGCAGGCGTAAAGCGTGTTGAAGTCCATATCGAGCGGGTCGGGAACGTCGCGCGGCACCATCGGCCGCTGGAAGAAATGGATATTGTCGAGGCCGTCGACGATGCGCGCGGCGTCGTAAATGTCTTGCAGCAGCGATTCGCGGTATTCGCGCTTCTCGACATCGACGAGATGCACCGCCGCGCCCGCCGTGCCGTAATGCACGCGCTTGCCCTGGATCACCATGTCGTGTTTTGGATCCTGCCCGCACAGCGTGAAGTTGCGCGCCGCATTTCGGATCGTCGACATTACGAGTTCGCGCGGAAAGCGCAGGCGGCCGTCTTCGCCGAGGACAACGCCGACCCGGGTGCAGGCTTCGATGCAGCTTGGGATTGCGTTGGCGAAACCGACGGTTTCAAGCAGCGTCAGCACAGCCTCGTGGATTCGCTCGAGATCATTCTGGCCCAAAGGCTTGTACCTGCCGCCCTCCAGCCCTGGCCGGATCGGCCGCACGTCGTCGGCCAGCGGAGCCGCGCGCATGGCACGACGCGCCTCCCGGCCGCCGGAACGCCGAGAACGGCTGTCCTGGCCGCCCGTTTCTTGGCTGATATCCTGCTTTTCCACGGCGCTCGACATGCCGATGCTCCACATTTTCGAAGCAGGCACGGCTGGTTAAGTCCCGCCGATTTGGCCGCTTCGGTTCCCCACTTTCGCGAGACTATGCAGCGGTCTTTGCCGGCGTGTATGGGCCACGCCATTCCGCCGGATGTACCAGCGTTGTGCGTCCTTCGAGGCTCGCCCGCCCGCCCAAATGGGAAAGAAACCAGACGTCGTGCGGGCTCGCACCTCAGGATGGGGGAGGTGGGTGCAGACGCTCAACTACGAGGATAGCGCCTGCTTCTCACATTGGGAGTTCCAACGCCAACGGGCCTCATCCCGAGGTGCGAGCGAAGCGAGCCTCGAAGGACGTACCGCGATGACGTTCAGGCTGCGGCGGGACGCCTTCCGGCGGCTGTGGCAAGCTCGCGAATGCCCGGCTCGATGTGCTGCAGCGAGATCGACGAGATGCCGAGCCGCATGAAGCGCGACGGCTTGTCGACCTGGTCGAAGAAGCGGTCGCCCGGCTCGATGATCACGCTGCGCGATGCGGCCGCTTCGGCAAGGCCGCGCGAATCCGTGCCGCGCGGCCCTTCCAGCCAGAGCGAGGCGCCGCCGGCCGAATCCGTCGAGCGCCACTCCGGCAGGAAAGCGGAAATCGCATGGACCAGACGCTTGCGGCGTTCGTCGAAGGCTGCCGAAAGGCGCCGCACCAGGGCTTCGTGATGGCCGAGCGACAGGAACAGCGCGACGGCACGCTGATTGTTGGCCGGCGGATGACGAAGCATGAAGCGGCGCAGCGCCCGCAATTCGGAGATTAGGCCGGCCGAGGCGACGATGTAGCCGAGCCTGAGGCCCGGCGCCAAGGTCTTGGACATCGAGCCGACATAGATGACCCGGCCCGAGCGATCGAGGCTCTTCAGCGCCTGCTGGGGCGCCTCGTCGAGCAACTGGCTGTCATAACCGTCCTCGATGATGATCTGGTTATGCCGGCTGGCGCGAGCGAGCAGGTCCTGCCGCCGCTCGGCCGAAAGCGGCACCATGGTCGGGCAATGGTGGCTCGGCGTCACGAAGACGAAGCCAGCATCGGAGGGGATCGCCGAGGTGACGATGCCCGACGTATCCACCGGCGTCGGGGCGATATCGGCGCCGGCGAGCCTGAAGATGCTGCGCGCGTCCGGATAGCCCGGATCTTCCATCGCCACCTTGGAACCCTTGCTCATCAACAGGTTGGCGAGCATGTAAAGCGCGTTCTGCGCGCCGAGCGTGATGATGATCTCGTCCGGATTGGCGAAGATGCCACGGCGCGGCAGCAGCCGGGCCTGGATCTGCTCGATCAGCAGCGGATCGTCGCGGTCGACCATGTCGGCCGCCCAGTTGCGGATTTCCAGCACCGCCAGCGCCATGCGGTTGCACTCGCGCCATTCGGCGGTCGGAAACAGCGCCGGGTCGAACTGGCCGTAGACGAACGGGTAGGACGACTTGATCCAGTTATCCAGCTTGGCCGGGCGCGGCATGTCGCTGGCCGCGATCTTGCGGCGCGCCTTCCAGTCGATCTCGTTCGCGTTATCCGGCATCTTCTGGTGCGGCTTGGCCGGAGTGGCCAGCACTTCCGGATTGACGAAATGGCCGCGCCGCTCGCGCGCCACCAGAAAACCCTGGTCGACCAGCTGCTGGAACGCCAGCACCACCGTGCCGCGCGCGACGCCGAGTTTTTCGGCGAGGATGCGACAGGACGGCAACGGCATCGAAGCGGCAATCTGCCGGTCGAGAATGGCGGCGACGATCGCCTGACGGATCTGCGCCTGCAGGGTCTGGCCCGACTCAGCGGAGATGCGGAAAAGCCCAGACCAGATCGCGGTGTCGTTTCTCTGCGGCATGGGCGTCTCCTCGTCGGACGGATTCATCGGAATCTGGACCAGCGGATGCTACTGTTGGTCCAACCAGTTGCGCCAATCAAAATTTCTGATTGTTAGGATTTATGCCAGTGATGCATGGGCGAGTGGTGCAGGCTGTCTGGCCGACCATTGCTGCCGATTTTAGTTTTTCGTCGCGGCCGTGCCGAACGTTCTCAAACAGCCTCAAGGTCTGGTAGGGTGCCGCCCGGTATCGACTTTCTGGAGCAGGGCATTGAGAGATTTTCTGAAGGCGGAATTGGCAGCGCTTCGCGATGATCGCGCGGCTGCACCCAAGAGCATGCGCGAGGCTTTTGCCTCCGACCCGCAGCGTTTCGAAACGTTTTCGCTGACCGAAGGCGACCTGCTGCTCGACTGGTCGAAATGCGCAGTCACGCCCGCAACCATGGCCCTGCTCGAAAATCTCGCCGAAGCGGCGGGTCTCGCCGAGCGGCGGCAGGCGATGTTTTCCGGCGACAGGATCAACATCACCGAGGACCGGGCTGTCCTGCACACGGCGCTGCGCGCCGGGCCTGATGCGAAGATCGTGCTCGACGGTGCGGAAATCATGGGCGGCGTGCGTGCCGTTCTCGACGCCATGGAGAAGTTTTCGGACGCGGTGCGTTCCGGCGCCGCGTCGGGCGCGACCGGCCGCAGGATCACCGACATCGTCAACATAGGCATTGGCGGCTCCGATCTCGGGCCGGCCATGGCGACGCTCGCGCTCGCGCCCTATCATGACGGACCGCGCGTGCATTACGTCTCCAATGTCGACGGCGCCCACATCCACGACACGCTGAAGGGGCTCGACCCCGAAACGACGCTGTTCATCGTCGCTTCCAAGACCTTCACCACCATCGAGACCATGACCAACGCGGCGACCGCGCGGAAATGGATCGAGCAGGCGCTGGGGACAGCAGCCGTGGCCAAGCACTTCGCCGCCGTCTCCACAGCGCTCGACAAGGTTGCAAATTTCGGCATCGCGCCCGACCGCGTCTTCGGCTTCTGGGACTGGGTCGGCGGCCGCTATTCGTTGTGGTCGGCGATCGGCCTGCCGGTGATGATCGCAGTCGGAGCGAAGCATTTCCGCGAGTTCCTGGCCGGCGCGCATGAGATGGACCGGCATTTTGCGACTGCGCCGCTGTTGAAGAACATTCCCGTGGTCATGGGCCTGGTCGGGTATTGGCACCGGGTCGTCTGCAATTACCCGACCCGCGCGGTCATCCCCTACGACCAGCGCCTGTCGCGGCTGCCGGCCTATCTGCAACAGCTCGACATGGAATCGAACGGCAAGCGGGTGACGATCGACGGCGGCGCTGTCACGACGCCGACCGGACCGGTGGTCTGGGGCGAGCCCGGCACCAACGGCCAGCATGCGTTTTTCCAGCTGCTGCACCAGGGCACGGACATCATTCCCGTCGAATTTCTGGCCGCAGCCGAGGGCCACGAGCCGAAGCTTCGACATCACCACGATCTGCTGCTGGCGAACTGCCTCGCGCAATCGGAGGCGCTGATGAAGGGCCGCACGCTGGAGGAAGCCGAGGCGCAGATGCGCGCCAAGGGCGTGACGCCTGCCGAAATCGAAAAGATCGCGCCGCATCGGGTGTTCCCAGGCAACCGGCCGTCGGTGACGATCCTCTACAGAAAACTCGACCCGCATACGCTCGGCCGGCTGATCGCGCTCTACGAGCACCGCGTCTTCGTCGAGGCGCAGCTTTTCGGCATCAACGCCTTCGACCAATGGGGGGTCGAGCTCGGCAAGGAACTGGCCACCGGACTGCTGCCTGTCGTGGAGGGCACACAGGATGCCGCGAGGAGCGATGCCTCGACAGCCGGGCTCGTGCGTCATATCCACCATCTGCGCGGGGCGGAGTAGGTGATCTTGAGCAGCATCAAAGGCATCCTGTTCGATAAGGACGGGACACTCGTCGATTTCCAGGCAACCTGGTTCGCGATCGGCGACCTTTTGGCGCTGCAGGCGGCGGGCGGCGACCGCGCTAGGGCCGACGCGCTGATGGAGGCGGCCGGCTATGATTTCGGCAAAAAGTGCTTCAAGGCCGATTCCGTGTTCGCCGCCGGCACCAATGCCGACATCGTGGCGCTGTGGTATCCGGAAGCCGCTGCCGAAGACCGGCGGAAGATGACCATCGGCTTCGACCGCTTCACCGCGGAGGAGGGCGCCAGGCAGTCCGTGCCGCTGCCCGGCAGCCAGGACGCGATCGCCCGCCTGCACCGCCTGGGCTTCCGGCTTGGCGTCGCCACGAACGATTCCACCGGCGGCGCGGAAAAGACGCTGCTGGCGCTCGGCGTGGCGCAGATGTTCGACGCCGCTTATGGCTACGATGCGGTCGCCAATCCCAAGCCCGCGCCGGATGCTATCTACGCCTTCTCCGATTTGACCGGCCTGAAACCGTCGCAGATCGCCATGGTGGGCGACAACCGTCATGATATGGAGATGGCCCGCGCCGGTGGGGTGGGGCTTGCGATCGCGGTGCTTTCCGGCACCGGAACGCGCGAGACCTTGGCGCCGATAGCCGACGTGGTGCTGGATTCGATCGCCGATCTGCCGGGGTTTCTGGCGGCGCGGAATGTTGCGTGAGGGTTCCGGCCGGCAGACAGAGGTATTATTTTCGTAGCTGCCCCAGATTGCGAATGTCTTGCTGACATGACGTTGTCGGCAGAGCGGCACTAGGATGCCCTCAAGACCGGAGGTTGGCATGGCAATGCGGGGTTTCGAGACTTCGTCAGTCCGCATGGAGCGATTGCTCCTCGTGACCGTGCAAATGCCTGCGGAGGATGTGGACCGCATCATGGAGCATATGGTGCAAGCGGTACCGCTCACCATGGGAAAATATGACAGCAACGCTTACCAGTCGGCCGCCGGGATAGAGCGCTATCGCCCGCTTGAGGGCGCCGCCGCAGGAGCCGAGAACGAGGTTCGCAAGCGCCCTGGTGTCGTCGAGGTGAGTTTCGAGCTGGAGGAAGATCAAGCGCTGCTGGAGCGTGTGGTTGAGTTGATCTTCCAGGTCCATAGCTATCAAGAGCCTGTGATCCGGGTAGAGAGCATT
>NZ_JAAKZF010000189.1 GCF_011045125.1 Allomesorhizobium camelthorni | reverse complement strand
ACGCCACGGCTCTTCAGTTCGTTCATGACGCGCAGCCAGAACTTGGCGCCCTCGGTCTGCTCGATCCAAATGCCGAGGATCTCCTTCGTGCCGTCCGGCAGGATGCCGAGCGCAATGTAGACGGCCTTGTTGCGCACGAAGCCCTCGTCCCTGATCTTGACTCGGATCGCATCGAAGAAGACGAGCGGATAGATCGCATCCAGCGGGCGGTTCTGCCACTCGGCCACTTCCTCCAGGACGGCGTCGGTGACGGCCGAAATCAGGTCCGGCGACACGTCGATGCCGTAGAGCTCCTCCAGATGGCCGCGGATCTCGCGCACCGTCATGCCGCGCGCGTACATGGAGATGATCTTGTCGTCGAAATCGGGAAAGCGGCGCTGGTATTTGGCGATCAGCTTCGGATCGAAGGTCCCGGCCCGGTCGCGCGGGATCGACAGCGTCATCTTCGACGTGCCCGTCAGAACCGACTTCCGCGAATGGCCGTTGCGGCGATTGGCGCTGCCGTCGGTGCGGTCGTCCTCGAGGTGCTCGTCGAGTTCAGCGTTCAGAATCCGTTCCGAAAGCGCCTTCTTCAGGTCGTCGAGCAATCCGTCCTTGCCAAACACCTCATTCGGATCGCGGCCGGCAAGCAGTTGGTCCAGAAGTTCCTTCTCGATAGCCATGTGATGATTCTCTCCTTTCCATCATCATGGCCTCGCGCACAGAATTCCTGAAAGTCCCTAGCTGACCGGCCCGAAGAGCCGACCGCCATCCGCACCGATCTCGCCGGCCAGCAGAAGCTGTGCTCTTCCAGGGTTTTCGAGTAAAGGCAGACCCCGCTGCCGTCCCACCACACGATGCGAACACGGTCAGCTCGCTTTGAGCGGAACACGTGAAGCGCCCCAGAGAACGGGTCGAGACCGCCATCCCTCACCAGAGCCATCAACGATGCGGCTCCCTTGCGGAAGTCGACCGGCTGGCACGACACGTAAACGACAACTCCTGAGGCGATCATGTCTTGCGCACCGCGCGCATAATCTTGACCAGACGATCGGATCAACTTCGCCGCCGACGCGCACCACCACATCGCCGACGACGATTTCCACCATCTCACTGCCCACCGCTTCAAAGCGCGTGAACCTGACAGGCTTGACCTGCCCCCCTGTCAGCGGCGAAACCGCTCCAGACGCCAGCGCCTTGCGACGCCACGCATAGACCTGCAAGGGGTCCAGTCCGTGAGAGCGGCAATCGCCGAAACATTGCTCCCGGTGCCAACGCCTCCGTAACAAGCCGCGCCTTGTCCTCGTCCGACCAATGACGCGGCTTGCGCCGAGACTGCAAAGGCTCCGCAGTCAGGACCTCGAATGTTCGATGATGATTCACACTGTCGCTCATGGTGCTGATTCCGAGGGATGTCGCTGTTTCCGAAATGATCTCGCCACCCTGTTCCGAGAATTAGTGGGTACTTCAAGGCGCGGGAGAGTAAGTCGCCGCCAGGTCTGCCAAGCGCATGTTGAAATCTTCTCTTGTCGATGCGGCCCGCCAAAACGGGATTTCGGGCCGCACAATGAGGCCCCTTTGTTTTGGCCGGCTTTGTTGTCAACGGGCTCAGCTCGTGGACGACGCCGCGGGCGGCGGCTTGATGATCTTGGTACGCACTACACTGCGCCGGCCGTCAACGCCGACGGGTACCTCGCCATCGATGGCCACGCGACGGACGACGCGAGGTTGGTCGCCATAATCCCTAACCGCATAATGCATCGTGGCGCGGTTGTCCCAGATAGCGACATCGCCCTGCTTCCAGTTCCAGCGCACAGTGTTTTCCGGCGCGGTGATATGAGACTCGAATAAATCGAATAGCTTTTGGCCGTCATATTTCGGCAGGTCAACAAAACCTTTCACATAAAGACCAAGCACCAATGTTCGCTCGCCGGTTTCGGGGTGGACACGTACAACGGGATGCTCGGTCTCGAAACTCGCTCTACTAAGGGCCTCATCGTAGATCTTTTTTTCGGCTTCGGTGGGGCGGGCAAACACGGCGAAGTCGTACGCGTTGCTGTGAACCGCCCAGAGGTCGTCGGCAAGCCTTTGCAGCGGTGCCGGCAAGTCGAGATATGCTGCCGCGGTGTTTGACCACACCGTGTCGCCGCCGACTGGTGGGATCACAGCGCCTCGCAGCACCAAAATCTTGGGATAAGCATCCAGGTAGGCGAAGTCGATGTGCCAAGTATCAGTCCGGAACCCTCCGCGTGGGTGATCAATCTCGAGGATAGACATCGTTCCCTTCGCAGGATCTAACGTCGGAGACAGCATAGGCTTCCCGAAACGAATAGCAAAGCGCTCGTGCTCAGCGTCGTCAAGATGAACCTGGTCACGGAAGAAGATGACTTTGTGTTCAAGCAGCAGGCCTTTGATCGCGGCGATGGTCTGGTCCGGCAAATCGCCCGACAGCTTGATATTCCTGATTTCAGCGCCAATTCGCGCCGCACGTTTGACAACAGCGGTACGCGGAATGACATTCAAAGCCGTTTCACTCATGGTGGAATTCTCCAAGTTCGCGGTTCTTTCGCCAGACCAAAGCCATGCAACTGCGGCAATCAAGCTTGCTGGCCCCCAATCCTCAGCAAGCAGCGTGCCTATCGCGAAAACCGAGCGTCAAGCCGTTGATTCGCCGAAGGAATAGCTCATGCTCGCGCCGGCGAAGCCCCTGACGTGTTGTCGCCAATGCGACAAGCGCAGCTCGAGACGCTATCGGAGTGCCGGGTTCTCCCCGTACGAGCGCAGAGTGAGCCGCGATCTGCTTGGCTGTGTAACACTGGCGACGCAACGTTTCGACGGCGCCACACGGGACCGCTGGGGTTTGCGTTGCCAATATGTGAGGCCGAGGAGAACGATTGTGCAAATCATCTACGCCTTCTCTGCGGAAGCATCATCAAAGATCCCATAGGGTCATTGACGTGCCCCCGCCAAATCGGACCGTTCGAAGCCGGAATTTTCCACTTATTATCCCTGGATGGGGAGAAGGAGAGTTCCATGAAGGCATCGAAGTGTTCAGAGACGCAGATCGCCTTTGTTCTGAAGCAGGCTGAGGATGGCACGGCGATCGGCGAGGTGTGCCCGAAGGCCGGGATCTCGGAGGCGACCTTCTACAATTGGCGCAAGCGCTATGCGGGTTTGATACCATCCGAGGTTAAGCGCGCCTGCGGCAGCTCGATGAGGAGAACGCCAAGTTCAAACGGATCGTTGCTGATCACTGGAGAAGGCCATGCTGCAGGACGTGCTTCAAAAAAGCTTTGAGGCCTGCACGTCGGCGCCAGCTTGTGGATCAGGTCAGGGAGGCCTGGAAAGTATTGGTTCTCAAAGCATGCGAAGCTTTGCGGAGACCGCTCCCTTTACATCTATAAGTCCAGGCGCGAGGCTAGGCCGGCCGGCGTCATATGCGACATCCGCATTGCCTCGCCTGAATGTTGAGCCGTTGCCCATCTGACTTGATCCCCGCATTTGTGTGGCAGGAGCAAATCAGATGAGGCAGGTCAGCATGGCGGCACGGGACGAGCTGGTGAGCGCGATAACGGAGCGCTCCGCCCGAAGCGACCGGGCAAAGAAGTCGCGCATTCTCGATGAGTTCATGGCGGTGAGCGGCTTTCACCCCCAAGCATGTGATGCGCCTGTTGAAAAAAGGACCGCCGGTGGGCCCGTTCGGGGCCGCGGCCGGAGCGGCGGCTTTTGGCGATGCGTGCGGCAACTATCGACCGTGCGCTTCGCGCCGTCCGCGAGACCGTAGGTCGCGGCAAGCGGCGCCGGCCCGCGGCATGCTCGGCTCTGCGGCGGAGCTTTCCAATCCGTACCTTCTCTGATTGGGAGGATCCGCCGCCCGGGCCTCGCGCCGACGCCGTGGCAGAGCGGCTCGGTCGATCACGACCAGGGGGTATCGAAAGCCGGCAATCCAAGGCTGCGAACGACGCTA
>NZ_JAAKZF010000188.1 GCF_011045125.1 Allomesorhizobium camelthorni | reverse complement strand
GACAGCGGTGAAATCATTGCTCACGTCATGACCGATCAGGACACTGGAGATTCCTCGCAGGTGGAGCCGCTGCTCGACCAGATCGATGGAGAGATCGGCCAGTTCACAGCCGATGGCGCCTATGACGGCAAGCCAACCTACAAGGTCGTCGCCAACCATAGCCGCAGTGCAACGATCGTCATACCGCCGCGTGCAAACGCAATCGAGCGGGCAGATACCGAACCTCTCAGCCAGCGGGACCGGCATATCGCGGCGATCAACATAGACGGCCGGATGAAATGGCAGGCTGCGACCAGCTACGGTAAGCGCTCGCTCGTTGAGACCGCGATCGGCCGCTACAAATCCATCATCGGTCGCCGACTGCGGGCAAGATCGTTCCGGACCCAGCAAACCGAAGTTGCCATTGGTTGTGCCGTCCTCAATCGAATGTTGACATGCGCGCGCCCGAAGTCTGTCCGCTACAAGGCGGCCACGGCATAGCCAACGGCATCAAAGACCGAAATCCGTCCGCACCCCGATCAATGCACCAAGGCCACACCGAGGGGAAGCCCGCATATTACCAGGAGGGCCAGCGCATCTACGCACCCCAAACCGAGACTTGCGAATTCTGCGAAAACGGCGGCTGGTGGTACAGAATGCAAGGCAGCGGGGCGGCTGCCTATTACGTCAAAGATGATCAGGTCTTCACACCGGACGGCAGGCCAGCTTTCCATTATGCATGAACATCGCCGGCTTTACGACGGAACACTTTCCGCACGCATGGGTTGACTGTCCGGAGAACGGGCTCGACCATGGAGAGCCATCATGGACAACAGCAAATTCAACCAAGCCGATCTGATTTCGGCCGTGAAGGCCTGTGCTAATACCGGCTACGCTGGGTCGCTACTGTCTACCTCCAAGGCCATCGGGGAGTTCCGGATAATCGCGGGAGACTTCGTGACCCCTGACGAAGAACTGGCGAATGCAATATCGGAAACTGCCATCGCGTTAGGCTGTGCGGTTGTGTTCGATGAACGAAGCGCCGATAGCCGCGCTCATTAGCAAACAGCCCGCCAGGGCGACCGTGGCGGGCATCGGCGCTCGCTGCGACATCTTCGCATTTGCAATAAAATTTTTGTGCATTGCGGGATCAACGGGATCAGGTACTCTTTCCCTTGTCGGCCATCTACTCCTCCCAGATGCGATGACGGCGCACAGCGAACTCACCTCCTCCCGAGTTCGCCCAAATAGAGAGCCCGCTGCACCTCCTCCCGCAGCGGGCTTTTTGTTGTCTCTCTTCCGCCAGGGGCGAACCGAGGCGGGCGCAATCGGCGAGCTACCGTCACGGAATAATGGTTAGATGTGAGACGTTTTCGATAGGAACGCCCGCTAAAGGGAGGTCAACGCCATGCGCCCGCTCATATTACTTTCGATGTTGCTCTTGATGGCCTGCACGACAGCACCACGCGGTGAGGGTCCATCCGTACCGTCAACCGCCTCCACGGCAAACGGCAACGGTATGGCCGCTGGCGGCAGTGGTGGTAGTGGCGGTGGCGGCTACTAAGGCGGGCGGCTGGACGCACCTGGGGCGTTTTTCGGAGATACAATTACCGCCGCGATCCCGAATCACCATAGTCTCAAGCTTGGGCGCGGTAGCGAATCGTTTTCAGCAATATCCGATGCGGCGGTTTTCAGGCAAAGGCTGCCGCGTCCACCAGGCAAAAGAAAAGCCCGCAGCCGGTGACGATGCCATCAAATTCGGTTTCAGGAATGGCGGCGAGCTTGCGTGCTTCGTTGGCGAGGTTCTTGTCGATGCCCGCTTCGGCGAGTGTGATAGGTGGTTGGTAGTGCTCGGGTTTGTTTTCAACCCGAGCTTTCATGGCGTCGCCGCCATTCGCCGTCAGCCCGGCCTCCCGCTGCGCCGCCATCAGTTCGCCGAGACGGCGCGTGGCGCGGATACGGACTTCTGCAGCGTCGGTTTCAAGCTGCTTGTTCTTCGCCTTGCCCGACCCCTTAATTTGCCGGTGCTGGTTGGGCAGGTTGTTCGGTGGTCGCAGGCGGTGCCGTCGTCTCAGCCGTAGGCCGCATGACGAAATAAAGGCCGGCAATGATGAGTAGAACCACGACGGCAGCGATAATCCAGGTTTGCGTGCTCATATTCATGGGTAGGCCCTCCCGTACAACGCCCCTGGCCTCAGGCGAGAATGCCACCTCGCAACGCGAAGAGAGTGCCCGCCACCGAAGCAGCGGGCCAGTTCCTCTGGTGGTCTAACGTCTACGCGTTTGACTGTCGGGGAAATAACGCGCCGACAATGTTTGGCAATACGATCTGCCATGAAAAACGCCCGCCACCGTTTCCAGTGACGGCCTTTCCCACCCGCCCAAACTAAAAAAAGGATTGATCCCGAATGGCGCTGCCGAAACGCGGCGGAAGAAAAGACCCGGCCGACAGGGGCGCTATCGACCGGGCCTCCGAGGTAACCTTCGGGAGGAAGGTTGTGCCGACGTTAGGAGTTCTTCCGTGGGGCGTCTGTGGGATGCCTCACATACCTCACATACCGGCCATGATGATAGATCGAACGCCATGACCGCGAACACGCCCCGATGCCGCATGAGCCCGCTGCGCCGGCAGGCACAGACCGGCAATGCGGTGGGCGTCTTTCTGATCGGCGTCCCGATGAGCAGCCTTACAGGCGGCGACAAGGAGGGGTGCAGTTGCGCCGCACAAGGGCGAGTTGATCGCCATCAGTTCGGCGCAGCGGAACAAAGGCTGCTGACCGCCCATAAAGTTTTGCGCAGTGGCCCGCGAATACCCCTTGCTTGGGGGGATCAAGGGAATAAGGTAAACAGGTCGCCCGATATTCGACGGCATACGGGTGCTTGAAAGAGTCCACCAGGCTTTCGCCCAACTGCAACTAAGCAGGAGGCGTCATGTCTTTCACCGGAATATACAGTCCTGAACAATTGGCCGTGCTCGCCAAGGTCTTGAATGACCATTGTGCTAGTCACGGCATCGCGCCGTCCAGCCCGGAATACTCCGACGCCAGTTATCTAATCATGTCGCTTTCTCAAAAGGGCGTGAGCACCGTCGAGGAACTGCAAGCTGGTCTTGAGGGTGGCGCGATTGTGAGATCGATCAGGTCGGGGGCCGGAACCAGGCAACGATTTTCAACACCGATTCCCACAACAGAACGAAGCCGACGAGCAGGCCGAGCGTCGTTATCGCCAACCATTTCGTAACCTTGCCGAAACTCACAATGTTGCGGATGAGCGGCAGCCCGGTTTTCAGCGTGGCAGTGTCTTCCCTGCTCAGGTCGTTCAGGAACTCCCGCGTCACTTCGGAGAGTTCGGAGCTTGATCCCACTCAGCGCGTCAGGAATAATGTCCTAGTGCGGCGATTCTCAACTCATCGGAGATTGCCATGTCAGGACATCGAAAAATGCCCAAGCGTATCATCCACACCGACCGCTTCCTGGCGGACGCTGAGGCGATCCACGGCATCATCATCGGCTACAGCGGCGGCCTTCGCGTGGGCTGCGACCACTGTCGCGCCATGCAGCGCCTTCATGACGCGCTGCTGCAGGCAATCATTGACGTAACTGGCAGGGAAGCGCCGTGGATTTACCGCAGCAATTCCGGGCCGCGCGACACAGGGTCAAAGAAACCTACCGCTTGCGCTTGATCGGCGGCCGGACCCGCATCTTAACATATCGTTAACGATCCGGGCGCAGGCTTTGAATGTCACTCGCCCAACGCACCCACGTGACCTTAGAGACCTGGCACCGCCCCCCGACCCTGTGCCGGGTCTTTTGTGTGATCAAGATTGACCCTGAACGCAAGAAGCCCGCCGCGAGGACGGGACAGGCGGCGGGCTCCTGCTTCCGAGGGCAAGTGCTGAAGAATGAAATACCCTTGGAAGTCTGAGAACGCGAACCAAAGTGCCTTGTTCCAAGTTAAATGGAGCCCATACGATTTGGGCAAGCTGCAATCAGTGGTTCGCGGCGGTATACTCTGATCATTGCCATATCCCCATATGGCCTA
>NZ_JAAKZF010000187.1 GCF_011045125.1 Allomesorhizobium camelthorni | reverse complement strand
GGGTGTGAACAAAAGGGATGTGAAAAAAATTTCGAGCAGGTGTTATGCCATTGATCCGCAATAGATCTTTCTTCAATCGGGCCGAAAGAGCGGCATTAGGTAGCAAAGACCACCAGATAGCGGATAAACCTTTGATTCAATGTCGAAAGACGAGCGTATCGGCGTGACTGATACGCTCAAACTGTCTTGTTTTCGTTGTTGGTCTCAGCTTTGGCGGGCGCTCTGGCGAACTCGCTCTTTCTTAATCTCGTCGTCCAGTTCACCCCATTTTGAAAGGAACCCTCCCACAAAGGCGAGTCCACCCAAAAGAAGGGAACACTTTACAAATGACCAAAGGCTAAAGGAGAAAATCCAAGCTCCTAATGCCACAAAAAGGACCACGGTGACTGCATATGTCAGTGCGTGCTCGGATGCGATCCGCACAACGAGTTTGTTTTGTTCTTCCTGTGTCATTTTTAGCCTCCCTTTGACATTAAGGATCGCCGACAAACGCTGCCGGCGCAAAGGTCGTATGGACCTTGCCGAGGCTGTATCCCGAGCACTGGGCAAATTAACTATCGACTGGTTTCCCGATCGACTCCCGCACGCATACCGGGTATGAGCCCGGTCCCATGTTCAGGACCGTGCACATACAGCTTTGACTTCTTCGGTGGCCCGGTGGCCGCCGCGGACCCTGTATGCGTGCAACCTGGAGCCTGAACATGACTGCCATCCCATTCGCCACCGCCTCGACCGTTGTGCAGCTTGCTGCCGCGGTTTCGCGCGTCCCGGTCCCGTCCAGAGGTTTGGAAATACGCGGCTCAGTCGCCGTCCAAACCGAGGAGGGACTGAGCTTTGGCGAAGTCCGAACAACAACCAAAGGGGCAGCACTTCCTGCTGTCGCCGGAATGCCGGACGCTCACCGTCATGGACTTGGCAAAGGTCCGCGAGGCGACGGCCTACGGCTGGTTCAAGCGCATGCGCTGGCCGCAGACGGACGGCGAGCCGTTCTGCCCAAAATGCGGAACGCTGCGCTGCCACACGATGGGCCGCAGCCGCTTCAAGTGCTCTGATAGGGCCTGCAAGACGGTCTTCACGGTCACTTCGGGCACGGTGTTCCACGCACGCAAGCTCAGCTTCAAGAAGATGGTCATGGCCATCTGGTTCTCCGTAAATTCGGTCAAGGGCAAGGCCGCCCTGCAGCTCTCCCGCGAGATCGGCGTGCAGTACAAGACAGCCTGGGTGCTGCTGATGAAGCTGCGCGAGGCGATCGCATGGCGCAGGGAGGACATGGTGCTCGAAGGCGAAGTCGAGATCGACGGCAAGTACGCGGGCGGCCACATCCGCCCCGAGAACAAGGCCGAGGACCGCGTCGACCGTCGCCTGAAGAAGTTCCAGAACATGAAGCGGCTGTGCGCCTTGGCGCTCAGGGAGCGCGGTCTCGGCCGCGGCGGCCAGACCTTCACCCGCGTCATCCGCGACGAGGACGGCGACGCTGCCTGGGCCGCTGTCCGCGACCACGTCTCTCGGCAGGCGACGGTGATTGCTGACGAGCACGGCAGCTACAACGACCTTGCGGGGCTGAACAAGCTGAAGCGGGTAAACCATTCGAAGGCCTACCAGGCCGAGGACGGGACCAACACGAACCAGGTAGAGAGCTTCTTCTCGCGCGTCCAGCGCGCCTACGTCGGCATCCACCACCGCTTCTCGCTGAAGTATTTCGACTGGTACGTGGCAGAACTCGCGTGGCGCGAGGACAGCAGGGACTGGGGCAACCGCCGCCAGACCTTCAATGTGCTGCGTGTGGCGCTGGCGCGGCCGACGTCGCGCTATCTCTGCGGCTATTGGCAGGGCAACAAGCCGCCGGACTTGATCTGGGCTGGTTGATATCGGATCGATCGGTTGAATATTAAACCGCTCATTTCCGATATCTTGACGATTAGGCCGCGATCTCCCAGAGGACACGGCGGCCGTCGACCATTCCAGCGTGACGAACGCGCTTGCCCTTGGCGAGGCTGTCGAGTGCAGCCGACAGGCGATTGGCGATCTGGCCAAGTCTGTGGTCGTTATCCTCAAGGCCGAGCCTGCTTGCGAACTTGGCCGCGCACTCCGCCGTGGACAGCGGCCGCCCTGCATCCCGGAGAATCTCCAGTACGGCGCGGCGCTTGTTCACGTTCGAAAGCAGCGCGTTGATTTCGCGGCTGGTCACCTGCCCCTCGTTGCGCGGACGGCCGCGGCGGCGGGATGGTTCTTCCGCCTTCTCGGGCAAATAATCCGGGTCATACAGGGCGATGACCTTGTCGAGCGCCGTCATTTGCCCTTGCATCGCCATCTGCTCGCGGGTGATCTCCTGCATCCGCTTCGACAGCTCGGCCCTTTTGCGCTTCAGTTCTTCCGCGATCTCCATCCGCCTGCTCCTGGAATCCATCAGGAAACAGCGTATGCCGCGAAGGATTTAAGATCTGGTGGTCTTTGCTACCGAATGCCGCGAAAGAGGGGTGGATTTAGTCCACGTTGGGAGTTGCGGCTAGCCCCGCTCTGGTAAATTCTAAGGACTTGGCTTCGCCAAGCCCAAGAATTTGCTTTCTCCCCCGCGAAGGGGGGAGAAGGGTCCGCACCCGAGCGCCCGACGACAATTCTTTTGCGCCATGCCCGCCGGACAGGCAGAGCCCTATCAATGCCTGCGTGTCGCAGTGGACTATTAAATAATTGCCCAGAGCGAATGCGCCCTGAGCCGAGCAAAGATACCACCGATGTGCGGGAGCTAAGTTCATCATACTCCCCCGGAATGGATCGATGAACGTTACGCTACTGTCACCGGAGTTATCCTATTTACCCCAAATCCGGAAGAGATTTTGGAACCTTCACCTCCTTAAGGCGATTGTATAACTTCCTCGCATTCATTATTCTTCCAGCTTCTGATTTTTCAGGTTTACGTTTCGCCGTTTCTTTCCAGGCATCTGTAAACCCCTTAAATTTTAGGAAGACAGCAGTTGCAGCTAGTTCTAGTTCGACAGGGTCAGCCTCTACTGCAATTTTCGCGATCTGCCTTCTTGCCTGATCAGAAGTGGGTGTGACGGAACCTCTCGATTTATATATAGAATATAATCCTCCCCAAGAAGTAGAAACTTCCTCTTCATCTATCAAGTCTATAACAGCTGCATTCCGTGCAGCTGTGGAAAGCGCTTCGCTAAAAGGGCCGTAATGTCGATACTCAAATTCAAACCCCTCACCGACCCCGCAAACCTCCAGTAAGTATACCAATTTTTGTAATTTCGTTCGGCCGACTATTTTTCCGCCAGCGTCATTTACAATGTCGGCAACTTTCTGCGTCTCCCTCTTTCTAGTTTGCATTCTTTATCTCCTCGTGCACGATGTCGAGAATAAACTTTCTTGCTTCTTCATCCGATGGCGCATGATACGCCCGAAAAAGCTTGAATGGGCGGATGGCGCCAACAACATCAGAAACCAGTCCCAGATCTTTTACTGTCCCATCTTCGGCAACAATCCTGATTTGGTTTAAGGGTCCCTTGGAGTCGTCGAATTTCCGGTATGGGGCTCTCTGTGCCTTATCGACCAGAATCCGTGTGAGTCCTTCCGAATCGGAACGCTTCCATTCGGCATTTCTCTCCTTAATTTTTTCCTCAATGGAAGCGCAGGCCTCATCAATTTTCACTCTGTCCTTGTCATTTTCACCAAATGCAGGGACGAGCTCCAGCCTAATGTCGCAGCACTTGAATAAGTGTCGATCCCGCAGGCGGACGGCAGCTTCTGAAATGCCTTTATGTTTGGAGAATTCCAATAGAGATAGGGCACCCCAAATGACGGTGTCGTCCAGATTCAAAACGTGCTGCGGGCTTTCGGGGTTCACGGCAAACACCGAGAGAGGATGGCTTTTATTCAACCCAGTGTATTCGAGCATTCCTTGTTTGACACATTCAAACACGTTTATAAGTAGCTCTGAGTAAATTTTTTCAGCCCCTCTGGTTGCTTTGTGTAGGTACAATGTAGGGTATAGCTGAAACAATCCCAAAACATAGGCTTCTGCCGAGAAGATCGCCTTTGGCCCAAGGCAAAATGTTTCAATATCCTTAAGTTGTGTTCCGTCGATACCGTGCGATATCTTTTCTATCTCTAGATTTGCGATTAACCACTCAAAATCAATAGGTA
>NZ_JAAKZF010000186.1 GCF_011045125.1 Allomesorhizobium camelthorni | reverse complement strand
CCGCTCGACGACGCCGAAAGCGGCACTGGCAATGATGAAGCGGATCGCCGAGCTCGTTCCCACCCATACACGGCGCTCCGACGAGAGCCAGGCCATGCAGCAGTTGTCGACGCCGCTGCCGCTCGCCTTCGTCACCGCCCACGCAGCCGCGATCTCATCGTCGGATCTCGTTCTCGAACCCTCGGCCGGCACCGGCCTTCTCGCCGTTCATGCCGAGATTGCCCGGGCGTCGCTCGCACTTAACGAGCTTGCCGCGACACGCGCCGATCTGCTCGGCCTGTTGTTCCCGCGGGTTCCGGTCAGCCGGCATGATGCAGCCCATATCGACAATCATTTCGATGCCGACGTCGAGCCATCCGTCATGCTGATGAATCCGCCCTTCACCGTGGGCGCCTATGTCGACGGACATGTCGCCGATGCGGCATGGCGACATCTTTCTTCGGCCTTTTCGCGCCTACGTCCCGGCGGTCGCCTGGTCGCCATTACCGGCACCGGCCTTTCTCCCGAAAACCCCAAATGGCGGCCGGCCTTCGAGCGGCTGCAACAGCAGGGCAGGATCGCCTTCACCGCGGCGATCGACGGCCGTATCTATGCCCGCCATGGCACGACCGCCGAAACCCGCCTGACCATCATCGACAAGATCCCTGCGTCCGGCACTGCCGGATTCGTAGCGTCGCCGGGCAGGGCCCCGGATGTCGAGACACTGCTCTCCTGGATCTCCGACCTGCCACCCCGCACACCGGGCGGCTTTCCGGATTCGATCGGCGCACTATCGAACGGAATCCTGCGCAACGCCGCCATGCAAATGGCCGCGCGTTCAGCGGCGGGAGCTGCGCCAATCGCGGCCGCGGCGTCTGTTGCGAAGATCATGCGGCCGGTGCGTCCCGTTGCCCGGGCGAAGCCCGTCCGTCCGTCCCCCGCAGCCAGCACGTCTGCCGTTCCTCTTCCCTATGAGTTGCGCGACTGGATGCCGGAGGAGGGCCGCCGGCTCACCGACACGATCTACGAACCTTATGCGCTCCAGTCGATCCACATCCCACGCGCCAAACCGCACCCGACGCCGATGGTCCAGTCGGCGGCGATGGCCGCGGTCGCGCCGCCGAAGCCGTCATACCGGCCCCTCCTGCCCGATGCGATCATCGACGAAGGACTGCTGTCCGACGCCCAGATCGAAAGCGTGATCTACGCCGGCGAGGCGCATTCCGGCCATCTCGTCGGCGCCTGGACCGTCGACGAGACCTGTGACGTCGTCTCGGCCGCGGCCGACGATGCCGGCAACGCGGTCCGCTTTCGCCGTGGCTGGTTTCTGGGCGATGGCACCGGCTGCGGCAAGGGACGGCAGGTCGCCGGCATCATCCTCGACAATTGGCTGCAGGGCCGCCGCCGGGCAATCTGGATTTCCAAATCGGACAAGCTGCTGGAGGATGCCCAGCGCGACTGGTCGGCCCTTGGTCAGGAGCGTCTCCTTGTCCAGCCGCTCTCGCGCTATCGGCAGGGCACGCCCATCCGCCTTGCCGAAGGCATCCTTTTCACCACTTACGCGACACTTCGCTCGCAGGAGCGCGACGGCAAGAAATCCCGGATCGCGCAGATCCTCGATTGGGTCGGCCAAGAGGCGGGGAGCGGCGGAGCCGCGACAGGGACCAGGAAGCCTTTCGACGGCGTCATCGTCTTCGACGAAGCCCACGCCATGGCGAATGCCGCGGGGGGAAAAAGCGAACGCGGTGACGTCGCTCCGTCACAACAGGGCAGGGCGGGCCTGCGTCTGCAACACGCGCTGCCCGACGCCCGGATCGTTTACGTCTCGGCAACGGGGGCGACGGCGGTCGAGAATCTCGCCTATGCCCAGCGCCTCGGCATCTGGGGCAGCGAGGATTTTCCGTTCGCCAATCGTGCCGAGTTCGTCGCGGCGATCGAGGATGGCGGCGTCGCTGCCATGGAAGTGCTTGCCCGCGACCTCAAGTCGCTCGGGCTCTACACGTCACGGTCGCTCTCCTATGACGGCGTCGAATACGACCTGCTCGAGCACGAGCTGACCGAGGAACAGATTCGCATCTACAATGCCTATGCGGACGCCTTCCAGGTCATTCACAACAACCTGACCGCCGCGCTCGAGGCTGCCAATATCACCAGTGAGGCCGGCACGCTGAACCGCAACGCGAAGGCGGCAGCACGCTCGGCCTTCGAAAGCACCAAGCAACGCTTCTTCAGCCATCTCATCACCTCGATGATGACGCCGACGCTGATCGGTGCGATCGAGCAGGACCGCGCCGACGGTCATTCAGCTGTCGTGCAGATCGTCTCCACCGGCGAGGCGCTGATGGAACGGCGGCTTGCCGAGATTCCCACCGAGGATTGGTCCGACCTGCATGTCGATGTGACGCCGCGCGAGTATGTCGGCGGGTACCTGATGCATTCGTTTCCGACGCAGCTCTTCGAGGAATATTCCGACGCCGAGGGCAACGTCTATTCGCGGCCCGTGCACGACGCGGACGGCAACCCGGTCCAGTGCCGGGAAGCGGTGCGCCGGCGCGACGAGATGATCGAGAGGTTGGCCTCACTTCCCCCGGTCGGCAGCGCGCTCGACCAGATCCTCCACCATTTCGGCACGGATGTCGTCGCCGAGGTGACCGGGCGCTCGCGCCGTATCGTCAGGAAGACCGGTCGCGACGGCATCGACCGGCTTGCCGTCGAAAACCGTCCGGGCTCGGCCAATCTCGCCGAGACCCAGAGTTTTATGGACGACGACAAGCGCGTGCTGATCTTTTCAGACGCCGGCGGCACGGGTCGTTCGTATCACGCCGATCTCGGAGTGCGAAACCAAAGACTTCGCAAGCATTATCTGTTGGAAGCCGGCTGGCGCGCCGACAACGCTATCCAGGGTCTCAGACGGACCCATCGCACCAACCAGGCGCAGCCACCTCTGTTCCGGCCGATGGCCGCCAATGTGAAGGCGGGCAAGCGGTTCCTGTCGACGATTGCGCGCCGGCTCGACACTTTGGGCGCGATCACGCGCGGCCAGCGCCAGACGGGCGGGGCAGGGCTGTTCCGGTCCGAGGACAATCTGGAAAGCCCCTATGCCCGTGCAGCGCTCCGCCAGTTCTACTGGTTGCTCCATCAGGGCAAGATCGAGGGCTGCTCGCTCACGACCTTCGAGGCCGTTACCGGCTTGGCGCTGACCATGCAGGAGGGCGGACTGCGCGACGAGCTGCCTCCGATTACGACCTGGTTGAACCGACTTCTGGCATTGCGCATCGAAACCCAGAACCTGCTGTTCGAGGTTTTCGAGCAGCTAATGGCGGCGAAGGTCGAGGGCGCCATCGCCGCCGGCACCTACGACAAGGGGCTGGAGACGATCACCGCGGAGAGCATTGTCGTCACTGATCGCCGGACCGTCTACACGCACCCGGTCTCGGGCGCGCAATCACATGTGCTCACCGTTTCGCGCAAGGACCGCATTCGCCCTCTCGGCTTGGTCGACGCGCTGGCCATCGCGCGCGCGGAGCCGCAATCGGTCCTGCTGGTCAACACGCGATCGAGCCGGGCGGCGATCCAACTGCCGACCGCGAGCCTGATGCTCGACGACGGCGTGATAGAGCACCGGGTGCGGCTGCTGCGCCCAACCGACGAGCTGCGCTTCGGTCTCGACGCCCTCGCCGAAACCCACTGGCAGCCGGCCGACCGGAAACTGTTCTGCGAACTATGGCAGGCGGAAGTCGCCGCCGTCCCAGAGTTCACCACCAGCACCTTCCACATCGTCACCGGCCTGCTGTTGCCGATCTGGCGGCGGCTGCCGGATCACAACTGCCAGGTCTACCGGATCCAGACCGATGACGGCGAACGCATCATCGGCCGTCACATCGCGCCGACTCTGGTCGCGACCATGTTGCGCAATCTCGGGATCGACAATGTGCCGACGCTGGCGCCAGAGGAGGCCTGGACCGGGCTGATAGATGGACGGATCGGACTGCAGCTTGCCAATGGCCTGATTCTGCGCCGCAGCCGCGTCATGAACGACTATCGTGTCGAGCTGATCGGCTTCACCGGCGCGATGGTGCCGCGCCTGAAGGCGCTGGGCCTGATCTCCGAGATCATCTCTTGGAAGCTTAGGCTATTCATCCCGACGGGCGGGCAAGGCTCCGCCATGCTCGCCACGCTTCTCGAGCGCCACACGCTGGTCGGCGTCACCGACCGCACGGCGGCGGCTTGAGAGGAGGCGATCATGACCGGCC
>NZ_JAAKZF010000185.1 GCF_011045125.1 Allomesorhizobium camelthorni | reverse complement strand
CGATTCCCAGGAACGGTTCGCCGGGCCGGTCGATGACATGCACCTCGACGCTGTCCGGCACGCTCGCGAAGCGAAGGATGGGATAGCTCGACCAGTCGACGCTGGTGATCCTTGTATCGTCGAAAGTCACCGCTTCGTAGAGCGTCCAGCTGATCGATTGCAGGATCCCGCCCTCGGTCTGGTTGCGGATGCCGTCAGGATTGACCACTTCGCCGCTGTCGATCGCGGAGACGGCGCGGACGACGCGAACGCGGCCGTTTTCCCTCTCGATTTCGACTTCGAGCGCACAGCCAGGTAGGCGGCAAGGGTCTTGTAGCGGCAAAACCGAAACCCTGTCCATGATCGCGCGGCAAAGCAGCGTTCGACCACCCGAAGCGCTCTGCGACCAGCTCAACCACAGCGCGGGCACGCGGATCGTCGAGGTGACGCAGCCGGAACTCCACGGGGTCGGCGTCGGCGGCAAGCGCGCGCGGCGCGGAGACGCGTAGCGGCATATCGGGCAGGAAATGCCAGAGCACGAGCTTATTGGGGAGGACATAAGTGGGATTGGCGTTGCGGTCGCCATTGCCGGAAGGGCTGATGTTGAGTTCCGGCGTCTCCGGCGTGAACAACTGATCCTTGTGGCAAGCCGCAAGCAGCGCCCCGGCGCCACCCGGCCGTGTCCAGAACGTCAGAGTGGGTGTTGCTCCACAGGTCGTAGTTCCATCCGGAGATGCGTCCGTCGCCACCGAGCGAGGCACCTTGATCAGCATTGCCAGGCCGTAGGGCTCCCAGGCATGTTCCTGCTCGCACATCCATTGAACGCGAACGGGCCGCCCCGGCAGTTTCTGGGCGATCAGCGCGGCGTCTGCGGCGGCATCATCCGCGCCGTTGTGGCCATAGCAGCCGGAGCCTTCCATGTGGATAACGCGAACCTGCTTCAGCGGCATGCCGAGCATCTCGGCGATCGCCTCGCGATCGGGATAAACGCCCTGGGTATGCGACCAGACGGTCAGCCCTTCTCCCTCCATCTGCGCCACGGCGCATGACGGTCCGATCGATCCGTGGATTTGATAGGGACGGGTGAAGGGTCGCCTCAAACGTCTTGCCTGCGCCGATCACGGGCGAACGACTTTCGGAAACAACGCCGACCTCCCGTTCGAGGTCTTGCAGGACCGCCGGCAGATCGGTTTGGTCGGGCAGCGTCGCGGTCTCCTCCCACCGGGCCGCGGCTGCAAGCGCCCGCATCACGGCGACTGCCTGCCACTCCCCTTCCGACACGACCGCCAGGAAGCTGCCGTCGCGGATGACGGACACGACGCCCGGCATATTTTCGATGGCGCTTGCATCGACATTCGCAAGGCGCGCGCCAGGGCTCGGCGGGCGCACGACGCGGGCGTGCAGCATGCCTTCCAGCCGCAGGAACCGCGGCCTCTGTAGATTCGGCTACCAGGTAGGCCATTCACCCCGGACGTCTTTCCCAGCCAGTGCCGCCCCCATTCAAGCCGCCGCCGGATGTTCAGCGACCTTTCAGCCGATCGCCGACAACGGCGCGCCAGTGCTAAATTGCGGGCATGGGCAGATGTGGCAGGAGCTTGTCCAAGGTGATCGGAAATTCGCGCACGCGCACGCCGGTCGCGTTGTAGACGGCGTTGGCGATCGCCGCGCCGGCGCCGCAGACGCCGAGCTCGCCGAGACCTTTGGCTCCCAGCGGATTGGCCTTGTCGTCATGCTCCTCCAGAAACATCACCTCCATGTCCGGCACGTCGCCATTCACCGCAACATGGTATTCCGCCAGGTCGTGATTGATGAAATGGCCGTGACGCGGGTCGAGCACCGTTTCCTCCATGAGCGCCGCGCCGAGGCCCCAGGTCATGCCGCCGAGTATTTGCGAGCGTGCGGTCTTTGCGTTGAGAATTCGCCCTGCCCCGATGACGGCGAGCATGCGGCGCATGCGGATTTCTCCCGTGTCGCAATCGACCGCGACCTCGGCGAAGTGCGCGCCATACGAGTGCTGGGAATAGTTTTTGTATAAATCGTTCCGGCTGAAGGGCTGGACCGTCCCTTCCGCTTCGATGCCGTTGGGGGCGACCCCCCGAACGAGATCGGAAAGGCGCTCGGCCCGGTCGCCGATCCGGATCTCACCGGCGACGAAGTTCGCTTCGGGATTGGCCGCGCCGTCACCAGCGTCCGACAGCGCGGCCTGGACGATCTTCTGCCTCAGCTTGGAGCATGCGTCGTGGACGGCAGAACCGGAACTCGCCGCGCCCCACGAACCGCCCGAGCCTGCCGTGCGCGGAAATTTGCTGTCACCAAGCTCAATTTTGATCGCCGAAAGAGGCACACCCAGGCCTTCCGCAACGATCTGGGTCAAGATCGTGTACGTGCCGGTGCCGATGTCGGTCATGTCGAGGCGGACGGTAACATCGCCCCCTGCGTCGATCGCGACCCGGGCGGCGGCCGCGCCGATATAGTTCGGCCGGATGGCGGCGGCCATGCCCATGCCGATGAGCTTTCGTCCTTCCTGGACGCGCGCGGGCAGTGCACTGCGCCTTTCCCAACCGAAGCGGCGCGCGCCCTCCTCCATACAGGCGACGAGGTTGCGTGTCGAAAACGGGACGCCGCGTTCCGGATCCTCGGCCGGCTCGTTGCGGCGGCGCAGTTCGATCGGGTCGAGGCCGAGCCGCTCGGCGAGTTCGTCCATGGCGCATTCGAAAGCGAGCATGCCCGGCGCTTCGCCCGGCGAGCGCATCCATTCGCCGCGATTGAGGTCGACGGGGACCAATCGGTGGCGGGTCAGCCGGTTCGGCGCGGCGTAAAGCGAGCGGGCGAAGACCGCGGTTTGCTCGCAGAACTCTTCGAAGCGAGAGGTCGCCGACCAGACGTCGTAACCCATCGCCGCCAGCCGGCCATCGCCGTCGGAGCCAAGGCGAACCTGATGGATCATCTCCGCGCGGTGGCCGGCATTCGCGAACATCTGCTGCCGCGTCAAGGCGACCTTGACCGGGCGCCGCAACTCCCTCGCGGCTAAGGCCGCAAGCACTGTGTCGGGGTGGACGATCAGCTTGCTGCCGAAGCCGCCGCCGATGAACGGGCTGACGATACGCACATTTTCTGGAGGAATTTGAAGCGTGTTTGCGATTCCAGCCTGAAAGTTGGCGAGCGTCTGTGCGCTCGTATAGATCGTCAGTTGGTCGCCCGACCACGCGGCCAGCGTCGCGTGGGGTTCCATCGGATTGTGGTGCTCGTAGGGCGTCCGGTATGTGGCGTCGACCACAACAGCGGCGGCTGCGAACGCGCCCTCGAAATTGCCGATTGCGCTGTCGGTTTCGAAGCCGGCATTGGTCCTTGTCGGCGCGTACGCTTCGTTAAGGCGTCCGGCAAGATCGAAGGCGCCTTCCTCCTTTTCGTAGCTGACCCTTATCAGTCCAGCAGCCGCCCGAGCCGCCTCGAAGGTCTCCGCCACCACGAAGGCTACCGGTTCATCGTAATAGCGCACGCGATCGGTCGAGAGCATGGGCCGGGCGCGGGTGAAGACCTCCGGCACGGTGGGCGTGACCGGCGCGCCGAAGGCAGGCTGGGCCGGAGCATTTCTGAACGTCATGACCTTGATGACGCCGGGAGCGCGCTCCGCCTCGGACGTATCGATCTCGATGATGCGGCCAAGTGCGATCGCCGCCCCGAGGATATGGCCATAGGCAGGTTTGTCGCCGTGCTCATGCTCATAGGCGTATGTCGCGCGGCCGGTCACCTTGAGAGGACCGTCCACACGATCGAGCGGCTGGCCGATGAAGCCGTGGCGCGGGCTCTCGGCTTTATTCGCTATATTCTCGGTCATGGTCACCTCACGCTTTCTGCGGCGGTAGCCAGCGCATGGCGCAGCGTGCGCTTGGCCAGGGGAATCTTGAAGTTGTTGTCACCACGGCCGACTGCGCCCTGGAGCGCTGCTTCCGCCGCCGCAACGAAGGTGCGGTCCGATGCTTCCTTGCCGACGAGCCCGCGTTCGGCTTCGGCGGTGCGCCATGGCTTCGCTGCAACGCCTCCCATGGCGATGCGTGCGTCTCGCACTTGGCCGCCGCTCACCTCGATGACGGCGGCAACCGACACGAGCGCGAACGCATAGGAGGCGCGGTCGCGTACTTTTCGGTAGATTTGACGACCGGGCGGTGCGGGCGGCAACGTCACGGCGGTGATCATTTCGCCGTGCGCGAGTTCGGTTTCGATGTGCGGCGTGCTGCCCGGCAGCCTGTGGAGGTCGCTTACCGGGATCGTGCGGGTTTTGCCCGCCGGCGATACCGTTTCGACGCTCGCATCGAGCGCGACAAGCGCCACAGCCATGTCCGAAGGATGCACCGCAATGCAGGCCTCGCTGGCG
>NZ_JAAKZF010000184.1 GCF_011045125.1 Allomesorhizobium camelthorni | reverse complement strand
AAAGACGAAGATCCCGACCATCGCCATGACGGCGATGGCCGAAACGATCCTGCGAAGGATATAGGCGGCCATTGCGCCTCAGGCCTTCTGCATGTTCCACATCGGGACCACCGCCGGCACGCTGATGAGGCCAGTGAGCGTCTTGCGGCGCGCGCTTGGCGAGACAATTTGACCCAACAGAACCTCGGGCACATAGTCCCACCATATCCGCTGCATCTTGCGGGCCAGTGCCTTGCGCTCTTCGAGCGTTTCGACATCCGACCACTTGACCCGAAGAGCCTCATATTCGTCGTTCTGCGGCCAGCCGAACCAACTTTTTTCGCCCATCATAGGCAGGGTGGGATCGGAGATAACAGTGCCGAGAGTCGCTTCAGTTGTACTCGTTATGAAGATGCTCCAGCCGCCGTTCTCAACGGGGCCTTTGTTCGCGCGGCGGGCGACAAGCCCGCCCCAGTCGCTCGGCGCAAGCTCGGCATTCACTCCAATATTCCGCAATGCGGCTGCCAGAAGCTGAGAGGCATTGCTTGCCGCCTCCCAATCCGTGGGTTGCAGGATAACGACTTTCTCGCCTGCATATCCTGCCTCCTTGAACAGTTGCCTGGCCTTTTCCGGGTCGCCGCCCTTTTTGAACCATCCCGTATTTTCGTCATTGGAAACCGGCGTATCGTTTCCAAACATCGAAGTGACGGTGTGGCCGAATCTGGGGTCAGGGGCCGTGACGCGCAAAAATGCCTCCTGATCGATCAGGTGAAGCATCGCTTGGCGTGCCTTCACGTTGTCGAACGGCTTTTGCAGACAGTTCATGCGCACGAACATGTCCTGCCCCAACTCGTCCAGAACCTGAAGTTCCAGATTGGGATCGCTCTCGATCGCCGGCAAAAGATCGCTCGATGTGGCCTCAAGGAAGTCAACCTCACCTGCCTGCAAGGCCGCCAATGAAGTTTGCTGATCGCCGTATAAGCCGATTTCCGCGATGACACGATCGACTTTTACGATCTTCCCGCCGGCCAGTCCGTCGGGCGCCTCGTTGCGTGGTACGTATTTTTCATTGCGGTCGTAGGTGAAGCTCGCGCCCGGCCTGGCAAGAGCGTGATTGAACTTCAGCGGTCCCGATCCGATATTGTCGGTCACCTGCTCTGTTGGAGAAAGACTAGCGTCCTTCTCGCGCATGATGAACGGGCCACCCAGGATGTCGAGCAGGGCGCCCAGCGGCTCCCGGAGCGTGATTGTGAAGGTCTTGTCATCCTTTTTCGAGATGTCCTTGGCCCGCGCCATGAGCAACTGGCCGCCGGGAGCCACTTGGCCCCAGCGACGGATCGAGGCGACACAGTCTGCCGCAGTGACGGAGGTGCCGTCGTGCCAACTTAGGCCATCCCGGAGCTCGAACGTATAGGTCTTCTTGTCGTCGGAAACGCCCCACTTACCCACCATTTGCGGACGCGACACAAATTTGGAATCAAGCCCGAACAGTTGATCATATATCGCGAGGGCATGGGTTTGGGTGCTGTCAGCCGTCGTAACGACGGGATCGAAGATTTGGAAGTCCTCCAGCGCCATGCGGACCGTCCGGTCGGGAGTTGGTGATGTCTGCGCCCGCAGGACAGAAGGAATGGATAAGGCCGTTCCGGCGGCCATGCCCATCTTAATGAGATTGCGTCGAGAGATCGTCATGGTTCCAGTTCCCCTTTTAAGTTAATGACGCGCGCCTTTTTTGCGACTTGTCGACACCACCACCACCGAAGGATTCGCTTGTCGGTTCTAACAACCGCCCGATCGGGTGGCGGAGATTTTCAAAGGCTAGCACCGTGGAGAGGAGAGTTCGCGCCAAAATGCATTGAGTTCTGAAATGCAGGCCCTACAAAGCGGCGTGGTTTGAAATGTCTTTGCCTTCGCCAGCAACCCCGGGGCAGTTCATCTTCGTGTAGGAATGTACGGACTTGCGAGACATCCTTTCTCTTGAGAGCCAAAATGGCGAGAAAGATGAAGACGATGCACAAGTTCAGGCGCGACGTAGACCACAAGCTTCGGGTGCTCAGACACGCTTCAGATCTGCGATGTCGCAAGGCATGCCGATATTTCGGCGTCGGCCGTGCCAGCTTCTATCGCTGGCGAACAGCTTACAGGCAGCGAGGGGTCGCCGGCCTTGAGAACCGCAAGACAGCTCCAAAGAACCCTGCCAATCGAACGGCGCCGGAGATCGTCGAAAAGGTGCTGCACCTGCGCAAAACCTATCATCTCGGGCCGATGCGGATCGTTTGGTACCTGTCCCGCTATCACGCCGTCACAATTTCGCATGCGGGTGTCTATCGGATTCTGAAGCGCCACGGCCTCAGCCGGCTGCCAAGCGGCACGCGCGTCCGAAAGATTCACTCGCAGCGCTATGAGAAGCAGGTGCCAGGCCACCAGATCCAAGTTGATGTCAAGTTCCTGAAATTCGACCGCAAAGACGGGAAATCCATCAAGCGTTATCAGTACACCGCAATCGACGATGCCACACGCATCCGCGCCCTGAAAATCTACGACCGGCACAACCAGGCAAACGCGATTGACTTCATCAACACCGTCATTGCCAGGTTCCCTTTTCGCATCCGCGAGGTGCGTCCTAAGAGCGGAATGAAATTGGAGCAGACGGTCAAAGTCTCTCTATCCGCCAGCATGCGCTCGCTGCGTGACGTTGGTCAAGTCGTCGAAACAGGCGGCTTCCACCGGCAAGGGAAAAGGTCTCGTCCATAGCAAACACAGGGTACGCTCGAAGGCGGCCCTCACCGTCCTCAACACGAGCTTCTGATCCAGGCGGAAGACCCGAACATTATCTACAGGGTCATCGAAGCGATGCCCTCACGGCCCTAGCTGACAGAGGTTCTTCCACCTGGCACCCGCCCCTCGACGAAGGGCCGGTAGTCGGAACCACCTTTGACGACGGCGTGCACGACACGCGCCATCTTGGCGGAAATAGCAGTCATCGCCTTGCGGCGCAGATCGGGATTGTCGCGATCCCTTGCGATGTAGCGTTCGAACTTGTGACGGAAGCCGTTCTCGCGCTGGCGGATGGCGACTTGTCCGGCGATCCACAGGGTGCGGCGCAGCCAAGCATTGCCGAATTTGGAAAGGCGGGTCTGGCCTCGATATTGGCCTGACTGCTGTGTCGAGAGATCCAGTCCGCAGAATTTGAGAAACTGGCGATGATGATGGAAACGGCGAAGGTCTCCGGCCTCGGCAAGGATCGTCAGCGCATTGATCGGCCCGATGCCGGGGATCTGGCGCAGGAGCTGATAATCCTGGCTGTGCCGCAACAGCTCGTCGGCCTGCGCTTCGATCTCATTGCGTTGCCGGATCAGGCTGCGTGCTTCGTCAATGACCATCCGGAACATGCGAATAGCAGGCGCATCGAGCGGCAGCGGCAGCCCGATCGATGAGCGCGCCGTCTCGTAAATATCCATCAGAATCTGTGTCTTGCTGACCTTGCGGCCGACGACATCCCAGGCTGCTGTCACAAACTCCTCCTTCGTCAGCGCCGTGATGCTTGCTGGGGTCGGAAAAGCATCGAGGAAGGCGAAGAACCAGTCGCTACGACTGTTTCCCCGGAAGCGATCGATCTCGGGAAAATACAGCGGCAGGTAATGCGTCAGGATACGGTGCTGGATCTCGGTCTTGGCCGCGGCGATCGCTTCATGCGTCTTCGACAGTTCCTGCACGTCGTTGATGCCGGCGCGCAGCGGATCATGATAGACCTGTGTCGCCTGGATCCTGAGCATGTGCAGGATCACCTGCGCATCCTTGGGATCGTTCTTGTCCCAGCTGTTGTGCAAGGCTTCGCGTGTTCGGGCGAGCGCCAACGACGACACCAGCCGCACCTCAAAGCCCGCCTCAGCCAGGCGCCATGCAATGGGCCGATGATAGTTCCCTGTCGCCTCAAAGGCGCAGACCACAGGTCGGCCGTACGCCTGCAGCACTTCGATCAGATGGTCGTGCTCGGCACGGGTGTTAAGGACCAAAAGGCGACGCCGGCGCTTGTGGCCAGGTGTTTCGATAAGGACTTCATTGCGGACCTTAGCAATGTCGATCGCTACCAGCACCGCGGCGGCGGGTGTAGACTCTAGAGTGGTCATGGTCGGTCTCTCCGGAATGGGTTGTGACATTCACATTCTAGAGAAACTCTGACTGGCCATGGCCGCCTCGACCGGTGCGCGCTTGCAGCGAAAAGCTGCGCGCACCGCTGTCTCGGCTGCCGCCGCTCCTTCATTCCGTAGGTGCTACGGCCCGTGCTACGTGGCCGGCGGCCTGGCCGACTGGACACCTCGATTTACCGTCCTTTTGGCCTAAAACGAGTAGCGATGACCGGGCAGCTTTATGAGTGCGCGTTCGACGGGCAATTTACCGCTGTGCGGGCCGATCAATTCGGCCGGTGGCTGCCGATTTCACCGCTTCTCCTTCACGCAGGCAAACTTCGGCCCTGGTGCCAGACGTAGCGTGTGAGGTTGTAGGCGAGATTGGCCATGCCGATCTTC
>NZ_JAAKZF010000183.1 GCF_011045125.1 Allomesorhizobium camelthorni | reverse complement strand
GCGCTTGCCTCGGACAGGCTTCAGATGACCCAGGAAGGCCCGTCGCTCGACCAGATGCGCCGCCGATCCGAAGAAGGCGAGCCGCCCGGCGTCGTACAGCGCGACCAGCCGGGTGAGGAACAGCCGGCGGAACAGCTTGCCGAGCACCCGAACTGGAAGGAGGAAGGCCGGACGCGACGATATCCACCGGCTGTCGTCCGGCGCGATGCCGCCGCCCGACACGATCATGTGGACGTGCGGATGGTGCGTCATCGCCGAGCCCCAGGTGTGGAGCACGGCGGTGATGCCGATGCGCGCGCCGAGGTGCTTTGGATCGGCCGCGATGGTCAACATCGTCTCCGATGCCGCCTTGAACAGCAGGTCGTAGACCAGCGCCTTGTTGTGGAACGCGATGTCGGCGACCTCGGCCGGCAGCGTGAACACGACGTGAAAGTAGCCGACCGGCAGCAGGTCGGCCTCACGCTCGGCGAGCCATGTCCGCGCCGCCGCGCCCTGGCACTTCGGGCAGTGCGGGTTGCGGCAGCTGTTGTAGGCGATCCGCCACTGGCCGCAGTCCTCGCAGGCCTCGACGTGACCGCCGAGGGCTGAGGTGCGACAATGCTCGATCGCCGACATGACCTTGAGCTGGACGAGGCTCAGGTGCCCTGCATGGGCGGCCCGGTAAGCGGGCCCGGCAGCACGGAAGATATCGGCGACCTCGACCGAGGCGCGCACGGCTCAGCCGTCGGGCGAGATCTCTCCTGGCTTGAACAGCCCGAGCTTGTCGAGCGGGCTCGTCACGGACCGCACCGTCCGGGTCGCGACCTTGGCGTAGAGAGCCGTGTTGTTCAGTTTGGCGTGCCCGAGCAGCCACGCGTCATAATGCTCACTTTCTATGTCATTGAAAATCAAAGCGCTGTTGAGCGGGATCGGCTGTTAGCGGACGCTGCGGCGCATTCCGCGTGCGATAGGCGGCGATATCCGCCGTCTTGAAGGCCCAGGGCGCACCATAACACACTTGCCGCCCTTTGATGATGCCGAGCCGGGCCATGCGCAGCGCCGTCATCACGCTCACATCCATGATTTGCGCGGCAGCTTCAAGCGTAATCTCGCCTCGCTCAGCCCATTCGCTGGTGCGGTGGACGGCAATGCCGTGATGGCTGCGGAACGAACAGATCCGCGCCTGGGTCCAGCCGTTGCCTCGCCCTGTCGGCTTACCGGCTCGATTGAGGAGCCGCGCAATCTGGCGGTCGGGCATCAGACGCGCCAGCTCGCGGACCAGCGTCAAAGTATCCTCGGGGACTGTCCAGCGATGCTTGCCGGCGGCGTTCATCTTGAGCTCCAATACCGTGTGGTCCCCTCCCTGCCAATGCAGGACCATCTCGATGACGCCACCTTCGATACGGACGACGATCTCGCGCAAGGCTGCGCGAACGATCCTCTTGCGCGTCGCAGATGTTGCTGCCGGGTGCGACCAGGCGAGGTCCAGATCGGCGCCGAGCCGCATCAGCTGATCCCGTTCCTTCTCTCCCAGCAGAGATGGTCTTCGCGCCTCGAGCGCGGCAATCTCGCCTTCGATCTCGTGCACGGCTTCAAGCGCGTTGTTCCAGCGGCGCTCCAGCTCGCCAGCGACCAGACGATTGGCCGGGTCGACGGCATCGTATTGCCGACGCGCATGGGTAGCCTCGTAACGCGCCCGCTGCAGTGCCAGCTCGAGCTGCCTTTGTGCGGCTGACGTCTCGCTCGCTTGAACCTCGAGCGCCTTGGTTGCGGCGTCGATGCCGAGCGGCTTCAAGGCACCAAGAACAGCGGCGCCGACAGCCTCATCGGCGCGCAAGCCGCCAAACGAGATGCACCGCTCGGTGCCATGATTGACGAGCGCACCCCGGCAGTGATAGCGCCCCGCCTTGCCGCTATAAGCGACATACATCTTGCGGCCGCAATGGCCGCAACGCAGAAGCCCCGCGAGAAGCAGCCCCCCGCGCCGTACCGCTCCTTTGGCGGTGGCACTGCCTTTGCCGATTGCGTTATTGGCAATCACCTGTTGGTTACTCTCGAACTCGCTCCACGGAATGTAGCCTTCGTGCTGGTCCTTAAGCAGGACGTCCCATTCCATCTGAGGGCGCCGCAGCCCGCGGCGCACGCGTTTGCGGCCCTCCTCAATGATGACCTTGCTTGTCGTGCGCCCGAAGGCATAGGCACCCGCATAGACCGGGTTGGTCAGAATGTTGTGCACGGTATTGTAGAGCGGCAGTTTCCAGGCGATGAAGCGCCCCTCTGCGTCATGCGACTTAACGGGCAAAGCGATGCCTTCGTCTCTGAACCACATATGGACCTGCCGCACGCTCTGTAGCTCGGCGAACTTCGCGAACACCAGCCTCAACGCGTCCTGCACGCGCTGGTCTGGATCCTTCTCGATCCGCTCGCGCCCGGTCTTCACATAGCCGGCGGCGACACCGAGGAACAGCGCGCCCCGGCGGGCTTTCTGCTTCAGTGCCTCTTGCGAGCGCTGACGGAACAGTGACAACTCGAGCTCGCTCATCGTGCCCTTCATACCAAGCAATAGCCGATCATTGGGATGCCGAGGATCGTAGATTCCGTCCTCGTCGACGATGACGGTCCCGACCAATCCACAGAACTCGATCAGCGTATGCCAGTCGCGGCCGTTGCGCGCCAACCGAGAGGCCTCGATCGCGAACACGGCGCCCGCATGCCCTTCGCAGATCGCCGCCAGGAGCCGCTCGAAACCTGGTCGATTAATGCCGCCGCCCGAGCGGCCGAGATCATCGTCGATGACCTCGATCTTCGCCCAGCCGAGCTGGCGAGCGCGATCGGCGAGTCCGTATTGCCGGCGCTGGCTCTCCTGATTGTGCATAAGCTGATCGGCCGTCGACTGACGGATATAGACGAAGGCACTGCGCGCAAGATGCTCAGCTGTGATCTTGTTCATCTGCGATCCCCCCGTTTGCCAGAGCCATCGCGATCTCGCGCAGCAGAGTCTCCACCAGCATCGTCAGCTCGATCTCCTGTGCCCGTGTCAGCACAACGCTTGGCTCGCCTTCTTCGAACAGGCTTGGCTGGGGACTTTCGAATTGGCGCTTCATTGCGATCTTTCTCCATCGTTGAGTCGGACTGGAGAAATCCTAAAAGCGCATCGATCTCAGCGCGCAGAGATTGCAAGGTCCCAAGGGAAAACTGCGGCTGCGCCGACAGCTTGAAGTGCGTCGCCGCCTCGCGCGTCATCCAAGCCGGTATGCAGGCAAAGGAGCCGTCAGGCTGCGCAATGACCACCAAATCGGAACCACGGTACGCATAGCGCTTCAGAATGAGCACCGTCTCACCGCAGCGCGGATGAAATGGATAGTAAATCCGCCCTTCTTCAGGCTGTTGGCGGGCAGTATGTCGTTGTTTTGAGAAGAACCTGGATGATCCGGATGTCGGTGCCGTCCTCCAGAAGGTGGGTGGCGAAGCTGTGGCGCAGCGTGTGCGGCCCGACCCGCTTGGCGATGTCGGCGGCCTGCGCCGCCTCGACGACGATGCGATGGAGCTGCCGCGTGCTGATCGGCTTCATCGCGTGCTGTCCTGGGAACAACCAGCCGTCGCGATGCATCACGCCCTGCTGGCGCCCGACCTTCCACCACCGGCGCAGAAGGGTGAGCAAGTCCTCTGACAGCATGGCGTTGCGGTACCGCCCGCCCTTGCCGCGCTCGACGCGCAGCAGCATGCGCTCGCTGTCGACGTCGGCGACCTTCAGCGTCGACACCTCGGCGACCCGCAGACCCGCGCCATAGGCGACCGACAGCGCGGCCTGGTGCTTGAGGCAAGTGGTGGCGTTGAGGAGCCGGGCAACCTCGTCGCGGCTGAGCACCACGGGCAGCTTGCGCGGATGCGACAGCCGGACGAGCCTGCGCGCCAGGTCCGCACGGTCGACCGTGTGGGTGAAGAAGAAGCGCAGCGCCGACACGATGCTGTTCATCGTCGGCACGGGAACGCCATCCTCCTGCTGCCAGACCTGGAACCGGCGCAGGTCATCGGCCGTGGCCGTATCCGGCGGCCGGCCGAGGAAGCCTTGCGAACCGTCCGACATCGCGAAGGTAGTTGCGCTGCGTCTCCTGGCTGAACCGGCGCAGGGTCATGTCGTCGATCAGCCGCTGGCGCAGCGGGCTGATGGGTGCATCGAGAACGGGATGGGGCATGGTCAGGCTCCTTGTTGAAGAAGCCCTTGATGCTCTGCCCCCGCCGGACGACGCTCAATGCGGGCGCGACGACCGGTTCGTGATCTCTACCTCACCGCGTGCGCCCATCCCGCGCAGCGGGTTCGTTCTGCGGCCCAGAAGCGGCCATTCGTTACATGCAAGACAAGGGTCGCCTCGGGGTCAAAGCCTTCCGCAGGGGATCATTGCAGGAGTGCTGGAACCGCACAAAAGAGGGGGGTCGCTAGAGGAGGCCAGGAATTTGCGCGTAGAACAACCTGAGGTCATCCCTCTTCTTGGTCATTAGGTTCGCCAGACCATATGAGAGAATACGAGGGAAATGCGTTGGCGAACCAG
>NZ_JAAKZF010000182.1 GCF_011045125.1 Allomesorhizobium camelthorni | reverse complement strand
TAATCGATCCGGCGGCCGGCACCGAGAGCGGCCGCATCGGCAACCTCAACCCGCAAAGCAAGGTTCGCAAGAAATAGCCTGGCTGCCTCGCCAGGCCCTCAACAACGGGACGACACGATGAAAGCTCTCGAAGGCGTCCGCATCCTCGATTTCACCCACGTGCAGTCGGGACCCACCTGCACGCAACTCCTCGCCTATCTGGGTGCCGACGTGATCAAGGTGGAGCGGCCTGGCGTCGGCGACATCACGCGCGGCCAGCTGCGCGACGTTCCCAATGTCGATAGCCTCTACTTCACCATGCTGAACGGCAACAAACGCTCGATCACGATCGATTCCAAGCATCCAAAGGGCAAGGAGATCCTCGATCGCCTGATCAAGCATTGCGACGTGCTCGTGGAGAACTTCGCCCCCGGCGCGCTCGATCGCATGGGACTGACCTGGGACCACATCCACAGCCTCAACCCGCGCATGATCGTCGCCTCGGTGAAGGGCTTCGGCCCCGGCCCCTACGAAGACTGCAAGGTCTATGAGAATGTGGCGCAATGCGCCGGCGGCTCCGCATCGACCACGGGTTTCCGCGACGGGCCGCCGCTCGTCACCGGCGCGCAGATCGGCGATTCCGGCACCGGCCTGCATCTGGCGCTCGGCATCGTGGCGGCCCTCTACCAGCGCAACCGCACGGGACGTGGCCAGCAGGTGCTCGCCGCCATGCAGGACGGCGTGCTCAACCTCTGCCGCGTCAAGCTGCGCGACCAGCAGCGCCTCAAGCATGGGCCGCTGACCGAATACAGTCAGCACGGACAGGGAATTCCCTTCGGCGAGGCGGTGCCGCGCGCCGGCAACGATTCCGGTGGCGGGCAGCCCGGATGGATCCTGAAGTGCAAAGGCTGGGAGAGCGATCCGGATTCCTACATCTACTTCATCACCCAGGCGCCCGTATGGGAGCCGATCTGCGACGTGATCGGCGAGCCGGGATGGAAGACGCATCCCGACTACGCGACGCCGAAGGCGCGCCTGCCCCGCCTCGCGCAGATTTTTGCGCGCATCGAGGAATGGACCATGTCCAAGACCAAGTTCGAGGTCATGAACCTCTGCAACGCAGTCGATATTCCCGTCGGCCCGATACTCTCGATGAAGGAAATCGCGGAGGACGAATCGCTGCGCCGGACCGGCACGATCGTCGAGGTCGACCATCCGATGCGCGGCAAATATCTGACGGTTGGCAATCCGATCAAGCTCTCCGACAGCCCCGCCGAGGTCACGCGCGCGCCGCTCTTGGGCGAGCACACCGAGGAAATTCTGCGCAACGTGCTGAGTTATGGCGATGAGGAAATTGCGGTGATCGAAGCCTCCGGCGCGATCGGCGAAACGCGGCCCAAGCGCCGAATAGAGCCTGCAGACTCGGCGATACGGGCTGCCGCCACCAAGAAATTTAACGGGAGGACCCGGTGACAGACGAAGCACTCAAGACCAGGTCGGTTGGGACAGACGAGGCCAGTGACAGGAGCGCGGTCCGCAAGGTCCTCGAAAAGATCAAGGCAGAGGGACGCAACGCGTTGACGGCACCGGAAGGCAAGCTGGTCTGCGACGCCTATGGCATCCGCGTGCCGCGCGAAGGCGCGGCGCGCTCCGCCGCCGATGCCGTGAAGCTCGCCGAGCAGGTGGGCTTTCCCGTGGTCCTCAAGATCGTCTCTCCCGGCATCCTACACAAGACTGAGGCCGGCGGCGTGCTGGTCGGCCTCAAGAGCCGCGAGGACGTGTCGAAGGGCTACGACAGCATCCTCGCCAATGTCAAGCGCTACAAGGCCGGGGCTAAGATAGAGGGCGTGCAGGTGCAGCAGATGCTGACCGGCGGCCAGGAAGTGATCGTGGGCGCGGTGACCGATCCGAGCTTCGGCAAGCTGGTGGCCTTCGGGCTCGGCGGCGTGCTGGTGGAAGTGCTGAAGGACGTGACCTTCCGGCTCGCTCCGGCATCGAAGGACGACGCGCTGTCAATGCTCGACGGCATCCAGGCGGCGGAGATGCTGAAGGGCGTGCGCGGCGGCGCCGCGGTCAACCGCGATGCGCTCGCCGATATCATCGTGCGGGTCTCCAGGCTGATCAGCGATTTCCCGGAGATCGACGAGATGGACCTCAACCCGGTCTTCGCCACCGACCGGGAGGCGATCGCAGCCGACGTGCGCATCGTTGTCGATTTCGCGCCGCGGCCGGAACGCTACCGGCCGAGCCACGAGGACATCGTCGCCAAGATGAACCGCATCATGAAGCCCGATGCGGTGGCGGTGATCGGCGCCTCCTCCGAGGACGGCAAGATCGGCAATTCGGTGATGAAGAACCTGATCAATGGCGGCTATCAGGGCACCATCTATCCGATCCATCCCAAGGCCGACGAGATCATGGGGATCGAGGCCTACAAGTCTGTGAAGGACGTCCCTGGCGAGATCGACGTCGCCGTCTTCGCCATTCCCGCCAAGTTCGTGGCGCAGGCGCTTATCGAGTGCGGCGAGAAGAAGATTTCAGGCGCCGTGCTCATCCCCTCAGGCTTCGCCGAGACCGGCAATCTGGAGGGGCAGACGGAGCTTCAGGAAATCGGCCGGAAATACAACATCCGCCTGATGGGCCCGAACATCTACGGCTTCTATTACACGCACAAGAACCTCTGCGCCACCTTCTGCACCGCTTATGACGTGAAGGGCAGCGTTGCGCTCTCCTCCCAATCGGGCGGCATCGGCATGGCGATCATCGGCTTCAGCCGTTCTGCCAAGATGGGCGTCTCGGCGATCGTCGGCCTAGGCAACAAATCCGACATCGACGAGGACGACCTGCTCACTTTCTTCGAGCAGGACGACAACACGCATGTCATAGCCCAGCACTGCGAGGACCTGAAGGACGGGCGCGCCTTCGCCGAGGTGGCCAAGCGCGTCTCCAACAAGAAGCCGGTCATCGTGCTGAAGGCCGGGCGCACCTCGGCGGGCGCCAGGGCGGCGACCTCGCACACCGGCGCGCTTGCCGGCAACGATAAGATCTACGAGGACGTGTTCAGGCAATCGGGCGTCATTCGCGCCCGCTCGCTGCGCGACCTTCTCGACTTCGCCCGTGGCGTGCCGATCCTGCCGACGCCGAAGGGCGAGAACGTCGTGATCATCACCGGCGCCGGCGGCTCGGGCGTGCTTCTGTCGGACGCCTGCGTTGAGAACGGCCTGAAGCTGATGGCGATGCCCGACGATCTCGACCAGGCTTTTCGCAAGTTCATCCCGCCCTTCGGCGCGGCCGGCAATCCCGTCGACATCACCGGCGGCGAGCCGCCCAAGACCTACCAGAACACGGTGCGGCTGGGGCTCGAGGACAAGCGCATCCACTCCCTCATCCTCGGCTATTGGCACACGATCATCACGCCCCCCATGGTCTTCGCCAGGCTCGTCGTGGAGGTGAAGGAGGAGATGAAGGCGAAGGGCATCGAGAAGCCGATCGTCGCCTCGCTCGCCGGCGACGTGGAGGTGGAGGAGGCGTCGGAATATCTCTACGCGAACGGCGTGCCGGCCTACCCCTATTCGACCGAAATCCCGGTGGCGGTGCTGGGCGCCAAATACACATGGGCGCGCGGCGCCGGCCTGCTCTAGTCTAGCTCGCGCGCAATCCGCAACACTCCGCCATCGAGCCGGGTAACTTCGATAATGGTTTCGACACGGACAAACTGCGATCCTACGGGGCAGCCAGGCTCCAGGTCATGCCGCAAGTCGAACACTGGAGCCAAAAGGGACGCCAACGACCGGGCGGAGAACTCGCATCATGCTTGCCTTCGGCGGTTTCGAAACTCATCTGCCACTCCCTTGATCCCACTGCCCGGGCAGCAATGGAGCCGGGCCACGCCAGCACCGACTCTGCCCGTCGATCACCTCGACCGGCACAGGGCCCAGACCGACTTCGTCGAACAGCCGCGCATTTGACTGCGTTCGCCAACTTAGACGGCCGGATCCTTGCGAAGCCTCCACATTTTCGTGAACGAAGCCCTCCAGGCATCATCGTGATTGGACTTCATGATCCGTCGGAGTCACGCTGGTCGCGAGTATAAGTCGGAAATGGGTGGACCAACTATCGTCCAAATAGGAGGCCAACATGAAGCACCAGACGCTCGAGAACCTGCAGATCGTCGCCGAGGTCGATCAGGACTACCCGCGCCAGGCCATGTCGCGCAGCGAACGTCTTGAACGCTGGGCGGAGCTCCTCGAACGGAACCCTGACCGGCGTCTCTCGACGCTGCCTCAGACCGAGTATCAGCCGGCTAGGGCCCGCGCGGCCATGCGCGGCGACGGCTCGCCGATCGCGGTCGCTTTCGAGGATACTGTCCTCCGCGCCGCCGGGTTGGAAAACGACAGTTACGGCGCAACGAAGCGGTTCTTCAAACTGACCGACGGGCAATTGCACGAGATCATCTGCTATTAATCCGTTTTGGACAATGCGACTGTCGCCGGCAGGACGGATGCGACCCAGATCACCGTGGGAGGCGACGATGGCTCAAGATCACTCCCAGCCAAGCGGCCCCGATCTCGTGCGGGGGATC
>NZ_JAAKZF010000181.1 GCF_011045125.1 Allomesorhizobium camelthorni | reverse complement strand
GTCAAAATCTGATGGAGTGGATGCCCCCTCCCGACGGCATCGCGATGTGCCAGTTTGGTGATTGCCAGAATCGACCAAGACAGAGAGGGCATCCATGGAACGAGCTACCATCATTGGAATCGATCTCGCAGAGCGGGTCTTCCAGGTTCACGGCGCGGCGAGTGACGGGAAGGTTGTCTTTCGCAAGAAGCTGTCGCGCGCACAGTTGCTGCCGTTTCTCGCCGGACAGCCCCGGTGCACGGTGGCGATGGAGGCGTGCGCGACGGCCCACGACTGGGGGCGTACGATCGGCGCGCTCGGGCATGCCGTCCGGCTCCTGCCGCCGGTCTATGTGAAGCCCTTTGTAAAGCGGCAGAAGAACGACGTGGCTGACGCGGAGGCGATCGCGGAAGCGGCCTCCAGGCCGACAATGCGCTTCGTGGCTGTCAAAACCGAGGAGCAACAGGCGCGGTCGATGATCTTCCGCACGCGCGACCTCCTGGTGCGCCAGCGCACGCAGCTGATAAACGCCCTGCGCGGCCACCTCGCCGAGCATGGGGTCGTCGCCCCACAGGGCCCGGCCCACGTGAAGCTGCGGATGCAATCGAAGACGAGGAAAGCCTCATTCAGCCGATCGTCCGCGACGTTGGTCGTCTCTATCTCCAGCAGATCGCCATCTACAGCGAGAAGATCACCGAGCTCGAGGGGACACTCCGTCGCGAGGCCGCGCGGAACGAGACGACGGCGCGCCTGCAAACCATGCCGGGGATCGGACCCATCGCCGCCATGGCGATCGAGACGTATGCACCGCCGCTCGAGACCTTTCGACGTGGCCGCGACTTCGCCGCCTGGCTTGGGCTCGTGCCGCTGCAGAAATCCACGGGCGGGAAACAGAAGCTGGGTCGAACCTCGAAGATGGGGCAGCGTGACATTCGGCGCCTGCTAATCGTCGGGGCGATGGCGGTTGTCCGATGGGCGGCTCGGAAGAGCCCGCCTGAAGGATCGTGGCTGGCGCGCATGCTGGCGCGCAAACCGCCTATGCTGGTTGCCATCGCACTGGCCAACAAGATGGCGCGGTCGGCATGGGCCATGCTGACGAAGCGGGAGAACTACCGGGATCCGGCGGCGGCATCAGCTTGATCGACGATCGAGCTGTCGCTCGCCGGTCCGTCGGGGATGTGAGGAGGGCAACGAACAGTAAGGGCAAATGATCGACACGATCGGGACCAGGAAAAGCAGTCAAGCGTACGGAGCCACGAGCTCGCAAATCTGATCCGCACCTGATCCACGCATCTCCATACCGGCCCGCGGCATGTGAAGCGCCGCAACGGCGAGGCCTGACACATGACCGCACCGATCACATGCCCTCGACGTTCGAAAATCCCCTTGCATCAACGGGGGCATCCACACATGACGCTTGGTTCCGGAGCCGTAAGCCCGCACTGGGTGGAAATGCGTCGTTCCCGCCGGACGAACGAATGACGCAAGCTTATCAATTTCCGGACATCTGCATGACTTTGGTGTAATTGCGCGGTGTGGCGGCGCAGCTGGCCGTGGCGACCCTTGCACCACTATCAGCCGCGGATCGAACAGATCATCGCACAGAGCGGCGGGTGCAGGCGGCGGAGGCAGTGCCCGCCGGCGACAAAACTGGTCAGCCTGTTCAGCCACCACCAGCAAAGCGGCCCGATCCTCGACCTTCGTCCTCGATGGCCTGCCGCGGGCAAGACAGCCTTCTGGTCGAAGCCCCCTGCTCACCGGCGGACCTGCAGGCGAGACTGGCGGGGCCGACCAGTGTTTCCACCGGAGGTCGCGAATAAGAAGGCTATGGCCGAAAAATCGGCCGCTCCGAATGTGAGGAAGCTCACAGCGGCTAGAGCGCGTTCGCGCATAATAGCAGAGCAATAGATCCGACAACCTCGGGTAAAAGCAGAGAGGCCGCCATGGGCGTTAATCTCGTTCCCATCGTCCGCAATTTCTCGATTCACACTGAAAATTTCGCCGCCGGCTCGCACGATATCGACGACGGCTGCGTCACCCAGGGGATGCATCGGGTGATGCGCTTCGACTTTCTCACCCACAACAAGGGAAATGCCGATCTCGCGGTTGGTAATCCCGCCGATCATCCAGACTGGTACGTAATGTCGGCGAGCCACGGCCACTACCACCTGATCGATTTCAACGAGTTCCGCCTCTACGACGCCAACGGCAATCCGACCGCAACGGGAGCGAAGCAGGCGTTTTGCTTGGTCGACATCGAGCGGATCGACCCCGGCGCGAATCCCAACCCGCAGTTCACGGACTGTAATGCGAACCAGGGCGTGTCCGCGGGATGGGCCGATCTCTACAACAAGGCGCTAGCCTGTCAGTACATTGTAATCGACGGCTTACCTGACGGCGATTACACGGTCTTGTCGACGACGAACGCACAGCATTTGTTTCCGGAAGACACCTTCGACGACAACACGATCTGCACGGGACTGCACATCGCAGGAAACACCGTGACGGAGATCGATCCGCCGATCGGTCGTCAGCTCCTAACAAGCAGCGTCAACTTCAACGATGTGCCAGAGGGCGAGACGACGGCGCGGGCCGTTATCGTTGAAGTGAAGACCTGCCGAAGCGTGACTATTCGCGTCCAGAGCGGTCCGATGGTGAATGCCGGAAGCGCGCCGGGTACTGTGTTGGAGCGCCTCGGTGACATCGCCGTATCCGTTCCCGAGACCAACAAAATCGTGCCCCGCCAGCTGCGGCTGTGGATCTCATATAAGGGGACCAGCGCGGGAGACACCGGTTCCGGCCAGGTGACGATCTCATGCGACGAGACCGGAGATACTTGGACGGTCCCGATCACGGCGAACACCATTGCGCGTCCGACTGTGGGCGTTGTGATGGTTCTCGATCAATCCGGCAGCATGCTGTGGGATTCGGGGCTCGCCCCGGTCGGATTGCCCCTGCGCAACGATGTGCTCAAATTCGCCGCGCCGCACTTCGTCGAGGTGATTCAACAGAACAATGGGATCGGGATCGTGGCCTTCGATCACGACTCCTTTGACCGCATGGCGGTTAAGAAGATCGGACCAGCCGGCGCAGTCGACCCAGTGCGGGGAGAGGCGAAGGCGAAGATCGCGGCGCACACGCCGAACCCGAACGGAAGTACGTCCATCGGCGACGGCGTGGAGCGGGCGCACAATAACCTCCAGCCGGTCACGGACTACGATCACAAAGCGATCATCGTTCTTACCGACGGCCATGAGAACGCCGCCAAGTTTCTGGACGACGTCTCATCGGCGATCAATGAGCGCGTGTTCGCCATTGGGCTCGGGACTGCTGAGACGATCAATCCCGTCGCCCTGACCAAACTGACCAACGGCACCGGAGGCTATCTCCTGCTCACCGGACAGATCGGCACCGACAACGTGTTTCTGCTGAGCAAGTATTACCTGCAGATCCTTGCGGGCGTAACGAACCAGAACGTGGTGGTCGATCCGGAGGGCTACCTCACCCCCGGGCAGAAGTACCGCGTCCCGTTTGTGCTCAACGAGGCGGACATTACGAGCGACGTGATTCTGCTGTCGATGGCGCCGCCAACCGTGTTCCATTTTGCGGTCGAGACGCCGACTGGAGAAATCATTGATGCGGCCGCGGCCGGCGCGCTCGCTTCAGTTGAGTTCGTCACGGGGGCCAATGTCGCCTACTACCGATTGACGCTGCCCGTCGTGATCAACGGGCATGGATCGAGCGCGGGAACCTGGAACGCGATCCTCTCGGTCGACGACACCGGCTACAAGCGATATCTGGCGACGCTCGACAAGGATCCAGTCACGCTCAAGGAGGTGCGCACCCACGGTGTGCGTTACAGCGTAAGCGTACACTCGCTGTCCAGCCTGCGGATGAATGCACGTGTAATCCAGTCGAGCAACGAACCCGGCGCGACGATGACGATCCGCACCCTCCTAACCGAGTATGGGCTGCCCGTCGATCATCGCGCAATCGTACACGTCGACGTTGAGTGGCCTGACCACACACATCAGATGCTTGCGCTGACCGAGATCGAGCCGGGTGTGTTCGAGACGTCAACGCTGGCGACGCTTCCGGGCGTATACAGGATGTGTGTCCGCGCGCACGGTGCCACGATGCGAAGCAAGCCGTTCACGCGCGAGCAGTTATTGACGGGCGCCGTTTGGAAAGGAGGCGACAACCCGGCGCCGACCAGTGGAACGGATCCGCAGATTCGTGACGAGCAACTGTGCCATCTCTTGGAATGCTTGCTCGGATCGAAGGCGCTCGAGGAGTTCCTCACCGCCAGCCACATTGATGCTCGGCTATTGCAGGAGTGCCTAGAGAGGTTCTGTCGTGAACGCACCGCGAGCGTGACCGAGGCGCCATCGCGCGAAAAGGTGGAGGTTCGTAGAGCGCCCGCTGCGGGATCGAAGACCCCGACCCAAAAACCCAAGCGCAAGAAATGAACAAGCGGCCAAATTTCGGTGATGCGGCAAGCGTGATCCAGTAAGGATCTGGCGTCAGAACACAAGCGAAGAATAAATCGACTTCGGCGGGTCTCGGCGACATGACCCAGGCGCGGAATAACCGCAAATCTATA
>NZ_JAAKZF010000180.1 GCF_011045125.1 Allomesorhizobium camelthorni | reverse complement strand
GAGCGCCACTGTCTGCGCCAGTGCAATTCTGACCGAGGCAGGGCTAAGCTTTCTGGGTGTGGGTGTGCCGCCCGAGATTCCCAGCTGGGGCAACATGATCTCAAGTTCTCGCTTGTACGTTAGCCGAGGGCGTTTTGATACCCCTTGCGGACGGACTTCATTTGACCGGCCGCCTCGAAGAAAGGCTAATGCGAAATGAACGGCGTTGAAATGTTTCGAGATTTGCAGCGCGAGGCAACCGAGTGGCGTCGCTACCTTCATGAAAATCCCGAGCCCGACTTTCGGGAACACAACACAGCGAAGTTCGTGGCCGGGAAACTGGCGTCATTCGGCATCAATCATATCGAAACGGGGATAGCTGAGACCGGCATCGTCGCTTTGATTCAGGGTGAAGGAGGAGAAGGGCCGACGATCGGGCTGAGGGCCGACATGGATGCCCTGCCTATCGTTGAGGCGTCTGGAAAGCCCTGGTCGTCCAAAAACCCGGGCGTAATGCATGCATGCGGCCATGACGGTCACACCGCCATGTTGCTGGGCGCCGCGAAATACCTGGCGTCTGCACGGCAATTCAAGGGTTCGGTTGCCCTGATCTTTCAACCGGCAGAAGAGCCAGAATTCCCAACAGGCGGCTTTAAGATGGTCCAGGAAGGGATCATGGATCGTTTCGGCATCTCCCAGGTCTTCGGCATGCACAACAGGCCAGGCGTGGAGATCGGCAAGTTCGGCATTTGCGATGGTCCGATCATGGGCTCGCAGGACGACTTCGACATCATCGTGAAGGGCAGTGGTGGCCATGCAGCCCACCCGCATCGTACCATCGATCCCGTTGTCATTGCAGCACAGATAATCATCGGTCTGCAAACCTTGGTTTCGCGCAAGACCGATCCTATGGAGACGCTGGTGATCTCCGTCACTAAGTTGAACGCTGCACAGGCCTACAACGTCATTCCCGATCGCGTTGAAATGTCCGGAACTGTCAGGACCCACGCATCGGGCCTGCGAGACTTTGCCGAACGAGAGATTTTGGCATCTGCTCAGGGCATCGCGCGCGGTTTTGGCGCGGATATCGAGTTCAAGTACCTCCGATCTGTTCCGGTTACCTTTAACCACACGGAGGGGACCAATCTGGCAATCAAGGCGGCACGCAGTCTCGTCGGGTCTGAATCCGTGAACGACAAGATGAGACCAAGCATGGGGGCGGAGGATTTTGCTTACATGCTTGAGGCACGGCCGGGCGCTTTCATTTTTCTTGGCAACGGGCGAACCGCTGATTGTCACAACCCAGCATATGATTTCAACGACGAAGCCTTGCCTTATGGCATCGGCTATTGGGTGAACCTGGTCGACACGGTACTGGGTGCTTGAAGTGTCGTGGGCTGGAGTTGGTGAGGTGCGCTCGAGCGCGATGTTGAATGGCCGTGCCGGCATAATGCGATCAGGATTGTCATGTACCAAAGCCCCGCCCGACAGAATTCTTCCATCGACGCAGCCCTCCTCGAAGTGAGGGAGCGCTACGCCGCGAAGCGCCCCAATAGCGCCGCGTTGCATTGTCAGGCGGTGAAGGTTCTCCCCGGCGGCAACACCCGGACCGTGCTCGCCTATGAGCCTTTTCCGACCGCGATGGCGCGGGGAGACGGCTGCCGGCTTCTGGATATAGACGGCAATGCCTATCTCGACCTTTGCGGCGAATATACTGCCGGCCTGTTCGGCCATACGGAAAGGCGCATCCACGCAGCCCTACACGACGCCATGGAGCGGGGGCTGAGTCTGGCGGCAGTGGGCGAGGCCGAGCAGCATCTGGCCAGGATCCTCTGCAGCCGCTTCCCGTCGATCGACATGATCCGCTTCACCAACAGCGGCACAGAGGCCAACCTGATTGCGCTCAGCGCCGCGCAGGTAGTGACGGGCCGTAGCCGCATCATCGCCTTCCGCGGCGGCTATCACGGCAGCCTCTTGTACTACCCCGTGACCGGCTCCAGCCCTATTGCCGCCCCGTTCCCAGTGACGCTATGCAACTATAATGACATCGACGGCACGGTGGCCGCCATCCGCTCGGCAGCTGGCGAGATCGCAGCGGTCATCGTGGAGCCGATGCTGGGCAGCGGTGGCTGCATCCCCGCCGAGCCTGCCTTCCTGGCTGCCGTCGCCGAGGCCACGCGCGCTGCCGGCGCGATCCTGATCTTCGACGAGGTGATGACCTCGCGCATGTCGCAAGGCGGCCTGCAGGAACGCCTCGGCATCCTGCCCGACATGACCACGCTTGGAAAATATGTCGGCGGCGGCATGAGCTTCGGCGCTTTCGGCGGGCGGCAAGACGTCATGGACATCTTCGCCTCCAAGGTGCCTCACGCCGGGACCTTCAATAACAACGTAATGTCCATGGCGGCAGGCATCGCCGCCATGGGAGAGGTCTTTACCGCCGCAGCGGCAGCCAACCTGTTCGCGCTTGGCGAAAGCCTGCGCGAACAACTCAACACGATATCCGACAAGGCCGGTGCACCGCTGCAGTTCTGTGGTCTCGGCTCGCTCGCCACAGCCCATTTCCGTCGGGGCCGGATCGACCGTCCCTATGCCATCACCCCTAGGGAGGAGGCGCTGAAAGAGCTGTTCTTCTTCGACATGCTCGACGCCGGCGTCTACATCGCTCGCCGCGGCATGACGGCACTCAGCTTGCCGATGACGGAACGCGACCTTACGCAGTTCACCGCTGCCCTCGAGGATTTCCTCGACACCCGGGCGGCGTTGCTACAATAGGGCCGGACCATAGGCAGAACGGTGCGAGATGGACAGGAGCAATAAAGTTACGTCGACCTCCGCAGCCGGCGCGCTGGAGGAGGAAGCTTATCGGCTCATCCGCCTCGCACTTATTAACGGCGACTTCACGCCGGACAGCAAGCTTTCCATGCGGGGCGTCTGCGCGGCATTGTCGCTGAGCCCCATGCCTGAGCGGTGCGCTACACCGCCTGGTGAATGAGCGAGCACTGGATGCCAAACCGTCGTGGACAGCGGTGGTGCCGCGCATGACCCGGCGCGAGGTTTCCGAATTGACGGCGATGCGCCTGCAATTGGAGCCGCGGGCGCTGACGCTTGCCGCGCCGCATCTGATGCCCCCTCGGTTCGAGCGGCCAGGCTCGCCAGCGATCCGAAAGGCGTGCGGCAAGCTGATACCCGGCTTCCTGTTTGCGCTCTACCGCTCCTCCGGTTCGGCCCTGCTGCTCAGCTTCATCGAGAGCCTGTGGCTTCGCTGCAGCCCGATGTTCTGGGGGGCTCGCTGGGCGCTGCTAGGAAGCTCACTCGGAAGGGCGCCGCACAGGCACAAGGAAATCACCGACGCCCTGCGCCAAGGCCATTCTGATCTGGCGCGCGAGTTCCTCGTCGAGGAGATCCGCAACGCTGGCGAATTCTTGCTTGAAGCAATGAGCTTCCGCAAAGCGACGGCGTGAGAACGCTTCCTTACGGGGCACCTCTGAACCAAGAGAAAAGCGCCTGTCGTTAAAATTGGTTCAACGACAGCCGAGTGGGCCTGGGCGGCCGGGGTAACGCCATTCGCAGGTCAGGTGCTGTTTTGGCCGCGACGATGGATGCCATGCTCATGATGGCTCCTTCCGCTGTTCTTTGGATGAGGGTTTGGCCTGAGTTCGACCGAGCAATCCATTAATTGACGATCGTTGCCTCGGTGGTCTGGCGCAGCTCGCTTTCGGTCACACCATCGGCGAGCGCCACCAGCTTCAAACCACCTTCGACGATGTCGAGGACGCCAATCGTCATGAACCGGTCGACAACGCCTTGGCCCGTCAAAGGCAGCGTGCAGCCTTCATCACCTTGGATTCATCTGCCTTATTGGTGTGATCCATGACTACGACGACCTTCTTCATTAAAGACCCGTCAACTTGGGTGACGGGCATGATGCCGCCGGCGGTAGAGGTGATGAAGACCTCGTCTATGCAGAAGATCGTCGACGAAGACATTTCCAATGAGGGTTTCCCTTTCCTGGCTGCCAAGGAAGTCTCGCTGTTTGACGGCACGCTCTTCGGCCGCCTGTTCCGCATATCGTTCTCCGGCGAACTGGCGGTTCCCGCGGGCTATGCCGAGGCGGTGGCCGACGCACTGATGGAAGCGGGCAAGGTACACGATATCTGCGCCTACGGAGTCGAAACGTTGTCAGTGTTACGCATCGAAAAGGGCCACGTGACCCATAACGAGATCAACGGCACAGTCGTACCCGCCGACCTCGGTTTCGGACGTATGGTCTCTACTTCCGCTCTAAGATGAGTGAATCAGGCTTCACATTGGCTGGCGCGATCATCCGATTATTCCCGTCATGATCAGGGATGCTGCACTCGCCCAGCAGATGGCCGAGAAGATGATTGAGCTAGACTAGGGATCTATGTGACCGGCTTTTCCTTTCCCGTCGTCCCGAAAGGCCAGGCGCGCATCCGCACGCAAATGTCGGCAGCACGTTCTGCCGAGAATATCGATCGGGCGGTTTCGGCTTTTACACAGGTTGGACACCTCGATTTACCGTCCTTTTGGCCTAAAACGAGTAGCGATGACCGGGCAGCTTTATGAGTGCGTTCGACGGGCAATTTACCGCTGTGCGGGCCGATCAATTCGGCCGGTGGCTGCCGATCTCACCGATTTCGCCGTCATGCGGACGCAGTTCGCCCCTCGTGCCAGACGTAGCGCGTGAGATTGTAGGCGAGATTGGCCATGCCGATCTTT
>NZ_JAAKZF010000018.1 GCF_011045125.1 Allomesorhizobium camelthorni | reverse complement strand
CGGCGAATCCCGAACCATCCGGCGATGAGGCCAATTGGGGCCCGAGGATTCGCTTTTCAAAATTTGCGCGGCGTCACGATATTTCCGCCAAGCCGGCCGCCGTCTCTGGAATATCGTACTTTGCCCACAGGGGGGCCGGCATGCTCTACAATGCGGAAGGGCAGGCCCGATCCACAGGCCTGCATACAGCGCACTTCATGGCGGACACCAATGACTGAATTCATTCTGTTCGCCATAGTCGGCTTTCTGGCCCAGGCGGTCGACGGCGCGCTCGGCATGGCGTATGGCGCGATCTCCTCCACGGTTCTGCTCTCCTTCGGCGTCCCGCCGGCGCAGGCTTCAGCCGCCGTGCACGCGGCGGAAGTGTTCACCACGGCTGCATCCGGCACGGCGCACCACTACCACCGCAATATCGACTGGAAGCTGTTCTGGCGGCTTGCACCGTTCGGCATCCTCGGCGGCTGCCTCGGCGCCTTCGTGCTGACATCCTTCGACGGCGACATGGTGAAACCCTACGTCACGACTTATCTCGCCGTGATCGGGCTCTGGCTGTTCCTGCGGTCGTTCCGCAAGATCCCCACCAATCCGGTTCCCACCCGCCTTGTGGCGCCGCTGGGCACCGTCGGCGGCTTCCTCGACGCGGCCGGCGGCGGCGGATGGGGTCCGATGGTCGTGACTGGTCTTCTCGGCGCCGGCGCGCCGCCACGCTACGTGATCGGCACCGTCAATGCCGCCGAGTTCCTGATCACGCTCGCGGTGTCCATCACCTTCATCGTCGCGCTCGTCACCGGGCACTGGCAGGAAGCGGGGGCGCTGTCGACGCATGCAAGCTCGGTGCTGGGGCTGATCGTGGGCGGCATAGTCGCCGCTCCGCTCGCCGGATGGATGGTCAAGGCCATACGCGAGCGGACGCTTTTGCGCCTCGTCGGCTTCCTGATCATGCTGCTTGCTCTGTTCCAGACCGCCCAGCAACTGGGATTCGTCTGAGGAGCGAACCGGTTCCGGTAGGTTCAGCGGGTCCCTTGCCCCGCGGCCAAAGCCTCGGCGCACACCTTCAGCATCGCGGCGTCCTGCTCGGTTTTGGCCATCGACATCGCCCCCGAATAGGCCGCGACAGTCAGCGCGGCGAAGCGGTCCGGGTCGACGCCTTCTTCGGCCCCGGCTTCCTGGTCGAGGCGCATCCTGTCGGCGATCGCCGCCCGCCACGCCTCGAAGATGCCGGCAAGCACCATGCGGAAATCGTCGTCGGCGAGCGACAGTTCATGCGCCAGATTGTTGAGCGGACAGCCGCGCACGAAACCCTGGCGCTCCAGTTCTTTGGCCACCGCCGCAAAAACCTGCGCAACGCCCTCGCGCGCGGAAGGGGCTTCTTCGATCCGCCTCAACCAGGTCTCCTCGACCGAGGCCGCCACCCGTTCGGCGATCACCGCCATGCCGAGCGCCTTCTTGGTCGCGAAATGGTGGTGCAGCGCACCTCCCGTTACCCCCGCCGCATGCATCAGGTCGCCCAGGCTGGTGGCGTGGTAGCCCCGCTCCTGGAAGGCCAGTTCGGCTACGTCCAGGATCCTCTGCCGCATGCCTTCGGGGTCGTTCGTCCGCTTGCGCGCGGGCTCTCGCGTTTCGGCCATGATGCTCTCCTTCATGGCAAAATAGCACATTGACAAAACCGGACAACCGGTCTGTTATAAACAGGACGATTGACCTGTTTTTGGAGGAAGCGTTTTGTACGAGCAAGCACAGGATGACGTCGCATCAGCGGCAGGGTCACGAGCCACCTTCTCGCCGGTTGTCGAACTTCGCCAGTATACGCTTCATCCCGGCAAGCGCGATGCGCTGATCGATGTCTTCGACAACCATCTCGTCGAACCGCAGGAAGAGACCGGCATGAAGGTCATCGGCCAGTTCCGCGACCTGAACCGTCCCGACCGATTCGTCTGGCTGCGCGGCTTCGACGATATGGAATCGCGACGGGCGTCGCTGAGCGCCTTTTACGGCGGCCCGGTCTGGGCCGAGCACAAGGACGCCGCCAACGCGACGATGATCTCGTCCGACGACGTGCTGCTGTTTGGGCCGGCCTGGCCAGGTTCAGCCTTCGATCTGGCAGGGGCCGAGCGCGGCAGGCGCGACCCGGCAGACGCGATCGTTACGGCGAGGATCTTTCATATTGAACCTGCCGGAGAAGGCGATTTCGTGGAGTTTTTCCGGAACGAGGCAGCGCCGTTGCTTGCCGACCTCGGCGCGCCGCTCCTCGCCGCTTTCGTCACCGAGCACGCCGAAAACAGCTTTCCGCGCCTGCCGGTCCGGGCCGACGAAAATGTCTTCGTCGCGTTCTTCCGCTTTGCCGATGCCGCAGCGCATGCGCGCTATGAAACCGCACTGGCCGATTCCGCCGCTTGGCAAGGCGACCTGCTCCCCCGCCTGCAGAGGCATTTTTCCAGACAACCGGAGACGCTCAGGCTCGCACGAACGGAGCGTTCGCTGCTTTGAACCGATTTGCATCTGGCGCGCACCCAATCTCTGCTTGAAGCCTATTGTGCAAAGCGGTAGGCCGTTGCCGGCATTGCAAAATTTCCGGGAGACGGCCGTGGGCGCTGAGAATTCCAGAACCGAAACCGATACATTCGGGCCGATCCAGGTCGCCGCCGACCGCTATTGGGGCGCGCAGGCCGAGCGCTCGCTCGGCAATTTCAAGATCGGCTGGGAAAAGCAGCCTCTGTCGGTTGTTCGGGCGCTGGGCATCGTCAAGCGCGCCGCGGCGGAAGCCAATATGGAACTCGGCCGCCTCGATCCGACGCTGGGCGAAACGATCGTCAAGGCGGCGCAGGAAGTCATAGACGGCAAGCTCGACGAGCATTTCCCGCTGGTGGTCTGGCAGACCGGCTCCGGCACGCAGTCCAACATGAACGCCAACGAGGTCATTTCCAACCGCGCCATCGAAATGCTGGGCGGCGTCATGGGGTCGAAAAAGCCCGTGCATCCCAACGACCACGTCAACATGAGCCAGTCGTCGAACGATACCTATCCAACGGCGATGCACATAGCCTGCGCCGAGCGGATCGTTCACCACCTGCTGCCTGCCCTGCGGCATCTGCACGCCGCCCTGGAAGCCAAGACCAGAGCATTCGCCGATATCGTCAAGATTGGCCGCACCCATACGCAGGACGCCACGCCGCTGACGCTCGGCCAGGAATTTTCCGGCTACGCCGCGCAGGTCGCCTCGTCGATAAAGCGGATCGAACTGACCCTGCCGGGGCTCATGGAGCTGGCGCAGGGCGGTACCGCTGTCGGCACCGGCCTCAACGCGCCGGTCGGCTTCGCCGAAAAAGTCGCCGAGCGTATTGCCGCGATCACCGGGCTTGCCTTCGTCACCGCGCCCAACAAGTTCGAGGCGCTGGCCGCGCACGATTCCATGGTGTTTTCGCATGGCGCGATCAACGCCGCCGCCGCCGCTTTGTTCAAGATCGCCAACGACATCCGTTTCCTCGGCTCGGGCCCGCGCTCCGGGCTCGGAGAACTGGCGCTGCCGGAAAACGAACCCGGCTCGTCGATCATGCCGGGCAAGGTCAACCCGACCCAGTGCGAGGCGCTGACGCAGGTCTGCGTGCAGGTGTTCGGCAACAACGCAGCCATTACCTTTGCCGGCAGCCAGGGCCATTTCGAGCTCAACGTCTACAATCCGCTGATGGCCTACAATTTCCTGCAGTCGGTGCAGTTGATGGCCGATGCGGCGGTCTCGTTCACCGATAATTGCGTCGTCGGCATCGAGGCGCGTGAGGACAATATCAAGGCCGCTCTGGACCGCTCGCTGATGCTGGTGACGGCGCTGGCGCCGAAGATCGGCTACGACAATGCCGCCAAGATCGCCAAGACGGCGCATAAGAACGGTACGACATTGCGCGAGGAGACGCTCGCCACCGGCCTCGTCACCGCTGAGGAATATGACCGGCTGGTCCGTCCCGAGGACATGACGCGTCCCGGCTAAAACTATTTCTGTTGTGAACGATCTGTCGTCAAATTCCGGGCTTTGGTGAACGGCCGGACTTGTTTATCTGGGGGAGGAACAAACCCTCCGGAGAATCTCGCATGTCTTCTTCCAATGTCGCTGTCGTCAAGAGCGGCTTCGTCGTCAACAACGCCGCCCTGATCGCCGTCGGGCGCGTCCTGCTTTCGCTGATCTTCATCCTCGCCGGCTACGCCAAGCTCACCGGCATCGCCGGAACGGCCGGCTGGTTCGGCAGCATCGGCCTGCCCTTCCCGACGGTTGTTGCGGTCCTGGTCGGCCTGCTAGAACTCTTCGGCGGCCTCGCCATTCTGGTCGGCTTCCAGACGCGGCTCGCCGCGATCGCCCTGGCGCTCTTCACCATCGCAGCCACCCTGATCGCGCATCTCGACTTCGCCGACCAAGTCCAGCTTCTGTTCTTCCAGAAGAACCTGGCGATTGCCGGCGGTCTGGCCGTGCTTGCCGCGTTCGGCGCCGGAGCGCTTTCAGTCGACGGCCGCCGCGGCTGATCTTCTCTGCATCGCTTAGGAAAGCCCGGGTTCGCCCGGGCTTTTTGCGTTCGGGTGCTCCCTCAGCCGTGATTCGCCCGCAAAAGAAAACGCGATATCTTTTCCCGATCTGCAATTCGGGAAATCACCATGACTGGCAGCGCAATTGTCCTCGTCGGCCGGATCCTCCTTTCGGCCATGTTCATCCTCGCCAGCTTCGACAAGTTCGGCGACATCGCCGGCACGACTGACTATTTCGCTGGCCTCGGCCTGCCGATGCCGGGCCTGGTGACGCGGGCGAGCGGCCTCTTTGAATTGATTGCAGGGCTGTGCATCCTCATCGGTTTCGAGACCGCGATCGCGGCCTACCTGCTCGCCGCTTTCTGCCTCGTGGCCGCGTATATCGGCCACTACGGCCAGGGCGGCGACGATCCGACCCTGGTCCTGATGAACATGCAGGCGCTTATGAAGAACATCGCCATTGCCGGCGGCTTCCTGGTGCTCGCAATCCATGGGCCCGGCTCGCTGTCGGTCGATGCGCGGCGCAACTGACGCGTGGCTGGCCGGTTATTTGGCCGCGAAAATCGCCTGCTCGCCTTCAACGGCGAGTTCGAGCCTGCGCCCAGTGAGCTTTGCCAGTTGCGCCAGACGCCCGGCAGGGCGCTCGCCGTCCAAGCCCGCATGGCTGGCCGGGATGACCAGAGCCAGGGCGCCGTTGGCGCGGCTTTCCCATCTGAGCTTCGGAATGACGCCAGGCATGGAGGCCGACAGCAAATAGACGACGCGCAGCAGTCCGCCGAGCAGCCGCGCTCGCTCGACATAACGCGGCGTGGCCAGCGCGGTCAGTTCCGAAGCGGCCGCCTCGGTGAACAGCCCTTCATGACGGTAGAAATTGGCCAGCGCCAGGAAGGCGCGCCCGGGATGGTCGACCCCGATGAAGGAAGCATGCGCGATGATGTTCAGCGACTGCGTGCCGCGATATTCGGGATGCGCGCGCCAGCCGATATCGGCGAGCAGGCACGCGGCGTGGCGATAGCGCGCCTCCTCTTCAGTCTCCTCGACCCCGAAGGCGGCAAGCGATTGCCCTGTCCACTGCACCAGTTCGTGGGCATGCGTGACCGAACGGGCTCGCAGCACGGCAAGCTCCTCCGACGCAGTAATCAGCGGGTCGAGGCGCTGCTCCTCTTCGGACAGCAGTGAAAACAGGAAGCCTTCACGCACGCCGAGCGCCGACACCACGATGTTCGACGGCTTCATGGCGGCGATGATCTCCAGCAGCACGGCGGCTCCATAGGGAAGAAGCGCGCGGCGGTTCTTCGAGATTCCCTCGATGCCCTTCATCTTGTCGATGTCGCCGCGCGCGACCTGCCTCAGGAAGCTGGCCGAGCTTTCGATGCCGACTTCGTAATGGTGCATGACGTTGAGCGGGTAGCCGGTCATGTTCATGTGCAGCCGGGCAAGGTTTCGCCATGTGCCGCCGACGGCGTAGAACACCCTGCCCTGCCCGGCTTTGAGCAGCCTGGCCCTGGCAAGCTCCTCGCGAACGATCCGGGCTGCGACGCCGGGCGAGTTCTTCGACATGTCCTGCAATCTCAGGCCGCCGAGCGGCAGGGTAATGCCGTCGCCGATCGCCTCGCCGGCGACGTCGACCAGTTCCAGGCTGCCGCCGCCGAGATCTCCGGCGATGCCGTCTGCCGGGTGGAAGCCCGATATGACGCCGAGCGCCGAATAATAGGCCTCTTCGCGGCCGCTAAGAACGCGGATTTCCGTGCCGAGGATTTTTTCGGCGCGATGGATGAAATCGGGACCGTTCACCGCCTCGCGGGCCGCGGCGGTGGCGATCACGAAAAGCTCCTCGGCGCCGGCCTGGTCAGAGAGGGCACGGAAACGGCGGAACTCCTCGATGGCGCGGGTCACTGCTTCCGGGTCGAGCTTGCCGGTCGAAACGATGCCGCGGCCGAGACCGGCCAGCATCTTTTCGTTGAACAGAACGGTCGGCGAGCGGGCGATGCCCTCATAGATGACGAGGCGGATCGAGTTCGACCCGATGTCGATGATCGACAGCGGCCGGCGATTCTGCAGCCGGCCCTGGGATTGGGCAATCATCAGTCGACGGACGCGACGGATTTCTTGCGGCGCTTGAACTGCGCGATGCGCTTGGGCGCATGCGATTTCAGCGCGTCACCCCGTCCCGAAAGGCTAGGATTGGTCATGAAATATTCCTGGGCGTTGAACGGCTCTTCGCCCTCGTCCAGCGTCACGCGCCGCGAGGTACCGTCAGGCAATACTTCGAAACTTTGCTGGTTGTCCATAATGTTGCCGAGCATGATCTGGCCGAGCACCTGTTCGTGCACAGTCGGGTTGGTGATCGGCACCATGGTCTCGACGCGGCGGTCGAGATTGCGCGGCATCAGATCGGCCGAGCTGATATAGACGATGGCCTCGTCCGACGGCAGGCCGTGGCCGTTGCCGAAGCAATAGATGCGGCTGTGCTCGAGAAAACGGCCGACGATCGACTTGACCCTTATGTTTTCCGACAGGCCGGGCACCTGCGGCCTCAGGCAGCAAATGCCGCGCACTACGAGGTCGATTTCGACCCCGGCGCGGCTGGCGTCGTAAAGCGCGTCGATAATGACGGGATCGACCAGCGAATTCATCTTCATCCAGATGCGCGCCGGATGACCTTCGCGCGCATGCGCTATTTCATCCGAAATGTGCTGGAGAATGCGGCTTCTCAGCGTAAACGGCGAAATCGCAAGGCGCATCTCCCCCGCCGGCTCGGCATAGCCTGTGATGAAATTGAACAGTTGCGCGACGTCGCGGGCGATCTGCGGGTCGGTGGTGAAGAAGGACAGGTCGGTGTAAATGCGCGCTGTGATCGGGTGGTAATTTCCCGTGCCGAGATGGACGTAATTGCGCAGGCGGCCGTCCTCGCGCCGAACCACCAGCGATATTTTCGAGTGGGTCTTCAGCTCCAGGAAGCCGAACACCACCTGCACGCCGGCACGTTCGAGGTCGCGCGCCCAGCGGATGTTGGCTTCCTCGTCGAAGCGCGCCTTGAGCTCGACCAGCGCCGTCACCGACTTGCCGGCTTCGGCCGCGTCGATCAGCGCGCGCACGATAGGGCTGTCGTTGGAGGTGCGGTAGAGCGTCTGCTTGATCGCCACGACTTCAGGGTCGGCCGACGCCTGGCGCACGAACTGCACAACGACATCGAAGGATTCGTAGGGGTGATGGACGATGATGTCCTTCTCGCGGATGGCGGCAAAGCAGTCGCCGCCGTGCTCGCGGATGCGCTCCGGGAAACGCGGATTGTAGGGCGGGAACTTCAGATCGTCGCGGGGAACGGCGACAATCTCGGAAATCTGGTTGAGCGCCAGCGGGCCGGTCAAAACGCTGATGCGGCTGCCCGATACGCCAAGTTCGCCGGCCACGAAGTCGCGCAGTTCCCACGGCATCTGCGCGTCGAACTCGATGCGGATCACTTGGCCGCGCCGCCGGCGCTTCAGCGCCGTCTCGAAGAGTTGCACCAGATCCTCGGCTTCTTCCTCGACCTCGATATCGCTGTCTCGGATGATGCGGAAAGTGCCCGATCCCCTGACCTCGTAGCCCGGAAACAGCTTGCCGATGAAAACGCCGACGGTTTCCTCGATCGGGATGAAGCGGACCGCACCCTTGCGATCGGGCAGCCTGATGTAGCGCTTGAGCGCGACCGGCAGGCGCAAGAGCGCCGTCATCTGCTCGCTGTTCTTGCGGTGACGGAGTTGCAGCGCGATCGAGAAGCCGAGATTTGGAATAAACGGGAACGGATGCGCCGGATCAATCGAAAGCGGCGTCAGCACCGGAAAAACCTGTTCCAGGAAGTGGTCTTCCAGCCAGATCTTCTCGTCTTTGGTCATCGCCTCGGCAGTGACAATCTCGATGCCTTCCTTCTTGAGGAGGCTCATCAGTACCGACAGGCTTTTCTGCTGATCCTCCTGCAGACGCCCGACCTCGAGCAGCAATTGCTCGAGCTGCTGTTCCGGCGTCCGTCCGTCAGGGCTTCTGAGCGCGATGCCCTCGCGGATCTGGCCGGCGAGGCCGGCGACGCGGACCATGAAGAACTCGTCTAGATTGTCGGCCGAGATCGACAGGAAGCGCACGCGCTCCAGTGCCGGATGATTCGGGTTGAGCGATTCCTCCAGCACCCGCCGATTGAACTGCAGCCAGGAGAACTCCCGGTTGACGAAGCGGTCGGGATTGCCCGACACGTCGGCCTCAGCCGCGACCGTGGTGAATTCGGACTGGACTGGTTTTAGCTCGTTCATCGTTGCCGCTGCCCTTCTTCGCTCTCGTTCGCTCTCGGCCGTTATCCGGCTCAGCTTAGCTTCTGACAGGCTTTTGCGACAGTTTGATTTCACATGGCTTGCAAACGGATTGGCTATGCTGCAAGCGCTTGCTGTGACGCGACGCGCAAGCGACAGGAGACGATGATGGCCGGCGGCACCATTCCCCACTTCCAGAACGATGCGGGCCATCCCGTCATCGAAATCGGCGTCAAGGAATTCATGTGCGTCGGCGCCAATCCGCCTTTCGACCATCCGCACGTGTTCCTCGACATGGGCAGCGACGACGAGAAGGTCTGCCCCTACTGCTCGACGCTCTTTCGCTTCAACAAAGCGCTGAAGGCCGATGAGACCCGACCGGAAGGCAGCTTTTACCACCGCGCCGCCTGATTGGGCCGCTTGGCCGTCCGGTGAACGGCGCCCGCCACACTGAAATCATTATAGCCGGCGCAGGCATTGCCGGGCTCACCGCAGCACTGGCCTTCGCGTCGCGCGGCTATGCGGTGCAGGTGTTCGAGCGCGCGCCGCAACTGGAAGAAGTCGGCGCCGGCATCCAGCTCTCGCCTAACGCGACCCGCATCCTCGCCCGGCTCGGCGTTCTGCCTGCGCTGCTGAAAACCGCTGTGCGGCCGGACGCCGTGCTCTTGCGAGAAGGCCGCACGCTAGCCGAACTGGCCCGGGTGCCGCTCGGCGAGGCGGCAGAAAGGCGCTGGCAAGCGCCCTACCTCGCGCTTCACCGCGCCGACCTGCAAAGCGCGCTGCTTTCACGGGTGGTCGAAACGCCCGCAATCCGCCTGGTCGCAAACGCCGCCGTCACCGGCGTGGCGCAATCGAGCGCTGGCGTTGCGGTGACAATCGTCAGCGAGGCAGAGCGAAGCGAAGCGAGCGGCGTGCTGCTTGTGGGGGCCGACGGCGTCCGGTCGGCGGTCCGGGCTTTCTTTGGCCCATCCCGCGAGAGCCGTTATTCCGGGGAAGTCGCCTGGCGAACCACCCTACCGGCCGACAGCGCCGCAGGCCGGGCCTTGCTCGAAGCGACACCCGCTGACACCGTCACCGCCTTCCTCCACAGCGGCTTTCACCTGATCGCCTATCCGGTGCGCGGTAGTGCTGCAATCAACCTCGCCGCCTTTACGGCGGGAGCGGGCCTTGCCGAAAAATGGCTGGGCAAAGTGGATGTCGCACCGCTGCGGAACGCGATGCGCGCCACTGCACCGGTGCTTTCCCGGCTCGCCGACGAAGCCGGCCCATGGACCGCGTGGCCCATTCACACCGTTGACCGCCGGCCGGCCTGGACCTTCCCCGGCGTAGCACTGATCGGCGACGCCGCCCATGCGATGACGCCGTTTGCCGCGCAGGGCGCGGCGATGGCCATCGAGGATGCATGGACGCTCGCCGCCTCCGTCACAGCCGCTCCGGGCGATCTCGCGGGAGCTCTTGCCGCCTGGGAGGCCGCCCGCCGCTCGCGCGTTGAAAAGGTAGCGCGGCGCGGTGCCTTCAATCGCTTCGCCTGGCACGCATCCGGACCGGTGGCGCTCGCTCGAAATCTTGTGCTGAAAACCCGTCCGCCGGGAAAACTCGCCGCCGACCTCGACTGGCTCTACGGGTGGGAGCCGCCCGACTTCTGAGTTCCGGCCGATCACTGTCCGTGATCAGTGCAATATCTGACTCAAGAACAGTTTCGTGCGCTCGTGCTGCGGGTTATCGAAGAACTGGCCCGGCGTGTTCTGCTCGACGATCTGGCCCTGATCCATGAAGATCACCCGGTTGGCGACCTTACGGGCAAATCCCATTTCGTGGGTCACGCAGATCATCGTCATGCCCTCTTCGGCGAGGCCGACCATGGTTTCGAGCACTTCCTTGATCATTTCGGGATCGAGCGCCGAAGTCGGCTCGTCGAACAGCATGATGCGCGGGTTCATGCATAGCGAACGCGCGATCGCCACGCGCTGCTGCTGGCCGCCCGAAAGCTGACCCGGATATTTGTTGGCCTGTTCGGGGATCTTCACCCGCGTCAGGAAGTGCATCGCGATTTCTTCCGCCTGCTTCTTCGGCGTCTTGCGCACCCAGATCGGCGCCAGCGTGCAGTTCTCCAGGATGGTCAGGTGCGGGAACAGGTTGAAGTGCTGGAACACCATGCCGACTTCGCGGCGGACCTCGTCGATCTTCTTCAGATCGTTGGTGAGTTCCTTGCCGTCGACGATGATCTTGCCCTTCTGGTGCTCTTCCAGCCGGTTGATGCAGCGAATCATAGTCGACTTGCCCGAGCCGGAAGGCCCGCAGACGACGATGCGCTCTCCGCGCATCACCCTCAGATTGATATCCTTCAGGACATGAAAATCGCCGTACCATTTGTGCATGTTGACAATGTCGATGGCGACATCCGTCTCCGAAATATGCATCTTGCCGACGTCGACCTTGATCTCTTCGGCGCTTACAGCGTTTTCTATGGCCATCGGCCTTCCCCTTGTTTTTCTATCATTTGTGGCCGGTATCGAGCCGGCGTTCCATGAACATCGAGTAGCGCGACATGCCGAAGCAGAAGAGCCAGAACACGAAGCCGGAAAAGACCAGCCCGCTCATCGGCGTCTGGGCGGACGCCCAGGCGGCGTCGGCGAAATTCTGCCGGACGATGCCGAGCAGATCGAACATGCCGATGATGTAGACGAGGCTGGTGTCCTTGAACAGGCCGATGAAGGTGTTGACGATGCCGGGAATGACGAGCTTGAGCGCCTGCGGCAGGACGATAAGGCCGGTTTTCTGCCAATAGCTGAAGCCAAGCGAATCGGCGCCTTCATATTGCCCCTTCGGAATGGCCTGCAATCCGCCACGGATCACCTCGGCCATATAGGCCGACGCAAACAGCGCCACCCCGATCAACGCCCGAAGGAACTTGTCGAAGGTCATGCCGGCAGGCAGGAACAGCGGCAGCATGACGCTCGCCATGAACAGGACGGTGACCAGCGGCACCCCGCGTATGGCTTCGATGAAGATGACGCAGACCATCTTGACCACCGGCAATTTCGAACGCCGGCCAAGCGCCAGAACGATCCCGAGCGGCAACGACACGGCGATGCCGACGAAGGACAGGACCAGTGTGACCATCAGGCCGCCCCAGAGCTGCGTCTCGACATAGGGCAGGCCAAGGACGCCGCCGACAAGCAGGACGAACGCGACGATCGGAAAAATGCCGAAAAGCATGATGGCGTTCAGTCCCTTGTAGGGAGCGCGCGGGATCATCAGCGGCACGAGCAACGCCACGAACATGATGGCCACCAGCCATACCCGCCAGCGTTCCGAGATCGTGTAGCGGCCGACCATGAACTGCTCGAATTTGGCGTTGACGAACGCCCAGCAGGCGCCGGACCAGCCGTCCGGCTGGAGGCCTCCTTGCGAGACGGTTGCACAGACGCTGCGGTCGGGGCCGCTCCATTGCGCACTGATAAACAGCCAGTTGACCAACGGCGGCAGCACCAGCCCAAGAATGGCGATGCCGATGACGGTCATGATGGCGTCCGCCGGCGTGGCGAAAAGGTTGATGCGCAGCCAGCGGACGAGGCCGCGCTCGCCCAAAGGCGCGGCCTGCGCATTCACCATCTCGGCGCGGACGTAGGAGAGATCGTGTTCTTGCATGATCCTACCTCTCGACCAGCGCCATTTTGGCGTTGAACCAGTTCATGAAGGCGGATGTTGCAAGGCTGAGGCCGAGATAGACCACCATCCAGATGGCGACGATCTCGATGGCCTGCCCCGTCTGGTTGAGGATGGTCCCGCCGATAGCCACAAGGTCGGGATAGCCGATCGCGATGGCCAGCGACGAGTTCTTGGTCAGATTGAGGTATTGGCTGGTCAGCGGCGGAATGATGATGCGCATCGCCTGCGGAATGATGACCAGCCGCAACGCCTGGCCCGAGCGCAGGCCGAGCGCGTAGGACGCTTCCGTCTGGCCTTTGTTGACGCCCAGAATGCCGGCCCGAACGATCTCGGCGATGAACGCCGCGGTATAGAAGGACAGAGCGAGGTAAAGCGCCAGGAACTCCGGCTTGACCTGGAAGCCGCCGACCAGGTTGAAGGTCGAGGCGGTCGGGAATTCCAGCGTCAGCGGGAAGCCGGCCAACGCGAAGGCCAGCAGCGGCAGGCCGATGATCAGCGCCACCGACGTCCAGAATACCGGGAATTGCTGCCCCGTTGCTTCCTGGCGCTGGCGCGCCTTCCGGGCGACAAACCAGATCATGGCAATCGCAACGACGATTGCGGCGGCGATGAGCCAGGCGCCATCGCCCCATACCGTCTTCGGCAGGAAGAAGCCGCGATTGTTGAGATACGAGCCGAAGCTCAGGAAGTAATCCAGCCCATAGAAACCCCGTGAGGTTTCGAAGCCAAGCGGAATGCCGAGCGCAATGCTGTCGCGCGGCGCAGGCAGCACCGAGATGACGCCGAAATACCAGAAGAAGATGACGAGCAGCGGCGGAATGTTCCGGAACACCTCCACATAGACCATGCAGATCTTGCGGATCAGCCAGTTCCTGGAGAGCCGCCCGACGCCGACGATGAAGCCGATGATCGACGCCGTCACGATGCCGACCCCGGCCACGAGCAACGTGTTGAGAAGTCCGACGAGCAGTGCGCGCGAATATCGTGAATCGGAGGAGAATGAGATCAGGCTTTGACTGATGTCGAAGCCGGAGCGGCCGTTCAGAAAGGCAAAGCCCGACGAGATGTTGGCGCGCCTGAGATTCTCGACCGTGTTGCCGACGATCCAGTAGATGAAAAACACCAGCGCGACGAAAAGCAGAACCTGATAGGCGATCCCGCGGATCTTCGGATCATTCAAATAAGTGGCGAGTGAGCTCTCCGCCCGCCCGGCTACATCCTGCGAAGCCATGTTGTCTCCTTTGCACGGAGACCGGAAGGCGGATTCCCGCCTTCCGGATCGCCAAGTCGTTCAACTCAGCGGATCGGCATCGCGTATTGCAGTCCACCCTTGGTCCACAGCGCGTTAAGGCCGCGGGCGATCTTGAGCGGGCTGCCCTGCCCGATGTTGCGCTCGAAGCTCTCGCCGTAATTGCCGACGCCCTTGATGATATTGACCACCCAGTCATTGTTGAGGCCGAGGTCGGTGCCGAGCTTGGAATCGGCCTCCTGCCCAAGGATGCGCTTGATGTCGGGGTTCGGCGAGTTCTTCATTTCCTCGACATTCGCCTGCGTGATGCCGGCCTCTTCGGCCAGGACCATCGCGTAGAGGGTCCACTTCACGATGTCCATCCACTGATCGTCGCCCTGGCGGACGGCGGGGCCGAGCGGCTCCTTCGAAATGATCTCGGGAAGAACGACATGATCGTCCGGAGCAGCCAGCGTCAGGCGGATCGAATAGAGGCCCGACTGGTCGGTGGTGTAGGCGTCGCAGCGGCCGGCATCATAGGCGGCGTTGACCTCCTCGAGCTTCTCGAACACCACCGGATTGTATTCGAGGTTGTTGGCCTTGAAATAATCGGCGAGGTTGAGCTCGGTGGTCGTGCCGGTCTGCACGCATACCGAGGCGCCCGAAAGCTGCAGCGCGGAGTTCACGCCGGGGAGCTTCTTGGCATTGATCATGAAGCCCTGGCCGTCATAGTAGTTGACGCCGGCGAAGTTGAAGCCGAGCGAAGTGTCGCGGCTCAGCGTCCAGGTGGTGTTGCGGGAGAGAAGGTCGATCTCACCCGACTGCAGCGCAGTGAAGCGCTCCTTGGCGTTGGTGGGGGTAAACTTCACCTTGGTCGGATCGCCAAAGATCGCAGCCGCGACTGCGCGGCAGAGATCGACATCGAAGCCGGTCCATTCGCCTTTATCATTCGGCGCAGAAAAGCCCGCCAGCGCCGTGTTGACGCCGCATTGCACGAACCCCTTCGCCTTGACATCGTCCAGCGTGGCGGCGGAAGCGGCCGAGGCCGCCATTCCGAGCGCGGCCGCGCCGAGAATGACTTTCACAGTGTGTTTCATACCCACTAACCCTTTTCTGTTGTTCGGGATCAAATCCCTGTTTTTTTCGTGCGAAAGCAGCAATGCCGTCCCGGCCCACTTCCGAAACGTCGCCTCGCGTGCTGCGCTGCTGCCGTGCTCCCGTTCACGAACTGCATCGAAGGCGATTATTTTAGTGAGGTCAAGTGGAATGACTGAATCGGGCTGAGTTTGAAAATCCGGCGCCCAAAATGACCATTTGCTGGGCCGAATGCGCGCGAAATGGCCGTCGGGAGACCGGTTTTGACGCGAATTTGGGCTCGACAGGGCCAAGGGCCGTTCTGGCTCAAACGACTTCTCCCGGCTCGCTAGCCTGTCCGGTTGCGTCCGCTACTGCGCCGCTCTATGCGTTGGGCCTCATCAGCATGGCAGGACCAAGATGGCCGGACAAGATTTCGACAGCATGGGAATCCACACGCGGCTGGCGCATGCCGGCAATGACCCGCGCAACTATTTCGGCTTTGTCAATCCGCCTGTCGTGCATGCCTCGACTGTGCTGTTTCCAGACGCCGCGACAATGGCGGCGCGATCGCAGAAATACACCTATGGCACGCGCGGCACGCCGACCAGCGACGCGCTCGCGGAGGCCATAGATGCACTTGAAGGCTCGGCCGGCACAATCATAGTCCCGTCGGGGCTTGCGGCCGTCACCATTCCGCTGCTCGCCTTCCTGTCGGCGGGCGACCATGTGCTGATCGTCGATTCCGTCTATTTTCCGACACGCAATTTCGCCAACACGATGCTGGCGCGCCTCGGCGTTGAGGTCGAGTATTATGATCCGCATGTCGGTGCGAGGATCGCGGCGCTGATGAAGCCGAATACGAAAGTCGTCTTCACCGAATCGCCCGCCTCCAACACCTTCGAAATGCAGGACATTCCCGCCATCGCCAAGGCGGCGCACGCCGGCGGCGCGGTGGTGATGATGGACAATACCTGGGCGACGCCGCTCTATTTCAAGCCGCTCGATCACGGCGCCGACATTTCCATCCACGCGGCGACCAAATACCCAGCCGGCCATTCCGACGTGCTGCTCGGCACGGTTTCGGCCAATTCCGAATGTTGGCCGAAACTGCAGGAGGGGTTCATCACGCTCGGCTGCTGTTCCGGTCCCGACGACGTCTACCAGGTGCTGAGGGGCTTGCGCACGATGGGCATCCGCCTGGAAAGGCACCAGGAAAGCGCGCTCGACATTGCGCGCTGGCTGGAGACGCAGTCGGGCGTCGCACGCGTCCTGCATCCGGCGCTGGAAAGCCATCCCGGGCATGCGCTATGGAAACGCGATTTCTGCGGTTCGAGCGGCATTTTCTCGGTGGTTCTGGCCGGCGGCGGCGTGAAACAGGCGCACGCCTTTCTTGACGCGCTCAGGATTTTCGGGCTGGGCTATTCCTGGGGCGGCTATGAAAGCCTGGCGGTGCATATCTCGCTCGCCGACCGCACCATCGCCAAGGGACCGTATGAAGGCCCGATCATCCGGTTGCAGATCGGACTGGAAAACGTCGAGGATCTGAACGCCGACATCGCCAGGGGGCTGGCGGCCGCCGCGGCCGCCTCAACCTAAGCGCGCCGGCTTTTCGCGATCACGGCTAAAAGTATCAGGGTAAAGGCGCCGTGGCGCAACAGATAGAGCTAGCTGCGCTCCTCGATCGGAATCCGCACGAAAACGAGCAGCGCCTGGTTGGCGGCCAGCATCAAGAACGCGACGGCGACGGCGGCGCACAGACGATCGCCCGTTCGCCGCCAGAAGCGGAGGAAGAACAGGCCAGCGACCACGAAACCCATGGTGATCAGCCCCGAACCGAATTCGAACATGGCCGCTCCTATTCCGTTTCCCAAACCAGCCCGAGCAGCAGGGTTCCCACCGCCGCCAGCGAAGCCGCGTGGCGAAACACCTGCAAATTGGCGCTGGGGAAGACCAGTATGTCGAAAATGACGACAATGCTGTTGAGCGACAGGAAGCCGAAGCACAGGCCGCTCCAGAACAGGAGCCGCGTGCCGCTGCGCCAGTAGCCGCGCAACCCGCGGCTGCGGCACGGGCGTCCGGCTAACCAGATCCGCCTTCCATCGCGAGTTGAGTTCGACCACTCCGCGGCCTGCGGCACATAAAAGCGACTGCCGCGAATGCGAGGAGGCCGAGAGCGCCCACCGCGGCCAGCCAGCCCAGCGCGGCGGCCGTGCCTCCGAGCGCGATCATCATCGACAGGCCGAACGGCGCGACGGAGGATGAAAGCTGGCGCGCGGCGGACACCCAGCCCAGCCGGGCGCCGTAGCCCTGCCTGCCGAAGAGTTCGAGCGGCAGCGTTCCTCCAACGATGCTGGTCAGGCCCGAGCCGAGCCCGAACAGGATCACGAAGGCAAGGCCGCCGGCCAGCATCGGGGACGTCAAAAGGAGCATGCCGAGGCCGATCGGAAGCAGGCCGGCGGCGATCACAGACAACCTTGTCTGCGCCAGCCGCCCGCCGAAGAGCATGTTGGTCAGGCGACTCAACACCTGCGCCGGACCAAACAGGGTCGTAACGAACACGCCCGCCGCTCCGAACCCGAGGGCCGCTGTCAGCGGCACCATGTGCACCAACACCGACGAAAGAACGAAGCCTTCTATCGCGAAGCCGGCGAGCATCAGCAGGAATATTCCGGGCCGGCCGATTGCGCGTCCATTGTTCTCAACGCCTGGCGCCGGCTGCGCTGCATCCTCACCCGCCGATTTAATCTCGGTCCGGACCGGAAGGCGGGCGAGCCAGATGTGGATCGGCAGGCACAGAAAGAGATTGAGAGCTGCGAAGACGAAATAGACTTCGCGCCACTCCAGATGCGCATGCAGCGCCGCCGTCAGCGGCCAGAACAGGGTCGAGGCGAAGCCGGCGATCAAGGTGAGATGCGTGATGCTGCGTTGCGCGCCCTGCCCTCCGATCTGCACGATTGCCGCAAAGGCCGTGCTGTAGAGGACGAAGGAGGCCGCGATTTCCAGGATGATCAGCGCCACCACGAATATCGGACCTGTCGGGGCAAGCGCCGATGCAGCAAGCGCCAGGGCAGCGAACACCGATCCGAACGCCATCAGGCGGCCGGCGCCGAAGCGGTCCGCCCAATGGCCGGCCACCGGAGCCACGATCGCTCCGGCGAGCAGCGACGCCGACAGCGCCCCGAAAATCCACTGCTCGGGCCAGCCGAAATCGGCGGCCATCGCCGGCGCAAGAATGCTGAACCCGTAGTAGAGCGTGCCATAGCCGAGGATCTGGGTGAGCCCCAGCGCCCAGATGACGGCGGCCGGCGTCTTCTGTGTCATTCGGCGGGTTCCATCGACTTGTCCAAAGCATTCGCTTTAATGGCTGCGGATCTGTCGCCGCAACCGCAGCCGGCGCGGCCCTCCGCCCTGGCGTCCGCATCGGCAACGCAGCACGCGTCGACCTGTTTCGGCGCAGGTCCGCCACAGCATCCAGCCGAAGAGGCTGGCGTGGCGCTGCAGACGCCGGTCTCCGGCAGGACGAGGCGCACCTCGCGTGCGGCGCGGTGGTCGCCGGCTATCTCGGCGACCACCGAGCGGACCTGCTCGTAGCCGGTCGCCATCAGGAAGGTCGGCGCGCGGCCGTAGGACTTGGACCCAACGATCGTGAAAGCTGGCTCGGGATGGGCGAGTTCGTCTATGCCATGCGGCGGGACTGTGCCGCAGGAATGAAGGTTCGGGTCGATTAGCGGTGCAAGCGCCGGCGGCGCTTCGACGGCTGGATCGAGCGCGATGCGGATTTCGCTTAGGAACGATAGATCTGGCCGGAAACCTGTCGCGACGACGATGCGGTCCACCGACAGGCTGAAGGGTTTTCCCGCGAGAGTCGCCTCGATCGTGAGATCGTCGCCCGTCGTGTCGATGCGCTCCACCGAGAAAGGAGCCAGCATGTTCATGCTGCCGTTCTCGATCGCCCGCTTGGCGGCAAGGCCAAGCGCGCCGCGCTCCGGCAGCTGGTCGTTCAGGCCGCCGCCGAGAAGCTTCGCGACGCTGTTTCGGCGGAGCGCCCAGAAGATCTCCGTGCCCGGCGCCTCGCCCTGGAGCTCCATCAGCGCCAGCGCGACGTTGATCGCGGAGTGTCCGCCGCCAATAACGAGCACGCGTTTTCCGGCATAGTCGCTCCTCCGCGACCCGATGACGTCCGGAATGCCATAGGCGATCCGGCCGCCTGCCTCGCGCTCACCTGGAACAGGCAGACCGTCGATGCCGATCGGATTTGGCCGCGACCAGGTTCCCGATGCGTCGATCACGGCACGGGCAAGAATGCGGCGCTCCCCATCCGCGTCCCTATAGCGGACGACGAATGGCGACTCCTGCCTGCCTTCATCGGATACCTTGTCGTGTCCCCGGCGCGTGATCGCAGTCACGGTCGCGCCGAGTTTCAGGTGAGGCGCGATCTGCGGAAGCGTCGCCAGCGGCGCAAGATAGTCCCTGACAATTTCCGATCCGGTCGCCAGCGCCGCGTCGTCCGGCGCACGCCAGCCCGATTGCTCGAGCAGCAACCGTGCCGCCGCATCGATGTTGTAGCGCCACGGCGAAAACACTCGGACATGACCCCATTCGAGCAGTGTCGAGCCGATCCTCTCGCCCCGTTCGAAGACAATCGGCGTCAAGCCGCGCGATACAAGATGGGCAGCCGCCGCCAAGCCAACGGGGCCGGCGCCGACGATCGCGACAGGAAGTTCTCCGTTCAACGTCATGACCATTATCTTCGATCCTTCTGGTAGTTTCGAATTAATAAGCCAAAAAAAAGCCGCCCTTATACGACGGCTTCTTTCGCCACTGGCGGGCAGGTTCCGTCAGCGCAGCATTCGTCAGCCAGATAGCCGATCAGCGCCTGCATGCCGGGATAATGGGCGCGGCAGATCAGCGTCGTCGCCTGCCTCTCCTGCGTCACCAGCCCGGTGTCGACCAAGCGCTTCAAATGATGCGAGAGCGTCGAGGCGGCGATGTCCAGCTTTTCCTGGAGGCGCCCGACCGGCAGCCCCTCATCACCCGCGCGAACAAGCGTGCGGTAGAGCTGAAGCCGGGTCGGATTTCCCAGCGCTTCGAGTTGATCGGCTGCTTTTTCGAGTTTCATGGAAATACCCTATTGTCGGCTTTGCGGGTTGTCAATAGAATTTCGATGAAACTCGAAATAGTGTGATGGCGCGACCGGAGTCAGCTTTGGCGGCCTTGCCTGCTCGGACGGACAGCTGCTCGAAAATGCAAGCAGTTGCCTTCAATCTAGACCAGGACAACCACGGATCACGGTGTATTGGCACTCGATGGCTATGAGTGCTAAAATTTCTGCTGATGCCTCTTGAAAGCCGAAAATGGCTGAATTAGCTCGATATATGCGCGATGCCTGAACAAGGGTTGCGGCTTCCCGCGCCGTCCGTTTTCGCCGGTCCGGCGCGCAGGAACCTCAAAAACTGTTTGTCCATGAGGAGAACACCATGACGTTCCGTCCATTGCACGACCGTCTCCTGGTCCGCCGCGTCGAGGTCGACGAAAAGACGGCCGGAGGCATTATCATTCCCGACACCGCCAAGGAGAAGCCGCAGGAAGGTGAAGTCATCGCCGCCGGACCCGGCGCGCGCAACGAAGCCGGGCGGCTTCAGCCGCTCGACGTCAAGGTCGGAGACCGTATCCTGTTCGGCAAATGGTCCGGCACCGAGATCAAGCTGAATGGCGAGGATCTGCTCATCATGAAGGAAAGCGACGTGATGGGCGTGATCGAGAAGACCGCTGAAATGAAGAGCGCCGCCTGACGGCTTCTGACGGCAAACCAACCAGTCAACGAAAGCTGCCTATTTGAAGGAGTGATCCAATGGCTGCCAAGGAAGTGAAATTCCACACCGAAGCGCGCGAAAAGATGCTGCGCGGCGTCGACGTCCTCGCCAACGCCGTCAAGGTGACGCTCGGCCCGAAGGGCCGCAATGTCGTCATGGACAAATCGTTCGGCGCCCCGCGCATCAGCAAGGACGGCGTCACCGTCGCCAAGGAAATTGAGCTCGAGGACAAGTTCGAGAATATGGGCGCGCAGATGGTGCGCGAGGTCGCCTCCAAGACCAGCGACGTCGCCGGTGACGGCACCACGACCGCGACCGTGCTGGCTCAGGCCATCGTCAGGGAAGGCGCCAAGGCGGTTGCCGCCGGGATGAACCCGATGGACCTGAAGCGCGGCATCGACAAGGCCGTGGAAGCGATTGTTGCCGAACTGAAAAGCAATGCCCGCAAGGTCACCAACAATGACGAGATCGCGCAGGTCGGCACCATCTCGGCCAATGGCGATACCGAAATCGGCCGCTTCCTTGCCGAGGCGATGCAGAAAGTCGGCAATGAAGGCGTCATCACCGTCGAGGAAGCCAAGACCGCCGAGACCGAGCTCGAGGTCGTCGAAGGCATGCAGTTCGATCGGGGCTATCTCTCGCCCTACTTCATCACCAACCAGGACAAGATGCGCGTCGAGCTGGAAGAGCCCTACGTGCTGATCCACGAGAAGAAGCTGTCGAACCTGCAGGCGCTGCTTCCCGTTCTGGAAGCGGTGGTCCAGTCCAGCAAGCCGTTGCTGATTATCGCCGAAGACGTCGAGGGCGAGGCTCTGGCGACGCTGGTGGTCAACAAGCTGCGCGGCGGACTCAAGGTCGCGGCCGTGAAGGCACCGGGCTTCGGCGATCGCCGCAAGGCCATGCTGGAAGACATCGCGATCCTGACCGGCGGTACGGCCATTAGCGAAGACCTCGGCATCAAGCTGGAGAATGTCACGCTGGAGATGCTCGGCCGCGCCAAGAAAGTGGTGGTCGAGAAGGAGAACACCACCATTGTCGACGGCGCCGGCTCGAAGACCGAAATCCAGGGCCGGGTAAGCCAGATCAAGGCGCAGATCGAGGAGACCACCTCGGACTACGACCGCGAGAAGCTGCAGGAGCGGCTGGCCAAGCTCGCCGGCGGCGTCGCCGTCATCCGCGTCGGCGGCTCCACCGAGATCGAGGTCAAGGAGCGCAAGGACCGGGTCGACGACGCGCTGCATGCGACGCGTGCCGCCGTCGAGGAAGGCGTGCTGCCAGGCGGCGGCGTGGCGCTGCTCAGGGCCGCCAAGGCGCTCGATACGGTAGAGGTGGACAATCCCGACCAGAGGACCGGCGTCGAGATCGTGCGAAAGGCGCTCGAGTGGCCGGTGCGGCAGATCGCCGAGAATGCCGGCGCCGAGGGTTCGATCATCGTCGGCAAGCTGCGTGAGAACGCGGATTTCGGCTATGGCTGGAACGCTCAGACCAATGAGTTCGGCGACCTTTTCGGCCAGGGTGTGATCGACCCGGCCAAGGTGGTGCGCACCGCCCTCCAGGACGCTGCTTCGATAGCCGGCCTGCTCGTGACGACGGAGGCCATGATAGCGGAGAAGCCGAAGAAGGAAGCACCGGCTCCGGCCATGCCGGGCGGCTCGGGCATGGACTTCTAGCACGGCGCAGGTCCACGCTCCCATTGCTGGGCGTGGACCTTGCCTGAACGGCTGCCAGACATGCGAAGCTGGTCTGCAGCTATGCCTTCCGGCAGCGTTTGAACCGTGTGCGATCGGCGTTAAGTAACTCCGATGGACCGAGATACCAGCCCGGCACGGAGTTCCGCCGACGCGGCGGCTACCGTCGCCTTCATAGACCTTGCCGGTTTCAGCGCCATTGCGGACGTCTATGGAGACGCAGCCGCGATAGACGTGCTCGAGATCTTCGAGAAAATGGTCCGCGAAGCGCTGCGCGGGTATGAACCGCCGATCAAATGGATCGGCGATGAAGCCATGCTCTCGTTTCCCGAGCCGGAAATCGCGATCCAGGTCCTTGGGACCCTATTACAGGCATGCCGAAAAGAGCCGCGCCTGCCGCTAACGCGCGCAGGGCTGAACCATGGGCAGGTCATCCGCAGGGGGAATGATCTCTTCGGATCGACCATCAACATAGCAGCGCGCATTGCCGCGCTTGCAGGCCCCGGCCAGTTGCTTGCTACCCAGCCCATTGCCGAGACTGCTGCCGCCAAAGGCATCCTGGTGCGTGATCTCGGAAAAATGGCGCTTCGATCGGTAGCCGATGAGGTCCCTCTTTACGAGATCGAGCTTGCTCCGTCGCCGGAGCCGGCCTGGATCGATCCGGTATGCAAGATGCATGCTCCCTACGCATCGTATCGGCGGGCTGCTCCGGACGGCCCGTGGTTTTGCTCGCCCCAATGCGAAGAGGCGTATCGGAAGTCGCCGCAGACTTATCCGTTGCCTCGATGAGATGCTAGCCATTTTCGAGACCAACCCCGCCCGCGTCGCCAGAGCGTCGCGTCAACCCTCGCGCCTGGTATAGCTGAAATAGTCGAAATCGGCTGGCATGCCGGAGCCGCTTGTGTCGAAAGCAGCCATGCCGATGAAGGCGCCGGTGAAGGAGCCATGTTCCCCGCGGCCGCCCTCGTCGGAGATGACGCTGGCGTCCAGCACCGGTCCAGCCTTCGCCCAGTCGCCGCCGTCGCGATACCAGAACTGCAACGCATCGCCCGCCACCTCGGCGGCGAGGCCAACCGGACCGTCGGCGCGGAGCGGCAGCGGATCGGCGAGCAGAAAATCGAGCTTGCCGTTCGGCCAGTCACCGGGGCAAGACAGGATGGTGAGCACGCGGCCGCGGCGGGCGTCATGCGTGACGGCCAGGAAATGAAACTTGTGGCGGTTGTAATAATGCGTCAGCCCGGCCGCCTGCTGGAAATTCTCCGGCGCAAAGGCGAGTTCGGTTTCGGCGCGGAACGAAAAATCCTCCTGCCGCCGAGCGACCAGCGCCTGCTCGTACCAGCTGCCGATCGATTCGCGCCCGAATAGGCGCAGCACACCGGGCTTTTCGGACAGAGATAAAAGCCGTTCGGGATACGGCGTGCGCAGCCACTGGAAATCGAGCGGCAGTTCCGGCCCGTCGAAATCATGGCTTATGGTCTCCCGGCGCGGCTTGCTCGTAACCGCGACTGGCGCCAGCACCTCGACCTCCGGCACGGGTCCGCCCTTCTCGAGCCGCAGCCAGCCGTCCTCGCCCCACACGCACTTTTGGATCGCGGTCTCGCGGCCGAGCGGCGAGCGCCGCAACCCCGGCAGGGGCCGCGAGCAGAGATGCGTGTGATAGACCGCGCCTTCGGGCGTCTCGACGATCTGGCCGTGGCCGGCGCGCTGCAGCACGGCCGCCGGCGCATCCTTCGAGGTGATGACGTGAGTGTCGGGGTGAAGCTCGTACGGGCCACCGATGTCGCGCGAGCGGGCCATGGTGACGGCGTGGTCGTAGCCGGTGCCGCCTTCGGCGGTGGTGAGATAATACCAGCCGTCGCGCTTCAAGAGATGCGGCCCCTCGACCAGCCCATGCGGGCTGCCGGCAAAGATGTTCCGGACCGTCCCGACGAGCTTCTTCGCCTCCGGGTCATACTCCTGGAGAAGTATGCCGGCGAAGGATGGATGCCTGGGGCTGCCGCCGACACCGGTGGAGATATGGTTCCAGACCATGTTGAGGAACCATTTCCTGCCGTCGTCGTCATGGAAGAGCGACGGGTCGAAGCCGCTCGAATTGACGTAGACCGGATCCGACCATGGGCCTTCGATCGAGGGCGCCGTCACGATGTAGTTGTGCGCATCCTTGAAATTGCCGTCGAGCCGCTTGACGTCGGTATAGACCAGCCAGAACAGCCCGTCGGCATAGGACAGGCACGGCGCCCATATGCCGCCGGAATCGGGAGCGCCGCGCATGTCGAGCTGGGCGGCGCGATCGAGCGGGCGCTTGACCAGCCGCCAGTTCACGAGATCGGTCGAATGGTGGATCTGGACGCCGGGATACCATTCGAAAGTCGAGGTGGCGATGAAGTAGTCCCGCCCGACGCGGCAGATCGACGGGTCGGGATTGAAACCGGGCAGGATCGGATTTCGGATCATTCGGTGTCGCCTGTTGCTTGCGGGCCGGCGCTCTTCCTAGCGCGTCGGTCTGCCGCCGCAAAGACCTCGATGACTTCATCGCTCGGAATGATTTCTTCTGGGCGAATTGCATCGCGAATCGCTAGTCAAATCCGAGAACGATGTTGAACGCTGGTGGGATTTCCGTGGGGATTTCGGCGCCAATCCGTACCGCTCCGGACGATTTATCCCTATTTATGGCGCGGTCACGTCGTTCTGGCCTTGCGCCAGAACAGCGGAAACTCTAGGGAATTCAGCGCCGAACGTCGGCACGGAGCGTAGCGCAGCCTGGTAGCGCATCTGGTTTGGGACCAGAGGGTCGCAGGTTCGAATCCTGCCGCTCCGACCATCGGCTCGAAACAAGAATGAGGGATCGATGTCCGCGCGCATTTTCAGCCCCGCCAAGACCGCCATGCAGTCGGGCAAGGCCAAGACCGGCTTCTGGGTTCTCGAATTCGACGCCGAAGAGCCGCGCAAGATCGACCCGCTGATGGGCTACACGTCATCCGGCGACATGAAGAGCCAGATCCGCCTCACCTTCAATTCGAAGGAAGAGGCCCTCGCCTATGCGCAGAAGCACGGCATCGCGTTCAGAGTGCAGGAGCCGAAGGAAGCCAAGCGCCGGCAGATTTCCTACGCGGAGAATTTCCGCTATGACCGCAAGATCCCCTGGACGCATTGAGCGCGAATTCTCGCGCTAAGGCGTCCGCGGCGGACGCTGGCTTCGTATGCCGGCATGCGGTCCCGTAGCTCAGCTGGATAGAGCACCGGCCTTCTAAGCCGATGGTCGCAGGTTCGAATCCTGCCGGGATCGCCAAAATTCAAGGGTCCATTCCGGACACATAGGTTACATTTTATACCGGAGACATGGGTAACAGTTTGTCCCTAAGACATAGGTGACAAACTCGTGCCGCTCGCTTGATCCCCTCCCCGTTGCCCGGCGGCGCTTTGGGCGCATCCTGCGCGGCGCGTGGCGATCGCATTTCCATCGTGCTGCGCGACCGCGATCTCTCGTCGCCGGACGACCCAAATTATCGCTACGAGACGTACTGAACGCTCCCTACGGCATCGCCAGGGCGGAAATGACTGTTCTCATTCGCCAACTTGTTTGATCACTTCCAGAACATCCTTCTCAGCTTTCTGTCCGCCAAATTCTTCGACGATGCCGAAAGCCCCGCCATATCCCCAAAGCGACCACGCGAATCCGCGGTCTTCGGCAAGCCCAATCATGTCGCGCACATAGGCGGCCCGCCATTGCGGGGGCATAATGGCGGGATTTCCGTATTCCTGGCGGATCATGCCGAACTCGCTGAGTATGATATCGCTTGGTTCAATGCCGTTTTTCTGCGCCCACTCCGCCACCACACGAAATGGCGCACTCATCTCCGCTTCCAATTCCTCCTTGGTATCGACCAGTGCGATTTGCTCTTCGAGATAGGCGAGCATGCCCGGGCGGCGCGTCAAGGGAGCGTCGCTGCCAATCTTTTGACGCGCGTTCTCGACGCCTTCGGCCAACTCCTTTGGAAAGGCATAGGGCGGATAGGGAATGCCGGTCACGTAACGGATGAAATCGCCGGCCCATTGGGCTCCCTGCATTGTAAGGATGAATGGCGCGTAGGAGTGAAATCCCCAAAGAATATTGTCATCCCAAATCGCTTTTGGATCGACAGCGGCAAGGCCTTCCGCACTGCTCCAGCAGGCGCCGGTAAGCACCAGGGTCAATCGTGGTGCGGAACTGCGAGCAGCGGCAAAGAGCCGGGTCAGCTTGTCGCGCCACTGGTCGGCCTCTTCCCCTTCGCAGCCGATAACCGGCTCGTTCATGAGCTCGAAGGCAACGCGCTCGGGATCCTGGCCTGAAAGCGTGCGACCCATCTCACGAACGAGGTCGAGATAACGCTCGAACAGCGCTTCGTCCCGCAAGAGCTCTTCGGCTCCGGCAAAGCGGTCAGCCCCGAGCGGGATCGGATGCAGGTCCACGATGGCTTTCAAGCCGGCGGCGTTAGCAAGCTGCACCGCTTCCAGAACCGAGGCAAGCAGGCGCGGCCTCAGTGCTGCCGATTGCGACGACAAGAACGGCAGCGGGTCGACCGGTATGCGAACAAAGTCAAAGCCCGTTCCCTTCAAGGCGGCCAGTTCATCGAGACCGACCGTTCGCCGCCATTCAGGGTAAGGAAGCAAGACGTCCTCTTTTGACCACTCCGCTTCATCCGGCCAGGTGACCCAGAGGTCGAGATTGATTCCGCGTTTGGCTGAGAAGCTGGCAGCGTGCAGCGGCGTCAAGGAAAGAAGCAGGGCTGCCCCGACCAGGACCAAAGGATTTTTGAAGAAAGCGGCTTTTATCATCGAGCGCCTGCAAAATGGAATCATCGTCAGACTTCTTTGGTTAGCGCTGTGGCGGCTGCCGATAATTTTGCGCTTAAACCTCGCTCAAGTCGGTTGAATTGCTGGTCATCAAAGTTCGTTTTCTACGAAGACCGAGGCGAATTAACCGTGCTTCAACTCGCCGGCAGCCTCCTCCTTGAGCTGCCGCCATGACGGCGTATAAGAACTGAACTAACGAACCATAACAATTTCAACTCGCATTTTCTGAACGCGGCAGTTGCCGATTTCTGGCGATAAGCAATGGCGCAGGAGCTGGATACATGACGGTGGTTGACCGATGGCGACCAGAGACGGCGGCGGGCGGATTTACTCGGGACGATGAGGACATAGCGTTCTACACGCATGTCAACGCCCTGGTGAGCCCAGATATGGTCTTGGTCGATTTGGGAGCTGGACGGGGGTCCCGCTTCGATGACGGAAGCGCTCCATTTCGCAAATCGTTTTGCAACTTTCAGGGCCGCGTCAGGAAGGTCATCGGGTTAGACGTCGATCCTGTTGTCATGAAGCATCCACATCTTGACGAAGCTCACGTCATCGAGGCGGGCGCCAGCCTGCCGCTGGCGGATAGCAGCGTCGATGTCATCTTCTGTGAATGGGTGATCGAGCATGTCGAACATCCCAAGGAATTTGCACGGGAGGTCCAGAGGATTCTCAAACCCGGCGGATGGTTCTGCGCGCTTACACCAAACCGTTTTGGCTATGTCGGCATCTCCAACAGGATCGTCCCGGAAGCGTTCAAGGACCGCCTGATGCGGCGTGTGTGGCCAGAGCGGCCGCAAGAGGACGTGTTCCCCACATTCTATCGAATGAACACTTTGGGCAGCATCCGGCGCGCATTGGGCGAAGAAAACTGGACGCACCACGGGTATACTTCCAACGGCACCCCAAGATATCACGGAGGGACGGCAGTCGGGTTTGCCCTCGTCTCGCTTCTGCAATGGTCCATGCCGCCTGCTATGCGCACCAATCTCCTTGTGTTCTCCCAAAAGCGGCCGCAGGCGACAGGTGCGCACGCATTTTCACTGGACGCTGTTCGGGGAGGTTCGCAGCTAACTCACTAATGACGCGATACTGCGGCTTGATGTGCGGCGATGATCGTCGGGCGGGTCCACACCTGCGCGGCGCGGTGATCGGATCTCCATCGTGTTGCACGACAGCGACCTCTCGTCGCCGGACGACCCGGACTATCTCCACAAGACGTGCTGAGTTACGCCACCGCCGGCACGGCGTAGTCGAATGCGACGCGGTTGCGGCCAAGCCGCTTGGCTTCGTAGAGGCAGCGATCGGCCTGACGCAGCACATCGGCGATCTTTGCAGAGCTTCGGTCCATCACCGCCCCACCGATGCTGACGCTCAGCCCTGGCGCTTCCGAAACGTCGAGCTGCCACGGGATGCACTGGACCTGCCGCCGGATGAGGTCGGCCATCTGCATACCTTCCTCGAGGCTGACCGAGACCAGCAATATACCAAACTCCTCGCCACCGATCCGGCCGACGACATCCTTCCGGCGCACCGCATATTGGAGCGCCCTGGCGATCTTCATCAGCGCCTCGTCGCCCTTGGGATGCCCGTAGCGGTCGTTGATGCGCTTGAAGTGATCCGCATCGGCGATCAGCACCACATGGCTGTCGTTGCGCCCGCGGCACTGCTCCAGCTGGTGCAAAAAGCCCTCACGGTTGAGCAGGCCAGTCATCTGATCGTGACGGGCGACGAAGGCCAGGCGCTCATGCGCCTTGTTCAGCTCGAGATGCGCCTTCTCAAGCTTCGCGTGGGCAGCCTGCAGATCCTCGCCCTGGGAGAAGACGTACCAACCTATCGGCGTTCCGATGACGATTGGGATCACCAGGCACTCGACCCAGCTCAGCCAGTCTATCGGCATGCCCGCCGCCCACCGCACGGAAAAGGAAATCGTATAAGTCGCCGCCACTGCGATGGCGGTGACGATCGAGATCCGGCCGAGAATGCGCTTTGTCCGCTGGTCCATGGCTCGACCATAGCGGATACAAGATGAAACGCCGTTTATTGAATTTCGTAAATTTTTAGCCGCGCGCTCGAATAGAGCGCCCTCTCGACCTCAAATATCGAACTCGGCCTGGCCGCGATCGATCGCGTCGATCGTATCTGCGGCGAGGTTGCGGGTAATGCGCGTCTTCTGCTCGAGCGCGGCGCGGTCCAGCCGATCGACGATGCGTATGGCCGTCGCCAGCGAGCGCTCTATGCGCCGGACCAGGAACTGCACCACATTGGCGTCGACCTCGATCTGCCGGTCGGCGAAGAGCTTGGTGATGACTCCGGCCAGGAGCAGATCGTCCGGCTCGTGGATTTCTACCGTTGCGGCGGCCTTGAGCCGTGAGATGAGGTCGGGGAGCGTCACACCCCAGGCCGCCGGAAAGCGCCGCGCGGTGAGCAGCACATGCGCGCCGGCCGCCCGCGCCGCATTGATCAGGTGGAACAGCCCCTGCTCGTCGAGGCCGCCGCGGTCGGCATCGTCGATAAGCGCAGGCCGGCCGGCTTCGAGCGCGGCCGCATCCGTTTCGATCCGTGCCGGATCGAGCACCACCGCGCCGGTCGCTTCGCGCCAGATCGAAGCCAGATGCGATTTGCCCGAGCCGGCAGGACCGGCCAGCACGACCACCGTCGCCGGCCAGTCCGGCCAGCGGTCGATCAGCGCCACGGCCTGCCTGTTGGCTTGCGAAACCACGAGGTCGTCGCGCGAATAGCCCGTGGAATGGCCGAGATCGAGCGGCAGCTGGCGCGGTTTTTCAGGCGCGCGCATCGCCGTCACGTTCACCGTCGCCGCCCGTCGGCTTTGTCAGCCGGACGGCCTTGGCCTTTACCGGTTCTTCGACATGGCCCTTGTAGAGAGGCGATTCGAGATAACGCGAGATGGCAAAGCGCACCAGCACCGCCACGGCCGCAGCGGCCGGCACCGCGATCAGCAGCCCGACGAAACCGAACAGCGCGCCGAACGCGAACAGCGCAAACATCAGCCAGACCGGGTGCAGCCCGACACTCTTGCCAACAAGGCGCGGCTGCAGGATGTTGCCCTCGATGAACTGGCCGGCGAAGAAAACGCCGGCAACCGCAAGCACCATGGTCCAGTCCGGCCAGAACTGCACGACCGCAAGACCGACGGATAGCACCAGCCCGACCAGCGACCCGACATAGGGGATGAAACTGATCAGCCCGGCGAACAGGCCGATGAGGATGCCGAAGTTCAAGCCGGTGAGCGTCAGCCCGAAAGCATACATGGCGCCGAGGATCAGGCAGAGTGTGCCCTGCCCGCGCACGAAGCCGGCCGCCGCTGTGTTGATGTCGGTAGCCAGTTGGCGGACCGTCTCGACATGGTCGCGCGGCACCCAGCCGTCGACAGTCGCCACCATACGGTCCCAGTCGAGCAGCATGTAGAAGGCCACGACCGGGGTGACGATAAACAGGCCGGCAATGCTGAATATGGCGACGCCTGAGTTCCAGATCGACTGGAACACAGTGGCGACGAGGCCCATGCCCGATGTCAGCAGCGAATTCAGGCCTTCCTGCAGGCTGCCCGCATCCAGTCCGAATCTCTGTTCCAGCCAGTTCGGATCATAAGAGGTGACCAGGGCCTGGAACCGGCTCAGATATTCCGGCAGCTTGACGAGAAAATCGGAAAGCTGGGAGGCGAGCACCGGGATCAGTATCACCAGCGCAAGCACCAGCACGATGAGGAAGGCGATCAGGATCAAGATCGTCGCCATCACCCGCGACAGGCCGATCCGCTCGAGCCGGTCGGCGACCGGATCGAGGAAATAGGCGAGCACCATCCCGGCCACGAAAGGCAGCAGGATGTCGCTGAACAGATAGACGAATGCGGCGAGAATGATCGCGGTGATGATCCAGAACCGGATCTGCCGGCGGAACGCCGCGGAGGCGGCGTCCTGGAGCGTCACGTCAACCGTCTGGAGTTTTGCTTTCGCCATAGCCGCTCATATGCCTCAGCCAGGCCACGAGATAGGCTGCGGCCGAAGCGACGGTCAAGAGCCCGGACAGGAATATCAGGCCCGTGCGGAGCGGGCCGAAAGGCGTCTCGAAGGCCAGTTCGGCAAGCACCACGGCCGCCAGCACGATCTGGATGAGCGTGTTGGCCTTCGAAACCAGCAGCGGTTTCATCGCCACCGGCTTGCCCATGATCGTCGACAGAAGCACGGCGCAGACGATGAGCGCGTCGCGCGAGACGGCGGCGATCACCAGCCACAGCGGCAGCTCGCCCATAAAGCCAAGCACGACGAAGACACTGACCAGAAGCAGCTTGTCGGCCATCGGGTCCATATAGGCCCCGAGTTCGGAGCGCTGGTTGAAATGCCGGGCGACGAAACCGTCGACGCCGTCCGAAATGCCGGCGATCAGGAAGCCGGCGAAGGCCCAATCCATGCGGCCGACCAGCAACGCGTAGACGACGCCCGGCACCAGCACGAAGCGCAGGATCGTGATCATGTTGGCGACGGTCACATCATCTCCATATTCAGATCGACCCTTCCGATACATGGTCAAGGCGAGCATCGGCCGCAAGGCGCGGGCGCGCAAGGTCTGTTTTCCGGTGCGCCAAACCGTTCCGCAACCGAGCGTCGTCTTGCGACCTTGTCTGGTTCATGCGAATAGCGCCATGATAGCGGCCGCAGCCAGGGAAGCGAAATGGGCGAACGGAAAAACGGGCTGACCTACGCCGAGGCTGGCGTCGACATCGACGCCGGCAATGCGATGGTAGAAAAGATCAAGCCGCTGGTCCGCTCGACCAGGCGTCCCGGCGCGGATGGTGAGATCGGCGGGTTCGGCGGCCTGTTCGACCTGAAGGCTGCCGGCTTTTCCGATCCCATACTGGTCGCCGCCAATGACGGCGTCGGCACCAAGCTCAGGATCGCGATCGAGGCTGGAAAGCACGACACGATCGGCATCGATCTCGTCGCGATGTGCGTCAACGACATCGTCGTGCAGGGCGCCGAGCCGCTGTTCTTCCTCGACTATTTCGCCACGGGTAAGCTCGACCCCGAGCAGGGCGCCGCGATCGTGGCGGGCATCGCCGAAGGCTGCCGCCAGGCCGGCTGCGCGCTGGTCGGCGGCGAGACCGCGGAAATGCCCGGAATGTATCACGGCAACGACTACGACCTCGCCGGCTTCGCCGTTGGCGCCGCCGAGCGCGGCCAGCTCCTGCCCACCGACGACATCGTCGAGGGCGACGTGCTGCTCGGCCTCGCCTCCTCCGGACTGCATTCCAACGGCTTTTCGCTGGTCCGGCGCATCGTCGCCGCAAGCGGCGTCGGCTGGCAGGATGCCGTGCCTTTCGCCGACGAAGGGACATTGGCCGAAACGCTGCTCGAACCCACCCGCATCTATGTGAAGTCGGTGCTCAAGGCGATCCGCGGCACCCACGGCATCAAGGCGCTGGCGCACATCACGGGCGGCGGCTTTCCCGAAAACATCCCGCGCGTGCTGCCCAAGGACTTTTCCGCCGAACTCGACCTTGAAGCCATCGACGTGCCGCCGGTCTTCGGATGGCTGGCCAAAACGGGCGGCGTCGCGCCCACCGAAATGATGCGCACCTTCAATTGCGGCGTCGGCATGATCCTCGTCGTCGCCTCGGGCCAAGCAGCGCAGGTCGCCGCAGTGCTTCAGGAGGCCGGCGAAACCGTATCGCCGATCGGCCGCATCGTGCCGCGCCGCGACGCCGGCGTCATCTACCGGGGAGCGATCGCGTTATGAGCATCAGCCGCAAACGCACGGTCATCATGATTTCCGGACGCGGCTCCAACATGGCGTCGCTGATCGAAGCAGCTTCCGAGCGGAGCTTCCCGGCAGAGATCGTCGGCATCATCTCGGACAAGGCGGACGCACGCGGCCTCCACATCGCCGCCAGCAGGGGCCTGCCGGCGCGCATCATCGCCCGGGGCGATTTTTCCAGCAAGGAAGCTCATGACGCGGCCATCGATGATGCGCTGTCGACCTTCGAGGCGGAGATCGTCTGCCTCGCCGGCTATATGCGGCTCTTGACCACCGGTTTCGTGGAAAAATGGCAAGGCCGGATGCTTAACATCCACCCTGCCCTGCTTCCTGCTTTCCGGGGACTCGACACCCATGCGCGCGCGCTCGAAGCCGGCATGCGCATCCATGGCTGCACCGTCCATTTCGTCACGGCCGAAACTGATTCCGGCCCGATCATCACGCAGGCCGCGGTTCCGGTGCTTCTCGACGACACCGAGGCTGCGCTCGCCGCCCGCGTGCTCAAGGCGGAGCACCATCTCTATCCGCTCGCCCTGCGCATGGTCGCGCTCGGCATGGCGCGGATGGAAGGCGGCCGCACCGTCTTTGCCGATACCGAGCTGGTCGAGCAGAGCGCAGGCGGCTTCCTGTCGTCACCGAGCGCCGTCCGCGAAGCCGTGGACCTGGAGCAGCTAGCTCGCTTCACGCCGTGACACGGCCCGTCAACCGCGAACCGGGTTCATGAAACTGCTTCTGCTGCGCCATGGCAAGTCAAGTTGGGACGATCCGTCCCTCGCCGATTTCGACCGGCCGCTCGCACCGCGTGGACGCAAAGCCGCTGAGCGCATGGGGCGAGAACTTGCCGCCCGCAACTGGCTGCCGCAACTGGCGCTGGTGTCGCCGACCGCGCGCACGTGCGAGACGTGGGAGGTGGTCGCGGCCGCATTGCCCGGCTCCGTGTCGGCTGATTTCTCCGACACTCTCTACGACGCTACAGCGGAAGACGTGCTGTCCGAAATTCAACGAACGCCGAAAGCCGTAAAAACGCTGCTCATCCTCGGCCACAATCCGGGCCTCGAAGACCTCGCCAGACGACTTGCCGGCGCCAACTCCGAGGCCAAGGCTTTGCAGCGGCTTCGCGAAAAATTCCCGACCGCGGCGCTGGCCCGCTTTGATTTCGACGGCAAATGGGCTGAACTTGGCTTCGGCCGCGCGCGGCTCACACATTTTCTGCGGCCGAGGGACCTGGGCTGACGGTCGGAAGGGGCATGCCTGCGGAAATCCTAATCGATACCGAATCTTGAACCCGGTGGCAAAATTTGCTACCAGTCTCCCAGGGAGTTCGCTGAATGTCGTCTGTCGAAAAAGTAAGCATAGCGCTGTCGCCGGAATTGCTTGACGTGGTCAAGAAGGCCGTCGCCACTGGTGAATATGGTTCGGCAAGTGAGGTCATCCGCGAGGCTCTGCGTGAGTGGCGGCTTCGGCAACCCCTGCGCCAAGCCGAGTTAGATCGGCTAAGAAATGCCTGGGCCCAAGGGCTTGAAAGCGGCCGGCCCGAGCCTTTTGATATCGACGACATTATGCGGCGCGCGCGCAATCGGTTCGAGAGCGGATCGGACACACCGCGCAATGGCTGAGTATCGGATCGTCCGAAGCCCGGCGGCTGAAGACGATCTCATTGATATCTGGTGCAGTATCGCGATGGACAATCCCGCCGCAGCAGATCGGGTTCTCGAAACCTTTGCTGTTCGGATCAAGCAGCTTGCGACATTCCCCGATTCAGGCTCGCGAAGGCCCGATATCGCTCCAGATGCCCGCGCGCTGGTTGTCGGAAGTTATCTGGTGCTCTACCGCAACACGGATAAACACGTCGAGATTGTCCGCATCGTGCACGGCGCGCGAGATATCACAGCCCTGTTGTTGTAGTCCCTCTTCCGCCGCGAACAGCTCGCCTTATTCCGCCACCCGCACCCACACCTTGTTGTCGTGGAACGCCGCGCCGCCATAGGGCGCCGGAGCATCGGCGCCGGTCAGCACGTTGATCCCCTCGCCGCGTTCATGCGCATCGTTCGGCCAGATGCCCTCTGCGATCACCACGCCGCGTTTCACCCCGTCGAAAAGCTTTGCGTGCAGCACCACTTCGCCGCGCAGATTGCCGATCTCGACACGGTCGCCGCCGGCTATCGCCAGTTCGGCCGCGTCTTCGGGATGGATAAGCAATTCCGGCCGGCCTTCGCGGGCCTTCGAAACCGGCGTCTCGGTGAAGGTCGAGTTCAAGAAATTGCGCGCCGGCGAGGTCGCCAGCCGGAACGGATGCGCCTCGTCCGCTACTTCGATCAGTTCGACATGGTCGGGGAATTCCGGCAGAAGCTCATGCGGGCCGAAGATGCCCATGCTCTTGGGCGGACGATTGGGCGCGGCCTGCCCGATCCAGTCGGGCTTGAAGCGGAATTTTCCGTCGCGATGTCCGAAACCTTTAAGAAAATGCGCGTCTTCGAAATCCGGCTGCAGGTCGGCCCAGCGCTGCTCCCTGAAGGTGTCGAAGCTGCCCAGTCCCTTCTTCTCGAGCATAATTTCGATGTGTTCACGCTCCGTCATGCCGAAGCCCGGCAGATGCGACACTCCCAGCCGCTTGCCCAACTCCTCGATCACGAAATGGTTCGTGCGCGGGCCTTCCGGCGGGTCGATCAGCTTCGGGCCGAGCGTGATGTGCTGGTTGCCGCCGCCCTTGTAGATATCGTCATGTTCCATGAACATGGTTGCTGGCAGCACGACATCCGCGAGTTTCGCTGTGTCGGTCATGAACTGCTCGTGCACGCAGGTGAAGAGGTCGTCGCGCAGAAAACCCTGCTTCACCAGCCGCTGCTCGGGCGCCACATTGGCCGGATTGGTGTTCTGGATCAGCATCGCCGTAACGGGCGGGCCGCCGTAGAGAGCATCGGCGGCGCCCGTAAGCACCGCCCCGATCCGCGAATGGTCGAGATAGCGGATTTTTGGATCGCGCAGCCGCGTGCCCTCGTGCAGTTCGCCATTGAGCTTGAGCACACCCGAATTGGAATGGAAGGCGCCGCCGCCCTCATACTGCCAGCACCCCGTCACCGACGCGATCGACATCGCCGCGTGCATGTTCACCGAGCCGTTGCGCTGGCGCGAAAAGCCGTAGCCAAGCCTGAAGAAGGTCCGCTTGGTGGTGCCGACCAGCCGCGCGAACGCTTCGATCTCGGTCACAGACAGCCCCGTGATCGCCGCCGCCCATTCCGGCGTGCGGGTCGCCAGATGCGCTTCCAGCCCCTTCGGATCGTCAGTGTATTTTTCGAGGTAATCGCGATCGGCCATGCCGTCGCGGAACAGCACATGCATGACCGCGCAGGCCAGCGCGCCGTCGGTGCCGGGCTTCAGCACCAGCCCCATGTCGGCCTGCTTCATCGTCGCGTTCTCGTAGACGTCGATGACGACGATCTTCGCCCCACGTTCCTTGCGCGCCCTGACCGCGTGGGTCATCACATTGACCTGGGTGACCACCGCATTGGTGCCCCAGATCACGACGCAATCCGACTTCGCCATCTCGCGCGGGTCCGGCCCCCGCAACGCTCCGGCGCCCATCATCCAGCCCGTCCAGGCCAGATTGGTGCAGATCGATCCGAAGAAGCCCGAATATTTTTTGGCGTGGCGCAGCCGCTCAATGCCGTCGCGCTGCACTAAACCCATCGTCCCGGCGTAAAAATACGGCCAGACCGTCTCCGAGCCGTGCTTCTCCTCGGCGGCGACGAACTTTTCCGCAACGAGATCGAGCGCCGCCTCCCAGCTTGCGTCCTTCCAGACGCCCTCGCCCTTGGCGCCTGCGCGGACCAGCGGCTTCAGCAACCGGTCGGGGTGGTGAACGCGGTCGGCATAGCGCGCGACCTTGGCGCAGATCACGCCGGCCGTGTAGCTGTTGTCCTTCGCCCCGTGCACCCGTCCGATGCGGCCGCCGTCGAGAAGCTCCACGTCGAGCGCGCAGGTCGACGGACAGTCGTGCGGGCAGGCCGAATGGCCGATTTTTATCGTCGCGTGCTGGTTCATGGGAGCGAACCTACAGGCATTTGCGGTCGGGGTGTAGGGCCAGCGAATAGCCTGCGGAAGTGCAGAAGCAGTCGTTGGCAGCCCACCCTCAGGTGAATCTCGCAATCTACTCCGCCGTGCCTTCCTCATATTCCGCCGACAGCGCCAGCCATTTTTCCTCGTGGCCGGCGAGAGTCTGCGTCAGCTGCGAGCGCTCCTTGGCGAGCCGTGTCGCCGTCGACGGGTCCTTCTCGTAGACCGCCGGATTGGCCAATTCGTCCTCGATTCCGTCGATGCGCTTGCGGATGCGGTCCATCAGCGCTTCGGTTGCGCGGATCTCCTTGGCGACCGGCTCCATCGCATTGCGGCGCTGGGCAGCCTCGCGGCGGCGATCGGCCTTGGATGCCTTCTCCGCCTCACGCCGGTCCTTACGGTCGCCGGCGACGCCGGTGACCTGCTGGCGATAGTCCCCGAGATCGCCGTCGTAAGGGTTCACCTGGCCGTCCTTGACCAGCCACAGTCTGTCGGCCGTCGCCTCGATTAGATGCCGATCGTGCGAGATCAGGATCATCGCGCCTGGAAAATCGTTGAGCGCATGGATCAGCGACTCGCGGCTGTCGATATCCAGATGGTTGGTAGGCTCGTCGAGGATGAAGAGGTTCGGCCCCTCGAACGCCGATAGCCCCATCAGGAGACGCGCCTTCTCGCCGCCGGACAGATCCTTGGCCGGCGTGTTCATCTTCTCGGTCGCCAGGCCGAACTGCGCCACCCGCGCCCTGACCTTCGATTCCGGCGCGTCCGGCATCAGCCGCCGGACATGCTCGTAGGCGTTCTCCTCCGGCCGCAGGTCGTCGAGCTGGTGCTGGGCAAAGATCGCGACTTTCAGCCCCGGCGCGACCGTCATCGTGCCGGTTTCCTGCTTCAGGCGGCTGGCTAGCAGCTTGGCGAAGGTCGACTTGCCGTTGCCATTGGCGCCAAGGAGAGCGATGCGGTCGTCAGCATCGATTCGCAGCGTCATCTTCTTCAGGATCGGGTTGCCCGGCTGGTAACCTACATTAACGTGGTCGAGCGCCACGATCGGTGAGGCAACAGTTTTCACCGGTTCGGGGAAGGAAAAGGGCCTGACGCTTTCGTTGACCACCGCCGAGATCGGTTTCATTTTTTCGAGCGCCTTCAGGCGCGACTGCGCCTGGCGCGCCTTGGAAGCCTTCGCGCGGAACCGTTCCACAAACGATTCCATGTGCTTGCGCGCAGCCTCCTGCTTGGCGCGGCTCTTTTCCTGCAACAGCGCCTGCTCGGCGCGCTGGCGCTCGAACTGGTCGTAGGCGCCACGCCAGAAAGTCAGTTTCTGCTTGTCGAGATGCACGATCGAATTGACCGCGCGGTTGAGCAAATCTCGGTCATGCGAGATCAGCAGGACAGTGTGCGGATATTTGGAGACATAGGTTTCCAGCCACAGCGTGCCTTCGAGGTCGAGATAGTTGGTCGGCTCGTCGAGCAGCAGCAGGTCCGGCTCGGAAAACAGCACCGCCGCCAGCGCCACGCGCATGCGCCAACCGCCGGAGAAGGAAGAAGCCGGCCGCTTCTGCGCCTCGGCATCGAAGCCGAGGCCCGCCAGGATGGTCGCCGCGCGCGCTTCCGCCGAATGGGCGTCGATGTCGGCCAGCCGCATGTGGATCTCGGCGATGCGGTGCGGATCCGTCGTCGTCTGCTCCTCGGCGAGCAGCGCCGTGCGCTCGACGTCGGCCTTGAGCACGATTTCGATCAGCGGCTCCTCGGTGCCGGGCGCCTCCTGCGCCACCTGGCCGATGCGCGTGTTCTTCGGCAGGCTGACGGAGCCGGTCTCGGCGGCCATGTCGCCGGTGATCGCCTTGAACAGCGTGGTCTTGCCGGTTCCGTTGCGGCCGACGAGCCCCGCCTTCGTTCCCGACGGCAGCGTCAGCGAGGCATGGTCGAGAAGCAGGCGTCCGGCGATACGGAGCGAAATATCGTTGATTATAAGCATGGGCGGCGTTTTGGCCGAGACCGCCGCGGAAGGCAAGGCCCCGATATTGCGCCGCACCCTTTAAGCTGTCAGCGACCAAGCGTCGGGAGATGCCGGGCTCGCCTCGTGTTTTTGATCTCGTGCCTAAGCCTTGTGCATTCACTCGCAGCCCATATATTCGTCTGACTTTTGATCCCGCCACATTGCTTCGACGATCCACCCCGCGACGCGAGCCTCCCCTCCAACCGCTATCGCCATTCCCATGCAGCCAGTCATCTCCGTCTCGAACCTTTCCAAGACATACGCGTCCGGATTCCAGGCGCTCAAGAACATCGACCTAGAGATCAGGCGCGGCGAGATATTCGCGCTTTTGGGGCCGAACGGCGCGGGCAAGACCACGCTGATCGGCATCATTTGCGGCATCGTAAATCCGACCGAAGGAACGGTGCTCGCCGACGGCTACGACATCATCGCCGACTACCGCCACGCCCGCTCGCAGATCGGCCTTGTGCCGCAGGAACTGACGACGGACGCGTTCGAGACAGTCTGGGCGACCGTCAGCTTCAGCCGCGGCCTGTTCGGCAAAAGGCGCGACCCGGCGCATGTCGAGCGCGTGCTGCGCGACCTGTCGCTCTGGGACAAGAAGGACAGCAAGATCATGACGCTCTCGGGCGGAATGAAGCGCCGGGTGATGATCGCAAAGGCGCTCTCGCACGAGCCGCGCATCCTGTTCCTCGACGAGCCTACGGCCGGCGTCGACGTCGAGCTGCGCCGCGACATGTGGAATGTCGTGCGCTCGCTGCGCGACACCGGCGTCACCATTATACTGACGACGCACTATATCGAGGAGGCCGAGGAGATGGCCGACCGCATCGGTGTGATCCACCAAGGCGAGCTCATCCTCGTCGAGGACAAGGTCGAGCTGATGCGCAAGCTTGGCAAGAAGCGGCTGACGCTGCAGCTCCAGTATCCGCTGGCCGCCATACCGGAGAACCTGCGCTCCTACGGAATGGAACTCGCCGAAGACGGCCAGGAGCTGGTCTATACCTACGACACCCAAGGCGAGCGGACCGGCATCACGACACTGCTGCAGGATTTGAGCGCGGCGGGAATACGGTTCAAGGATATCCAGACCAACCAGAGTTCGCTCGAGGAGATTTTCGTCAGCCTGGTGAGGGAGCGGCCATGAACTTCCACGCGATCCGGGCGATCTACCTCTTCGAGATGGCGCGCACCTGGCGCACCCTCCTTCAGAGCATCGTTTCGCCGGTCATCTCGACGTCGCTCTATTTCGTCGTCTTCGGCGCCGCCATCGGCTCGCGCATCCCTGAGATAGACGGCGTCAGCTACGGCGCGTTCATCGTGCCGGGGCTGATCATGCTGTCGCTGCTCACCCAGAGCATCTCGAATGCCTCGTTCGGCATCTATTTCCCGAAGTTCGTCGGCACGATCTACGAGATCCTCTCCGCGCCCGTGTCGTTCCTTGAGATCACAATCGCCTATGTCGGCGCGGCGGCGACAAAATCCGTCATTCTCGGCACGATCATATTGGCGACCGCGGCGCTGTTCGTGGACCTCACGATCCTCCATCCCTTCTGGATGATCCTGTTCCTGGTGCTGACCGCGGTTACGTTCAGCCTGTTCGGATTCATCATCGGCATCTGGGCCGACGGCTTCGAGAAGCTGCAATTGGTGCCGCTCCTCATCGTCACGCCGCTGACCTTCCTCGGCGGCAGCTTCTATTCCATCAGCATGCTGCCGCCCTTCTGGCAGAACGTGACGCTGTTCAATCCGGTGCTCTACCTGGTCAGCGGCTTTCGCTGGAGTTTTTATGGTGCGGCCGATGTCAGCGTCGGCGTCAGCCTCGGCATGACGCTCGCATTCCTCGCACTCTGCCTCGGCGTGGTCGCCTGGATTTTCCATACCGGCTATCGGCTCAAAACCTGAGTCTACGAAGCCCGGCGAAAAAGCTCCTCGACAGCGGCGGCTGTGCTTAGCAGGCGGCGGTCATGGCCGTTGCGAGCGAACAGCATCAGGCCGGCCGGAAGGTTCATTCCCGGCATCGGGAGCGAAATCGCGGTCAGGTCGAACTGGTTTGCGACCTGCGGATTGCGCAGCAGCAGCCCGTCCGTGCGGTCATACAGGTCGTCATCCTCGAGCAGCGGCTGGATGGCCGGGGCGATCATCGGCGTCGTCGGCAGAGCCAGCACATCAATCGGCCGCAGCCGCTGGTCCATGGCGGCGGCGAGCGCCGCCCGCTTTCGGAGCACTCTGATATAGGCGTAGGCTGGCACGGCGGCTCGGCGCTTGATCGGCCCGCCGATGCGCGGGTCGACCAGCGACCATGCCTGCGTCGCGGCGAGGTCGGCATGAATTTCTGCTGCCTCGACCGAGGCGATTGAGGCTCCCTTCGTCGCTTCGGCCATACCGTTCAGCAGGTCGTCGATCGGATGATCGGCGATTTTTGCGCCCGCAGCCTCCAGCGCTTTCAGGCTGCGCGCGAAGCCCTCGGCCACGGCAGCATCGATGTCGCCGAATAGCCGGCCTTGCGGAATGCCGATCCGCAGCCCGCTGAGCGGAAATGGTTCAAGCGCATCCGGCTCCTCGCCTGCCATGATGGCATCGGCGATGGCGCAATCCGCCACCGTGCGCGCCAGCGGGCCGACGGAATCGAGCGTACTGGACAGCGGAAATACGCCGGAGAGCGGAACGCGCCCGGCCGTCGGCTTGAAACCGACCACGCCATTCAATGCCGCGGGAATGCGTACCGACCCGCCCGTGTCCGAGCCGATGGCGATCTCGCTCGTGCCTTCGGCGACCGATACGCCGGCGCCCGACGAGGAGCCGCCCGGTACGCGCGTCGAATCGGCGGCGTTGCCCGGCGTCCCGAAATTCCGGTTGAGGCCGATGCCGGAAAAGGCGAATTCGGTCATGTTGGTCTTGCCGACAATCACGGCCCCTGCTCGCCTCAACCGCGCCACGACCACGGCGTCCCGGGTCGCGGGCGGCGCATCGGCGAGTGCGGCCGAGCCGGCGGTCGTCGTCTCGCCCGCAACGTCGAAAAGATCCTTGATGGAGATGATCCTGCCGTCGAGCGGGCCAAGGGAGATTCCTGCTCGGCGGCGCGCATCTGCAGCGTCGGCAAAAACTCTGGCCGCGTCGGAATACAGCTTCAGGAAAACGCGTTCCTCGGCTTCGCGCTCGGCGAGCCGCGCCAGGACTTCTTCCAACCGGTCCCTCGCCGAACCAGTCGCCGGCTCACGCATAGGCCCTGCCCTCTTCCGTGCGCTGGAAGTAGACAAGGTCGAGTTGCAGTGAAGGCTGGCCGAGCACGGTCAGGATCATATGCGCCTGGCCGCGATGGTGGGTCTGATGGTTGAAGAAGTGGTCGAGCGCCGGCGCGAGCCGCTGCGACACGGTGCGCATGTCGGTGACTGTCATGTAGGTGAACCGCCCGGAAAAGGCCTTTTCGTTTAGGCCGCCGATCCATTTGGAGATCCGCTTGTCCTCCGCCTCGCGGACCGCCCGCAGCTTCGTGAAATCCTCGTGGATGATGGCGTCGAGCGCCGTCGGCGCATCACCCTCACCGGTAAAGCGCTTCATCCAGATGCGGTCGGCGGCAACGAGGTGGTTGAGCGTGCCCATCATCGACTTGAAGAATGCACCGGTGTCGCGCCGGAATTCCTCCGGCGAAAGCGCAGCCGCCGCGTCATAGACCCGCTGGTTGGCCCATGAATTATAGGCCGCGAACATCGTGAAATGCTGTTTCATGGACTTTACCTTTGACGCTCGAAGCGCTGTATATGCGCGCCATTCCTAAACTGCAGTGAGAGAAGCGCCAATGACCATTCTGCTCTATGACCTTGTCGGCCGCGACGCCTCCCGCCCCTTCAGCCCGCATTGCTGGAAAGCGGCGATGGCGCTGGCCCACAAGGGGCTCGATTTCGAGAGCGTGCCGACGCCGTTCACTGCGGTGCCAACCGTCGAGGGCGGCGCCAGCAAGATCGTTCCGGTGATCCGCGACGGCGACAAGACCGTGTCGGATTCCTTCGCCATCGCGCTTTATCTGGAGGACGCCTATCCGGACCAGCCGACACTGTTCGGCGGCGAAGGCGGCAAGGCGATGGCGCGCTTCATCGAGCGCTGGTCGCAGCTGACCATCCATCCTTATCTCGGTTCCGCGGCGATGATGGACATCCATGACGTGCTGGCGCCGGAAGACCAGGCCTACTTCCGCAAAAGCCGCGAGCCGCGCTTCGGCAAGCGGCTGGAAGAGGTGCCGGCCGGGCGCGAGGCCGGGCTCGCCGCGTTCCGTGCGTCGCTGGAACCGCTCAGGTCGATGCTTTCCTACCAGCCCTGGATCGGCGGTGCAGCGCCGCTGTTCGCCGACTACATCGTCTTCGGCGCCTTCCAGTGGGTGCGCATCACCTCCCCCTTCCAGGCGCTCGCGGCGGACGATCCGGTGGCGGAGTGGCTCGGCCGCTGCCTCGATCTGCACGGCGGCATCGGCCGCAGGGTTCCCGCGGCCGCATAGGAGCGCGGCAAGCGGCTTCGGGCCTTGGCAATGGGGCGGACCGTCTGTATAGGTCCGCCACCTTTTTCATCCCCATTGCCCAGAAGGATACACCATGGCGATCGAACGCACGTTTTCGATGATCAAACCCGACGCGACCCGGCGCAACCTCACCGGCGCGATCACCAAGATGCTGGAGGATACCGGCCTGCGCGTCGTCGCTTCCCGCCGCGTCTGGATGAGCCGCCGCGAGGCGGAAGGCTTCTACGCCGTCCACAAGGATCGCCCCTTCTTCGGCGAGCTGGTCGAATCCATGTCGTCGGGCCCGACGGTCGTGCAGGTCCTCGAAGGCGAGAACGCCATTGCAAAAAACCGCGACGTGATGGGCGCCACTAACCCGGCCAACGCCGCCGAAGGCACGATCCGCAAGGTGCATGCCCTGTCGATCGGCGAGAATTCGGTGCACGGCTCCGACGCGCCCGAGACTGCCGCCCAGGAAATCAAGTACTGGTTCTCCGATACCGAGATCGTCGGCTGACAATTTGAATCCGTTTCGCGCCGCAAGCGCCTGAATGAAAAACGAAAAGCCGGGGCAACGCTCCGGCTTTTTTCAGGCCGTCTGCAGCATGACCGGCTGCGGCACGGCGACCTGCGGCGGCGCGTCGTGGAACATGTCTGCGAACCGGTCGGCCGGAACGGCGGGGCTGTACAGGAAGCCCTGAAAGAAATCGCACCCGAAGGCCCTCAGGAACGCTTCCTGCCGGACATTCTCGACATGCTCGGCCACAGCCGACAGGCCGAGCGTGCGCGTCATCGCCAGTATCGTCTTCACCAGCGCCCGGTCGCCGTCGGAATTCTCGATATCGGCCACGAACCCGCCGTCGATCTTGAGCTCATCGAACGGCAATTGCTTGAGGTAGGCCAGCGACGAATAGCCGGTGCCGAAATCGTCAAGCGACAGACGAACACCCAGCTTCTTGGCCTCGGCCATCCTGGCGGCGACGAGCTGATGGTCCTTGGCCATTACATGCTCTGTCAGCTCGAAGGTCAGCATGGTCGGATCGACGCCAAAGGCCTTGATCTTGCTCCGGGCCATACCGATGAAATCGTTGCTCGAGAACGATTGCACGCTGACATTCAGCGCCAGCCGCAAATGCGCCATCACCGGGTCGCGCTGCCAGCCGGCCAGCGCCTCCAGTCCCTTGGCGAACACGAAATTGGCAAGCTCGTCATTGAGACCGAACTGCTCGGCCAACGCGACGAACTCGTCCGGAAGAATTCTTCCCAGCGTGGGATGTTCCCAGCGCACCAGCGCCTCGGCGCCGGTCACGCGGCCGGTATGGTCCACCTGCGGCTGGAAGTAGAGGTCTAGCTGGTTGTCGGAAAAAGCGGTGCGAAGGTCGCTGAGCATACGGTAGCGTTGCGCTTCCCGGTCCATGGTCGCCGGATCGAACAGCGCCGTGCTATTCCGACCCGCGGCCTTGGCCTGGTACATGGCGATGTCGGCGCGCTTCAAAATCTCGTCGGCGCGCTTTTCGCTACCGTCGAACACCACGACACCGACGCTGGCCGAACCGACATGGCGCAACGGGCCGAGTTCGAACGGCCTGTTCAGCGCAGAAAGTATCTGGTTCGCCGTGGTGATGGCCCGAAGCGTGCCGTGCGCCGCCTCAGAGCCGGTTTCCTCCAGCACCACCACGAATTCGTCGCCGCCGATGCGGGCGACCATGTCGCGCGGATTGACGCAGCGGCGGAGCCGGTCTGCGACCTGCACCAGGAAGCAATCGCCTATGTCATGGCCCTGCGTGTCGTTCAGTGTCTTGAAGTTGTCGAGGTCGATGAACAGAAGCGCCCCGGTATCGCCTCGCCGCTCACAGGCGGCGATAGCCTGCGTCATGCGATTGAGGAACATGCGACGGTTCGGCAGCCGGGTCAGCGGATCGAAATAGGCCAGTTCCTCGATTTCCATCTCGTGCCGCTTGCGCACTGAAATGTCGGCGACATAACCATGCCAGGTGATGCACTCTTCCGACCGCTCCGGACGAGCGTCCATGCTCACCCATTTCTCCTGGCCATCGCGGCTGCGTATCCGGACCTCACAATTCCACGGCTCCAGCTTCGCGGCAGCCTCGTGCTGCGACGCGAGGTAGGCTTCGCGGTCTTCGTCGATGACCAGATTGGTAAACGCCCAAGAGTCGGCCAGATGCTCCTCCGGCGAAATGCCGGAGATTTGTTCGATGCCGGCGCTGACGTAGAGCATTTCACCGCGCTCGTTAGGAAAGTTTCTGAACTGGAACAGGCCGCCCGGCAACCGGCTCGTCAGCTTCTGGAACTGCTCCTCGAGCTTCAGCCGCTTGATTGTTTCGGTGATCTCGCGAACCGAACCCTCGTAGAAAAGCTTGCGGCCGGTCTTCCGATCGTAGACGAGCCTGGCGGATTCGGTGATCCAGATGCGCTCGCGCGTCTTGTGGCGGTGGATTTCGGAGACGAAATCCTCGACCTTGCCGTCGCGCATCAGGATCGCCTGGAACTCGGCGCGGCGACCCGGCTCGACATACCACGGCTTATCGCTGTCGAGGATGCCCGCCAGCATCTCCTCCTCGCTCTCATAGCCGTTCAGACGAACCAGCGCCTGGTTGCCCTTGATATGGCGACCATCCGGCAGCGCACGGTAGATGCCCTCCGACAGATTCTCGACCAGATCGTTGTTGTTTTCCTGCTCGGCGAGCGCCCGCAAGTAGAGGCTGCGGTAACGGATCATCCAAAGCGAGACAAACGCCGACAATACGACGCTTGCGGCGATCAGCCAGTCTTTGCCGGCCCAAACGTCGAACAATGAACTCAGCAATGGATGCATTCTGCTTCGCGACGCGTTTATCGACGGCGACCGTAATTCACGACAACTTTAGAAAGCTCTAAACCGGCAAACCGTCGAAACGCATGCTTAACGGCAGGTTTCGGCCCGATGGCCGAAATCTTTTGAGAGTGCGCTAAAGTCGGGAAGAATTATCGAGAAGAATTCCAGCGCGCGGCGGCCTGGTCGTCGGCATCCTTGGCATCGACCCAATTGCCTTCGGAGCCGTCAACGCGATGCTCCTTCTTCCAGAAGGGCGCGCGCGATTTCAGATAGTCCATCAGGAAGGACGCCGCCTCGAACGCCACCTGCCGGTGCGCAGACGCCGCTACGACGAGCACGATGTTTTCGCCCGGAGCGATCTTGCCGAAGCGGTGGATTGCGCTGAGACCCATCAGCGGCCAGCGGCCCAACGCCTCCTCGGCGATGCGCGCGATCTCGGCTTCGGCCATGCCCGGATAGTGCTCGAGTTCGAGCGCGGCGAGCGCGCCCGCTTCGTCGCGGCACAGGCCCGAGAACGTCACCACTGCGCCGACATCGGTGCGCCCCTCCGTCAGTCGGCCGATTTCCGCGGCAATGTCAAAATCTTGCCGCTGGATACGCACCATGGGCACTACACCGGCCGGCATCTCAGCCTCCGGTCATCGGCGGGAATAGGGCGATCTCGCGCGCGCCGGCGATCTTCTCGCGATGATCGACGTGCTCGTGATCGATCGCGACGCGGATCACTTCCGGATATTGCAGCGCGTTTTCATATTCCTCGCCGCGCGCCTTCAGCCAAAGCAGGAGGTCGGCCACCGTCTCGACCGTCGAGGGCAGAAAAACCTCTTCCTCCGGCTTGCCGATCCGTTCCCGCACCCAGGCGAAATAGACAAGTTTGGTCAGGGGCTCTGTCATTCGTCCATGATATGCTTGGCGCCGGCGCGAAAATAGTCATAGCCGGTGTAGAGCGTCACGATAGCCGAGACCCAGAGCAGGAAGATACCGATCTGCGTCCAGTAGGGGACCATCTTGTCGCCTGCCGGGCCGAGCAGCAGGAAAGCGATGGCGACCATCTGGATCGCCGTCTTCCATTTGGCGAGCTGAGTCACCGGCACACTGACCTTGAGGGCGGCGAGATATTCGCGCAGCCCCGACACGAGAATTTCGCGGCACAGTATGATGATCGCTGCCCACAAGGACCAGCCGGCGATCGTCCTGTCGGTATCGGCTGCGAGCAGCAGCAGGCAGGTCGCGACCAGAAGCTTGTCGGCGATCGGATCGAGCATGCGCCCGATATTGGAAGTCTGCTGCCAGGCGCGGGCGAGATAACCGTCGAGATAATCGGTCACGCTGGCGGCGATGAAAATCACAAGCGCTGTCCAGCGCGCGAAGTCGCTGGATTGAAGCCGGCCTTCCAGAAAAAAGCACAGCACGACCATCGGCACGGCCAGAATTCGCGCATAAGTCAGCATATTGGGAAGATTGAATGCGCCCTTGCCCATGTCTTTCCGCAATTCTCCAGATCCAGAGATACTCAAATCAGATGCCTCCGTGCCGGGTCAATCATCGAAAAGCGATGAGCCAGCGCAATTGTGTCAATTTTCGTGGAAGTGATTGTAGACCAACTTTGCAATCGATTCCGAAATTCCGTCGACCGCCGTCAGATCTTCCACCGCGGCGCGGCTCACCGCCTTGGCTGTTCCGAAATGCAGGAGCAGCGCCCGCTTGCGGCCCGGCCCGATACCGCTGATCTCGTCGAGCGGATTCTTCACCATCTCCTTCTTGCGCCGGGCACGATGCGAACCGATGACGAAGCGATGCGCCTCGTCGCGCAGGCGCTGCACGAAATAGAGCACCGGGTCGCGCACCGGCAATGAGAAGGATTCGCGCCCCTTGACGAAAAACCGCTCGCGGCCGGCGTCGCGGTCCTGCCCCTTGGCGACGCCGATCGCCACCACGCGATCGGCAATGCCAAGATTTTCCAGGATCGAACGGACCGCACTCATCTGCCCCTGCCCGCCGTCGATCAGAACCACGTCGGGCCAGGCCGGGAAGCCCGAGCCGTTGACCTCGTCCGTCTCGCTTTCCCCGACATCACCGTCCTCGCCATGCTCCTTCAAAAGCCGCGAAAAGCGCCGCTCCATCACTTCGCGCATCATGCCGAAATCGTCGCCCGGCGTGATCTCGGTTGAACGGATGTTGAATTTACGATACTGGTTCTTCACGAAGCCTTCGGGGCCGGCGACGATCATGGCGCCGACCGCGTTCGTGCCCATGATATGCGAGTTGTCATAGACCTCGATACGCACCGGCGGCTTTTCCAGCCCGAACGTCTCCGCCATCCCGGCCAGCAGCCTTGTCTGGGTGGAAGTCTCGGCGAGCCTGCGGCCTAGCGCCTCGCGAGCGTTCTGGACGGCGTGGTCGACGAGATCCTTCTTTTCGCCGCGCTGCGGCACGGTGACCGTGACCTTGTGACCAGCGCGCGTCGCAAGCGCCGCCGACAGCAATTCCTGGTCTTCGACCGTATGCGACAGCAGGATCAGCCGCGGGCATGGCTTGTCGTCATAGAACTGCGCCAGGAACGAGCCGAGTACCTCCGCTCCCTCCAGCGCCGGATCTGCCTTCGGAAAATAGGCGCGATTGCCCCAGTTTTGGCCGGTGCGGAAGAAGAACACCTGGATGCAGACCTGCCCGCCCTCCTGGTGGATGGCGAACACATCGGCTTCCTCGATCGATTGCGGGTTGATGCCCTGATGGCTCTGCACATGCGACAGCGCAGCCAGCCGGTCGCGGTAGATCGCGGCGCGCTCGAAATCGAGGTCTTCCGCGGCCTCCTGCATGGCCGCCGAAATCTCGGTCTTCACCTTCTGGCTGCGGCCCGACAGGAAATCCTTCGCCTCCGAAACCAGTTCGGCATAGTCGGCCGCGGAGATCTCGCCGGTGCAAGGACCTGAGCAGCGCTTGATCTGGTAGAGCAGGCAGGGCCGCGTACGGCTCTCGAATACCGAATCGGTGCAGGTGCGCAAAAGGAATGCGCGCTGCAGCGAATTGATGGTGCGGCCGACTGCGCCGGCGGAGGCGAAAGGCCCGAAATAGTCGCCCTTGCGCGAGCGCGCGCCGCGATGCTTGAAAATGCCGGGTGACGGGTGATCGCCGGTCAGCATGATGTAGGGAAATGATTTATCATCGCGCAGAAGAACATTGAAGCGCGGCCGCAAGCGCTTGATAAGATTGGCTTCGAGCAGCAGCGCTTCGACCTCGGTGCGTGTCACGACGAATTCCATCGTCGCGGTCTCGCGCACCATCCGGCCGATACGGTTGGTGTGGAACCTGCCCTGCGCGTAATTGGTCACGCGCTTCTTCAGGCTTCGCGCCTTGCCGACATAGAGAACGTCGCCGGCCGCGTTCATCATCCGGTATACGCCCGGCGCGTTGGGCAGGCGCTTGACCAGTGTCTGGATGACTTCGGCGCCCACCATGCCGTCGGCGTCGCCGGCATGCGCGCTCCAGTCGATCGCGGTGAACGGCACATCCGGTCCGGCAACGGGCGACGCCTCGACCGTGGGCTCGTCGTCCTCCTCGACGTCATGGCCGGGCATATAGCCGGCTATGTCGCCGCCTGCCTTGTCGCCGCGCGGTATCGGCGGCCTCTTTATCGTTTCGTCCTTGACCGTCATTCCGCCATGCCTGTCACATCCGGCGTCTGCCATGCAAGGTGCTGGCCGCCATCTATGGCGATCATCTGGCCGGTCACCGAGCGCGCCTCCCAGAGATAGCGGATCGTCGCACCGAATTCCGAAAGCTGCGGTCCGCGGCCGAGAATCAGGCCATCGACCTGGGCGGCAAAATCCCAAGGCTGCTGCCTTACATTGGCGAGCGTCGGCCCCGGACCGATGGCGTTGACGCGGATGCGCGGCGCCAGCGCCTGCGCCATCGTCCGCGTGGCTGCCCAGAGAGCCGATTTCGACAGCGCATAGGAGAAGTAGCGCGGCGTCGGCTTCCAGACGCGCTGGTCGATGATGTTGACGATCAGTCCCTCCTCGCCCTCGGGAAGTGCTGCCGCGAACCGGCCGGCCAGCAGCGCCGGCGCCTTGACGTGCACGGCGAAATGCCGGTCCCAGGCGGCCCAGTCGGGATCCGTCACTGAATCATCCTCGAAAACCGAAGCGCTGTTGACGAGCAGCGACACGGGCCCGACGGCGCGTCCAGCGGCTTCGAGCAATCCGCCAGCCTGCGCCATGTCGGTCAGGTCCGCCGCGACCACTGCCGCGCGGCCGCCTCCGTCACGTACCGCTCGGGCCAAGGCCTCGGCTTCCGCCCGTGAACGGTTGCAGTGGATGGCCACGGCAAAGCCGTGCGCCGCGAGATCTTCCACGATCGCCTTGCCGATGCGTTTTGCCCCGCCGGTCACCAGTGCTGTCTTGCGGGCTTGCGCCATGGTCGAAATCCCGATGAGATGCCCGGCGGCGGTTTCGTAACTTTCGGTTCGTTCTTTTGGCGGCAATGTGGCGAGGAGCGCGATCCGGCGCTGACGCCCGCCGCAAAGCCAAGGAGTCTCCGCCGCAATATAGGTCTCGCAAGGCCTTGCACCAAGCCGGCTTGCGGTCGGCGCCGGCAAAGCTCCTGACAGGCTTGTTGCGCATGTGCAACGCCACGCTTCTGCCTCATTGGCGCCGGGGAATGACCCGATTTCTGGTAAGCTCCAGCCGCATTTGGCCCCGAAATTCGGAACGGTGAGGCGCCGAGCCCGTTTATCCTCCCCGCGGGCAGGGGCTCCTATCGAACGAAATACCACAGCCTGTTTTTGAGTGCGCTGTGGCAAGGAGTAAAAAATGAAAAGCAAACTGAATCTCGCGTGGCCTACGGCTACCGCTTTGGGGCTCATCGCCTTCATGGGCATGAATGCGGCAAACGCCGCCGATGTCATCATGGAAGAGCCGCCTGCACCGGCGCCGATCGAGGAACTGCCGGTGGCGTCCTGGGCTGGCCCCTATGCCGGTCTCAGCGCCGGCTACGCCTTCGGCGGCGAGTCCGAAGATGAGTCGTTCAACAATTCGATCGACACCGACGGCTTCGTCGGCGGCGCTTTCGCCGGCTACAATTGGGAAACCGGCGGCATCGTGGCTGGTGTTGAAGCCGACATCGGCTACAGCGGCGTCAAGGGCGACAATGCCGGCACTGAAGTCGAATCCGGCGTCGAAGGCTCGCTGCGCGCCCGCCTCGGCTATGTCGTGACCCCGGACGTGCTGCTCTACACCACCGCTGGTGGCGCCGCGAAGCAGATGGAAGTCACCGAAGGCGGCGTCTCGGATGACAACACCATGGTCGGCTGGACGGCCGGCGTCGGCACCGACGTCAAGATCACGGAGCAGGTGTTCGGCCGTGTCGAGTATCGCTACACGGACTACGGCAGTGAAGAGTTCACCACGGCCGGCGGTTCGGGCGATGTCGATGCCAAGGATCACCGCATCACCTTCGGCGTCGGCATGAAGTTCTGATCGGCATATATAGCGATCGAAAGAAAGCCGGGCGTTTCGACGCCCGGCTTTTTTTTGCATCCGCTGAAAGTCAGGCCGGAACGTACTGCTTCAGCTCCGGAAACTTCTCGTCGAAGCGCGCCGCCCAGCGCTTCAGCCTGGCGCGGCCCTTCTCCCACTGCCCGGGAAAGCGCAGGTCGATGTAGCCGACGCAGGCGCGCAGCGCGATGTGGCCGGCGGTGATCTTTTTGGGCAGCTTCGGCGGGTTGGCGTTCAAGAGATCGAAGGCGCGCATCGCCTTCGACCATTGCAGGTCGAGCCATGGTTGATGCACCTTCTCGGCCGGCCGCATGCGCCGTTCATAGACGTGGGCGAGCAGGCAGTCGCAGACGCCGTCGGCCAGGGCCTCCAGCATTTCGGCCTCGAGCCGCTTCGTAGGATTGCGCGGAAACAGCGCATTGCCCGACAGGCGGTTCAGGTACTGGGTGATCGTCCGGCTGTCATAGATCCCTCGCCCTTCGTCGGTCACCAGCGTAGGAATCTTGCCGAGCGGATTGGGGCCTGTCAGTTCGGCCGGCTGCGAATTCGTGTCGACCACCACCGCTTCCAGCGGAACGCCGGCATAGGCCGCGGCCATGCGCACCTTGGCGCTGTAGGGGGATGTCGGCGAATAGAGAATTTTGGGCATGCAGGCCTCGCTTCTGGGGTTTCGGCGCAACGCTATTGCTGCCGGCGCACGGGAGCAACGGCGAACAGCGTTCATCCCGTCGTGATTTGCTAGGCCAGTTCTGAAAATCTGCCGGTCGGATCAGGAACGCGCCGGCTCTCGGCGGCGAAGGGACTGAGGCCGAGCCATCGCTGCATCGAATTCGCGATCGACGGATCGCCGTCCAGTTCGAGGCGTCCGGCCTCGATCTCCGTACGGACCACGGTCAGACCCATCCATATCGCGGTCATGGTCTTCAGCGAACACCTGACCAGGAGGTTCAGTTCGTAGCCCGGGTCGAAGCCGCAAAGATCGACGTTCCCGTCCTCGATTACCAACCACCAGTTCTGCCGCGCGGGCGGCAATTCGGGGTACTGAAACTGAATCGTGCACCGCCCGGGCGGCAGGGGCTCGGGATTGAGCTTGCGCCGCATGTCCCACATCAGCAGGGACGGGTCGAGATTCTTCAGCGACAGGGTCGATTCAACCCAGCGCTGGCCCCAGAATCCCATTGCCATCACGATCGGGCCAAGCTCTTCGCCGGCCGGCGTCAGACGGTATTCGACTGATCCCCCGGCGCTGCGCACGGTCGCTATGACGCCGGCTTTCTCGAGTTCTTTCAATCGCTTGGATAGCAGGGACGGCGACATGCGGGGAACGCCGCGCCTCAGGTCGTTGAAACGCGTTGTGCCGCAGAGCAATTCGCGCACGATCAGCGTCGTCCACCGCGTGCACAGTATTTCCGCGGCCATTGCTACGGGACAGAACTGTCCATATCCGCCGCGTTCTTCCATGCCCACTCCCTTTGAAAGCAATTTCCATGTCGAGGATACGCCGCGGCGGCGCTCCTGCCAAGTTGACTCGCAGTACCGTTCAGCCCCCTGCCGGCGTTTTTTATGGCGATACAGTTCCTGAACTGGACGTGATGTTGTCCCGGCGCAATTCTTCATGGGTGTTTGAAAATTGGCCAAGGAGGAATCAAGGCATGAACACCACAGGACTTGCAGTCGCCATGAAAACTGAGCAGGCAAACCCAACCCCGACTGACTTCGTTGCAATCGCCCGCTCGCTCGGCCCGCAACTTGCCGCGCGCGCCGCCGACGCCGACGAGAATGACCGCTTCGTCGCGGAAAACTACAAATCGCTCAAACAAGCCGGCCTAGTCGAAGCGGCGGTGCCGCGCAAACTCGGCGGTGGTGGCGCGGAAGTCCCCGAACTCGCGGCGATGCTGCGCGAACTGGCACGCCACTGCGGCTCGACCGCCCTTGCCTTCTCCATGCACACGCACCAGGTCGCCATTCCGGCTTGGCGGTGGCGTCACCAAAAGGCGGCCGCCGTTGAGCCGTTGCTGAAAAGGATCGCCGGCGAACGCCTCGTTCTCCTGTCGAGCGGCGGTTCCGACTGGATCGCCGGCTCTGGACAAGCCGTCAAGGTCGACGGCGGCTACCGGATTTCGGCGCGGAAAGTATTCACCTCCGGCGCTGAAGCAGGCGACTTGCTGATGACGGGCGCGATCGTCCAGTCGGATGGCGAACCGGACATGGTCATTCACTTCCCGGTGTCGATGAAGGCGCCCGAAGTGAAGATCGTCAATACCTGGCGCACGCTCGGCATGCGCGGAACCGGGTCGAACGACGTTGTGATCGAAGGCCTGTTCGTACCCGATGCTAGCGTCGCCGTCACGCGGCGCAGCGGCGAATGGCATCCGCTGTTCCAGATCATCGCTACCATCGCCTTTCCGCTGATCTACTCGGTCTATCTCGGCGTGGCCGAAAGCGCCCGCGACATAGCGATCGAGCTCGCAAAGAAGAGACCGGCCACCCATCACGCCATGGAGCTTGCCGGGCGTATGGACACCGCCTTGCGAGCAGCCCAGCTTGCGCAGCGGCATATGATAGAAATCGTCGAGCGCAATGCGCCATCGGCGGATTCGATCAACGAAATCATGATCGGCCGCACGCTGGTCGCCCGGTACGCGATAGAAGCCGTCGAGCTGGCGATGGAACTCGCCGGGGGCGCAGGCTTTTACCGCAGCCAGGGCCTGGAGCGGCGTTTCCGCGACATACAAGGCGCGCGCTACCACCCGCTGCAGTCAGGGCCGCAGGCCGAATATGCCGGCGCAACGGCGCTCGGCCTTCCGACTGCGAACATCTTCTGAGGGCACGCGTGGGTGTAGAGATTCAGGTCGGGCCGGCCCTTGCAGGCCGGCATGACCTGAATCTCAGCGCACCGGCGGCATCACCACCCTGTCCAGCCGGCAGGCGCGGTGGTCGACCTCCGGGCACTCACGGAACGCCAGATCCTTCGTCAGGCAGATGCGCACTTCGCGCAAGAAGCGCTTGTCACAAGTAACGGCCACTCCCTCGCCGGCGAGTCCTGGATTGGCGGCGACAAAGGCGCGTTCGGCGTCGTCGGGATCGAGCGTCTGATAGGCGTCGAGCCGGCGAAACTCTGCAGGAATCGCGACCACCTCGCGGGCGGCGCGCAGCACGTCAAAATAATCGTCCTGCGAAAGTCCGGCGCAACTGCCGTGCTTGCGCCACTGATGCCTGATCAGGCCGGCCGACGGCATGATGTCGTAGAGGGTGCGCAGCGTCGCATTGTCGACGCTCTCCTCGTCAGCGCGGCAGTTTTCCGGATAGCCGCGTTCAAATTGCGGCCACAGCCCGTGCACAACGAAGGCATAGGGCCGCGCAGACGCGCATTGCTGACGATTGGCGTCCTCGCCTTCGGCCTCGCAATAGCTCGGCGACCACGATAGAGACAAAACGTAAAAGTCGAAACCGGTCCCGGCTGGCACATCGCCCCGCGCCAGGACGGCAGGCTGGTTGATCGTCTCGCCGACGCCCTGGCCTGCGGGTTTCCAGAACATGGCCAGCGCGACCGCAATCAGCGCCAGCCCCGCCCCCGCGGCATACAATCGGCTTCGGCCCGCCGCCATGTGTCGGCTTAGGGTGTGTTGCGATTCAGGTCAGGACGAGCCGGATCGAAGAGGGCGCGCAACGACCAAAATGGCGGATTTCGAGAACCGGAGCAGAGCGTGTATTCGGGTACGTGGTCGCCGGAAGCGCAGAAAGCCGTCACTTGTAGGCCGTCCTCACCTGAATCCCTTCCATACCCGGGCGCAGGACGCGGCAGCGCCCGTTGTACACGTACCAGCGGTCGAAGCCGTCGACGCAGAATTCGACATTGTCGCCGATGCCGGCAAATCCCATGCCGCCCTCGATCAGATACCAGATGTTGCGTGTGTAACCGTCGGAAAGCACGACATCGGCCTCGCAATATTGCCGCGCGATGGGTTTACGCTCGGCTCTCGGCTCGAAAAGGGTGGCGCGGATGCGCTGGAAATCGGTTATCGCGACGTCGGGCAGGTGCGGAACGTGCCGCACCTGGTAACGGAAGCGGTCGGTGATCTTGGCCAGAAAGCGCCTGTCGGCGCAGACGCCCGAATCCTGCTCCTGGTAGATCCTCATGTCGGCCGCAGGCGCCGCTGCCGGCGCCATGAAGGAGCCAAGGGCCAGCGTTGCGGCCATGGCGAAACGGGCGATTCGGGTCATGGATGTCCCTCGTGAATAGGCGTGCGGCGCGAAGCACTAAGACCGGCAGTTTGCGCAAAGGCCGCGCAACGGTCAAGCCGCCGTCAAACGTTCGCGTCTTCCGCCGTCAGCCATCCGACCTGCCAACCGGCTCCCCTGCTCTCGGCCAGCACCGCATGCAGCGCCGGCAGCATGACGGCGAGTTCCTTCTCCAGCGTGAATGGCGGATTGACGACGATCATGCCAGTCCCATCGAGACGCGGCTCGTCACTAGCCGGCCTGATGTCGAAGCGAATGTCCATGATCTTCGGGATGCCTAAGCCGACCAGCGCCTCGCGGAAGCTCCTCACCGCGGCGCGGTCCTTGACCGGGTACCACAGCGCATAGATGCCGCCGGGCCAGCGCCGATGCGCCCTGCGCAGTCCCTCCGCCAGACGCGCGAACTCGCCCTGCTGCTCGAAGGGCGGATCGACCAGCACCAGACCGCGCTTTTCCTTCGGCGGCAGATGTGCACCCAGCGCCAGCCACCCATCGAGTTCCAGCACGCGGACCTGATAATCGTCGGCGAACAGGGCTTTCAGTGCGGCGAAATCCTGCGGGTGCAGCTCGATCGCCGACAGGCGGTCCTGCTTGCGCAAAAGCCCGCGCACGATCAGCGGCGAGCCCGGATAGCGCAAAAGCGCGCCATCGGGGTTTGCCGCCCGCACTGCATCGAGATAGGGCGCAAGCAGCGCCGCCGCTTCGGGCGCGAGCCTTGCATCGAGCAGCCGCGCTATTCCGCTTCGCCATTCGCCGGTTTTCTGCGCCTCTTCCGCCGAGAGATCGTAGAGCCCGACACCCGCATGGGTATCGATGACGCGGAACGCCTTGTCCTTGAGCTTCAGATACTCGACGAGCCGGGTCAGCACCGCGTGCTTGACCACATCGGCGAAATTGCCGGCATGATAGGCGTGGCGGTAGTTCATCCGCCCCTCTTCAGCGCGGCTCGCCGCCCCTGCCCCAACGGGGTTTCGGCGGCTGCGAGTTGGGGTTGCGCTCGGGCCTGCCGCGCCGCATCGCCAGCACGAAACCGATGAAGCCGATCGCCATCAGCGAAAAGCCCAGCGGCTGAGCCCGCTGGTCATAGGCGCCAGCGCCGGCGAGCAGGATCAGGTCGACGGACTCCATATCAATGCCTTCCGCGTCTCCGGGTCCGAGCGTGAAGGTATGAACGCCGTCCTCGATCTCGTCGATTGCACCGGCGTCGATGCGGTAGATCTTCTGCAGGGTTTGCGGCGTGTCGTCACGCGTGGTCGCGCCGGCCAACCCAAGCGTCTCGGCCAGCACCGTCCGGCCGCCGCCCGCAGCCGTGATGGTCAGAACGGCTGCGTTCGCGGCGGCCTGCAGCGTAGCCGAGCTTGTGATATCGACCAGCACCCGGACCGGCGTGTCGGTCGCGCCCAGCGTCGCCTCGATCGGCCGGAAACCGCCGACACCGTCGTAAACGCGCCATGTCCCGATCTCATGACCGGAGAGATTCCGGATCACGTAGGGATAGCCGACGCCGATCGCCGCACCGACAAGAAAGATGAGCAGGAACAGCAGGCGCATCATAAAACCCGTTCGACCGCGCCTGGCATCACGCCTTGCGCTCCCAGCGACGCTCCGGCGTCTGCTGCCAGTAGGTGACGGCGTGCCCGCCCGCCTTCATCGCCTTCCAGTGTTCGCGCGCCTTTTCAAGTTGCTCGGCATCGTGGCCGTCGAACATGAATACCGCCCGCTCATAGGCTGCGACGTCGGGTGGCGTCGCGCCGTCGACGATGAAACGGATCTCGGCGCCGTTGCCGTTTTCCGCCTCGGTCGTCAGCAGCACCGGCTGTTCGACCGTATGCGGCTCGCGATCCGTCCCGTGCGCCAGGAAGGAATCGTCGCGAAATGTCCACAGATGCGCATCGAGCGCATCGCGCCGCTCCTCGGTTCCGGTCTGCACGACCGCCCGCCAGCCGCGCTGGACGCTCTTTTCCAGCAGACCTGGCAGCGCTTCTTCCAACGTCGATTCGGTCAGGTGGTAAAACAGCACCTCTGTCATCACGCTATCAATGTGAATTTGTTAGCTTTCATAATGATCGCGGACGAGTTGATCGAGCAGCCGCACGCCGAAACCGGAACCCCAGGACTGGTTGATCTCGTTCGAAGGCGACCCCATTGCGGTGCCGGCAATGTCGAGATGCGCCCATGGCGTATCCTTGACGAAGCGCTGCAGGAACTGCGCCGCGGTAATCGCGCCGGCAAAGCGCCCGCCGATATTCTTCATGTCGGCGTTCTTGGTGTCGATCAATTTATCGTATTCGGCGCCAAGCGGCATGCGCCAGAGCTTTTCCTGGGTGGAGAGGCCGGCCGCGGTCAGCCGCCCGGCCAGCTCGTCATTGTTGGAGAACAGGCCGGCATGGCTCTGCCCGAGCGCCACCATGATGGCGCCGGTCAAGGTTGCCAGATTGACCATGAATTTCGGCTGGAAGCGGTCGTTGCAATACCAGAGCGCGTCGGCGAGCACGAGCCGCCCTTCCGCGTCGGTGTTCAAAACTTCGATGGTCTGGCCCGACATCGAGGTGACGATGTCGCCGGGACGCTGCGCGTTGCCATCGAGCATGTTTTCCACGCATCCGAGAATGCCGACGGCATTGACTTTCGCCTTGCGCGCGGCCAGCGCCCGCATCAGGCCGGTCACAGCGGCCGCACCGCCCATGTCCCCCTTCATGTCCTCCATGCCGGCCGCGGGCTTGATCGAGACGCCGCCCGAATCGAACACCACACCCTTGCCGATGAATGCGACCGGCTTGTCCTTGGCCTTGCCGCCGTTCCAGCTCATTATCACCAGCCGCGGCGGTCGCGCGGAGCCCTGGGCGACCCCGAGCAGCGCGCCCATGCCGAGTTTACGCATCTCCTTCTCGGTGAGAATCTCTACCGTCACGCCCAGCGCCTCGAGTTCCTTGGCGCGCGCGGCGAATTCCACCGGCCCCAGGATATTTGCCGGCTCGTTGACCAGGTCGCGCGCCAGAGTCACGCCGTCCACCACCGCTTCAGAATCGGCGAACGCTTTCTTGGCGGCTGTCGGATTGGGGCAGTGTATGGTGATCTTGGCCGGCTTGGCTGCTTTTGGCTGCTCGCCTTCGGCATTGTCCTTCTTGGTCTTGTACTTGTCGAAGGAATAGGTCCTGAGCAGGATGCCTGCGGCGACGTTCGCCACCGCCGCCGCATCGACTTCCAAGCCCGGAAGGTCGGCGATGACCGCCACTTCGCTCGCCTTGCGCAATTGGCCCGCAACCGCGCCGCCGAGCTTCATCCAGGCGTGAGCGTCCAGGCCGTCCACCTTGCCAGCGCCGAGCGCCACCAGGCGATCGAACTGCGTATCCTGCGGCGCCAGCACCTCGACGGCGCTGGCCAACTTGCCATTGAAGTCGGCCACCGGGAAGGCGCGCGCAAAGGTGTCGCCAGGATCGCAGGCTTTCGCCGCGTCGCTCAGCGCGCCGCCCTCGGCCGCCAGAACGATGACGCTGCGCTTTTTCGGCACGCCGGGTTTCGCAAAGCTGATCGATGGTCTGGACGTCATGGATTCCTGCTTTCGGGGATGGACTGTCGTGGTGCGCGACATTTGGTCGTTTTACTGCATTTGGCAAGGCGAAAGCCGTTGCGCCAGCTTTTTGCTCCAATTGCTCGCCACAGTCGCGCGGCCGCCAAACGCCGGTTAATATCCAAGTAACCATTCGCGTTGGCACTTCCTTATCCAGTAGTGGGGACAATTTGAGCATGCCGGAAAGTCGAGACGGGACGGTTACCAATTCGAGCCGGTTGTGCTCCCGCTGTCCGGCGGGTAGTTTGCGCGCGTATCTGGTTGCGGGAACGGTCCGCGGCAGGACAGTCGCCCCCGTAACGGAATCGCGCGTCTCATGAAGGTCGTCGAACGCTACATATTGCGTCGCACGCTCGAAGTTTTTGCAGCCGCGCTGTTCTGGACGCTGGCGATCGTCTGGACCACGCAGGTTCTGGCGCGCATTGACCTCGTCACCGACAGCGGCCAGTCCGCCCTCACCTTCTTCGAAATCGCGACGCTGATCCTGCCGTCAATCATCCCGATCGTCATTCCCTTCGCCCTGATCATCGCCGTCGCGCAGACACTGAGCGTGATGAACACCGATTCGGAGCTGGTCGTCATCGCCGCGGCCGGCAGTTCGCGCTCGACGGTCATCCGCCCGGTCATCATCCTCGCGCTCGCGGCGAGCGCTTTCTCGTTCGCGGTCGACAATGGCGTCGATCCCTATGCGCGTGAGCGCGGCCGCCAGCTGGTCGCGGCGGCCAGGGCCGATCTCCTCTCGCTGGTCATCCAGGAGGGAACGTTCCGCAAGATCGATGAGGGCCTTTTCGTTCAGGTCGGCGAGCGGTTGCCGGACGGCCAGCTCGGCAGCATCTTCGTCGCCGACTCTCGCGAGGAGGGCATCGACCTCGTCTACTACGCCAAGAAGGGCTCGGTGGTTGAAAGCGACGACAAGAGCCTGCTGGTGATGGCCGACGGCGTCGTCCACCGGAAAACGCCCGCCGGCGAGGTGTCCGTTATCCGCTTCACTTCCTACGCCTTCGATCTTTCGGCCTTTTCGTCATCCGGCGACAGGATCACGATGTATCCGAAGGACAGGACAATCGCCTACCTCCTGAACCCTGATCCCAACGACGACATCTACCAGCAGAAGCCGCAATCGTTCCGCGCCGAACTCCACAGGCGCTTTACCGAATGGACTTACCCGCTGGTCTTCGCCCTGATTGCGCTGGCCGTCGCCGGCGACGCGCGCTCGCATCGCGAGGCGCGAATCAATCCGCTGATAACCGCTGTGACGATCGCGCTTTTCGTTCGCTGGCTGGGCTTCTTCGTGACCAACCAGGCGCAATCATCAGCCGCATTCACGCCGTTCGTCTACGCCGTGCCTATAGCGGCCTCGGCTGTGGCGATTTGGTTCATCAGAAGCAACCGGACCATGGAACTGCCCATTGCGTGGGCTGAACGGATGGCCTCTATCGGCCGCAGTATCAGCGACCGCCTTGGCCGGCTCTGGCAGAAGCTTGCCGGCCGCCGTGCCGCCTCGCCGGGAGGCGCATGATGGGCTGGACGCTTGGCCGCTATTTCTTCATCCGCTATTCGACCATCACGGCATGGTTCTTCGTCGGCATCTTCGCGCTGGTCTTCCTGATCGACTTCACGGAATTTTCCAGCCGAACCTCCGGCCTGCCCGGCTTCACCTTCCAGACAGCGCTTACGGTTTCAGCGCTGCGCGTTCCCATGATCATGCTGCAGACAGTGCCTTTCATCGCGCTGTTTGCGGCGATGGCCACGCTGATCTCGCTCAACCGCAAATATGAACTGGTCATCGCCCGGTCCGCCGGTATTTCCGCATGGCAGTTCCTGCTGCCGGCCTGCATCGGCGCGCTGCTGTTCGGCATATTGAGCGTCGCCCTGCTCAACCCTATTGCGGCACACGGATTCTCACGCTCGGAAATCCTCGAATCCAGATTGCGTTCGGGCGAGTCCAACCAGGTCTCGGCTTTCTCCGCACCGTGGATCCGCCAGAAGGCCAACAATGTCGACACCATCATCGGCGCCCGGGCCATCCTGAACCAGGGTTTGGAATTGGCGGATGCGGTGTTTTTCGAGATCGACGCCGACGGCGACATCGTCGAGCGCAAGGACGCCAAGCGCGCCTATCTGCGCGACGGCTACTGGGAACTCGACGACGTCAAGCGTTCTCGCGGCGGCGGCGCGGCAGAATCGCTCGCGCAGGATCGTGTCGCGACGAACCTCAAACCCGAATTCGTGCAGGAGCGGCTGGCGCGGCCCGAAACCATCCCGTTTTTCGACCTGCCGAGCAAGATCGAGGTGGCCCGTTCCTTTGGCCTCAGGGCCAACGCTTTCGCCATGCAATTCCACTCTTTGCTGGCGCTTCCTCCGCTTCTCGTGGCCATGACGCTGATCGCCGCCACAGTGTCGATGCGCTTCGCCAGAATGGGGCAGTCGGCGACGATGATTCTGGGTGGCGTCCTCGCCGGCTTTCTGCTTTATGTCGTTTCGGTATTGGTAAAAGCGTTTGGCAATGCGGGATTCGTTCCGCCATTCGTGGCGGCGTGGCTGCCGGTTGTCGTAGCATTATTTTTCGGGGTGACGTTCCTGCTCTACAAGGAGGACGGTTAGTTGGGGTTGGCGGTGACATCTGACCGCAAATCGGCCCGTTTGGCGCGCCTGTATGGCGCGACGGCGCTTGCCTGCGTTTTGACGTGCGTTTTGCCTGCTTTGCCTGCCTCCGCGCAGGAATTGCCCGATATCGGAGCGGACGTTCCAGAAGGCAGCCAGATGCTGCTTGAGGCCGACACGCTCGTCTATGACAACGACGCCAATACGGTGACTGCGGTCGGCGGCGTGCAGATCGACTATGGCGGCAATCGCCTCGTCGCCCAGCGCGTCACCTATGACCGGAAGACCTCGCGGCTGATCGCCAGCGGCAATGTCGAGATCGTCGACAGCAGCGGTACGAGAATCTTCTCCGATGAGATCGACATCACCGACGATTTCGCCGACGGCTTCGTCAACGCGCTCCGTGTCGAGACCGTCGACAAGACCTATTTCGCGGCCGAGAGCGCCGAGCGCAAGGGCGGCAGGCTCACCACTTTCAACAATGGCGTCTATACCGCCTGCGAACCCTGCGAGGAAAAGCCGGACCAGGCGCCGATCTGGCGCATCAAGGCGCGCAAGATCATCTGGGACGGCAAGGCCAAGACCGTCCGCTTCGAGAATTCGCGATTCGAGTTCTTCGGTTTCCCGCTCGCCTTCCTGCCCTCATTCGAGATCGCCGACCCGACCGTGAAGCGCAAGAGCGGCTTCCTGTTCCCCGGCATCAAATACAAGAGCGAACTCGGCGTCGGCGTATCGATCCCGTATTACCTCGCTTTGTCGCCGACCTACGATCTGACGCTGACCGGCACCGGCTACACGAAGCAGGGTTTCCTCGGCGAGGCCGAATGGCGCCAGCGCTTCAACAATGGCGAATACAGCCTGAAGATCGCCGGCATCCACCAGAACGATCCTGACGCATTCATCGACGAGACTGGCCCCAACGTCGATTCCGGCCGCCCGGGCGATCCCAACAAGTTCCGCGGCATGTTCGGCACGCAAGGGCGCTTCGACATCAATCCGCGCTGGGTTTTCGGTTGGGACGTGCTCGTTCAAACCGACAAGAATTTCTCGCGCACCTATGAAATCGAAGGATACAACGACTACGTCCACAGGTCGGAAATTTATCTGACCGGCCTTCACGACCGGAATTTTTTCGACCTGCGCGGCATGTATTTCCAGCTGCAGGAGGACGCTTTCGATAGCAATAGTGGCTCGGCAGCCGAAAAGCAGCCTTGGGTGCTGCCATCGTTCGACTATTCCTACACGCCGGATGCGCCCGTCGCAGGTGGGGAACTCAACATCGACATCAATTCGCGCTCGGTTCTGCGCTCCAAGCTCGACCAGGTCTTTCCTCCCTCCGGAACTCCCGACCCGAAATCTACGATCGTTCGCGGTATAGAAGGTGATTCCGCCCGGCTGACCGCCGAGGCCGAGTGGAAGCGGTCATACATCACGGATGGCGGTCTGGTGGTTACCCCGCTGCTGGCCTTCCAGGCCGACACCACCTATGTGAGCCAGTCGGATAGATCGATCAAAGCCATCAATGATATGGCCCGCGATCCCGATATCGGCGTCGCGGCCGACATTCGTTCGGCGTACTACCGGGCCATGGCGACCGCCGGCCTCGAACTGCGCTGGCCCGTCCTGTTCTCCACCACCAGCGCCACCCACGTGCTGGAGCCGATGGCACAGGTCTTCGCGCGCCCAGATGCCCGTTACGAAGAGACGCTCGGCATACCGAACGAGGACGCGCAGAGCTTCGTCTTCGATGCCTCGACGCTATTCGAGCGCGACAAGTTTTCCGGCTATGACCGCATAGAGGGCGGCTCGCGCGCCAATTTAGGCCTGCGCTATTCCGGCTCGTTCGGTAATGGCTGGGCCACCAACGCGCTGTTCGGTCAGTCCTATCAGCTCGCCGGCGACAATCCTTTCGCCGCGCCCGATCTGGTCAATGCCGGCGCCTATTCGGGCCTCGACACCGAAACTTCCGACTATGTTGGCTTGGCCGGATTCACAGCGCCCAACGGCCTCTCCGCCTCGGTCAGCGCCCGCTTCGACGAGCAGACCTTCGAGATAAGACGCGCCGAGACGAAAATCGGCTACTTCAGCGCGCCGCTTTCCCTCACCGCCCAGTACGCCTTCGTCCAGGCCCAGCCGCTCTACGGCTTCAGCGAAGACCGGCGTGAAGTCACCCTGGCCGCATCGAGCCGCGTCCACGAGAACTGGCGGGCTTTCGGTTCCGGCACCTACGATTTGGAAGCCGGCGTGCTCGTGAGAAATTCGGTCGGATTTGCTTACGACGACGAGTGCTTCTCCTACACGATGACCTGGTCGACCAAGCGGGATAATGACCAGGTAGTCTCAAATCGGGAAGACGACGAGCATTCGATCGGCTTCAACATCTCGTTCCGCACGCTCGGCGACTTCGGTTCCACTACCAGCGAGATCATCGAGCAGTAGCGGGACGGCGCGGCGTCATCGTTTCGCCGCATAGGATGGGCATCACGGCCATATCCATTCAGAACAAAAGCGGAATGCGGGGAGTGTCTGGCATGTTTTCGATCGGGAGATATTTGTTTTCGGCAAGTTTTGCTCTGGCCGTTGCTGCGGGTTCCGTTCCCGCTGCGATGATCGCTTCGCCCGCGGCGGCGAGCGAGATCAAATATGTCGTCAACAATGTCCCGGTCACCACCTACGACATCCAGCGCCGCGCCGCATTCCTGAAGCTGCAGAACCGCAAGGGCAATCTGAACCAGATGGCCGCCGACGAGATGGTCGAGCAAACGCTGCGGGTCGCCGAGATCAATCGCCTCGGCATCAGGATTACCGACCAGGCGGTCGATGCCGCTTTCAAGCGCTTCGCAGGCTCCAACAAGCTTTCGCCGGCGCAGATGTCCGACATCCTCAACAAGGCCGGCATTACCGAAGGGCATTTCAAGGATTTCATTCGTTCCCAGATGGGCTGGAATCAGGCGCTTTCGGCGCGGTTCAAGTCGCAGGGCGGCACTATGAGCGAGCAGGATGTGGTGCGCCGCATGCTGCAGGAAGGCGGCAACAAGCCGAGCGCCACCGAATACATGCTCCAGCAGGTCATTTTTGTCGTGCCGGCGGCGGAAAAAGGAAAGATGGGTCAGCGCAAGCGCGAAGCCGAAGCCATGCGCGCGCGCTTCAACGGCTGCGACAGTTCGCGTGAGTTCGCCAAGGGCCTGCTCGACGTGACGGTGCGCGATCTCGGTCGCGTGCTTGCCCCGGAGCTGCCGCCGGAATGGGCCGACCAGATCAAGCAGACCAAGACCGGCGGCGCGACCGCAGTCAAGGAAACCGACCGCGGCGTCGAATTCATCGGCATCTGCAGCAGCCGCGAAGTCTCGGACGACCGGGTCGCCAAAATGGTATTCCAGTCCGAAACCAAGACCGACGACCAGGCCGGCGAACTCGACAAGAAGTACATCGCCGAGTTGCGGAAACGAGCCCGCATCGTCGAACGCTAGCAGCTGTGAGCAGTCCGCCTCTGGCGCTGACGGCCGGCGACCCTTCGGGTATCGGTCCCGAGATCGCCATCGCCGCATGGTTTCGGCGCGCTGAAAACGCTATCACACCATTCTACCTCCTCAGCGATCCTGCGTCGGTTGCGGCCTGCGCTCGGCGTCTTGGGCTTGAGATCCCGATAATCGAGACGACGCCTGAAAAAGCCGCCGCCCGGTTCGCAAATGGCCTGCCTGTCGTGCCGCTCGCGGCGCGCTTCGTCGATGTACCGGGCCTGCCCGACAAGGCTAATGCCGACGGCATCGTCGAGGCGATCGACCGCGCCGTGACCGACACCTTGTCCGGTCTCGCTTCGGCGGTCGTCACCTGCCCGATCGCCAAGAAGCCGCTCTACGATGCCGGTTTCCGCTTTCCAGGCCACACCGAATACCTCGCCTATCTGGCCGGCCTGAAGACCGGCGCGGAAGTAACGCCGGTGATGATGCTTGCCGGGCCCGACCTGCGCGCCGTGCCGGTAACGATCCACATTCCCTTGGCCGAAGTTCCCGACGCTCTGACTACGGAGGCGATCCTCCGCACCGCGCGGATCACCGCGCGCGACCTAAAAACCCGTTTTGGCATCGCAAATCCGCGCCTTGCCGTCTCCGGCCTCAATCCGCACGCAGGAGAGAGCGGCGCCATGGGTACAGAAGATGAGACGGTCATCCGTCCGGCGATCGAGACACTTCAAAACGAAGGCATCGAAGCCTTCGGGCCGCTCCCTGCCGACACGATGTTCCATGCCCGCGCCCGCCAAAACTACGACGCGGCGATCTGCATGTATCACGACCAGGCGCTTATCCCTGCCAAGGCGCTGGCATTCGACGAAACCGTCAACGTCACGCTCGGCCTCCCCTTCATCCGCACCTCGCCCGACCACGGCACGGCTTTCGACATTGCCGGCAAGGGCATCGCCCGGCCCGACAGTCTGATCGCGGCGCTGAAGCTGGCGCGGCGTCTCGCCGACAACGAAAGCCGTTCTCGATGAGTTCTCCGGACGGCCTGCCGCCGCTGCGCCAGGTCATCGAACGGCATGGATTGCAGGCGAAGAAATCGCTCGGCCAGAATTTCCTGCTCGACCTCAATCTGACCGGCAAGGTCGCCCGCGCCGCTGGCGACCTTTCGCAGGTGACCGTCGTCGAAATCGGTCCCGGTCCCGGCGGCCTGACCCGCGCGCTTTTGATGAACGGGGCTTCCCGAGTAATCGCCATCGAGCGCGACGAGCGCTGCCTGGCGGCGCTGGCCGAGATCGCAGCGCATTATCCGGGCCGGCTCGAAATCATTTCCGGCGACGCGTTGAAGACCGATTTCGCCGCCATCGCCGGCGATGGGCCGGTCAAGATCGTCGCCAACCTGCCCTACAATATCGGCACCGAACTTCTCGTGCGCTGGCTCACCGTCGCCGAATGGCCGCCCTTCTACCAGTCGATGACGCTGATGTTCCAGCGCGAGGTCGCCGAGCGCATCGTGGCGCGGCCAGGCAGCGATGCCTATGGCAGGCTCGGCGTTCTCGCGGGCTGGCGCACCGAGGCCAGGATCGCCTTCGACGTGCCGCCGCAGGCTTTTACGCCTCCGCCCAAGGTCACTTCCTCCGTGGTCCATCTGGTCCCACGGCTAGCTCCGTTGCCTGCCGATGTGCGCACGCTCGGACGCGTCACCGAGGCGGCCTTCGGCCAGCGCCGCAAGATGCTGCGCCAGAGCCTCAAGGGCATGGAGGGCGCGCGCCTGCTCGAGGCAACCGGCATCGACGGAACCCGGCGCGCCGAAACGCTCAGCGTCGAAGAGTTCGTGGCGCTGGCCAACGCAGTGTAAGGCCATGCAGACACTGGGAGTCGTCGCACGCCTTTTCCCGCTGATCGAGGCCGGCGAAAAGACGTCCACCATCAGATGGCGCGAGACCATGATCGTCCCCGGTTATCTCCGCTACCTATGCGATGGAGATCCCGCGAAGACTGCCATTGTGTGGGTCACCCGCTGCACCGACATTCCGCTATCGGAAGCAGCCGCTTTCGTCGGGCGGGAAGTTGAATGGCCGAAGGAAATGATGCTGGCTGGAATGCGCGAGCACTATCCGGAAATACAGTGGGACGACGTGGTGCAGATCGTCGAGCATCTGACGCCCGCTGAAACGCTCAAGCGTTCAGATTTCCCGGCATAGACCTGATCGCCTTATGCGGTCTTCTCATCCAACAGCCCCGACACGAAGTCGAACAGGCCCGGTCGGCGGTCGCGCCGCAGCCTTTCGGCGGTGACGATCGCCCGCACCTCGGCATAGGCGCGGTCGAGATCGTTGTTGATGACGATGAAGTCGTATTCCTTCCAGTGCTCGATCTCGGTGCGGGCGTTGGTCAGCCGCGTCTCGATCACCGCCTCCTGGTCCTCGGCGCGGCGCTTCAGCCGCGCCTTCAGTTCGCGCATGGAAGGCGGCAGGATGAAGATCGAGACAATGTCGGCGCGCATCTTCTCCTTGAGCTGCTGCGCACCCTGCCAGTCGATGTCGAACAGCATGTCGCGGCCCTCGGCCATCGCCTTTTCCACCGGTTCTCGCGGCGTTGCATAACAATTGCCGTGAACTTCGGCCCATTCCAGCAGGGCATCCGAATCGCGCAGGCGGTCGAACTCGCGCTGCGAGACGAAGTGGTAATGCACCCCATCGATCTCGCTGGCGCGGCGCGGCCGCGTGGTCACGCTGACCGACAGGCTGAGATCGTGGTCCTTCTCCAGGAGATTGCGCGCGATCGTCGACTTGCCGGCGCCCGACGGCGACGACAGAACCAGCATCAGGCCGCGACGGCGAATGGCTGGAGGAACGATATCCGCTGTCATTGGGTTATTCCAGATTCTGAACCTGTTCGCGGAACTGGTCGACCACTGCCTTCAGTTCCAGTCCGATGGCGGTCACTGTCGCCGCATTGGACTTCGAGCATAGAGTATTCGATTCGCGGTTGAATTCCTGCGCAAGAAAATCGAGCTTGCGGCCGACCGCGCCGCCGCCGTCGAGCAGCGCACGCGCCGAGGCGACATGCGTCTTCAGCCGGTCGATCTCCTCGCGTATATCGGCCTTGGTGGCGAGGAACGCCGCCTCCTGGTGCAGCCGGTTCTCGTCAAGATTGGCCGACGCGTCCATCAGCAGCGCGACCTGCTCGGCGATGCGGGCGCGTATCGCCGCCGGCTCGCGCGACGGGTCGGCTTCGGCCCTCAGCACCAGCACCTCGATTGTGCCGATATGGACGCTGAGCACGGCCTTCAGCGCCGCGCCTTCGGCCTGTCGCGCCTGTTCGAGCCCATCCAGCGCCCTCTCGAGCACGGCAAGAACGGCAGCATCGATTGCGGCGCGCGCCTCCTCCGTTTCGGTCGCTTCGGGAATTTCGAGCACGCCGCGCAGCGCCAAAAGCCCATCGGCGCTCGCGGGCGCCAAGCCGAACTGCTCCTCCAGACGTTTTGCCAGCCCTGCCAGGTCCTTCAGGAACGCTTCGTTGATGACCGGCTGCACCAGCGTTCCGGCGGCCCGACCGACGGTCAGCGACGCCTGGATGTTGCCGCGCGAAAAGCGCTTCTGCACCAATTGCCTGACGAGGGGCTCCAGCCTCTCGAAGCCCTGCTGCAGGCGCAGCCTGGCCTCGATGGTCTTGCCGTTGACCGATTTCAGCTCCCAGGCGATCGACGCGCCGTCATGTTCGGCGGCGGCACGCGAAAAGCCGGTCATGCTCTGCAGATTCATGGCGCGCCCCGCGTCCCCAACGGCATGACCCGGAGTGGACCACACCTCAAATAACCCGGTTCGACCCCGACGAACCAGGCTCTGTTGCCACGCTATTGCGCGGCGGCCGGCTCCGCCTCGGTACCGGCAGCCGCCTTGGCCGCTTCTTCCGCCTGCTGCTTACGGATCTTGCGCCAGCGGGCGACGTTCTCGTTGTGCTCTTCCAGGGTCTTGGCGAAGACATGCCCGCCGGTGCCGTCGGCAACGAAATAGAGGTCGTCGGTCTTGGACGGGTTGGCGACGGCTTCTAGCGCAGCCTTGCCCGGATTGGCGATCGGCGTCGGCGGCAGCCCGTCGATCGTATAGGTGTTGTACGGCGTCGGCTTCTCGATATCGGACTGGTAGATCGGCCGGTCAGCCGGCTTTCCGGAACCGCCGAACAGGCCGTAGATGATCGTCGGGTCCGATTGCAGCCGCATATTGTTCTTCAGCCGGTTGAGGAACACCGCGGCGACACGCGAACGCTCGTCGCCCTTGCCGGTTTCCTTTTCGACGATCGAGGCCAACGTGATGAACTCGTTGATATCGGCCAACGGCAGGTCGGGCGCGCGGCGCGCCCAGATTTCCTCGACCAGCTTCTTCTGGTCCGCCAGCATCTTGTCGATGATCTGCTTGCGCTCGGCGCCGCGTGTGAAGCGCTGCGTGTCGGCCGCCAGCATGCCCTCCGGCGGGATCTCGGAAGGCATGTCCCCGGTCAACGCCTCGTGCTCGGCGATCCTGTGGAAAGCCTGCACGACTGTCAGACCTTCGGGAATTGTCAGCGACTGCATCACCGACTTGCCGCTCTTCAGAATCTCCATGATGTCGCGCATCGAGGCGCCGGCTGCGATCTCGTATTCGCCGGCCTTCAGCGCGCCTTCGTTGCCATAGGCGCGGACACCGAGGTGGAAAACGCGCGCATCGCTGATCAGGCCACGCCGTTCGAGCTGGTCGGCAATGTCGATCAGGCCGCTATTGGGCTTGACCAGGAAGGTCTGCGCGGTCGCTGAAGGTCCCGGACCATCGAACTCCTGTTTGCCTAGATAGACCGCAAGGCCTGCCGCCAGCACCAGGAGCATTGCCGACGAGACGATGAAATTCATGAACACCACGATCTGGTTGCGCGAGGCGCGCGAACGCTTCGGCGGCGGCGTCCCGATTTCGGGCCGCAGGGCCTCGCTCGCGGTTTTCGGCACGATCGGCTTCGGCGCTTCGGTACGCTGGCCGAACTCCCCCGGGTTCGCTGGACTGGTGTTCATATCGCCTCGACAAATCCACATGCGCCGGCCACGCCGCGCATCATTCCTCAACCACCAGAGTATGGCAAAATTCGCGGCGAAGCAGCGCTATTCCGGCGCTCAGCCATTGTAGCGCTGGAAAACCAGCGATGCGTTGGTGCCGCCGAAGCCGAAAGAATTCGACAGCGCGACATCGATCTGGCGCGAGCGGGGCTTGTGCGGCACGAGGTCGATCGCCGATTCGCGCTCGGGATTGTCGAGATTGATGGTCGGCGGCGCGATGTTGTCGCGGATGGCGAGAACCGAGAAGATTGCCTCGGCGGCGCCGGCCGCGCCGAGCAGATGGCCGGTCGACGATTTGGTCGACGACATCGAGACCTTCGACGCCGCATTGCCGACCAGCCGCTCGACGGCGCCGAGCTCGATTGTGTCGGCCATGGTCGAGGTGCCGTGGGCGTTGATGTAGTCGACATCGGCGGGCGCCAGTCCGGCGCGCTTCAGCGCCGCACTCATGCAGCGGAACGCGCCGTCGCCGTCGGCCGCCGGAGCGGTGATGTGATAGGCGTCGCCAGTCAGGCCGTAGCCGGTCACCTCGGCGTAGATTTTCGCGCCGCGCGCCTTGGCGTGTTCCAGTTCTTCCAGCACCACAACACCGGCGCCCTCGCCCATGACGAAACCGTCGCGGTCGCGGTCATAGGGGCGCGAGGCGGTCCCGGGCGCATCGTTGCGGTCAGTCGACAGCGCCTTGCAGGCGGCAAAGCCCGCCAGCGACAGGCGCGTGACCGGCGATTCCGCGCCGCCCGCGAGCATCACGTCGGCATCGCCGAAGATGATCAGCCGGGCAGCATCGCCGATCGCGTGCGCGCCGGTAGAGCAGGCAGTCACCACGGCATGGTTCGGACCCTTGAGCCCGTGCCGGATCGACACCTGGCCCGATACGAGATTGATGATGTTACCGGGAATGAAGAACGGGCTGATGCGGCGCGGGCCGCGCTCCTTCAGCACCATGGCGTTTTCGGCGATGCCGTCAATGCCGCCAATGCCGGAGCCGATCATGACGCCGGTGGCGCAGCGGTCTTCTTCCGTTTGCGGCTCCCAGCCGGAATCCTTGAGCGCCTCGTCGGCGGCCGCGATCCCGTAGAGGATGAAGTCGCCGATCTTCCTGAGTTCCTTCGGCTCGAGATACGCTTCAGGGTTGAAGCTGCCATCGCTGCCGTTGCCGCGCGGAATGACATGCGCAACCTTGCAGGGAAGGTCCTCGACCTCGAATTCGGTGATCCGCTTGGCGGCGCTGCGGCCGGTGAGCAATTCACGCCAGCCGTGCTCGACGCCCACGCCGAACGGCGAGAGCAGGCCCATGCCGGTGACGACTACACGTCTCATTGCGAAAATTCCCGAACCGACCGCTGGCGAAAGCGTCAGGCCGATGCCTTGTCGATGTACTTGACGGCGTCGCCGACGGTCAGGATCGTCTCGGCCGCATCGTCCGGGATCTCGACGCCGAATTCTTCCTCGAAGGCCATCACGAGTTCGACCGTGTCAAGGCTGTCGGCGCCGAGGTCGTCGATGAAGCTTGCCGCTTCCGTCACCTTTTCGGCTTCGACGCCGAGGTGTTCGACAACGATCTTTTTGACGCGCTCTGCGGTGTCACTCATTTGGGCATCCTCGTCTATGTGTTTGTCTGGTCTTCGTTAGCGGGCGGAATGCCGCTAATCAAGCTGAAAGATGTTCCCTGCAGGAACGCAACCGCCCGCGGCGCGAACAGGTGCGAACCGCCGGGTTGAGGGCGGCATTACACGAAAAAACGCGCACGTCCAAGGCGAAAACCTCTTTATCCCGCTCTCAGGCAAGAGGCTGTTCGGACAGCCGGTCAGATCATCGCCATGCCGCCGTTCACATGGACGGTCTGCCCGGTGATGTAGGCGGCCTCGTTCGAGGCCAGGTAGACCACCGCCGAGGCGACTTCCGCGCCGGTGCCCATGCGCTTGGCCGGGATGGCGGCCATGATTGCTTCCTTCTGCTTGTCGTTCAGCTTGTCGGTCATGGCCGATTCGATGAAGCCGGGCGCCACGCAGTTAACCGTCACGCCGCGCGTCGCGATCTCCTGCGCCAGCGACTTCGACATGCCGATCATGCCGGCCTTGGAGGCGCAATAGTTCGCCTGGCCGGGATTGCCGGTAACGCCGACCACGGAGGTGATGTTGATGATGCGGCCGTTGCGGCGGCGCATCATCGGATGGGTCAATTCGCGGGTGAGTCTGAACACCGCGGTCAAATTGACTTCGAGCACCGCGTCCCAGTCCGCGTCCGACATGCGGACAAAGAGCCCGTCCTTGGTGATGCCGGCATTGTTGACCAATATGTCGACGCCTTCGAGATCAGCTTCAGCCTTTGCGCCGAGCGCCTTGACCTCGTCGCGATTCGAGAGGTTCGCCGGAAACAGCTTCACTCGCTCGCCAAGTTTGGCAGCCAGCGCCTCGAGCTTTTCGACACGCGTGCCGTGCAGGCCGACGGTCGCGCCTTGAGCGTGCAGCGCTCGCGCCACGGCCTCGCCGATACCACCGCTTGCCCCGGTGACGAGCGCCTTCTTTCCAGTCAAGTCGAACATATATGAAACCTTTTCCCTTTAAGCGTCCAAGTCACGCCAGAATTCCTCGCCACTCAGGATCTCTTCCTCGCCGCGACGCACGCGTTCCATGACTTCCACGGCGAGGTAATAGTCCTCGAGATCTTCCAGGCCGCGCTCGACCAATTCGCGCAGATAATATGCCTTGGTGCGACCGGTGCGTTGCGCGAGCGCATTCAGCCGCGTCTCGGTTTCTTCCGACAATCTGACGGATGTGGGCATCTCGAATTCCCAATGCGATACATGTATTCAGTATCGCATCAGCCCCGTTTCGCAACCCACGCGGATCAAAGCGCCGCCACCGCCGCCTCGACATCGGCTGGCGTGTTGACAGCGACCGTCGCAATGTCGCGGTTGATACGCCGCGCCAAGCCCGACAGCACCTTTCCCGAGCCCACTTCGTAAAGCGTCGTCACGCCGTTTGCCGCGAACCACTCCACCGTTTCGCGCCACCGCACACGGCCGGTCACCTGTTCGACCAGGCGCGCAACGATCTCGTCCGGGTCGCTCAGCGGCGTCGCGGTTACGTTCGCCACGACGGGCACGGCCGGCGCATTCTTCTTCACGCCGGCCAGCGCCTCGCGCATCGTCTCGGCGGCAGGCGCCATCAGCGCCGAATGGAACGGCGCGGAAACCTGGAGCATCAGCGCCCTCTTGGCGCCTTTTTCGGTGCAGAGCTTCGCCGCCAGTTCCACCGCCGCCTTGGCGCCGGAGATCACCAGTTGCCCGCCGCCATTGTCGTTGGCGACTTGGCACACCGAGCCCTTCGCGGCCTCGGCGCAGGCAGCCTCGGCATCGCTTTGCTCCAAGCCGATGATTGCGGCCATCGCGCCCTCGCCGACCGGAACAGCGGCCTGCATGGCGTCGCCGCGGATGCGCAGGAGCCTGGCCGTATCGGCGATGGTGAACATGCCGGCGGCGGCAAGTGCGGAATATTCGCCGAGCGAATGGCCGGCGACGTAGGAAACCTTCTCCTTCAGCGAGAAACCTCGCGCCTCCAGCGCCCGCACCGCTGCGAGGGATACCGCCATAAGCGCCGGCTGCGCATTGGCCGTCAGCGTCAGCGTCTCTTCCGGCCCTTCCCACATGATTTTCGAAAGCTTCTGGCCGAGCGCGTCGTCGACCTCGTCGAACACCCGCCTCGCTTCCGGAAATGCATCAGCCAGGTCCTTGCCCATGCCGACAGCCTGGCTGCCCTGCCCCGGAAAGGTGAATGCGACGGCCATGATCTCTCGCTCCGCAGTGCCTTGTCTTGCTGCCGTGTGGCGCGAGGCGGGCCGGCGAGTCAAGCCCGCGCTGGCTTCGCACCGAAAATGCAGGCAGTCCCCGCTTTGGACGGACCGCACGAGCCGCTCTTCTCAATTTTGCCACAGGCCCTAGCTTCTGTGACGGAACGATGACACTTGCATGACGTTTTTATTACGAGTTGAGGATATTGAGTTGGCAAAAATCGTTGCAGGCCAAGGGCCGGTGGCGCCGGAAGGGTTTGAAGTGGAGCGGACGGTCAAGACGGATAGGCGCCGCAGGCATCTGCTGCGCCTTGCCAGATCGATCGGACTGACGCTGCTGGTTTCGACGATCCTCGTATTTTCGGTCGAACTGATCGTGCGCGGCTCGCTCTCGGAAACGCTGCTCTTCTTCCAGCAGCCTTTCCGCCCAAGCTGGACCACGGTTATCCTTTTCGCGCTGCTCATCCTCTTCTTCGACGCGCTCCTCGGCCGCGCCTATCTTGCATTGCTGGTGGTTGCGCCAGCCGTGCTGCTTCTGGCCTTTGTCGGCCACCAGAAGTCGCAGTATCTCGGCGATCCGCTCTATCCGACAGATTTCCTCTACGCGCGCCAGATAATCGAACTGGCGCCGCTTCTGGTGCGCGAGCGTCCGGTTCTGGCCGTCGTGCTCGGCGTTTCCTTGGTGGCGGGCATCGCGCTTCTGGTGACCCTGTGGCGTTTCTGGCGGCGGCGATTTCCCGCCCTGCCGCTGAGGGCCCGCGCAGCCCGGCTCGCGGTCGCCCTCCCCGCGCTCCTGTTCTTCGGCTCGATCATGGATTACGCGACATTCTCCTGGGCGCGCGACCGGCTGCAGATCATTCCGATGATGTGGGACCAGAAGGAGAATTACGCCTCCAACGGCTTTGCCATAGCCTTTGCGCTCAACGTGCCGATGGCCAAGGTGAAGGCCCCCGAGGGCTATTCGGAGGAGGCGATAGAGGCGATCCGGAAACCTGTGGGCGCTTCGCCATCGGTTCCACCGGAACGCCCCGACATCATCGTCGTGATGAGCGAATCCTTCTGGGATCCGACCCGGCTGCCGGGCGTCACGATCACGCCCGACCCGATCGCCAATGTCCGCGCGATCCAGTCCGGCCATGTATTTTCGCCGGAATTCGGCGGCATGACCGCCAATGTCGAATTCGAGGCGCTGACCGGCTTCTCGAACGCCTTCCTGCCCTATGGCAGCATCCCCTATCAGCAATATGTCCGCGAGCCGCTTCCCTCGCTCGCGACCTTCCTTAAGACCCAGGGCTATGCCACCCGCGCGATCCACCCGTTCGAAGGCTGGTTCTGGAACCGCTCGCCGGTCTACGAGGCGTTCGGATTCGACAGCTTCATGTCGGAGGAGAACCTGCCGCCATTGGCCACGCGCGGACCGCTCGTCTCCGATGCCGCCTTGACGGAAGAAATCATCCGCGAGGCCGACGCGACCGCCGAACCGTTCTTCTTCTTCGCCGTGACGCTGCAGAGCCACGGCCCCTATGAGCCGAACCGCTATACCGGGACCACGCACACGGTCGAGACTTCGGCCAGCGCCTGGGCCAAGGGTTCGATCCTGACCTTCGCCGAGGGCGCCGCCGATGCCGACCAGGGCCTGGCCCGGCTGATCGAGTGGGCTGAAAAGCGCGAGCGCCCGACCGTCATCGCCTTCTTCGGCGACCATCTGCCGCCGCTTGGCCCTGTCTTCGTCGAGACCGGCTTCATGAAAAAGCCTGTAGCCGAGCGCAAGGCGCCGCTGGCCAAATTGCGCGCGCAGCACGAGACACCATTGGTGATCTGGTCGAACCGCAAGGGCCCGGTCGGCCATCTCGGCTCGATCAGCCCCGCCTTCCTGCCGCTGCACGTGCTGGAGACGGCCGGCATCAGCCATCCCTATTACACCGGCTTCCTCGGCGATATGCGCCAGCGTTTTAGCGTCGTCGACCGCAACGTGCTCGTGACGCAGCGCGGGATGACGACGCCGGACTGGGGGCGCGCCAAGGAGATCGACCCGGCGATCCGCGATTTCCGCCTGCTGCAATTCGACATCATGTTCGGCAAGCGCCACGGCGCGAAGGCGTTCTTTCCGGAAACAATGCCCGGCAAAGCCGTTGTTGGGACCATGTGAAAGGCCCATGGACGCCAAAGAAGCGACATGAAACAGAGTCATCGACGGTCACGTTAAACAATTGCGAACGCTGCCAAAGGCTGAACCGCCAGCAGCGAACTGGCGGCATTTACGTATTCTTGATAATCGGTAGCTAGTTTTACACCTTGAGTCTTCTCGGCGGTGTGGGGCTACTCCGTGCTCAAGGTCTATACTTGCATTGTCCAGGAACACGATCTGCGTCTGGTCGTGCTTGCGGCGTTTGTCTGCCTTTTGGCTTCCTTCACCGCGATCGATCTCGTCCACCATGTCCGCAGGTCGGCCGGCTCGATGCGGAAAATCTGGCTTGGCGTGGCCGCAACGGCGAGCGGATTCGGCATATGGGCGACGCATTTCATCGCCATGCTCGCTTTCGAGCCGGGGATACCGAGCGGCTACAACATCACGCTCACCCTTCTGTCGCTGCTCGCGGCCATCGCGCTCACCGGCATCGGCCTGAACGTCGCCTTGTCGAGCAAGCTGACGGGCGCAGCCTGGCTCGGCGGCGCCGTGGTCGGCGGCGGCATCGCCGCCATGCACTATACCGGTATGGCCGCTTTCGAAGTCCAGGGCATCATCGTGTGGGATCCCGTTCTCGTCGTCGTATCCATTGTGGCTGGCGCGCTGATCGGCGCAGCAGCAACCAGAGTCGGCCTGATCGACGGGCACCGGAAGTGGAAGGTTTACGGGGCGCTGCTGCTCACCGCCGCCATTTGCAGCCACCATTTTACAGCGATGGGCGCGGCCTCGATCATTCCTGATCCAAGGTACACGGTTCCCGAAACGGCCATTCCTACCGGCTGGCTCGCCGCAGCTGTTGCGCTTGCAAGCCTGGTCATCCTGCTCCTCGCCTGTTGCGGCCTCGCTCTCGACATTCGCGACCGCCGCAAGATGGAGCAGGAGGCGGATCGCATGCGTGGCCTTGCCAACGCTGCCGTTGAGGGGTTGCTGGTGTGCGACGGCGCGAGAATCGCAACCGCCAACAGGAGCTTCGCCAACATGGCCGGGGTCTCCGAGCAGGACATCTCTGGCACCCTGCTGTCAGCATTCTTGCCCGACGAATCGATGCGGGCGAAGTTACTCGGCCAATCCGGCGAATTGATCGAAACAATGCTGCGCCCTGCCGAAGGCGGGATGATCCCCGTTGAACTCGTCGGGCATCCGGTCAGCTTTGCCGGTCAGCCGCATCAGGCGATAGCGGTCCGCGATGTGCGCGCACGCAAGAAGGCGGAGGCCGATCTGCACCATCTTGCCCAGCACGATGCACTGACCGGTGTGCCCAACCGCCGCAGCTTCAACAACAGGCTCGACCGGGAAATAACGCTTGCCGCGACGACTGGCGGCAAACTGGCGCTGCTTTGCCTCGACCTCGACCGGTTCAAGGAGGTCAATGACCTTTTCGGGCATGCAGCCGGCGACAAGCTGCTGCAATCGGTCGTCCGCTGCATCGGCGCCGTGCTTAACGGTGATCAGATGCTGGCGCGTCTAGGAGGCGATGAATTCGCCGTAATCGTGCCCGGCCTGCACGATCCGGCTGCCGCCGGACGCATCGCCGAAAGGATCATCGATGCATTCCGCGCCGAAAACGAGGACGCCGCCAGCGGCGGCATGATGTCGACCAGTGTCGGCATCGCGATCTATCCGGACGACGCGCTCGATAGCGAAAGCCTGATGAGCCACGCCGACACGGCACTTTACCGGGCCAAGGTCGAAGGACGCGGCACCTACCGGTTCTTCGAGGCGGCGATGGGTGCCGAGGTCAAAGAGCGGCGGCTTATCGAGCACGATCTGCTGCATGCGGTTTCCCGCGGCGAGTTGCGGCTCGCCTATCAGCCGCAGAAGCAGTTGACCAGCGGAGCAGTTATCGGCTTCGAGGCGCTTCTACGATGGCAGCATGCGACGCGCGGCGTCATCTCGCCCGACGCGTTCATCCCGATCGCAGAGGAGAGCGGATTGATCCTGCAGATCGGCGAGTGGGTCCTGCGCACCGCCTGCCGCGAGGCGGCGACATGGCAGCGGCCACTCGTCATGGCGGTCAACGTCTCGGCGGTGCAACTGCATTCAGCGCAGTTCGCACAACTTGTGCACGAAGTCCTGTTCCAGACCGGGCTTTCGCCCAAGCGCCTGGAGCTTGAGATCACCGAAACGGCCCTGATACGCGACAAGAACCGCGCCCTTGCGACACTGCGCCAGCTCAAGTCGCTCGGCGTGCGGATCGCCATGGACGATTTTGGCACCGGCTATTCGTCGCTCTCCAATCTGCGCGCCTTTCCGTTCGATAAGATCAAGATCGACGCCTCGTTCATCCGCTCGGTGGACACCAGCGACGAGGCCGCCGCGATCGTGCGCGCCGTGCTTGGACTTGGCCGTGGGCTCGGATTGCCCGTGCTAGCCGAAGGCGTGGAGACGGCCGGCGAACTCGCGTTTCTGGCAGCCGAACTCTGCCACGAGGGACAAGGCTACCTTCTCGGCCGGCCATGTCCGATCGAAAGCTATGAAGCTCTGGTCGCCGCTTCCGGCGGCAAGCCAGTTGCTGCTGCGGCGCGACGCTCCGCTTAGGCAGGACTCGTTCGATACCACTTGCCCTCCAAACCCTGGGTCGACCGCCGCAATCTGCCCGCCGCGCCGTGGCTGAATGGAAGGGGCCGGAGGCAAGCGTCGCTCCATGTGAAGCCAGAGGCGTCTGTCTGCGTCAGTACGAAATCATTTTCAGCAAGCGCCACCGCGCGAAGGCGTTCTTCCCAACTCCGAAAAGGACGAGCAGAGCACCCTATGCGCTTCTGAAGGCGGGTATTCTAGATCATACCGAGGAGGGACGCGTCGTATTCCCCTACGACGCAATCCACGTCGACTTCATGATAACCAAGGCGGCATAGCCAACATCCCAGCAGCGAAGGCGGTAGAGCCGTCGCTGCTATCCCCGTCAGTTCGTAACCGAAAGCTGCGAGATGGAATAGCTGATCTGCTTGAAGGCGGCCTTGAGCTGTTCGGGGTTCTTCGTTGGATAGTAGTCAGCCGTGCTTGTGGCGCAGGCGCTATAGAGATCGCGGTTTTTCCGCGAATCGGCGCCCAGCACGACTGTAAAAATCCGCACATCCTTGTTCCTCAGCGCGGTGCACGCGCCGAGAGTCAGCTTGTTCACATTATCCAGCGCCGTGTTCCGGTTGGTCGTTCCCATGCGGCCTGTGTCCAGAAAATTGTATGAGCCGTAATCGGACTTGTTGATCGAGGCGTTCGCAGCGCCGAACACGTTGTTTTCGCCGTCGGTGAAGACGACGACGACCTTGGTGGTCTCCTTGGCGTCGAAGGGGTCTCCCTGCGTATATGGCTTGCCCGGCGAGAGCACCCGCAAACCCCAGGCCAGCCCTTCCGACACATTCGTGCCGGAGCCAAACCAGTAGACCATTTTTGCGATTTCAGCCTTGAGCGCCTTCAGATCTTCGGTAAGCGGGGCGATCGGCGTTGCGCAGGCATAGTTCGGGCCGCTGGTCAGCGGCGCCGTCTCGTCGATGATGTTGGCGATGCCTTTGGTGCTGTATTTCAAAATGGATTTCTGGCGCCCTGCGTCGGTATTTGTTCCCGGCGGTACGACGTCATCGAGATAGGTGTTGTTCAGTCCGTTTGAACTGTTAATCGCCGCGCGAGCGTCCCCAGGCTCATCCGGAGCGAAATACGGCACGAACAAGGTTTCCGGCTTCGACGGATTGGGCGGCGTATCGTCCAGATTCGGCGTGTCGCCCAACTTGGGCGTGCCGTCCGCATTGAATCTGGCAAGCCGCGCCTCCACACAGCCTTTCCACTCGACGTCAGGGTTGATTGCCTTCAGTTTGTTGAACAACAGCCAGTGCCCGACACGCTTCCCATTTTCTTTGTCGGACTCGAAATTCCTGCCATTCAAGCCGAGGTCGTCCTCAGACAGGTTCGTCCTGGTGTCGATCCACGACATATAATCTTCACCCGCTGTCTTGATATTCACCGCAGTGACGAAAGGAACGAGAGCCGCGCGAATTTTGCGTTCGGACTTTGCCTTTTTCTCGTCCTCTCTCTGGTCCTCCAGGGCTTCTATCAGGTCGGTCGCGGCTTCCCGCAAGGCCTTCATGTTGGTTTCGCCCATCGAGCCGGTATTGTCGAGCACCAGGGCGACTTCGAGGTTTGCGGTCGATTCATAGGCGCTGGCTTCGGCGGTTACTCTGGCGCTCTTGCCGAAGAGGAAGGCGAAATGCAGCTTGACGTCGGCATAGGCGGTGGCCGACGTCTTGATGGAGTTGACCCCCTCCTCCACCGACAATTCGGCTTCGGCGCTCTCCAGCCCGTTGCGGCCGTAAATGTTGGCGGCGAAGAAACCGTCGAACGCCTCCTTGCGCGACTGCGATCCGTCCATCAGGCGCGAGGCGGCAAGCACCGCCGAATCCAGTGCGTTCTGAAGATTGGTCCTGGCCGTCAGAAGATTGGCCACGTCGATCGCCAGGCCCGCGGCCCCGAGGATAGCCGGCAACCCGACCACCATCATCATGCTGAAATTTCCGGCCGTCGAGCGCCAGAACCGTTTGAGAAGCATCTTGAACCCCAAAAAAAATCAACCCGCATGCGACTTCTGCCTGCGCTTGATGAAAATTGGATTGATGCGCGCCGCTCCGTGCGGCTGCGATGACGACCGTGGTTAACCAATATTTGCCGCGTCCCCGATGGCGCTTTTGCCGCACGGGTTCCGGCAAGCCTTGCCTTCCGGCTGGATTGCTGTATAGACCCGCGCAATCTGCCGGTCCCAGCTGGGGGCTGAACGGAGGGCCGGAGGTTTTGCCAAACAAAGCCGCCGTGTGAAGCAAAAGTGCTTCCGCCTCCCGTGTCTCCGCTCTCGACCGTCTCGTAATGCTCCTTTCTTCCCCTGAGGAGACCGCAAGGTCCCTCGAAGGGTCCAAGAGAAGTTGCAGAGGCTTTAGCCGCCGGGAACCGGACAGGGAAACGAAGAAAGGCAAAGAACAATGGCTCTATACGAACATGTGTTTCTTGCCCGGCAGGACCTCTCGCAGCAGCAGGTCGACGCCCTTGTGGAACATTACAAGGATGTCGTCTCCTCGCATGGCGGGTCGGTCGGCAGGGTCGAGAACTGGGGACTGAAGTCCCTCACCTACCGGGTCAAGAAGAACCGGAAGGCTTACTACACGCTGATGGACCTGGACTGCCCCCCGGCCGCCCTCAACGAGATGGAACGCCAGATGGGCCTCTCCGAGGACGTGCTGCGCTTCCTGACCGTCAAGGTCGACAAGCATGAGGAAGGCGCATCCGCGATGATGCAGAAGCGCGAAGAGCGTTCCGACCGCGGCGGCTTCGGCGACCGCGACCGTGGCGATCGTGGCCCGCGCTCGTTCGGCGATCGTGACCGCGGCGACCGCGGCCCGCGCTCGTTCGGTGACCGCGAAGGTGGCGATCGTGGCCCGCGCCGTCCGCGCGAAGGCGTTGAAGGAGGTGCAGAATAATGGTCGACATCAACCAGATCCCGACCCGGCGCCCGTTCCATCGCCGCCGCAAGACCTGCCCGTTCTCCGGCGCCAACGCTCCGAAGATCGACTACAAGGACGTGCGTCTCCTGCAGCGCTACATCTCCGAGCGCGGCAAGATCGTGCCGTCGCGCATCACGGCGGTCAGCCAGAAGAAGCAGCGCGAACTCGCCAAGGCGATCAAGCGCGCCCGTTTCCTCGGCCTCCTGCCATACGTGGTGAGGTAAAGCGCCAGGGACAGTTTACTTTCTTTCCGCAGATGGGCTAAGCCGCTTCAAGGCTGGCGCGGGCGGAAAAAAGTAAACTGTCCCCGGCTATTCCGCTTCGGGAGCGGACCAGAATCCCGAGTTGGGCGACAGTCGTCGCTCTAACTGCCCGACAGGCAGGACAGCGAAACCGGACGCAGCGCGTCCTTTCACTTCCCCGCCTGTTCCGAATTTGATCGCGGCCAAGCCCGCAAACGAAAGGAACAAAGAGATGGAAGTCATTCTTCTCGAACGCATTTCCCGCCTCGGCCAGATGGGCGACACCGTCAAGGTCAAGGACGGCTTCGCTCGCAATTTCCTCCTGCCGCAGGGCAAGGCGCTGCGCGCCAACGAGGCCAACAAGAAGAAGTTCGAAGGCCAGCGCGCCCAGCTCGAGACGCGCAACCTCGAGCGCAAGTCGGAAGCCCAGCAGATCGCCGATCAGCTCGACGGCAAGAGCTTCATCGTCGTGCGCTCGGCCGGCGAAACCGGTCAGCTCTACGGCTCGGTCTCGACCCGCGACATTTCCGAGATCGTCACCGCCGAAGGCTTCACGGTCAGCCGCAACCAGGTCGAGCTCAACCAGCCGATCAAGACGATCGGACTCACCAATGTGGCTATCGCGCTGCATCCCGAGGTCGAAGTCACGATCACGCTCAACATCGCCCGCACGGCCGACGAAGCCGAGCGCCAGGCCAAGGGCGAGACGCTGACCACAGCCGAGGCAATCTACGGCGAAGACATCAACGACAATGCGCGGCCGGACAACTTCTTCGATCCAAATGCGGAGGAAGGCGAGGAAGCCTGAACCTGTCCGCATAACGCTGGACCAAAAGCCCGGACCTTGTGTCCGGGCTTTTTTTTGCTATTTGGAATCTATTGGGGACCGCATGGGCTTGATTTCGCTTCGCGATGATCGGGATTTTGCGATGAACAAACTGCTGCAGCGTGTTGTCGAACGGCTGGTAAGGACGGGAAATCTCACCGTCACCGGTCCGGACGGAACCACCCATTTTTTCGGCGACGGCAGCGGCGATTCCGTCCATGTCGTGATCAAGACAAAGCACGCCGAACGCGCCATCACCTTCGATCCCATGCTGGCGCTGGGCGAAGCGTTTATGGAAGGCGAGTTGGAAGTCGTCGAGGGCGATATGCTCGGCCTCCTGCGTGTCGTCTACCAGAATATGGGACCGGGCGGCATCGAGGCGTCATGGACCAAGGCTGTCGAAGGCTTGCGCCATGCTTTCCGCCGTTTCCAGCAGGTCAACACGGCCGCCCGCGCCCGGCGCAACGTCCAGCGCCATTACGATCTGTCGGGCGAATTCTACAAGCTCTTCCTCGACGCCGACATGCAATATTCCTGCGCCTATTTCGAGCGCCCCGGCATGACGCTGGAAGAGGCGCAGATGGCCAAGAAGCGCCACATCGCCGCCAAGCTCGGAATGAAACCCGGCCAGACCGTGCTCGACATCGGTTCCGGGTGGGGCGGGCTCGGCCTCTATCTGGCGCGCAGCTTCGAGGCCGAGGTGCTCGGCGTCACGCTTTCGACCGAACAGCACGCCGTCGCCACCGAGCGTGCCCATGCCGAAGGCCTGGAGAACCACGTCCATTTCGAGCTCAGGGACTATCGCGAACTCACCGAACGCTTCGACCGCATCGTCTCGATCGGCATGTTCGAGCATGTCGGCGTCAATCACTACGCTACCTTCTTCAACAAATGCGCTTCCCTGCTGAAGCCCGATGGCGTCATGCTTCTGCATTCGATCGGCCGCAACGGCCCGACCTGGGCCACCAACGCCTTCATCCGCAAGCATATTTTCCCGGGCGGCTACATCCCGGCGCTTTCCGAAGTGCTGCCGGCGATCGAAAACTCCGGGCTCATGCTCGGCGACGTTGAGATCCTGCGCCTGCACTACGCCGAGACCCTGAAGCACTGGCGCGAGCGCTTCCTCGCCAATCGCGACCGCGCCAAGGAGATCTATGACGAACGCTTCTGCCGCATGTGGGAGTTCTATCTCGCCGGCTCGGAAGCCTCGTTCCGTTGGCAGGATCTGATGGTTTTCCAGATCCAGCTCACGCGCCGCAACGACACGCTGCCGGTCACTCGCGACTATATCGGCAAATGCGAGAAGGCGCTGGCCATCCACGAGGAGGCGCATCGAAAACCCGCCATTGCCCGAAGGCCGCGCAAGAAGCGGATGCCGGAGCCCGGCGAATAGTCACAGCCACCTCGTCTCCCGCCAGGTGTCGACCGCAGCCGACGCATCACTCCACCGGATACGGCCCCTCGGCGAACGCTTCGGCGTGATAGCCTTTCGACCCGACGATCCGGGCCAGAGGGCTGACGACCTCGCCGCCCTTGCCCAGGCGTTCGACGAGCGACCCGAAATCATGGCGCGGCCGCCAGCCGAGTTCGGTTCGCGCACGCTCGTTCACATAGACCCGTTCGATGCTCGGAAACATTTTCCAGCCCCGCCGCCGGTATTCCGCCTCGTAGCCGGGAACGCGCTTTCCCACCACGCGCGGCGCGTCGGCGCGCAGGTCGGCCAGATCTTCGGGCAGGAAGGGCGTGGTCGCGCTGATTATGTATTTGCGAAATCCGATCGCCGGCGCATGTTCCGCGGCAAGCAAATGCGCGCTCACCACATCCTCGATATCCACGCGGCGGTAGAGATACTCGTTCGCCTTCAAATTCTCGTCCGAATAGGTCTCCCGCACTTCCCTGCTGTCGTCCTCTTCCGGAAAGAAGCGCGAGGTCCGTAGCACGATGCAGGCAAGCCCGTTGTTCCTGCTGAACAACTGGCAAAGGTCTTCGGCCGCCGCCTTGGTGACGCCATAGATGTTCTTTGGCCGGGGATTGACCTCTTCGGTCACCCAGGCGGCCGGGGCGCCGGCCGGCGGCACGAGCGCGTCGCCGAAGACGCTGGTCGTGCTCGTATAGACGAATGACTTGACGCCTGCCCTTGCCGCTTCCTCCAATAGGTTGAGCGTGCCCGAAATGTTGGTGTCGACAAAATCCTGCCGGCTGTGGGTAGCGACATGCGGCTTGTGCAGGGTGGCCGCATGAAACACCGCTTGCACGCCGACCATGCACCGCTCCACGCAAGAGCGGTCGGTTATCGAGCCGGTCTCGGTCGTGAATGGCGACGCCGCGATATCGAGACCCACGACCTCATATTGCAAATTCCTTAAGGCGCGGACCAGCGCCTCGCCCAGGTGACCGGCGCTTCCCGTAACCAGAACTCTCATGCTGCCTCGCTCTTCGCCTGACCTTGGAATCGCGCCGAACCTAGCAGGGAAGTGCCGCAGTACGAATTCCCGTCTATATGCCGCCGCCGGAATAGCTTTCTTGTTTTGTTCTCTTTCGTCGGCGATTAGACTCTTCCTCTGATTCGCGTCAACAGCAATTCCGGCGGCGGCTGGACAGTCCTGTGGACGGTTTCGCGCCTGTGTGAATTGCGGGCGTGAATGGCCGAATCTTCAGCACGCGGAAAGTTCTTCTGCTACCGACATTCGGGGATCGAGACCGGGGACAAAAATGGCAGAGGCAGCGCACAAATTCGGCGTGGCGGAGCAACCGCTTTATCGCGAGGCGCCCAACAATATCGAGGCCGAA
>NZ_JAAKZF010000179.1 GCF_011045125.1 Allomesorhizobium camelthorni | reverse complement strand
TGTTCGAGCCCTTTGCGACACCGCTCGCGAAGGTCTGGAACGGGTCGATAGTGTTGAAGAAGTCGGCGATGAAGCCGTGGATCCACTCGCAGCGAAGCGTCTTGATAGAGGTCGACGCGACCTCCTCGCCCTAAGTGGCTCGGATAGGTGTCCCGAGGGTGCAGATCTTGGCCAATTTCCTGAGGTTCTGGGCGATGGCTGCAAGGTGGAATTCATCGCGGGCACCACAGGGGCCGCGCAATCGCAATCGATCGAGCTTCAGGATGCGCTTGAGGTGCGCGAACAGCATCTCCACCTTCTTCCGCTGATAGCGTGACGTCTGGTAGGCGTCGGTCTTGGCGATGTCGCGGGCCATGTCGCGCGCGCCCTCATAGATCGAGCGCAGCACCTTGCGCGCCGGCTCCTTCGGGCAACAGCGGGGCTTCAGGGCACAGGCGTCGCAATCCAGCTTGCTGGCGCGATAGCGCATCATGCCATTCTCGTCGACGAGAGGGTGTGGCACCCGATAGATCTTCTGGCGCTGCCTGAGCGTCTTTCCGCCAGGACAAATATAGGCATCGGCCTTATGGTCGTAGGTGAAGTCGTCGCGCGAGAAGGTGCCATCCTTGCGCCTAGAGTTGTCGAAGACCGGGATATGCGGCTCGATCCCACGCTCGTGCACCAGCCAGTTCAGCATTTCGGCCGAGCCGTAGCCGGTATCGGCAATCAGCCGCTCCGGCCAGAGGCCGAGCTCGTCGCGCCCGCTCGATCATGGTCTTGGCGGCCGTCACCTCGGCCTGGCGCACCGCGGTCGAGGGCTCCACATCGACGATGATGGCGTGCTCCACGTCGATCAGATAGTTCGTGCAATAGGCATAGACGGCCGGGCCGCCCCAGGAGGCAGTCCAGCGCGCGGCGGGATCGACAGGCGAGATGAACTTGGGCTCCACCGGTGTGGCGGCCCCGAAGGCGGCATCATCCAAGGTGGCGAGGTATTCGGCCACGGCCCGCTTGGCCTCAGGCTTGAGCTCCTCAGCTGTTTCAATCCCGCGCTGACGCTGCGCGTCGGCGACGATCATGCTGGCGTCGACCGCAAAGCGTTCGCCGCCGACGAGGCCTTCTGCCATGCAGCGTCGGACGACAGTCTCGAACAATTCGCGCAGCAGATCGGCATCGCGGAAGCGTCCGTGGCGGGTCTTGGAGAAGGTTGAGTGGTCCGGCACATCACCCTCGAGGCCAAGCCGGCAGAACCACCGATAGGCCAGATTTAGATGTACCTCCTCGCACAGCCGGCGCTCCGAGCGGATGCCGAAGCAATAGCCGACGATCAGCATGCGGATCAGCAGTTCCGGATCGATCGAGGGGCGGCCGATCGGACTGTAGAACGGGGCCAGATGCTGGCGGATGGCGGACAGGTCGACGAAGCGGGCGATCGCTCTGAGCAGGTGATCCGACGGCACATGCCGCTCCAGGCTGAAGCCGTAGAACAACTCCTCCTGCACCACACTTTGCTCGCCCATCATCGACTCAATCTCCTCTTACAACGAAGATTGAATCAGTGCCTCAGGACTGCTGCAACCCGGAGTTTTTCAACACTATCGGTCAACTCGTACCGTAGCGAACTTGAACAACGAACGACTTGAACGGGTTGGGCCAGTAAGCCTACCTGTTCTTTGATGCCGACGCTGAGCGGTTTCGCCAATTGCAATCTGTGGAAGCGGTGCATCGATCCGTGTTTCTTCTCCCTGGAATCCGGCCGAACTCTGTCGAGTTGCCCCCTCCATCCGATAAAAGGCTAACTACATTCGACAAAGGTGAAGGGCGGGTGAGTTTGTCACCGATCCGCCTCACGCAGCATGTTATCTGTAGGTCGGGGGTACCGCAGCGTGTCCAGGCGCAAACGCGAGGAAAGATAGGATGCCTATCCTAAGCAATGGCAGTGAACTCACCGTTTGGAGCGAACCCGACAATCCCAATCCGAGCCCTGACGCGGTCCTTTTCAGCATTTCGGAAACCGATGGCGACGTGATCGGACCGATAGGGGCAAAGCCGGATTTCCCGTTCGGTGGGATCGATCTAGCTTCCGTCGACGTCTTCGACGGCTTCTTCACCATCACCAGCTTCACCCACGAGGGCAGGACCGAGACCTGGACGACGGTGGAGACCCAGGTCTTCGACAACGAAGGCAATTTCATTCGTACCGTGTCCGACCAGGCGGCCTTCCTGTCGGCCCAGATTGTCTCTGTCAACGCAGACAGCCCCGACGACATCACGGTGACATGGATCGGAGCGAACGAATATTTCGGCGGCGAAAACACGCAATACGGCCAGCATCAGATCATCCTCGAAGGGGGCGCGCTTCAGCCCGACACCTTCGTGAATCACGCGCCCATCGTTGCCGACCTGGATTTTTCGCTTTCGCCGGGGCAATCTCTCGACGACGTCAAGTTCAGCGCGGCGGATGCCGACTACGACCTCTTGAGCTTTATCGTCGTAGACGGGCCGGACAACGGCACTCTTGCGCTGGAGACGAGGTTCGACGGTAACCATTACCCGTTTCACCAAGGTCAATATGGCACCAGCCTGCACTATCATGCAGACTTTCTGAGCGGAAACTTGTTCGACTACACGCCCGAAGCCGAGTTTGTCGGGACCGACAGCTTTACGGTTTACGCTACGGACGGCCAGGGCAACAGCAACGTGGCGACGATCACCATCACTGTCACTCCACCGGCCGAATCCATTGCGCTGACCGACGCCAAAGACACAGTGAGGTACGGAAGCTTCGATCATGCCGTGCTCGTTGCTGCGCTGGGCGGCAACGACCGGATCAGCGGCACCCCGTTTGACGATACGCTCGACGGCGGTGCCGGCCGCGACCAGCTGTTCGGCGACGCGGGTGCCGACACCATCGTCGGAGGCGCGGGCGCAGACCGCATACGCGGTGACACGGATGACGACATCCTCAATGGCGGTGCCGGACGCGATCGTTTGGCCGGCGGTGCGGGCAGCGATGTCTTCGTGTTCGACGCACTTGGGCCAGCGAACCACGACAGCATCGAAGACTTCAATTCACTCGACGATGTGTTCCGGCTGGACAGCACCGCATTCGTCGGGCTAGCGGCCGGCCCGCTGTCCGCTGCAGCTTTCGTGGTCGCCCGGCACTCCATGGATGACAGCGATCACATCATCTACGACGCGGAGACTGGCGACCTGAGGTTCGATGTCGACGGGGCTGGCGGAGCGGCGGCTGTCAAGTTCGCAGCCGTTGACCTGGGCACATTGTTGACCTCGGACGACTTCTTCGTGCTCTAGGTGCGGTTCGCGGAGCCAGTCGGTTGCGGGGACCGGTCCGCGCCCCAGCTTCGATTGGATTGGCTTCGTCATTCTCTCGGGACGCATGACCAGACACGATTAGGCGTTCCGACTCCACAAGGTCGAGCGGAGAACGGCCTGCATGTGCTCTTTGAGGTCTAGCTCGCCCCGCGCCTCGACTTTCAGAAGATATTTGGCCTTGACCCGCCGATCGGCTTCGCTGACAGCGGGAAAGGAGCAGACAGCCATCAGCGCTTCTTCTTCCGCCCGGGCAGCCTTGCTACAGTCGCGTCCGCTACTGCACGTTTCGTGGATGGCCCTACCGAACGACGCATATGTTGCCTTATGCGCTTTGATCAATGCCCGCAGCTCGCAAGACGGTATCTGGTTCCGGGCCTGCGGCTCCCTGGCGCTGGCAGTTCCAGTAACCGTCAAAGCGATGGCGGCGGTTGCGGAATTGAGGATCAAGGTCCGGCGGCTGAGCTTGGACATGCTTAGCTCCTGGCGTTGTGCTTGGTGTGGGACCGCGCCCACCTGCACGGCCACCATAGCATCGCCGTAAGCCCGATCCTGTCAGGATGGTTCAGTCCGCGCATAAACGGGAAGTCGAAATCGTGCCGAAGGTCCCTGGCACGCCGTCCGCAGGACGGGACGGTCCTACCCCTCTCCGATGCCGTTTCGAAGTTCGGCCTCCATTGCCCGAGATCTGCAGGAATGCTGGCATCCCGGCAGCCCGAAAATTGGGTGGCCTGGATACGCGCCGTTGTGGCACCTGCGGAGGCGGCGGAGTGATCTTAAGCAGCCGTCGATTCGTCCCCGGCCGGTTGTTCGATCGCAGCCGGCATTTCCGGAGCCAGAATGCCGCTCGCCCTGGCGAACGCTTCAAACGCCTGCCGCGCCGTCTCGTCATCACATTCGCAGGCCAAGGCAGCGCGGCATGCATCTATAGCGGCCTCGTGCACGGGACCGCGCCCTCCGGAAGACCAATCATTCAGCAACTCAAAGGCTTCCCTGGCGCTTCCAACAGCGTGGGGGAATCCGAGTCCAACGAAGATCGAGACTGGCCGAGCGAATTGTCTGCTGTGCATGATAATCTCCAGAGCGAGCTCAAGATGGCGACAAGGAATATGCATGGGACGCTCGGCAACGTGCGAGTCGGCCCTTTGTTGCAGTACCATCATGCAAATGTTGGATTATGTGTGTCGGCCGTGCGTTCAGCGCGGAATATATGCATCAATCAGGATGCCAGCCTCCGAGCGTCCGACCGACCGGCCGTGCCGCAACACGCGTCTGCCCCTGAAAACCTTCAATCGAGGCAGAATTGCCGCGGGCGATTCACGACGTGAGGATCAGCGCGTGCAGTCGAGCTGTCCGAGATCGAAGGGCGATGGTCGTGAGTCCAGCAGTTTTCGGACGCTCAGCGCGTCATGGCGGAAGGTCCGCAT
>NZ_JAAKZF010000178.1 GCF_011045125.1 Allomesorhizobium camelthorni | reverse complement strand
GAATTCGCCGATCTACGGCATGCCGATCCTCGACGTCGACAAGGCGCGCACCTGCCTGTTCGTCAAGCGCTCGCTCGGCTCCGGCTATGCCGGCATCGACAACACGCTGTTCTACAAGGACGGCACCATGATGCTCTTGGGCGACGCCAAGAAGATGACGGAAGAGATCGTCAAGGCGATGGACCACTGATGGCCATCGCCGGCGCGGGTTTAGCAAGGGAGGCAGATAATGACACGATGGGTTCGGTTCGAGGATGGTGGCGAGGAACGCTTCGGCAGCCTTTCCGGCGCTGAAATCGTGGTTCACGCCGGCTCGATGTTCGACGCTCCGCAACCGACGGACGTAAGGAGGCGGCTCGATGCCGTCCGGCTGCTGCCGCCGTGCCAGCCATCCAAGATCATCGCGCTCTGGAATAATTTCCGGCAACTCGCGGCGAAGCTCTCGGTGCCGGAGCCGGAGGAGCCGCTCTATCTCCTGAAGGCGGTTTCCTGTGTCGCAGCGTCCGGCTCGGTCATCAGCCGGCCACCATCCTATTCCGAGCGCGTGGCCTATGAAGGCGAACTCGGCATCGTCATCGGCCGCGCCTGCAGCAATGCCTCCGAGGAGGAGGCCGCCGCGGCGATTTTCGGCTACACCTGCGTGAACGACCTGACCGCCAGCGACATCATCCAGCGCGACAAGACCTTCGCGCAATGGGCCCGCGCCAAGAGTTTCGACGGCTTCGGTCCGTTCGGGCCGGTGATCGCGGCCGATCTCGACGTGAGCGCGCTCAGCGTGCGGACCGAGGTAAACGGCGTCGAGCGGCAGAACTACCCGCTCGACGACATGATCTTCCCGCCGGCGCGGCTGGTCAGCGCGCTGTCCAGAGACATGACGCTGCTGCCCGGCGATCTCATTTGCTGCGGCACATCGCTCGGCGTCGGCACGCTCAAGGATGAGGCAAGCACCGTCTCGGTGACCATCGAGGGGATCGGCACGCTCTCCAACACTTTCGTGCAGTGAGGCTGCCGCTAGCCGGTTTGCTTTCTTGTGAAACAAGAGTGCCCGGAACCCTGCGGTTCCGGGCAATTTCCCCAAGGCCAGGGAGTGACAGTTTCAGGCGGCCACAGTGAGCGCCCTGTGCATCGTCTCGCCCACGAGATGGGGGCTTTCGGCGATGATGACGCCCGCCTCGCTCAGCGCGCGGATCTTGCTCTTGGCATCCGCTCCGGCATTGCCCGCAATGGCGCCGGCATGGCCCATGCGGCGCTCTGCCGGCGCATACTGCCCGACGATGAGGGCGACGACCGGAATTTTAGGCTTCGCGGCGGCGATGATCTCAGCCAGTTCTTCCTCATCGGTCCCGCCGATTTCCCCAATGGCGATGACGCCGTGGGTGTCGGGGTCGGCAAGGAAGAGCTCGAAGCAGGCGCGCATGCTGAGGCCGTGGATAGCGTCGCCGCCGATGCCGACTGTGGTCGACTGGCCAAGCCCGGCATCGCTCAGCTGCGCGATAACCTCGCTGGTCAGCGAAGCGGAACGCGACAGAATGCCGACATTGCCGCGCCGCGCATTGCCGGTCGCCATGACGCCTATCTTGCAAACGCCCGGGGCGAGGATGCCCTGCGAGTTCGGTCCGACGAGAATGGTGGAACCATGCTTCAACGCATCGCGCACGCGCATCATGTCGCGAACCGGAACCCGCTCCGTGAGCGCAACCACGAGCGGCATCTCCGCTTCAATCGCCTCGATCATCGCATTCGCTGCCCGATCCGGTGGAACGAAGACCATGCTGGCATTAGCTCCGGTCTCCGTCATGGCGGTGGCGACCGTGTCGAAAACGGGCAGGTTGAGATGGTGACTGCCGCCCTTGCCCGGCCGCACGCCGCCGACGACTCGGGTGCCGTATTCCAGCATGACCGACGAATAGTGCGTCCCGGCCCTCCCGGTGATGCCTTGGCAAATGACGCGCGTGTTCTGGTCGACGAGAATGGTCATTGTCTCCCTCCCGCAGCCCTGGCCTCCTCGACCGCGCGCGTCGCCGCGCTCCACATGTCCGGGCGGTCGATGACCCGGCAGCCGAAATTGGCGAACCGGAAACGGGCATATTCGGCATTGTTGCCGGCGAGACGCACGACTGTGGGCAGCGTGCGGCCGGTCCGCCGCATGGCGATCCCGAGCCCGTCGGCGATGGTGTCGCAAGGCTGCATGCCGCCGCCGTGCACGTTGACCAGGATCGAGCGCACCGCCGGATTGTTCAGCAGCAGCGAAAAGCCGTAGGCGACATCGAGGCTGCTGGCCGTGGTGCGTATGTCCATGAAGTTGGCCGGCCTTCCATTGGCGGCGCGGACCATGTCGAGGGTCGCGAGACCAAGCCCAGCGCCGTTTGCCACCAGTCCGATATCGCCGTCCATCTGGATGTAGTTGAGCTGCCGGTTCTGCGCGACGCGCTCGCCTTCATTGTCCTCCTGCTCTTCGCGCAGTGCGGCAAGTTCGGGCTGGCGAAAGAGCGCGTTGTCGTCAATGACGATCTTCGCGTCAGCCGCCACGAAATCCCCGTTACCGGTCAGGAGCAGGGGATTGATCTCGAGCAGCGTGGCGTCGAGCGCGGAGAAAGCCCGGGCGAGCCGCTGCAGCAGGCTGACGAATTCGGGAAGCAGGTTGCCCGAAATGCCGATGCGCTGGCCAAGCGCGGCGGCCTCGCTTTCGCCGATCCCTTCGCCTGGAGCAAGGGAGAGGCGTTCGAGTCTCATTTCGCCGGTGTGCACCTGCTGCTCGATGTCTTCGCTGCCTTCCGCTCCCGCGAGCAGAACGGCTTCGGCCTTCGCGGCGTCGATGAAGAACGAGACGTAGAGGCTGCGCGACGCCGTGACTGCGCGCTCGACCAGAACGCTGTGCGCCTTGGCGCCGTCGGGGCCGGTCTGGGCCGTGACGAAAGTGCGGCCAAGGAAAAGGCCGGCGGCTGTGGCTACTTCCTCCGGCGTGCGCACAATGCGCACCGCGCCCGCCTTGCCGCGCCCGCCCGAGCGGATCTGTGCCTTGACGGCGAAGCCCTCGCTGCCGAGGTCGCGCGCAATCGTGGCAGCATCCTCTGAGGTCAGCGCTACGCGGCCCTCCGGCACATCGATGCCGTAGCCGGTCAGCAGCGTCTTTGCCTGGAACTCGTGCAGTCGCATGACATCCTCCCCGAACGCTGAGATTGGCTGTCGGCCATTCTGCCTCGCCGCGGAAACCAGCAGCAGGCGATCAACCTTCACGTTGGAATACAATATGCCAGAGCGGGCGAGGGTGGTCAATGGCGATGGAACGCCCATTCTAAAAACAGACGACTGCGGGAGGTAGGCTCCGCTCGTGCGAGATGGTTCGGAGGGATGCCGCAAGCCGGCCGCGATGGACGCGGCGACATCGTGGCGTGGAAACCACCGCCGCATTACACCGCCCGGTTTGGAGTAATCCGAGACCGTAGGGAAGTTACACGGACAAAAAAGAGCGGCGGTATACGATGATACCGCCGCCCGGACGATTAGATTAGGTGGTTACTCGGCTGCGATCGCCTGCGGGGCGCCAAGCGCGCCGCTCTGCTGGATTTCGCTGATCCCGCTGGGGTCGTAGCCCAGCACGTCGCGCAGGATTTCCTCCGTGTGCTCGCCCAGGAGCGGGGAGCGCGCCACGTCGGTCGGGCTGTCCGACAGTTTGATCGGATTGCCCACCGAGAGATATTTCCCCCGCGTTGGATGATCGACCTCGACCACCGTGCCGGTGGCGCGTAGCGACTGATCCTCGGCAAGCTCCTTCATGGAAAGGATGGGGCCGACCGGGATATCGACGGCGTTGCAGAGATCCATCACCTCGAACTTGGTCTTGGTCATCGTCCATTGCTCGATACGCGCAAAGATGGCGTTCAGCTTCGGCAGGCGCGCAGGCGGTGTCGCGTATTCCGGATCGGTCTTCCAGGTCGGCTCGCCAATGAGGTCGCAGATTTTCTCCCACACCGGCGCCTGCGTGATGAAATAGATATATGCGTCGGGATCCTGCTCCCAGCCTTTGCATTTCAGTATGCGGCCGGGCTGGCCACCGCCGGAATCATTGCCGGCGCGCGGCACGGCCGCGCCGAAGGGAATGCCTTCGCCGTACTGGCTGTATTCCTTCAGCGGTCCGTGGGCGAGCCGCTGCTGGTCCCGCAGTTTCACGCGCGCGAGGTTCAACACGCCATCCTGCATGGCGCAGGTGACGCGCTGCCCCTTGCCGGTGTTCGTGCGTTGATAAAGCGCGGTGACGATGCCGAGTGCGAGATGCAGCCCAGTACCGGAATCGCCGATCTGGGCGCCGGTGACCAAAGGGGGGCCGTCGCGGAAGCCGGTGGTCGACGCTGCGCCGCCGGTGCATTGGGCGACATTTTCATAGACCTTGCAGTCCTCATATGGTCCGGGGCCGAAACCTTTGATCGAGGCAACGATCATCTTCGGGTTAAGCCTGTTGATCGTCTCCCAGGGGAACCCCATGCGGTCGAGCACGCCCGGCCCGAAATTCTCGACCAGCACGTCGCACTCCTTGATCAGGCGCTCGAGTACCTGCTTGCCCTTCGGGTTTTTGGTGTCGAGCGTGATCGAGCGTTTGTTGTGGTTCAGCATGGTGAAGTACAGGCTGTCCACCTTGGGGATGTCCTGCAATTGCCCGCGCGTGATGTCGCCCGTTCCCGGGCGCTCTATCTTGATCACGTCGGCGCCAAACCATGCGAGAAGCTGTGTACAGGTCGGTCCGGACTGGACATGGGTGAAGTCGAGGATGCGAACGCCTTCGAGCGCTTTCATGAGAATACTTCCTTATTTCTTCTTCAGCACGCTTTGCGGGTTGAGATTGCCGATGCGGCCGCTCTCACTGCCGGCGGCCGGATCGATCG
>NZ_JAAKZF010000177.1 GCF_011045125.1 Allomesorhizobium camelthorni | reverse complement strand
ATAGTAGCCGACGAAGATGGCGAGCACGAAAATCGCGAATCGGAACACGAAGGGATCGATCACGCCGCCGGAGACGACATGGGCGGCGGCTGCGGCCGCATCACCCGCCGCCTCGGTGCTTTCAAGCGCCGCGCGCGCGGTGGCGACAGCCTGCTCGAGCTGGTCGAGCGCCTGTTCGAGAGCGGTCTTTTCCATCACGCGTCTCCCCTGTTCTTGCCGGGCACGATCGGCTTCTTGGCGGCTGACTTCCTGGCACTGTTCTTCGCGGCCGGATCTTCGCCACGATTCTGGCCGGGAACGACCGGCTTGGGCGCCGTCGGCTTCTTCGCGGCAGCCTTTTTCGGCGCGACATCGAGGCCGGGCTCGGCGCCCTTGGCAGCCTTCTTGACCGCAGGGTCGTCGCCGCGATTCTGGCCGGGAACGATCGGCTTGGGCGCGGCCGCTTCCTTGCCAGCGAAGTTCGGATGCACCACCCGGCCGCCATCGGTCAGCATGGTCGCCTTGACCAGTTCGTCGTCGCGATTGATCGCGAGCTGCTTCGTGCCCTTGTCGACCATGGTTTCGAGGAAGGCGAACAGGTTGCGCGCATAAAGCAGCGAGGCCGACGCCGCGACACGGCCCGGCACGTTGAGATGGCCGACGATCTTCACGCCGTTGTCGAGCGTGATCACCGCGCCGGGGACAGCGCCTTCGACATTGCCGCCGCGCTCGACCGCGAGATCGACGATGACCGAGCCGGGCTTCATGGATTGCACCATGGCGGCCGAGACCAGCTTCGGCGCCGGCCGGCCGGGAATGAGCGCAGTGGTGATGACGATGTCCTGCTTGGCGATGTGCTCGGCTGTCAGCGCCGCCTGCTTGGCCTGGTATTCCTTCGACATCTCCTTGGCGTAGCCGCCGGCGGTTTCGGCGGCCTTGAACTCCTCGTCCTCAACGGCGAGGAACTTCGCGCCGAGCGAGGCAACCTGCTCCTTGACGGCCGGGCGCACGTCTGTGGCGGTGACGATCGCGCCCATGCGGCGCGCCGTAGCGATCGCCTGCAGCCCTGCGACGCCAACGCCCATGACGAAGACCTTCGCCGCCGGCACCGTGCCGGCCGCCGTCATCATCATCGGCAGCGCGCGGTCATATTCGGCCGCGCCGTCAATGACGGCCTGGTAGCCGGCGAGATTGGCCTGCGAGGAAAGCACATCCATGACCTGCGCGCGGGTGATGCGCGGCAGGAACTCCATCGCGAAGGCGGTCACGCCGGCCTTGGCGAGCGCAGCAACCGCCGCGTCGTTGCCGTAGGGATCCATGATGGCGATGACGGCCGCGCCCGATTTGTAGCTTTTCAGCTCGGCTTCGGCCGGGCGGCGCACCTTGAGCACCACGTCCGCCTTCGCCGCGTCCGACGCCTTGCCGATCGTGGCGCCGGCCCTGGCGAACTCCTCGTCGGTGATGCGCGAAGCCAAGCCGGCGCCCGCCTCGACGATCACATCGAGGCCAAGCCCGGAAATCCGCTTCACCGTATCCGGCGAAGCCGCGACCCGCGGCTCGTTCGAATCCACTTCCTTCGGAACGAAGACAATCTGCGGAGTCGTCATTCGCTCTCCCCCGCCGTCCGATCTGCCATATCCGTGTCCAGCATCAGCTTCCTCACAGGATGACGATTCTGAGAATGTTGGTCGATCCGGCCTGGCCGAACGGAACGCCGGCGACGATGATCACCGTATCTCCCGGCCCGCCGATCCCCGCTTCCCGCATATGCACATGAGCCTGGTCGACCATCTCTTCATGTGAATGGATGTCCGGCGACGTCATGCTGTGACAGCCCCACAGAAGAGCCAGCCGCCGTGCAGTCTCCACGTTCGGCGTCACCCCGACGATCGGGTGTTCCGGCCGGTTCCGGGCGATGCGATAGGCGGTCGTGCCACGCGAGGTGAAGGCAACGATCGACCGCGCGTGGAGCCTCTCTGCGAGCTCGGCCGCGGCGGCACCCACGGCATGTTGCGGGTCGTTCGGCATGTCGAGCCTGAGGGCATGCAGGAGTTGCCCATAGGCCTCGTGCTGCTCGGTGCGGGCGATCACCTTGTGCATCGTCTCCACCGCCTCGACGGGATAGCTCCCCGAGGCGGACTCGGCCGACAGCATGACCGAATCCACGCCGTCATAAATCGCGGTCGCGATGTCGGACGCCTCGGCGCGGGTGGGTGTCGGAGTGTGAATCATGGATTCCAGCATCTGGGTGGCGACGATCACCGGCTTCCCGGCAAGCCGGCAGAGACGCACCAGATCCTTCTGGATAGCCGGCACGTCTTCCGGCTGCAGTTCCACGCCCAGATCGCCCCGCGCCACCATCACAGCATCGGAAAGACGGACAATGTCCGATATGGACTGAAGCGCGGCGGGCTTTTCAATCTTCGACATCACGCCCGCCCGACCGTCCACCAACGCCAGCGCCTCGATCACGTCGCTCGGCTTCTGGATGAAAGAAAAGGCCACCCAGTCGACGCCAAGCTCGAGACCGAATTCGAGGTCGCGGCGGTCTTTCCCGGTGATCGGGGAAAGCGAAAGGATCGTGTCGGGCAGGTTGACGCCCTTGCGGTCGGTTACCGCTCCGCCGACCGTCACGGTCGCTTCGATCGTGCCGTCGCCGACGCTTTCGGTAACCAGCCGCACCTTGCCGTCGTCGATCAGCAACCGGTGGCCGGGCATCACGGCTTCAAAGACTTCCTTGTGGGGCAGGCCTAATTCCTTCGGCGCCTTGCTCTCCGCCGCATGAACGAAGCGCACACGATCGCCACGTTGCAGGGCACGCCCGCCTGCAAGTGTTCCGAGCCTGATCTTCGGCCCCTGCAGATCCTGGAGGATCGCAATCGGGCGGCCGCTTTCCCGCTCCAGCACTCGGATCGCATCATGGCGCGCCTTGTGATCCGCATGTCCGCCATGGCTGAAATTCAGCCGGAAAACATCGACACCGGCCTCGAACAGACGACGGATCGTCTGCGGGTCGGAACTTGCCGGCCCGAGCGTGGCGGTGATCTTTGCGCGGCGATCGCGTATCATCTCGCTCTCATTGCTACGGCGCAGTCTGCGAGCGGGCCGGAATCGTCCGGTCCCGCTTCGTGGATGAGTATTAAGTGGAAACTCAGGACGCCAACCGCTGCGCGGCGGGCTGTCCTTCGGGGTATGTCGGATAGAGCCCTTTCACTCGTCCCATCTGCTGGGCGAGCGCCAGGACGCTGTCGATGAAAGGCGTGGCGATGCCGGCAAGACGCCCCATTTCCTGCACGGAGGTCAAAAGCGCATCGAGTTCGATCGGCCGCCCCTTGTCGACGTCCTGCAGCATGGAGGTGCGGTGGGCGCCGACACCGGCCGCGCCATCAATGCGCCGCTCGACGTCCACGCGGAAGGTAGCGCCGAATTGCTCGCCGATAGCCTGTGCCTCAAGCATCATGTTGCGCGCGAGTGTTCGCGTACCCGGATCGGTCGCAACAACATCCAACGTAGCCCCGGTGAGCGCCGAGATCGGGTTGAAGCAGAGATTGCCCCAGAGCTTGATCCAGACGTCATTGCGGATATCATCGTAAAAACGCGGCTTAAGGCCTCCGGCTTCCATCGCCGCCGCCAGCCGCTTCACCCGCTCGCTGTCGCTGCGGTCCGGCTCGCCGAGCCCGAACTGGTTGCCGTAGATATGCCGGACGACACCCGGTTCGGTGATCTCGGTTGCCGGATAGACGGTGGCGCCGATGACGCGCTCGGGGCCGATGGCCTTCCACTGCCGGCTGCCGGGGTCGACGCTTTCGAGGCGCAGGTCCGCAAATTGCGAACCGAGCCCATGGAAGTACCACCAGGGGACGCCATTCTGGGCGGTGACAACGGCAGTGCCTGGCCCCAGCAGCGGTGTCATTTGCTCGGCCGCATCCCACGCCTGATGCGCCTTGAGCGCGACAACCACATAATCCTGGGGACCGAAATCACGCGGATCGCTGGAGGCCGGCATGCGCTCCACGATCTCCTCGCCTTCCATGACAAGCCGGAGACCGTTCTGCTGAATGGCGCCAAGATGTGCGCCCCGCGCAATCAGCGACACTTCGGCGCCGCCGCGCTTCAGCATCACTGCCATGTAACCGCCGATGGCGCCGGCGCCAAAGATGCAGATCTTCATCCTTCCTCCTCCAGCTTTCAATGGCGGTTCCACCTTTGCGGCAAGGAACCTGCCCGTTCTCATTCCCCTTTTCGGTGCCCTTTGGCTCCTTTGATGAAGCAGTTTTCAGGGCCTTCTCACTTCGGCTATTAGCGCGTATTTGTGGCATACATAATTCCAGCAAAGCGAGAAATGTCAATGCGACATCTGGACACCTACAACTCTCCGGGTCAGGTGGCGGGCGGGAGGAGTGGACCGGGCTTGAGTGGCGGAGAAAATTCAGCGTCGGAACGGCGGCTGTAAGCGATCGCGACTCATCGTTCGGTTCGGCCGAGCGTATCGCGATAGTTCAAACTACGGCCGGATAAAACAAAGCCGGCCCTGAACGGGCCGGCCAACGCCGAAAAGAGAACTTGGATTTGTCGGATACGCTCCGAGGCAACCGCCTCAGGACTACCTGACGTTGTTGAACCGCATCGGATCGATGCCAAGCCGGCGCAGATCGCGCGCATTCGGTCGGCGGCCCGTCTCCAGGGCGGCGGCGGCATTGATCGCGCTGCCCATCATGTTGAAGAATTCACCGATCCCGGTGCTGCGAATGATCTTGCTCATGGTCTTTCCCTCAGATTGTGCACCGCTGTATGTATGATGTCTTTGAGCCGTCAGCGAGAGGGACTGGCGCATGCGAGCCATGCATGCAACGCAAAGCTTGAGGCGTCTGAAAGAAGGACTGCTAAACCGATCCGCTAGCCAGCCATTATCGAACGCCACCTCAAGGTCG
>NZ_JAAKZF010000176.1 GCF_011045125.1 Allomesorhizobium camelthorni | reverse complement strand
TGCCGGCCGTGCCCTTGAAACGCTCGGCGATCTCCAGCATCCGCTCCGTCGCGGTGGCGCCAGCCTTGGGCGTTCGGTTGAGCACGACATCCTCGCAGGCCTCGCGCAGCTCCGGCTCGATCGTGTCGTAGACGGCGAGCTGTCCGGCATTGACGATGCCCATGTCCATGCCGCGCTGGATGGCGTGGTAGAGGAACACAGCGTGCATGGCCTCGCGCACCGGTTCGTTGCCGCGAAACGAGAAGGAGAGATTGGACACGCCGCCGGAGATGTGAACATGCGGCAGGGTCGATGTGATCTCGCCGGTCGCCTCGATGAAATCGACGCCGTAATTGTCGTGCTCCTCAATACCGGTGGCGACGGCAAAGACATTGGGATCGAAGATGATATCCTCGGGCGCAAAGCCCGCCTGCTCGGTCAGCAGCCTGTAGGCGCGGGTGCAGATCTCGACCTTGCGTGCCTTGGTGTCCGCCTGGCCCTGCTCGTCGAATGCCATCACAACAACCGCCGCGCCGTACATGCGGCAGAGTTTGGCGTGGTGCAGGAACGCCTCCTCGCCTTCCTTCATGGAAATCGAGTTCACGACAGGCTTGCTTTGTACGCATTTCAGGCCTGCTTCGATCACCTCCCATTTGGAGCTGTCGATCATCACCGGCACGCGGGCTATATCGGGTTCGGCGGCGATGAGGTTGAGGTATTCGACCATGGCCTTTTTCGAGTCGATCAGCCCCTCGTCCATGTTGACGTCGATGATCTGCGCGCCGTTGGCGACCTGGTCGCGGGCTATATCGAGGGCGGCGGCGTAGTCTGCGGCCGTGATCAGCTTCCTGAACTTCGCGGAGCCGGTGACGTTCGTGCGCTCGCCAACATTGACGAAGGGGATGTCTTTGGTGAGCGTAAACGGCTCGAGGCCGGAAAGCCTCATCAACGTCTTCGCCTTCGGCAGCGAGCGCGGCTTGTGCCTGCTCACCGCTTCGGCGATCGCGGCGATATGGTCCGGCGTGGACCCGCAGCACCCGCCGACGACATTGACTAGCCCCTCGCGGGCGAATTCCTCGACCTGGGAGGCCATAAATTCGGGGCTCTCGTCATATTGGCCGAAGGCGTTGGGCAGGCCGGCGTTCGGATAGGCGCAGATGAAGGTATCGGCAACACAAGAAAGCTCGGCCAGATGCGGCCGCATGGCGGCGGCGCCGAGCGCGCAGTTGAGCCCGACCGTGAAGGGTTTGGCGTGGCGCACCGAATGCCAGAAGGCGGTCGGCGTCTGGCCGGAAAGCGTGCGGCCGGACAGGTCGGTGATCGTGCCGGAGATCATCACCGGCAACCATACACCCTTCTCGGCGAAAATCTCTTCGGCAGCGAAGATCGCCGCCTTTGCGTTCAGCGTGTCGAAGATCGTCTCGATCAGAATGATGTCGGCGCCACCGTCGATCAGGCCACGCAGCTGCTCGCCATAGGCGAGACGCAGGTCGTCGAAGGTGATGGCTCGAAAGCCGGGATTGTTTACGTCCGGCGACATCGAAGCCGTCCGATTGGTCGGGCCAAGCGCGCCGGCGACGAAGCGGCGCCTGCCGTCCTCCTGCTGGGCGCGAATCGCCGCGCGCCGCACCAGCCGCGCACCGTCGCGGTTCAGCTCATAGACCATGTCCTCCATGCCGTAATCGGCCTGCGCGATGCGCGTCGAGGAGAAGGTATTCGTCTCGATGATGTCCGCGCCGGCCTTGGCATAGGCATAGTGAATGTCTTCGATCGCCTGCGGCTGGGTCAGGATCAAAAGATCGTTGTTGCCCTGCTGATGGCAAGAGCAGCCCAGGAACCGGTCTCCGCGGAATTGATCCTCGTGGAAGCCCAGGTCCTGGATCTGCGTGCCCATGGCACCGTCGAGGAACAGGATGCGCTCGCGCGCAGCCGACCGTAGCGCGGCGAGCAATTCGGAGCCGTCAGACTTGGCTGCTACCGGCCCGAAGAGTTGATCGACTGAGGACATAAGCGACGCTTTTCATTCCTGATGCGACATGAGGCTCACATAAAGATATCTTTATGTCAATATATCATTGATGGTTGTTCAAGGTGGTAGCGTGCTACCGTGAACATCGCATGATGCAAATTGACCGGATTCCGGGGCGAGGCTCGACCTCAATCGGCCAGCAGAACTCCACAATCTTTTGGCCAGAAGTTCTGTGTGGTACGCATGCAGGAATTCATCGATTCCGCCTGCATGATTAAAATACTGCCCAGCCTTCACCGCCGGCCATCTGGCTTGCAACGGGGTGGGAAGGTCAGGAAGTCGATCTTCTGCGGGTCATCAACGACGTTGAAGTGGCGAACCATTCCGGCCGGCACGATAACCGCGAGATTGGATTTGGCGATTGCCTCCCAGTTCGCGCTTCAATGGGGGTTCACTCGGCTTGATTCACAAACAGCACGCCCCGTCTGCGAAAAATCGGCGTTCGGTCAGCGCTGGGGCCAAAAATCATGGCGCAGCGCGCAAAAAAATGACTGCAATAAATTCCGCTATGCCGGTTTCATAATTCCGTTACGTCAGCTTCGTAAATGAACGAGATGGCTTTTGTGCAAGGCCGTCCACCCAAAAGGATGGAAAACATGTCCAAGACCGCTGACAAGACCACCGACACCATCGAGAACGCCGCATTTCCGACCTTCGACCCGTCCAAGGTTACCGACCAGTTCCGCGCTGTCGCCGAAAAGGGCGTCGAGCAGTCGAAGGAAGCCTTTTCGAAATTGAAGACCGGCGCCGAGACGACCCAGAAGGCTCTCGAGTCGACCGTCGAGACCGCCATGACCGCCGGCAACGAGCTGTCACTCAAGACGATTGCCGCTCTGCGCGCCAATGCCGAAGCCGACTTCTCGCACCTCGAAGCCCTGGTTGGCGCGAAATCGCTGTCGGAAGTCGTCGAGTTGCAGACGGTCTTCCTGCGCAAGCGCGTCGAGATGAGCGTCGAGCAGGCCAAGGACATCCAGGCCGTGACCGCCAAGGCCGCCGAGGAAGTGTCCAAGCCGGTCAAGGACGCCTTCGAGAAGGTTTTCAAGGAACTCAAGGCCGCCTGACATTCTTGTTGACCACGATCTTTTCCGAAAACTGGTATTCCGCGTTTCGGGATCATGGTCTGAGGCGATTGTGCCATTTGCGTAGGTCCAAAGTCCCACCGTGAGAGGCAAATGATCCCAATCGTTTCTTGCCTTGAATATCGGAAGACGGGCGCATGCCCGCCAGTAACCAATTGCCCGCGGGCAGCGATGCCGTTTTGGCTTGCAGAGATTCGGCGGCCCGGCGAAATTTGTGGCCGTGCACTACGCTCGCATAGATCGTTTTGTAGCACCGTGCGGGCAACAGCTCGATCGGCGTCCTGCGGACCGAGGTAAAGGGAGAAGTGGCCGCCACTGCCTGATTGAGGCTTGCGCGATCGCCACGAGTCCATAACCTTGGAGAACAGCGGAGGCGGTTCGAAATGGAAATGCTTGGAATGATCGACAGTTTGTACCTCACGACGATATTCGCCATTGTGGCGGTCTGCTGCTTGGCTATCGTCATAGCTGTGCTTCAGGAACCAGATCGGGCCGCGGAAAAACTTCGATCGCTATGGCGGGATTGAAGAAAGAGACGAATTAAGGCTTTCGGCGTTCACGCGCCCGGCGTGATGATCCCGCGGCTCGGCTGCAGTTGTACCTTTCGGGCAAGGCTTATGCAGCCGTGCCCCCGAAGGCTTCGAGAAGCCGCTTTCCAATTGAGATCCTTTCCTGCGCGGTAGGGTGCGCGCCTTTCCGGAACAGCGGCCGGCCCTTCTCGACTCTCCGTGGCGATCCACGAGATGATTTCTCAGCACAATACGGGAAGAGCGTTGTGGAACTCGCCGGGCCGCCGAAGGGCGCCGCAAGCAAAGTCGGCATCGTGCCCGCAGGCCGTTGGCTGCTGGCGCGGCATGCGCCATCTTGAACCGTCATCAGGCTGACAACACATTCTGCGATGGTCGCCGAAATCCCAACGGCGGCTTCTTCACACGCCCGAGCCATTCGACAATTTGGAGGAACCAATGAACGTCACGGCATTCAGCAACCCCGTCTTCGTCAAGCGTGGATCATCCTACCTCGTGCAGGAGATTGTCGATCTCAAAGGCGCGATCGAGTTTCTGGAGGAATGGCCGGAGGGTCGCCGCAGCCTGATCCATGAAACTGCCCTTCGGGCATGCTATCAAGCGTATGGTGGGCTTAAGCCGCTGGGCGTGGCGCGCGATGCCTTTGTTGGCTTCGCGAAACGGGCCGGGATCCTGGAAGACCTCGAGGCGGTAACGCCGTGGATCGCTGCTTCCAATTCGGGCGGTGGACAGGCGCAGGTGTAGCCTCATTCCGTGTCCGCCTCCTTTGCCGCCAAGAACCCCGCATAAGCCAGGCTGCCCGGTCGCCTTGTTGGGCAAGGCAACGACTAAAGGCGGCGGCAGAATAACACCAGCCCGCGCCGGATGCGGGTACCGTCGAGGAGAACGACTGGCGTGCAACCACGCAAATGCCAGGCTGCGCGGGGCGAAGGTCGCGGCCCTAAGGGCATATAGCGGATCAACTATCGTCCCCCAGCGCACAGACCCACTTTGGCTGTCCTCATCAACAACTGTTTCGGCAGCGGCGCTTTGCTTCCGCCGAGGAACGGCAGCATGTGCTCGACAATCTCCGCCGGCTGGGGATCGGTGCCGCCGGCGCGAAGACCGGTTGGTATCTCGCCGAACTGCATGTCGCACGACCGGAAGAGGTCGCGAAATCCATGCCGCTCAGCGAGGTTCTAACCGGCAGTGCAAGACAGATTGTATAAATTTAGGAGTCGCGAGACATCGTCACAAACTTGGGGTTGCTGTTTGCGGCGCGGCCAGAGGCGGCTCTTAGGTGACGCGTCGGCAAAGACGATAGCCGCG
>NZ_JAAKZF010000175.1 GCF_011045125.1 Allomesorhizobium camelthorni | reverse complement strand
AGCTGTTTTTGTGTTCGACATGTCTTATTCTCCTGTTCCTGCCGCGTTAGCTAGCCTGGATCACCAACTTCAGGCGTATTCTTTCTCTAAGACTAGGGTGCTGAGGGCCAGCACCGCGAGCAGCGGCGGCACAACAAAGCACCACATTCCAAACTGGATATAGAAGAGTGCCGCGAAGCCGCAGCCAAGCGCGAAGGCGCACACGGCAACGACAAGCCGGACCAAACGTGGCCGAATGGAGTCTCCAGACTCCGTCGGCGTGCCGTGCAGTAGGTTCGCAACCTCGATCATGATCTGCGTCGTCGTTCCCGTCATTAGCGTCGACGGCGGTGCCGAGGTCAGATGGATGCGATGGGCAGCATTCTGGACCGCCATGGCAATGACGAGCAGCATCCCGGTAAGGATCAGCGGCCAACCGTCAGGATCGGAAAAAGAGCCGAAGTGAATTGCCGCGATCGCCCCTGCAGCCAGGAACAGGAATTTGAGAATGAGCATCCAGAGCAACGTGCATCGGGGCGTGGCCGGTATCACCAGCATGACGTAGCGTACGAACATGATGGCAATGCAGAAGACAGGCAGCGCCAGAAGCTTGGCGATAATGCCTAAGCTGCCTTGGGCAACGGCTGCACCGATCATCACGAAGTTGCCCGTAACATGAGCGGTGAAGAGGCCGTTAAGAGCGAGAAAGCCGGCTGTATCGACATAGCCGCCGGTGAAGCTCAGAACAGTCGGTAGGCTCAGCTTCACGTCATTGCTTCCTCAAATCAAGCCACGCAACGAGCAAAAAGCCACCGACCAGGCCGAGATGCTCGAAGAAGGAATTGGCCGCCATGAACCGCTCCTGACCAGCCGGCAATTCCCAAAAGCGCAAGGCCACGAAGGTTGCGAGCAGCGTGAAAGCACCGAGTGCGAGCGCACCAAGCCAACGGAAGAAGCCGGTCAGCACCATCACCGAGCCAAGCAGTTCCAGCAGGATCACCAGTACGGCGAAGAGTGGCGCCGGCGACAGTCCGAAATGGGTCATTTCCCCGATCGCGCCGGGGAAGTCCGTCAGCTTGTTCAGACCACCCTGGATATAGGCGGCGCAGAGCCCGAGATAGGCGAGGACGCGCATCCAGCCCGCCCCGAATGGGGTTCGGGCAAGAGATGCCAGGCGCTCATCAAGCCAGTTCATCCAACGCCCCTTAGACTGCCCAGCAGGCGCAGCCGAGCGCGCCCCAAAAGCTCTTGAGATCGGAGACGGCCACCTTCGAACCCCAGGCGCTGGCATGGTCGTGACCATGGACGGCGCAGGCATTTGCGCATCCGCAGGATGAGATGGCGGTGCGCCGAAGCGAGTTCTTTCCCGCCCTTTCTGGCTCCCCCCATGCGGCATAGCCCTTAAAGGTCCTGACCGGCGACCAGTCGGGCATAGCTGGCGGGACGGAGTTTTCGTCGAGGTTCGCAAAGTCGTTCGCACCGTAGACGACCTTGCCGCCGACCATGGTGAGGTCTGATGTCAGAAAGGAGAGTTCATCTTCGCCACAGCTGAAGAAGTCCTTGTCCGGCACGATGAGATCGGCGAATTGGCCCTTCTCGATGCGACCCTTCTTGCCCTCTTCATTGGAGAACCAGGTGACGTTCTCCGTCCACATTCGGAGTGCGGTTTCGCGGTCAAGGCAGTTGCGGCGCGGATAGATATGCATGCCGCCGACGGTCCTGCCGGTTATCATCCAGGCAAGCGAGACCCAGGGGTTATAAGAGGCAACGCGGGTGGCGTCCGTCCCGGCAGAGACCTTGCCCCCTTTCTCAAGCATGCGGGCGATAGGCGGCGTGGCTTCAGCTGCGCCATTGCCGTAGCGTTCGACGAAATATTCGCCCTGAAAGGCCATACGGTGCTGCACGGCGATGCCGCCGCCCAGCGCGGCAATGCGGTCGATCGATTGATCCGAGATGGTCTCGGCGTGGTCGAAGAACCAGTTGAGCCCCTCTAGCGGAACGTCCTGGTTGACCTTCTCGAAGACATCCAGGGCGCGAGAAATCGTCTCGTCATAAGTGGCGTGCAGCCGCCAGGGCCAGCGATTTTCCGCAAGGACGCGCACCACGTCTTCCAACTCGCCTTCCATCTCGGGCGGCATGTCCGGGCGTGGCTGGCGGAAGTCTTCAAAGTCGGCGGCGGAAAAGACCAGCATCTCGCCGGCACCATTGTGTCGGAAATAATCGCTGCCCTGCTTGTACTTGACCGAAGCCGTCCAGTTGAGGAAATCCTGCTTTTCCTCCTTTGGCTTTTGGGTGAAGAGGTTATAGGCAAGCCGCACCGTCATCTGGCCTTCATCGGCGAGCTTCTGGATGACGGCGTAGTCGTCGGGATAATTTTGAAAGCCACCACCGGCGTCAATGACGCCTGTGACACCAAGCCGGTTCAGTTCGCGCATAAAATGGCGAGTGGAATTGACCTGATAATCGGGAGGCAGCTTCGGCCCCTTGGCGAGTGTCGCATAAAGAATGCCGGCGTTCGGCTTGGCAAGCAGCAGGCCGGTCGGGTTACCGTTGGCATCGTGGGTGATCTCGCCGCCCGGCGGGTTCGGTGTTTCCTTCGTGTAGCCGACGGCACGAAGCGCCGCGCCATTCAGCAGAGCGCGGTCGTAGAGATGCAAGAGGAAGACCGGCGTGTCCGGCGCAATCGCATTGATCTCCTCAATGGTCGGCAGGCGCTTTTCGACGAACTGATGTTCGGTGAAGCCGCCGACAACCCGCACCCATTGCGGCGGCGGCGTGATCGCGACCTGGCGCTTCAGCATATCCATGGCGTCGGCCAGCGACCGGACGCCATCCCATCGCAGTTCAATGTTGAAGTTCAGCCCGCCGCGGACGACGTGGGTATGATTATCGATCAGGCCGGGAAGAACGCGCCGCCCCTTCAGGTCGACGATCCTCGTCGTCGGATCCGCCAACGCCATGATCTCGCGGTCGTGGCCGACGGCGAGAAACTTGCCGGCCTCGATAGCGACGGCACTTGCGATGGGATTGCTCCTGTCGAGCGTAGTGAAGAGTCCGTGATGAAGGATCGTATCCGGTGCTGCGGTCATGAATTCGACTCTTCCGTGACCTCTACCTTTTTGGCGGCCTGACGCCCGGGCAGTTGCCCGAAGATATGGCTGATGGCGTTGGACTTATCGCAGGCGGCCATAAAGGCTGTGCCCGAGAGCAGTTGCCTGCCGACCGGGATGGCCTGTTCTCCGACAAGCATGCCGAGCAGGCCGATGAGGGCGACGAGCGGAGGCGCAGGAGAGCGGACGTTCAGCAGGCTGTAGATGATGCCGACGAGAAGGCCGGCACCAAGCGAGATCAAATACATCTTCATGGCGTGTCTCCAGTCGGCGGCGCCATTAGACGAGCTTTAAGCGGAGAACGGCTCTCCGACCGAAGACGTCTCATCGCCACACGTATGCCACCACCAGGGTCATCAACTATTTTGGTTGAGCAGCGACTTCCTGAGCCTTCTGATAACTCTCTGCCACGGCTGCATAGTTAGGCGCGGCGAGCCCATAAAGCTTTGCAAGTTCCTGGGCTTCAGGCCGTGCCCAGGTGCGATGGAGCTCGGACAGAAGTGCATTCGTCGATGTCGGGATGACACCGCCCTGGACGAAACGTGCCAGCGTCGTTCGTGAGGTCAGCTCACTGGGATCGCCGGAAGCGTCGGTGACCGCATAGACATTGAACCCGGCCGCCACGGCATCCAGCGCCGGGAACATAACGCAGACACTGGTCCACACACCGGCGATGACCAACGTGGTTTTTCCGGTGGCGCGCACCGTTTCGACAAAGTCCTCGTTGTCCCAGGCGTTCACTTCGCCCTTGCGCCGCACGAAAACCGCGTGCGGTGCGTCTCGATGGATTTCCGGCATGAGCGGACCATTCGGTCCGTTCGGCTCGGATGCAGACGTTATGACTGGAATCTTCAGAAGGGTTGCCAATTTTGAGATCATCTCGACGTTCCGCCGAAGATCTGCGATTGCAATATCCTTGACCGTTTGAAACAAGCCCGACTGATGGTCGAGCAACAGGATCGCCGTATCGGACGGATCAAGCAGAGCCTGCCCGCCACCCGTGGACAGCACACTTGACTTGGTTTTCGGCGCGTTTGCCATGAAGTGTCCTCTCGGGATCTGTTTTCTTTCCGCTGCGTGTTGCGCCACCGCCCCCAGCATCGCCGCATGTCGCGCAAGCGACAGCCCTAAGGTGGTTCAGCGCTGTGTATGTTTTGAATAAATCGCAAAAACTATCCAATAGCTGGCAGTTATAGTTTCGATAGCCCGGCGCTCTGTTGCTCTGCTTGCGGTCGTTTTGAGCCCGATCCCCTACCCGCCACTTGTAACGATAGCGACCGTCCTCCCAGACCGGCGCCGCCAAGGGTCTCGATCGCAATGCTCTGACGGCCGAATCCGGAATCAATGGGGGCTTGCTTCGAGAGCATGCTCTTATTTTCTTGGAACGTTGAAGATCGGGGCTGAATAGCCACGTTTTTGAGAGCCCCAGCGCTTGCGGCCGTTTCCGTCGCTTGCGGCATGTCAGCGAGCGGACAGAGACGGTGATTGCTCGCGCTGATGTCGAGAGGGCCGATCGAGTGCAACTCGGCGCAGGCGTGGGAGCGGGGATTTCTTTCGGGTCTCCGTTCTCTCGACAGTGACGGCTGTGGCCTCCGCTGCAAAGGGGAGCGTGCTCGAAGACTGCAATTTTGGGTAGTACTCCACCCACAGGTGAATGTGGTTGTCGTCGCCGTCCATCTGGATCAGCTCCGCCTCGAAGTCGGCGTAAATCTTGTGAAGCGCGCGTCCAGCACATCCACACCGGTACGACAACGCCCGCCGCGGCTACCTGCAGAAGACCACGATCGTGATCAGTCAAACCACGCAAAGTACACGGCGTGAGCGTTGGACAAATCGGCCGCTCGCGCATCGCGCCGCCGTGCACAGTGATGAGATACGAAAGTACCGCAAGTACAGCAACGCGCGCCGG
>NZ_JAAKZF010000174.1 GCF_011045125.1 Allomesorhizobium camelthorni | reverse complement strand
CACTGCGGCTGCGTTTACGTCGTTGCTTTGCATATCGAACCTCCTGGCTTCTCAATCTGGCATCGCGTCTCGGTGGCGGCACTGAAAGCTTCGGTACGACGATGCTTTCGAAAATGACCTTGTAACTCCGGCGAGGGAAATGACCTTTCGCCATAGAGTTGATAGACGGTTGTTATTGCCGCTCACCGCGCGGCGTGATGCTGTCGCGGCCGACGCAACTTGCCTTGATGTGGCACAGAGAGGACGGCCGCAGCAGCGTTTTCCGCCGTTATGGAAATTACACACGCCGTCTATTGGAAAATTTCCCACGCCTTTCATTGGGAACGTCCTTTTCCTCGTCGAGGCGGCCGCGTGCGCTCGGCCGGCCCCCGAAGATCGGATACAGCGGACGAAATCAGAAATTCCCTTTGGACATGCATTCGATAGGCACGAGTATCCTCGCGACGTCCGGTCCGTCCGCGATCAACCGTTGAGGGGTGTGACGTATTCAGGGTTTCAAGCAGCGAAAGAGGACACTCATCCCGTGCGCGCAGCGACGGGCAACGACTAAGGCGACGACTTCAGCAAAGTCGTATCGATCGGCAGTGTCCGAATGCGATATCCGGTGGCGGCGAAGATCGCACTTGTCACTGCAGCGCTGACAATGGCTGTCGGGGCTTCACCAATGCCACCTGGCGCTTCTGCGTTCTTAATGAGGTGCGTCTCCACCACCGGCAGCTCGTCGATACGCATCGGCAGATAGCTGTCGACGCGTCCATCAGCCCCTTGTGCGACCGGTGCTCGACGTCCGGCATCACTTGTCGGCTGGCTGCTCGATAGGATCGCAGCTTGTCTGTGGTCATGCGCCTTGGCCCGGCACCCTGTTTCTTCAACAGCGCATCAGCAATCGCTTGGCAGCCTTGGTGTTGCGGCGGTTCTGGACGACCTCGTCAAGAACGTATCCGTCCTGATCGAAGGTCCGCCAAAGCCAATGTTTCTTACCGGCGATGCTGATGACGACTTCATCCAGATGCCAGATATCGTTCGGGCCTGGACCCTTTCTTCGGAGCCGGCGGCAATAGTCCGGGCCGAATTTCAGTCCCCACCGGCGGATTGTCTCATAGGAAACGACAATGCCGCGTTCCGGAAGCATCTCTTCGACGAGGCGCAGGCTCAGCGGAAATCGGTAATACAGCCAAACTGCATGGTCTGGGGCGGAAAAAGGTGGTGTTTGTAGCTGGCGGCTGGCGTGTTCATGACGCAACTTCTAGGTCACATCGCTGAGCAAAAGTTAGCGTAACAACACCCGGGTCGAAGATAGCGTTGTATCAAATATTATGACGACCTGCAGACCCTTCCCTCCCTGTCTTCGGATTGCGGATTCAAAGCTGACCGCTGCGGCGGGTGTTCGACAATTCCTCGATAACGCGCCACCATGTTCGCGAGATGGCTCTCGCAGGGGCAGGTCAGAGTTAGCCTTTCGGCTGCCCGAGGACAGTTTCGATGCAAGCAATCAACTGACTGCTGTCCGCGGGCTTTTCGAGCAGATGTAGCCCGTCGTCGGACCGGAAAACATTGGGTACGCGCTCGGGGTACGCTGTGACGATGATCACGGGAACGGCTTTGTCGCGTTCGCTCAGGACGCGCCTGAGGTCGAGCCCCGTCATACCCGGCATCTGAAGGTCCGATACAACACAATCGAAGCGATCGGGATCGGTCGCGAGAAGGTCGCCGGCGGACGAGAATACCTCTGCCCCGATGCCAAAGGATCGAAGGAGACCCGCCAGCGAGGTGCGGACGAGCTCATCATCATCTACGATAGCGATAAGGGTATTCTCGTCCAATGAGATCCTCTTGGTCGGCAATGACAAATCCTCGGAGCCTGCCGACACCGGCTTGTTCTATACCGGTGTCTGCACTTGCAACGCGCCGCGTTCGAGCGCTTCCATCATTCGAATGAGGTGGACGACCGTCCGCGCCTCCATCTTGCGCATTGCGCTACCGCGATGGATCTTGACGGTGATCTCGCTCAGGCCGAGTTCGGCTGCGATCTGCTTGTTCAGAAGGCCCCGCGACACGAATTCCAGAACCTCGCGTTCGCGCGGCGTGAGAGATTCGAAGCGGATGCGGAGCGAGGTGAGCTCTTCTTCCAGTTCCTTCAGGCGCATGTCTTCAGCCAACGCCCCGGCGATGGCGTCCAGGATGTCCTGGTCGCGGAACGGTTTCGGCAGAAAATCGATGGCTCCCGCCTTCATCGCTCTGACCGACATCGGAATGTCGCCGTGGCCGGTGATGAACAGGATCGGTATCCGCTCTCCGCGCTTGGCAAGCTCGCGCTGAAGATCCAGTCCGCTCACCAACGGGAGCCGGACGTCCGTAACCAGACAGCGCACACCCGCCGGCAACGGTTTCGCCAAAAGGTCTACCGCGCTGGCATAGAGTGCCGATCGATAGCCGGCCGAGCGAACCAGACCGTCAATTGCTGAGCGAACCTGTTCCTCATCGTCGACAATAAGGACGGTCGCCGCGGGCATGCGGCTTGGTGGCGACGGCGTGTTCAAATGAGACATCAAATACAGCTTCGATCTCCATCGTAACAGGGGTATCCTGCTGGTTCGTTAGCAAGGCGGCTTCCAGCTTAGTCCGAGAAAGCGACCTATCCTATCGTACGAGAGTATAGGGTCTCCGACGGGAGGTTTTAGGATGTTGATCCCGTTCCGTCGATATCGGCTCAATTTGGCCGTTCGACCGGCAGTGTGAAGCCGATAGTTGCTCCGCTTGACCTGTTGTTGCGCACGAAGATCCTGCCGCCGCGGGCTTCCACGATGGAACGGCAGATTGAGAGCCCCATACCCATGCCTTCGGTCTTCGTCGAGAAGAAGGGCTCGAAAATGTGTACAAGGTCTTTTTCGTCAACGCCCAGGCCGTCATCGGTAACACTGAGCGTGACTTCGTCAGCAACGTGTGAGGTTTCGATGACAAGCCGGCGTCCGGCGCCTTCCTTTCCCGGGGCCTGCAAACCGTTCATAACTAAATTGATGATGATCTGCTGGATCTGAACCGGATCGGCAAATACCAAAGGCAAATCAGCCGCGAGGTCGACGCTGACGGACCCCTTGTGCTGACTCACATGCGATCGCATTAGCGGAAGAGTGCTCCTGACCAGATCACCGAGATCAATCTGGATCGGGTGGGGATCCTTCCGGCTGAAAAGGGCGCGCAACTGGCGAACGACCTCGCTGGCGCGTCGTGCGCCAACTACCGTCCGTTCGATCGCCTCCCGAGCCTCGGCAATGTCCGGTTCGGGCCGGTTAATCCAGCGCAGGCTCGCTTCACTGTTGGTGAGGATGCCGGCGAGGGGTTGATTGATCTCGTGTGCAATAGATGCGGTCAGCTCGGCCATGGTGGCGATCCGTGCCACGCGGGTGAGATCCTCTTGCGCCCTGTGCATTTCTTCTTCCGCAACCTTGGCGGCGGTGACGTCCATGATAACGCCGATCGGGTTCATCCGATCGTTGCCAGGCTGAGCCGGGTTGACGCGGATCCGCAGGTGTTTGACCCGTCCGTCCGACATGGCGAGGCGATGCTCGAACTCAATGCCGCCCCCACTCCGCTTTATGTGTTCGAACGCGCTGAGAACCTGTTTGAGATCGTCCGGATGGACACGCTGGAGGTATGCATCGAAGCCCGGCGCAACCGACTGATCGAGCTCCAGGATCCGGTAGGTTTCTTCCGACCAATAATGCTCGTTCGTGACAAGGTTCGCGCCAACGCTTCCCGTCTTGCTGATCGTCTGACCCTGGCGCAGGAAGGCTTCGCTGCGCCTTAGCCGCTCCTCGGCCTGCTTGCGGGCTTCGATGTCGAAGGTGGCGCCGTACCACTGGAGGACGTTTCCATCCACGTCGCGCCGCGCGGTACAAACGGAGAGGTACCAGCGGTATCCACTGTCCGGCGTGCCGGCGCGGAATTCGTACGTACCGTCACCGTCGGTAAGCCTGTGAACGGTCCAATAATTGACGATCCCATCACGATCTTCAGGGTGGACAGAATTCTTCCATCCCCAACCCTTGATCAGATCCCACTTCTGCCGCCAGGCTTTGAGGTAGCGGTCGTTGGCGTAATCCATTTCGCCCGACGCCGTGGTACGCCACATCATGGTCGGCGCATTGTCCAGCATTGCACGAACATCAGCCAGCTCGCGCTCGCGCGCTGACTCTGCTGACTTTCGTGCGTCAATCGGCAGCGCTACGAAGGCTCGGCCTGGCGACTCAGCGCCCCCGCCGCAGTTGACGAGAAACCAGCAATGGCGGCCATCCTGATCCTGAATTCGAATGTCGAGTGAGGAAGCCGCCGGATCGGGCGAGGGATTGCGCAGAAAGGCGAATGCCTTGCGATCTTCCGGATGAACGACCTCTAACCATCCATCGCCGCCCAAGTCACTTTCACCGCGGCCTGTGACTATCTGCCAGGCACGGTTGAAGTTGTGCCCACCCAGCGCCCGGTCGACGCGCCAAATCAGTGCTGGAAGTTCGTCGTCGGTCAAGGGGCCAATGGCTCGCAATTTATTTTCCGTTTACACCACTCCTTCATCTGTCATTCATGTAGCGCGTCATGCCGACGCCTTCTTGGGAAGGCCGATAAATTCTTCCGCCGATACTCAACCGGCGCGGAACAAGAATTTCCAGGAGCTTCAGTTTGCAATTTTGCAGGAGAGAAACGGCAAATATGCTGAATCCGCCGCTGAAGGTATCAGTGGGTCAGCGGCTAGAAGCTCGTTGCGGACCTCATCGAGGGTCTTTGCTAAATGGTCAGACATTAAATTCGACGCTCATCTGAGACTCCGGTTATCTCTCGGGCGGCGCCACGCTACGTCGGCGGCATTTCAATGGGAAATATCCAACAGTTATCGTTTCCATTCCCACGCGTTCACGGCGACAAACGCCGTCGACGGCATATGTCGAAACGACAGCCCCCTTTGGTCACAGCAAGCGAAGGCCGAGCCGCCTGCGCAGAACGCACTTAGCTGTAAGGCGGCAAGAATCTGGCGATGAAAGCGGTCAC
>NZ_JAAKZF010000173.1 GCF_011045125.1 Allomesorhizobium camelthorni | reverse complement strand
CTGTAGTAAACATTCTCGACGCTAAACCGCGCTCCGGTGATGTCCTCAATCTCGGCAATGATCTTGACGAGCCCGCAAAGCTTTTCGGGCGGCACCCGCACCGGGATCGGAATGTCGCTGTCGCGGGGATGCCAGTCACCCGTGCGGAAGTCGAAATATTCGTTCGTGAGATCGTCGACCAGATAATCGTCGAGGAGTGCGATCGTCTCGATCAACCACGTCTCATACCAGGCGGTCTGGTAGTGGTGCAGGTCGTAGAATGCATCCTCTTGATCGGCCGTTCCGCGCGCTGCGGCGAGCACCCGGTCGGCCGCGAGGATCTTGCGCTGTGCATCGATCATTTTCGCAAGCTTCGCAGCAAGGGTTTCGTGGACGGTGCGAGCCAGTTCTGTGTCGTAGCCAAAGCGGTTGGCGAGAACGCGGATGCGCAGGCCCGAAAGCTGCGCGACAAGCATGAGATTGTTGTGTGCCATGTCATGAACTCCTTCATCTTGATGACGGAGGCCGGCGACGGGCAAGTCGAGCATCGGGTCAAGGAGCGCGAAGCGACCGCCAGAGGCGGCGCGTGGGGGAACCGATTTTCTGACGGCGCCCTCCTTCAGGGCGACGACTGAAAATTGGCGGGACCGCGCGTCCTTGAGGCGATGGGAGCGGCCAGTAGACTGGGACGTCAGAGAGATAGAGACCCGCATGCCCGCCAGGGGATGCGTCCATATCCGGCGACCAGCCGGCGGGGTGCGCGAGGGGTTGCCCCTCGAGGCATCAGGGCCCGGTCGATCCGGGGTCTGATGCCTTGCGAGAGGGGATCGTTACCGGAGGCGGAGACCGCGCCAGCGGGCTCCGTGAGCGTCGCGAGTAGAGCCCGGTCGGCCGCAGGCCGGCTCGCCCAAACACCGTTCATTCAGCCGATGCATCAACAGCCTGAATCGATGCGGTCGGACCGATTCACAGAACTCGTTGGACGGCATGCATTACAGCCGCGACATTCACATCATGCAGATACAAGACGTGATCCACCTCCGTCGCATTGACCCGGCGCGCAACATGGCACGATTTTATCGGCTGTCGTCAGCGCTGAGCCTATTCGGCGACATCTGTCTCGTACGCGAGTGGGGAAGGATTGGTCGGCCGGGCCGGATGCGCATCGACCTCTATGAGAAGGTCGAGGAGGCCGCTGCTGCGCGGCTTGCCTTGGAGCGATCGAAACGGCGTCGCGGTTATTGCGACGCCGGCGGCATTGGATGACGTTCGAACGTGGCGATCAGGACGGGCAAAAGAAGAGGCCCGCTCCGGATGACCTCCGGCGCGGGCCTCTTCTTTTTGGGTTACTTCGACTGCAGATGCCGCAGCAACGCGGCGAGCGGACCGTCATGCGGCGGCCGGTCGGCTTCCGCCGCGAAGTCGGCGGAGAGCCGCGCGACGATGTTGTCGGCAAGCGGCATGAAGTCGAACCCGCGTGATCGCGCGGCCGCTTGCGGCGCTTCGGGTGTTTCGTATTCGCGGTCGCTGGTGCCGAGCCACAGAGCGAGATTGTCGCCAGTCTCGTCGGGGAACGCCTGCAGGAAAAAGGTGCGCAGCGGCGGATCGCAACCGATGACGGCGTCGGGACCGGAGCGGTGGTCGCTGGTGACGGTGATGGTGTAGCGGCTCATGGAAGCCTCCTGATCGCGGGGAGCGAAAAGAGAGCCGGCCCCTTGCGGGGCCGGTTCGCTGCGGTTTACTGCGGGTTATTCCACAGGATCACCTTCTTGTTCTCGTCGCCGCCCGGAGCGGGAGCGAGGTTGCCGAAGATCACGCCGATCTCGGGGGCCTCCAGCTTGACCGAGAGGTATTCCTCGCCCGAACGCTGGGAGATGCGGTGCCAGCCGGCTCCGATCTCGAAGCCTGTGCGCTTGTTGACGATGCGGTAGTCGGGAGCATCCTCACGGGTCTTGTTGGCGTTCGGGATCAGGGTGATCGGGGCGTTGACCCGCAGCGTGGCGAACACGCCTTCCATCGAGCCGTCGGCCTTGGCGGTGAGGTTTGCGATCGTGGTGGCCATGGTAGTTCTCCTTCGGTTGCATCGGGACCATTCCCGATGGCGCCGCTGGAGAGGGCCGTCCTGCTGCGGTCACTCGGCACAAATTCTGGAAAATTCTATTTGCCGCAGACAGCGGGCCGCACTTTCAAGGGCCCCGCTTGCGGGAAGGAAAGTGCCTGGCCCGCAAACAAAACCGAAATCGAATTTTCCTGAATTTTTGCCGAGCGTACCCCCAACGGGGGTTGACCGCAAAAGCAGGCGGTCCACTACAAAGGCGACATGAACACGGGAATGGTCCGGATGTGAGCGAAGGCGACGCCCCCGGCCACCATCGCAGATCCTTCACACCAGGCACTGCGGCCGCGGTCAAGCGTTTGCCCGGCGTGCGGCTCTGCCCTTCCATCACCTGTCCCGCAATCGACGCCCGCGCGGAGGTCCCCCTGCCTTGTCTTCCGTCACGCGCCTGGTTTTGCGGGTCGGAGCAGGCTGGTGATGCTCGATTCCAACACGGGCGAGGTGTCCGCCGGTCAAGCGGGGTCGCCGGGAATGCGCTGCCTGGTCCACAACCGCCCTGCCCTTGGCGCGATGAGCAGATGGGATATTCCTGAGGATTGCCGGCGGGCGCGAGAGGCGGCTTCGCAAGGGGTCGGCCTTCGGCCGGTTCAGGTGGGCGGCTGGCGCCGCCCGGTGGTGGGCCGGTCGGAGCGGCTTGCGACAATCAGGTTGCCAGTGCAACGCGCTCGTCCGCCGTAATGCGTGCTTCGACGTCTCTACGAACGTCCGGACCGGCACGGTGCAGCATGGCGCACCAGTCTGCGATGTTGTGAACGGTTGCCACCGTAGCGCGCATCGTGTCGTAGACGACGCAGGGGCTGCCGATCACGGCAAGGCGCAGAATGTTGAGGCAAGTGCCCGGCGATGCGCCGTCCCAGACCATCAGACCGAAATCGGCGCGGCGGGCCATTTCCCGGTCTTTCGCGGCATGGACAGCATAACCTTGTGCATCGACCGGTGGCGGCACGTGGTAGGCGGCCCAGTCACCGAGATTGTTGCGCGGTTTTGCACCGGCATGGAAGACGCCGACGTGCTCGTAGTTGTAGCCTGCGAGCAGGCCCTGCATTTCGGCATCGGCTCCCGGCGCGTCACCGATCAGGACGCCGTGCTCGGCCGCGACGATCGCACCGATCCGTTCGATCGCGGGGACTGGCAGTTCAAAGATGTCGCGTGAACCGCCCAGGAATATCATCGTCATGGTCGCTTTCCTTTCTCTCAAATCAACCGCCCCGACCTGGCTCTCCTCTCCCTCTCCCGCGCGAGGGATCGTCACCGAAGGCCGAGACGGCGAAGCCGGCTCGGGGAGCGGCGGTACGCCGCGACTAGAGCCCGGCCGGCCGCAGGCCGGCGCGCCCAAACCTGCGTCGAAGGAGATTTGGAAACTCTCCATCTCGCGCTCTTTCGCACGGCGCCCCCGCCGGATTTGCTGACCAGAACGGATGTGCACACACGAAGAACTCGACCGTGGAGGGGTCTGGTTCTTCGACGCGGGGAATGAGGGTGGCGCTCACGCGCCACCCTCCGTGAACCGCCAGACCGGGATGCCGAGCCGGCGAGCCTTGTCGGCCAGGTTCTCGGTGATGCCCGAGCCGGGGAAGACGATCAGGCCGTAGGGCATGACCGAGAGCAGCTGATCGTTTCGGCGGAACGGAGCGGCCTTGGCGTGCCGATTCCAGTCCGGCTTGAAGGCAATCTGCGTGACCTTGCGGTTCTCGGCCCAGCAGGCGGCGATGCGTTCAGCGCCGCGTGGGCTGCCGCCGTGCAGCAGGACCATGTCCGCGTGCTTCTCGCGGGCTTTGTCGAGCGCGTCCCAGATCCGGTCGTGATCGTTGCAGTCAAGACCGCCGGCGAAGGCGATCTTGGTGCCGGCGGGCACCAGCACCTCGGTGTCGGCGCGGCGGCGCGCGGCGAGGAAGTCGCGGGAGTCGATCACCGCAGACGTCATCGCCTGGTGGCTGACCTTGGAGCCGGTGCGCGGCCGCCAGGCCGAGCCCGTCTGCGCCTCGTAGAGGTCGGCGGCCTCGTCGCGCATGATTTCGAGGACATTGCGGCGCTCGATATAGGTGATGCCTTCGGCGGTGAGCCGTTCCAGCTCGACCGACTTCACCTCGGAGCCGTCCTGCTCACTCTGGCTCGAGCGCTGTGCTTCCTCGTTGCGGTCTAGGTTGCGGGCGACCCGCTCGGCCGCGCGGTGGAACACGTTGGTGAAGGACCAGAGCAGGTCGTCGAGGTCGGGTTCGAGCCTGGTGTCGCCGAGCATGCCGGCGAAGGTCTCGACGATCCCGGCAAGGCCGGCCTGGATCACGCTCTCGTCCGGCAGCGGGCGGGGATCGGGCTCGTCCTGATGCGGACGATGACCGTACATCTGGAGTTCGAGGATGACGCGGTCGGTCGGCGAGGAGGCGTGGTAGGGCTCGTAGGCGTCGTCGAATGGAAGCTCGTAAGTCATGGCGTGTCTCCGTCGGTTGTGGCCGCGCCCACCGCGGCCTGACAGCGCATCCCGGCCGCGCCCCGGGCGCGGCCGCACCGAAGGCCGGAGCGAAGCGGAGGACGGCGCAGCCGTTGCGGCCGTGCCCGGGGGGTGGCAGGGATCGCCTCTCAGGCAGGCCGCGGGCGCGGCCTTTCCGATGGACTGCCGCCATGGCTGCGAGACTTCCGGTGACGCCGGCCCTGCCCGCCTGCCGGCGAGCGCCATTCATCCGGGTGGCAGGAAGAGACGGGCATCTTCCGGGAGGAGCTGATCGCGCAGCCACGTGGCGAGATGGGCCGGGCCGAGATGGCGTAGATCGTCATTGAAGTCGCCGAGATGCGGCCGCAGTGCCAAGGCTGCGATCCCGGCCTCGCCTGCGCGCTGGCTGAGAAGCTCGATGCCGTGCCGGCCGGCGGCGTCCGCATCGGCGGCGATGTAGAGGCGACGGCAGCCAGGCGGGAAGGTCAGGCCGGCGAGGTGATTGGCCGAGGTGGCGGCGGCCACCGGCAGTGCCGGCATCACGGTGCGGAGCGATGCCATCGTCTCGAAACCCTCGCCGGCGGCCATGACCGGAATAGGTGCGCCAGGCTCCAGGCCGAGCCAGATGGCGTTCCCCAGGAGACGGCCCAGCGAGCGGCGTGGATCGACGAGTTGCGCCTTGCCTGTGCCCGCAGGATCGAGCCAGGTGCGTTGCAGGCCGCTGACGCGCCCGTCGGGGCTGGTGACAGCGGCAATCAGCGCA
>NZ_JAAKZF010000172.1 GCF_011045125.1 Allomesorhizobium camelthorni | reverse complement strand
AAGCGCCACTGTCTGCGCCAGTGCAATTCTGACCGAGGCAGGGCTAAGCTTTCTGGGTGTGGGTGTGCCGCCCGAGATTCCCAGCTGGGGCAACATGATCTCAAGTTCTCGCTTGTATCTCGCTATCGCCCCATTGACGGTCTTCGCCCCCGGTATTTGCCTTGCCGTCACGGTACTTGCCGTCAATCTGCTCGGAGATGGCCTGCGCGACCTGTTCGATCCTCGCTCAAAGCGGAGACGTTGACATGCTAATGCGAGAATCCGCAGGGGATGACGTGCTTCTCGACGTTCGAGACCTTGAGACGCACTTTTTCGGCGAAGACAGCGTTACGCGTGCCCTGGGCGGCATTAGCTTCCAGGTGAAGAAAGGCGAAACGCTCGGGATTGTCGGCGAATCCGGATGCGGCAAGAGCGTCACCGCTCTTTCCATTCTCCGCCTGCTGCCGAAGCTGACCGCCAAGACCGTTGGCGGCGAGATCCGCTTCCACGGAAGCGACCTCTTAAGACTCTCGGAACGGGAGATGCGAAAGATCCGCGGCGACCAGATCGCCATGATTTTCCAGGAGCCGATGACGAGCCTGAACCCGGTCTATACGGTCGGCCGCCAGATCGCCGAGGCGGTGCAGATCCACACTAAAGCTTCCCGCCCGGTGGCCATGGAAAAGGCCGAAGAGATGCTCCGTCTCGTCCGCATCGCGGACCCCGAACGGCGCGTCAGCAACTATCCGCATGAAATGTCAGGCGGGATGCGCCAGCGCGCAATGATCGCCATGGCTCTCGCCTGCTCACCGGAACTCTTGATCGCCGACGAGCCAACGACTGCGCTCGACGTTACTATCCAGGCGCAGATCCTGCGGCTCATCGTCGATCTGAAAGAGCGCACGGGAACGGCCGTGATGTTCATCACGCATGATCTGGGCGTCGTGGCCGAGACATGCCAACGCGTGATCGTGATGTACGCTGGCCGGATCGTAGAACAAGCGAACGTCATAGATTTGTTTGCGCGTCCGGCGCATCCCTACACTCAAGGCCTCATGCGATCGGTGCCTGACCGGCGGCGCGGCCGTCAGCGCCGCCTTCCGGAAATCCCCGGCATCGTGCCAAGCCTGCGCGAGCCCATTGTCGGCTGCAGCTTTGCGCCTCGCTGCCCGTTCGCGATCGACATTTGCCGCGACAAGACACCCGCCCTTCGTGATGTCGGCTCGAGCCACGCCGCGGCTTGCTGGCGCGCCGAAGAGGTGATGGGCGCATGAACGGTCCGCTGCTGAAAGTCGAGAATCTGACCAAGCATTATCCGCTCGGTACCGGATTCCTGAGGAAGACCATTCCGGTGATCCGGGCGGTGGAGGATGTATCCTTTTCCGTCGAGGCGAGCGAGACGCTCTGCATCGTCGGCGAATCCGGCTGCGGCAAGTCCACCGTGGCGCGGCTCCTGATGCGGCTCGTCGAGCCGACGGGCGGGCGCGTGCTGATCGACGGTACCGACATTGCGGGCCTCAAGAAGGACGCGCTTCACGCCTGGCGCCGTCGGATGCAGATGGTGTTTCAGGATCCTTACTCGTCGCTGAACCCGCGCCTCACCGCCGGACAGATCATCACCGAACCCGTCGAGAATTTTGAGCGTCTCAGCCGCAAGCAGCGCAACGCGCTTGCCGCGGATCTTCTCCAGAAGGTCGGAATGTCGCCCGAGATGATGCACAGGCTTCCGTCCGAATTGTCGGGGGGGCAGCGCCAGCGGCTCGGTATCGCGCGGGCGCTGTCGCTCAATCCCTCGCTCATCATCGCCGATGAGGCAGTCTCGGCCCTGGATGTCTCCGTGCAGGCACAGATCTTGAATCTGCTTCTGGATCTCCAGCAGCAGATGGGCATAGCCTTCGTCTTCATCTCACATGACCTTGGCGTCGTGGAGCATATCGGGCATCGCGTGGCGGTCATGTATTTGGGGCGGATCGTGGAACTCGCGCCATGCGAGGCGCTGTTCGCCAACCCGGTCCACCCCTACACAGAGGCGCTGATTGCGGCAGCTCCGCTGCCGGATCCGACGCGAGTTCGGTTGGAGGCGCCCGTCGAGGGCGAGGTGCCAAGCCCCATAAATCCGCCGAGTGGATGCGCGTTTCATCCGCGTTGCCCGCTCGCAGTCGAGCGTTGCCGCATCGAAGTGCCGCCTTTGGTGCCGATGGCAGACGGGCGCATCGTGGCCTGCCATGTGCGCGCGCCTGCCACAGGCCTCCCAGTTCGGCCCGCTGACGCGGGCGATCATTCGCTTGCGCATGGCTCAATCTCATAATCCAGTCCTAATGTGTCGGAAAGCCAAAGTATAGCGACAGTCAAATGCGCGCTCGCGAAAAGTAGGAGATCATATGGAGAGAGATTCGCACGAGAACAGTCGCCATCCAATCCATCAGGATGGTGGCTTTGATACTGTCGGTTCAATTGCCACAAACGTTGAAGACGGCTTCACAATGGCAGCAGTTGGCGACCTTCTCTTTGCGCGGCCAGTGACGAAGGGCCATTATCCTGGCTTAGACGATGTTCTCAGGATCTTCCATGGGGCCGATGTCAGTTTCGGGAACTTGGAAACCAACATCTTGGATGTTCAATCTAAAGGATGCCCGCAGGCGGAGTACGGTGGAGCGTATTGCATCAGCGCCCCGGAGCTTGGACCTGACTTGAAAGCGATGGGCTTCAATATGGTCAGTCGCGCGAATAACCATACGCTCGACTGGGGCCTTGAAGGCATGCGCGAGACGAGCCGGGCGCTCGATGAAAACGGCATTATCCATGCAGGCGCAGGCGAAAACCTCGCACAAGCTGGAGCCGCGCGCTTCCTGGAGACTCCGCGCGGAAGGGTAGCGTTGGTGTCATTTGCTACGACGTTCATGCCGATGGCTCGTGCGTGCGATCCCGCTGGCGAGGCGCCAGGCAGACCAGGGCTCAACGCCCTTCGTTTGGAGAAGAGCATCGTTGTTCCGCCGGAAATGCTCAAGAGCTTGAGACAGGTGCGCGAAGCGCTACCGGGCTACAACCCCGCTGGAAAAGATCCAAGCCGCGTAGTCCTCGGCGGGGTGACGTACAAAGCTGGCAACAAAGCCAGTTACAGTTTCGAGCCCAACTCGCGTGACATCGCCGATATCCTGCGCAACGTTCGTCGGGGCAAACAGATCTCCGACTTCTGCATCGCCACTAATCATGAGCACGAGCCCGGGGCATGGAGCCAAGAACCGCCTGACTGCGAACAGGCGTTTGCCCGAAGGCTTATCGATGCTGGGGCGGACGGATACGTCGTGCATGGACCTCATCAGCTGCGAGGCATCGAGATCTACAAAGGTCGGCCTATCTTTTACAGCTTGGGTAATTTCTTCTGTCAGGACCTCCGGACGCCAGTAGGCGATGACATGTACGAGGTATACGGCAAGGATCCGAGGGTCGATACAGACGCCGAAGTCACGGTCGACGAGGTGGCAAAAGGATATCCGACTGCGGAAGGATTTGTAGGGTCTCAATCTGATACGATCTTCTATGAAAGCGTGGTCACCACTAGCCGCTTTGAGCAGAACCAACTTGCTGAATTGCGGCTCCATCCGATCGAGCTCCGCCGTTTAAACAGATTTGCGAACCGGGGTGTACCGCGGCTCGCACCCGCGCCGCAAGCAGTAGCTATTCTGGAACGCCTGCAGAAGCTCTCGACGCCTTTTGGCACCAAAATTGAGATCGAGAACGGCGTTGGATTGATCCGGCTGCTGTCCGGCTTGGCGCAATGAGCGACATGTGGTGATACCTCCGGTGCGGCCTGCTGAGGCGCCTCGCCGAACTCCGTGCCGGATGGTACTAGGCCAGGCCGTCCGGCCGCGAGACTTGCTCCCAGCCCATGGGGCGGCGTTCGACCCGCTACTTGCGAAGACCAAGCCTTCAGCAGGTGATCCACGGTTTCCTGAGCCCCAACTGCCGCGCCATCCCTGATGCAATGAGAGACATTCCCATGAACTACCGCATCCTCACTGGCGAGATCGAACATGAGGCAAACACCTTCAGCAAGGTGCCGACCACGCTCGAGCATTTCCGGTCCGGCGCGTTGCTGCTGGGCGATGAGATCCCACCAGCGCGGCGGGGCACACGCACCGCGCTGGGCGCAGCGTTCGAGGCGGCGGAGAAATTCGGCTGGACGCTCTCTCATCCGCTCGCAGCGAGCGCCACCCCTGGGGGCACGGTGACGAAGGAAACTTTTGAACAGCTCTGCGCCTGGTTCCTTGCAGGCGCCCAGGGCTGCGATGGTGCGCTCATCAACCTGCACGGCGCGATGGTCGCAGAGGGTTGCGAGGACGCAGAAGGCGAGATTCTCGCCCGCTTGCGCGCGATCCTCGGGCCCGACGCGCCAATCGTCGTCACGCTCGACCTGCACGCCAACGTCACTCAGAAGATGGCGACGAACGCCTCGGCGCTTATTGCGGTGCGCACCTATCCTCATATCGACTACTATGAACGCGTCTGGCAGGGCGCCAAACTGCTCGATCGCGCCCTTCGCGGCGAGATCCGTCCCCGCACTGTCATCGCCAAGCGCGCGATGCTCCGTGGTCTTGATCACGGGCGTACTCAGGTAGGCCCGATGCGCGAGCTCATCGACCGCGGCGAAGCGCTGGAGGCCTCTGGCATGGCGCTCGTGGTCAGCGTCTGCGCCGGGTTTTCCAACGCCGACATTTTCGATATTGGACCCAGCGTCACCGTCACCGCCGATGGCGATACCACCGAGGCAAAGCGTATCGCCGAGGAATTCATGGATTATGCGTGGCAAACACGCGAGTTCACCTCAGTCCACCCATCGCCGAGGCGGTGGCACACGCCAAAGCCGGCGAAACCGGCGCCGACAAGCCGCTGGTGTTCGCTGATTTCAGCGACAATCCCGGCGGCGGCAATTATGGCGACGCGACGAACCTGTTGCGTGCGATGATAGCGGCCGATCTCCAGAACGCCGCCTTCTATGCGATCTTCGATCTGGCGGCCGTGCAGGCCGGCATTGCTATCGGCATCGGTAACAAAGGGCGCATTCTGCTCGGTGGCAAGCACGACCCCGAAATGGGCGGGGGGCCGCTTGAGGTCGAGGCGCAGATTGTCTCCATTACCGATGGGCGTTTCCGCTGCCACGGACCCATGGGTGGAGGCGTATGGCAGAGTGTCGGGCCGAGCCTGATGCTGCGCGTGGGCGGCATCGAAGTCGCAGTGATCTCGCGGAACGAGCAAGCGCTCGACCTTGCCCAGCTCACCTCCCTTGGCATCGACCCGCTTCACTGCGCGACCATAGCATTGAAGGCCGCACATCATTTCCGTGCGGCGTTCGAGCCAATCGCGCGCGAGGTGACCAGGGTAGACGGCGGCGGGATGGGATCCGCCGCCCGGTACCTAAGGACGGACTACCGCCATGTCCGCCGTCCGATCTGGCCCCTCGATGATATTAAGCTCTA
>NZ_JAAKZF010000171.1 GCF_011045125.1 Allomesorhizobium camelthorni | reverse complement strand
GATCGGCTGGGGTTGGTTCTATCTCTCCACCATCCTCGACGACTTCTCCCGCTACATCATCGCCTGGAAGCTATGCACGACCATGAGGGTGGAGGACGTCACCGACACGCTGACGATAGGGATGGGTCTCGCGCTATGGCACCGTGAGCTCGACCCTGCGTCAGTTACGTCGCCCATTTTGTACGACGGCGTTGCAGGGCGTTGGCATCGATAACCTCGGCGATCCGCGCATCAACTGAAATGGGCGCCGTCACGAACCCGCCGGTATTGATCAAATCCTGGACCGTAGGATGCGTGCAGTTCACAACGAGGTTGTACTCTTCGCGGACGATAGCTGAGGGTACTTGCAGCCCAAAGTGCTCGCGCTCTTTAAACCATAAGGCACCAATGCGCAGACAAGTTCGATTCCCGGGCTGACGCCAGACGGGATCCTGCGCATCAAGTTCGTCAGCTGAAATTCGTCGGATACCCGACGGAGCGCTCAATTCCTTGGGAATAGCGAGCTTTGCGGCTACCAAAGGCGCGTGGTCATCGCGCGGATGCACGCTCAAATGGACCAGTCGCTCAAGCATGCACAGCGCGCGGCTTTCAGCGAAATAGGCAACGGGTGATCCGCGGAGGTGCCAGCGCCCCGACGCCTGTCGACCTCCCTCACCGTCAAGCAGCTGCGCGAGGTCGCGGGCATATTCCTTTCGTGTCACACGATAGACCACGAGACCTGTCATGCAGTCAGCCCGTATTCGGCCTGCAACAAGATCTCCTCAACCACTCTGGCGCCGATGTCTGAACGAACGTAGGCGAGCGGCGTCGATCCGCTGAGCTGGGTGACTTGCGGACCTCGAAGCCATGCCAACGCCGCATCCCGCCCCCCCAGCACCCGCGCGGCGATCACCAGAATTCTGGCAATGCGCTCGACGGCCGCACTTTCGTCGATAGTGAGCCTCCCGTCTTTGCGACGTCGGGCAAGCGTTCGTGCAGGCGCGACTAGAGTTTCGATCTCCTGTGCGCTGATCCCTGCGTCACGAAGACAATCGAGGACCGTGGTGGGGAAGCCCGCCTGAACAGCGCGGGCGAGGTCTGCAGGGCTACGAATCGATTTTCCAAGGGTTACCGCGCCACCTAGCAGTTCAGCGGTCGCAAACGCTGGCACTGCGTCCCCAACCGGCTCTTCTTGAATCTCCTCATCCCGAAGTGCAGCGGCCCTCTCTAAAAAGGTTGTGTTTTCAATCAGACCTGTTGACGAGTCCAGATCGTCAACGGCCAAGGGTTTTTGAACGTCACCGCCTGATGGGCTGGAGAATCGCATGATCGAAGCATCAAAATTCAAGGCTACGACGCCAGTGGGACCACGTGGCTGCTTGGCGATGATTACTTCGATTGTGCTTTGCGCATCTCCCGTGGATTCCTCCCGCTGCGGGTGGAAATCGAGGAACATGACCACGTCGGCGTCTTGGGCGATCGAGCCGAATTCCTCTAGGTCGGACAGAACAAGCTGGTTATCGTTCCGTTCCGCTGCATGCGACACTCGGGAGAGGGCTAGCACGGGAACGTTCAAATCCTCGGCAACGGCCTTCAGACCCTGGGAGATTGTGGAGATATCGAGCTGCTCATAAGAGTCGGTCTGTGAGGGGGGCCGCATCAACTGCAGATAGTCGATGACAATCAGGGCGAGGCCGTGTTGGCGCTTCAGTCGTCGTGCGCGCGCAGCAATCTCAGAGATGGAAATGCCGGTGGTCTGGTCGATGAACAGCGGACTCTTCTGCATCATTTGCGAACAGGCGACGAGCCTTTCAAAGTCGGTTTCCGTAATCTCCCCACGGCTGATCTTAGAGGAGGGGATTTCGGTCTGCCCAGAAATGATGCGCGTCGCGAGTTGCTCAGACGAATTTTCGAGAGAGAAGAACGCAACTGGTTCACCGATGGGGCCGGACCTAGCCACATGGAATGCGATGCTCGCGGCCAGCGAGGTTTTGCCCGCTCCCGGCCGCCCGGCGACGATCACTAGGTCGGAGGGATACAGTCCTCCCAAGAAAAAATCCAAATCACGTAGCCCAGTGGAAAGGAAAGTCGCATCGCGCTCGTGCCGAAAGGCCGTTTCCGCGGCAACAACGGATTCTGATAATGCGGATTTGAGTGTGACAAATTCATCGTCCCATGAGTGCTGGGCGAGGGCGGCAAAGCGGCTCATCACGTTGATCCTCCTCGGGCATGCGAGAGTCCATCTCGATCTTTGGATTTGATTGGTCGGTTTGGCGATGCAATCATGAATCCCCCAACCAACTCTGATTGTTGCCCGCGCGAATAACAAAGTCTCGAGTATGCCACATGCCGATAATGTGGCGGCGAATGGCACAATTGTCAACTTTCGACGAGTCGTAGCCTATCACGAATGGCGAATCCGCAGCATGCGAGCGAAGCCGCTATGGCGACGTTCGATGTTTGTTCGCCGAAAGTCGCATAAGGTTGCAGTGTGGAACTCAACAGCCGAGGCCTGCATTGTGTCTTCAGCATCGTGGATGCGCCACAACGTTGACGCCCATCCAAACCTCCGCCCAAGGCTTTAAGAGAAACCTGGTTGGCGCCCTGGCGGCAGAGGCTTCAGCCGGTGGACCGTCGAATTCGTGGGGCCGCGCAAGGTCTCGACGAAAAACGCTCCCATTTCCTCCTGCAACGCGGTCGTTGTTGCGGCGCTTCCTCCATGGCCTTCCTGTTACCAATCAGCCGCTCGGCGGTGGCAAAAGCGCGCTGCCATCGTTCCAGCTCGCCCGCCGGGAAGGGCTCGTCCCACGGCATTAGCTCCTCAAACGCCGAGCACCAGGTGATGTTGAACGCACACGGGAGGAGGTCGGCGAATCGCAGCTCCCGGCCGAAGCGTCTCCGGATCACTTCATGTGCACACGTCTTGCACAGCGTTTCGTTCTTCCGCGCTATCTGTCGCCAGATAGCATCCTTCAGCATCGGCGCCACTTCGTCCGGTTCACGCCCACAACGATCGCAACGAATGTTCATCGGGGCTCCTGGATGGCTTTGGCCGTGCGCACCAATCGACGTTCGAAGGTCCGGCCAAAGAAGGAGGATTGCGCGGAATGCGCAGGCTCCCCTTGCAGGCGTATCGAGTCCCTGCAATCCACGATTGGCCATTTGACCTCTGTAGCGGCGGTTTCATAAGCTAGGTGCCGCCCGGCTCGGTCTCGGTTTCCGGGACGCCAAAATCGGTGCAGAACCAGTCGGCGCCATGCCATGTCGCTGCCCATAGCCGTGGTCTTTCAATTTTACCTAAACGCCTTTTCGAGCCGACGGTTTCGTTGCTGCGCTCGCCCCAGCTTTTCCATGACGCGTAGGCGCGTTTGGTCGTCACTTGACCGCCTTGCTGGCAGCATCGGTCATCCGCGAAAGCGCAAACAGCATGGTTCGAACTTTCGATTTGCTGCGCTATCTCTCGAACCAGTACGCGCGCTGAGACACAGCCGTCTCCGTGCGAAAACGGCACGTAGGATCTATGCAATTGAAATTCGCGATGTGAGGAGTTCGCCATGTTTCGTAAGATTGCGTCGGTGCTGTTCGCCGCGCTGCTCTGCTCGGCGGCGGCGCGTGCCGCCTCGGAGGAGGTCCGCTACTATCCCGTTCCGGAGGGCGCCGGCCCGCATGATGTGGCTCCCGCGCCGGATGGGTCGGTGTGGTACACTGCCCAGGGTCAAGGCGCGCTTGGGCGGCTCGATCCTGAGACAGGCGCGGTCGAGCACGTCACCTTCGGCGACGGCTCGGCGCCGCACGGGGTGATCGTCGGTCCTGACGGCGCCGCCTGGGTCACCGACGGCGGCCTCAACGCCATTGTGCGCGTCGATCCCGAGACGGAGGCGGTGAAGGCCTTTCCGCTCCCCGATGGGCATGACTACGCGAACCTCAACACCGGTTCCTTCGATAAGGACGGGAGGCTCTGGTTCACGGGACAGAACGGCATTTACGGCCGGCTCGATCCGGCGACGGGCAAGGTCGACGTTTGGGACGCGCCGCGCGGTCGCGGCCCCTACGGGATCACGACCACGCCGTCCGGCGAGGTCTACTATGCCTCGCTCGCCGGCAACCACATCGCCCGGATCGATCTTTCGACGGGCGAGGCTTCCCCGATCGACCCGCCTACCGCTGATCAGGGCGCCCGCCGCGTCTGGTCGGATTCCAAAGGTCGCATCTGGGTCAGCGAATGGAACGCCGGCCAGGTTAGCGTCTTCGATCCGGCAGCGAACGATTGGCAGAGCTGGAAGCTGCCCGGAGACGGGCCCCAGGCCTACGCCGTCTATGTCGACGAAAAAGACAAGGTCTGGCTCACCGATTTCAGCGCCAACGCCATCGTCCGCTTCGACCCGGAAACGGAGACCTTCTCGAGCTTCCCGTCTGACCGCGACAACGCTGACGTACGTCAGCTCAACGGGCGCTCCGGCGAGGTATGGGGAGCGGAGTCCGGTACCGATCGCCTCGTGGTGATCAAGACCGAAAGTAGCAGCTGAAGAAAAGTGGTGCCGCGACACTGCGCCATCAGCGGAATGCGGTATTCACGATGCGACGCGGCTTGCCGTGTCGAGGAAAGCCGCGCGATCCGTGAAGAGGTCGAGTTCGCCGGCGACGAAGCGGAACGAGGCATGGCGCGCGCCGGGCGCTTCGGTCACCACCCGCTTCGCTACCTAGTCTGGGGGCGTATGTTTTCCTGAGCGTGATTGCCGTCCACTGAAGGTTCCTTCTGGCGCGCATCCGCGTCCTTGCCGGAGGGGAAGGATGAACCGCGGCGAATCCTTGCCGGACGCGAGGGATTGAGCCAATCCAGGCGTTCCAGAGGGAGCCCGCACGTCTTGAATAAGGCTTTAAGCTGCCGTCGCGCCGAGCAGCCGGTTCTTTCGGCAAGTGCCAGCCTAGACGCGCCGCGTTCACCTACGGTTCAGGCTCGATGGCTTAACGTGGCAGCCAGCGAAGGAGAGAGCCATGCGTATCGGATTTGTCCTGTTTGCTGTTGCGGCCATGACGACCAGCATGGCCCAGGCCGGGAGCCAATCGTCGAATACGAGCTCGAACCGCTCATCCAACAACGGCGTGGTGCGCGAGCGGATTGTCGAGACTTATTGCGAGGACGGCTATTGCGAGCGCTACGTTAAGCGTCGGGTATTTATCGAAGATTGGAGCAGCGATCACAAACGCGAACGGGATCGCTACCGTGACCGCTACGACGATGACGATGATGACGATGATTGAGGTTCCCGTGATGATGAAAAAGCTCTTGTCTGTCCTGACAGCCGCAGTCTTGGCTATGGCTTTCGCCTTGCCTTTGAACGCCGCGCCGATTTCTGTGCCGAAACCTGAACTCGTGCGGGCCGACGTGCTCCAAAAGGTCCATGACGACGATCGGCGACATTGGCGACGCAAGCATTATCGTCACTGGCGGGGGGATCGTCACTGGAAAAGGCGGCACGCATGGCGGGACTGCCGCTATGACAGATGTTACCCGCGTCGCTATTACGGCCGTTCCTACGGCCACCGTGAGTTCTACCCGCGCCACTACCGTCGTCGCCCAGGAATCAGCATTTATCTGGAGTT
>NZ_JAAKZF010000170.1 GCF_011045125.1 Allomesorhizobium camelthorni | reverse complement strand
GTGGCGGAGACGCTGGTGCCTGGCACGTCGGTGGCCGAAGTGGCGCGCCGGCACAACATGAACGCCAATATGCTCTTCAATTGGCGACGCGAGGCCCGGGAGGGCCGCCTGCCGGCTGTCGCGCCCCTGCCGAAAGCGGCCGACGAAGCCACCGCCATGGAGTTCATCCCGATCGGCATGATCGGCCACGACGAAGACACAGGTGAGACAGCTTTGCGCATTCCGGTCGTCGAGCCGCCGGCCAAGATGATCGCGGAAACACGCCAGCTGCCGACGGTGCCGAAGCTGGAGGAACGCACCGGGGTCATCGAGATCGATTTGCCGAATGGGGCGCGGGTCCGCACGGACGCCTTCATCAACGAGCGGGTGCTGCGCCGGGTGCTGATGGCGTTGAAGAGTGTCTCGTGATCTTGAACGTCGCACCCGGCACGAAGGTCTATCTGGGCTGCCGCCCCGTTGACATGCGAAAGGGATTCGATGGCCTGGCTGCGGTGGTTGCTACCGTGCTGAAGAAGGACCCCTATAGCGGACACATGTTCCTGTTCCGCGGCAAGCAAGGGGGCTACCTCAAGGTGCTCTACTATGATGGCTCCGGCCTCTGCTTGTTTGCCAAGCGATTGGAGCGGGGGAAGTTCGTCTGGCCGTCGATCGTCGACGCTGCCCTGACGTTGACGCCGGCCCAGCTGGCGCTCCTGGTCGAAGGGATCGACTGGCGGCGGACGGTAGTTCCAGAGCCACCGAGACTGCCCCAACTTGTCTGATATAGCATTGATTCTGCTTATTGATTCTGGATCGAGAGCTAAATCTCTGCTATCCTGAATCATGTCACTGGCCACCGCCGATCTTCCCGCCGATCCCGAAGCGCTGCGGGCTTTCGCCCTGGCCTGTCAGGCCGAGCTGGCAGCCGCGATGACGGCCGTTCAAGTGGGCCGGTTGGAGATCGAGAAGCTGAAGGTGCAGCTCGCCCGACTTCGCCGCATGCAGTTCGGCCGCTCCTCCGAACGTCTCGACCGCGCAATCGAGCAACTCGAATTGAAGCTCGAGGAGTTGGAGGCCGGCGAGGCGCAAAGCGAAGCCGCGGCCGAGACGTCCGGCATTCCGGCGACCCGGCCGGAGCGGATTCAACCAAAGCGGCGGCCATTGCCGAACCATTTGCCGCGCGAGGAGGTCATCCACCACCCCGATGGCAACGAAGCCTGCCTTTGTCGAGCCTGCGGATCGCACATGACCTGGCTTGGCGACGATGTGACCGAGGTGCTCGACTATGTGCCCGGCCACTTCAAGGTGATCCGGCATGTCAGGCCGAAGTATGCTTGCGCCGGCTGCGACGTCATCATTCAAGCGCCAGCGCCGCCGCTGCCGACACCGCGCGGACGCGCCGCACCGGGAATGATGGCGCATGTGCTGGTGGCGAAGTACGCCGATCATCTTCCGCTCTATCGGCAGAGCACGATCTATGCCCGCGAAGGCGTGGATCTCGACCGCTCGACCCTCGCCGATTGGGTCGGCCAGGCGGCCTGGCTGTTGGAGCCTTTGGTCGAAGCAATCCGGCGGCATGTCTTCGCAGCGGAGAAGATCCATGGCGACGACACACCGGTCCCGGTGCTGGCCCCAGGCAATGGACGCACCAAGACTGGCCGGGCCTGAGTCTATGTCCGCGACGATCGTCCCTTCCAGGGCCCGGCACCGCCGGCGGCAGCCTTCTTCTACAGCCCCGACCGCAAGGCGGAGCGGCCACGCGAACATCTCAAGACCTTCACCGGCTTCCTGCAGGCCGATGCCTATGCCGGCTTTGAGGAACTCTACGGCCCGCAGCGCACGAACCCGGGCCAGATAACAGAGGTGGCTTGCTGGGCGCATTGCCGGCGCAAGATATTCGACGCGTGGGAAGCGACCGCATCGCCAGTCGCCAAGGAAGCGCTCGACCGGATCGCCCAACTCTACGCAGTAGAGGCCGAGGCAAGAGGCAAGCCTATGCATGATCGCTTGGCGATCCGCGTCGCCGCAAAGCCGCTGCTCGCTGATCTGTTCACTTGGATGGAGGCAACGGGTCGCAAGCTCTCGGCTAGGTCGGTGTTGGCGGAAGCGTTCCGCTACACAATCAAGCGTCGCGTTGCCCTGTCGCGCTTCCTCGGCGATGGCCGGCTGGAGGCCGACAACAACATCGCCGAGAATGCGCTCCGCGGCATCGCGAAGACTGATTCATTATGCACCCCCTCTTCAAATGGCGGAAAACAGCGATTCCTGATTGTCGTCGTTGGTGCGACACGGGCTTTTGCGTGCCAGTTCGGCCTTGATCCGCTCATCTTCAAGGTCGCTGGCGCGGATCTGGTAGGGCGCGCCGCGCATGACCTGCTCGGCTGGCAATATGCCGTCCCTGACGAAACGGCGAATTTTGACGTGCGACACGCCAAGCTTCGCGGCCGCGTCCGACATGGTGAGCCACTCGCCGTTCTTGTCGGAAGAGCGATAGCCGCTGATCTTGTGCACCGTGCGCAGCGATTGGACGCGCCGCGCCGTCCAGGTCTTTCCCTGACCCGTCTTCATGCCCATGCGGTTGAGTGTGGCGGCGATTTCGGCATCCGACCATCGCGTTGCCATGGATCGCATGATCGCCAGAGCCTCCTCAGGCGTACGCTGGCCATGCTCTCCGGATTTGGGCTTGCGAACCCTTACCTGGGAGTGCTGGCCTCCATGCCAATGGATGGTCAGGATCACATCGCGCGCGTCGTCATCGACGTCCGCCACAATGTCCTTGATGAGCGCGCGCAGCAGTTGCTGACGGCAGCGCATATCGACACCCGGCGCATTCCAGGCGGCCTCGAGATCCTGGGCGAGGCCGGTGAAGTCAGGGATCGCGTCGACAGGCTCCACACGCTGGACTTCGCTGAGCCGGGCCTCGCAGGTCTCCACGCGCCTGAGCGTGGCTTCCCAGCTCCTCTCGAGTTGGGCTGCTATAAGCCGGTTCTCCGGGTCGCAGGCGGCATAGCGGCGCTCGGCGAGCGATGCCTCATAGCGTGCCTGCTGCAGGTCCATCTCGATCATCTGCCGCCGCTTGGCTTCGCTCTCCAGCTGCATCTGTTCAGCCTCCAACGCCGCCTCGATCGCCATCGGCGCAACCGCCTCCAAGGCTTCGCGGGTCACCGCCGCATCGGTGCGAAAGCCGTTGAACGACATGCATCGCGCCTGCGCCATCATGGTGTTGCCGCGCTCGCAACGATATACCGGATAACCTTGGCCACGTCCGGCATACGTGACAACCAGTCTTCGCCCGCATCGACCACAGGAGAGAAGACCCGGGAGCAACGCGCGACCACCGCGGCCCGACTTGACGCCGCCGGCTTTGCCATAGGCGTTGGCGGCAAGAAGTTCCTGGTTCCGTTCGTACTCGCTCCATCCAATATAGCCTTCGTGATGCTCCTGGAGCACCACCGCCCACTCGCTGGCCGGCTTGTAATGACCATAGCTCTTGCGGACGCGGCCATCCACGATCTCAGTGCGCTTCTCGCTCTTACCATAGACATAGGCGCCGGCGTAGAATGGGTTCTCCAGGACGGAGATCACGTTGCGGTAGCGGACCGGAACCCAGGCGAAGGACACCATCTTCTTTCCGTCGGAAGGTCTGGGGAAATGCACGCCATCGTCGATCATCGAGATCAGGACCTGGCGCGCACTGCCGAGTTCACGGAAACGCGCGAATATCAGGCGAATGGTCTCCTGCAGGCGTATGTCGGGATCGAACCCGAGACCGTAATCCCGGTGCCAGACATAGCCGAAGGGCACGGAGATACGCAGTTCGCCGCGCTCTGCCTTGGCGCGGGCAGCTTCGTACATGCGCGCACGCAGCACCCCGAGTTCGAACTCGCTGATGCTCCCCTTCATGCCGAGCAGCAGGCGATCATTCGGCAGCCCCGGATCGTAGACTCCGTCCAGATCGATCACCCGTGCATCGACTTCGCCGCACAACTCGAGCAGCCGATGCCAGTCCGGTCCGTTGCGAGACAGGCGGGACGCCTCCAGGCAAAGCACAGCGCCCACATGACCGGTGCACAGATCGTCGACCAGTCGCTCGAAACCAGGACGTTCCACAGCTCCACTTGCGGTGCGTCCCAAGTCCTCGTCGATCACCTCAACCTTGCGGAATCCCCAGCGGCGCGCGACGTCGACCAGCTCATATTGCCGACGCTGGCTCTCGAGATTGAGCTGCACTTGCGCCTGCGTGGACTGACGTACATAGACGACGGCCTTGCGCTTGAGGATGGTGGCCGGAATCAGATTACTGCTCGTCATCGCGGCTCTCCTCCGTCACGATGCCGGCGGCGGTCATCAGCACATTGGCGAGCCGGGCGATCACGATCATTCGTTGCGCTGCGCTCAGCCCGACCAGCTTGTGCGAGTCGAGCGGCATGCTGAGCTGGCGAACGATCACGAGAGATCGTGTCGGTGGCGGCAAGGTCCTCATTTTGCGTCTCCCCGATGATGAAACCATCCGGAGAGCCTCGCCGGAAACGGCGCTGGATCAAGAGTTTGTTCAGTTCAAGCAGTGCAGCAAGCGATACGCGCGGGGATCCCAGATCCATCGCTGCGCACGCCACGGGATCTATCATCCAGGCCGGAGCGGTAATGACATGCCCCGGCACGATGACGAGATGAATGATCCGACCGCTGGCGCGTTCTTCGCTGTTCTCGCAGCGAAGCCGGCGTCCGAAATACGGATGCCAACGATAATGGACTTCGACCTCCTGCCCAACATGGGCAGAATGACCCCGAGATTGCGCTCGGCCGCAAAAATTATCTCTTCGCTGGTTCCGACGCCGGCGGCGAACGGGCCGCGGCAATCTACACATTGATCGGCGCGGCGAGGCTCAACGGTGTCAATCCGGAAGCCTGGCTCACCGACGCGCTTGCCCGCATTGCCGACGGACACCCGATCAACCGGATTGAAGAGCTTCTGCCGTGGCGCTGGCCGAACGATAAGAAGGCTGTTGCAGAGTGACGACGCCATAGGAGGAACCAATGCCAAGTGCAGAAGGGCTTTCAGTCTTCGGGCATCGCGGACAGCGCGTCTCGACGAGGCTTCGTCGACAGCCGGAAGTGAGCACCCACTTGGCCGTGCTCCTGCCGGGATTGGGATACCGCAGCACAATGCCTGCGCTTTACTATTGCTCTCAGCTGATGTTCCAGCGAGGTGCCGACGTTCTCTCGATAGAGTACGCGTACGACAGCGTTCCAGACTTCATGAACGGCTCGGATGAAGAAAAACTGTCCTGGATCAAGACCGATGTTGGGGCCGCTTTTGACGCCATCACGTCCTCGCAAATCGGTGACTACCGCCGCTTCACGATCATCGGAAAATCTCTCGGGACGGTGGGGATGGCACTGACCGTTCCTGATTATCCGGAACTCCGCACCGCCGATCTCATCTGGCTTACGCCGAGCTTCGGCGCGCCCGGCTTTTATGAGGGCCTTCTACGTTGCTGCGAAAGCGACTGTCGCTCCATGCTGGTGATCGGCACGGCTGACCCTGCATACGACGACAAGCAGCTCCTCGAATTGAAGGATCGCTTTGGGGTGAACTCCATGGTCGTCCCAGGTTTGGACCATGGGATGCAGACGTCGCAGCGACAGTGGATGCGATGGCGCTGATAATGCGCGGGCTGACAGACTGGGTGACGCATTCAACATAGTCCCGCGAGCGCCACAACGCGGACACGCCGACGGGTATGGTGGCTCCAGCCGCCGATATGCAACGGCAAAGACCGGACGCTTACGAA
>NZ_JAAKZF010000017.1 GCF_011045125.1 Allomesorhizobium camelthorni | reverse complement strand
CAAATAACTGATCTGTCGCGGGCGGGACTTCGCCCGCGCCGCGCCAGAACAAGGAAAAGACGAATGAACGGCCAGAATATCCGCATACGCCTCAAAGCGTTTGACCACCGGGTGCTTGATGCCTCGACGCGCGAGATCGTGTCGACGGCAAAGCGCACCGGCGCCAACGTCCGCGGCCCCATTCCGCTGCCGACGCGGATCGAGAAATTCACGGTCAACCGCTCGCCGCATGTCGACAAGAAGAGCCGTGAGCAGTTCGAGATGCGCACGCACAAGCGGCTGCTCGATATCGTGGACCCGACGCCCCAGACGGTCGATGCGCTGATGAAGCTCGATCTCGCAGCAGGCGTCGACGTCGAAATCAAGCTCTGAGAGCTGACATGAGCCGGCGGGCGAAGACCCAAAGGCTCCTCTGAAGGAAAACGAACCGATGCGTTCAGGTGTTATAGCACAGAAGTTGGGCATGACCCGCGTCTACAACGACGCCGGCGAGCATGTTCCGGTCACTGTTCTCCGCATGGAGAACTGCCAGGTCGTGGCTCAGCGCACGAAAGAGAAGAACGGCTACACCGCCGTCCAGCTCGGCGTTGGTCTGGCCAAGGTCAAGAACACGTCGAAGTCGATGCGCGGCCATTTCGCCGCCGCCTCGGTCGAGCCGAAGTCGAAGGTCGCGGAATTCCGCGTCTCCGACGAAAATATGCTCGACATCGGCGCCGAGATCACGGTCGAGCATTATGTGCCCGGCCAGAAGGTCGACGTGACCGGCACCACGATCGGCAAGGGCTTCCAGGGCGTCATCAAGCGCCACAATTTCGGTGGCGGCCGTGCGACCCACGGTAACTCGGTGTCGCACCGCACGCACGGCTCGACCGGCCAGCGCCAGGACCCGGGCAAGGTGTTTAAGGGCAAGAAGATGGCCGGCCACATGGGCTCGACCCGCGTGACCACCCAGAATGTCGAGGTTGTTTCGACCGATACGGACCGTGGCCTGATCCTGATCCGCGGTGCGGTTCCGGGTTCGAAGGGCGCATGGATCCTGGTTCGCGACGCCGTCAAGGAAGCGTTGCCTGAAAACGCGCCGAGGCCCGCCGGCATTCGCGCCGCGGCCAAGAGCGCAGCTCCGGCCAATGAGGGAGCGGAATAATGGATCTCAAGATTTCAACGCTTGGCGGCGAAGACGCCGGCAAGGTCAAGCTCTCGGAAGAGATTTTCGGCCTTGACCCGCGCGAGGACATCCTGCAGCGCGTCGTGCGCTGGCAGCTCGCCAAGAAGCAGCAGGGCACGCACAAGACCAAGGGCCGCGCCGAAATCGCGCGCACCGGCGCCAAGATGTACAAGCAGAAGGGTACGGGCCGCGCCCGCCACCATTCGGCTCGCGCTCCGCAGTTCCGCGGCGGCGGCAAGGCGCACGGCCCGGTCGTTCGCAGCCACGAGCATGACCTTCCCAAGAAGGTCCGCGCTCTCGGCCTGAAGCATGCGCTGTCGGCCAAGGCCAAGTCGTCGAGCCTGATCATCGTCGATGATCTGAAGCTGACGGAAGCCAAGACGAAAGCGCTGGTGGCGAACTTCGAAAAGCTCGGCCTGACCAACGCACTGATGATCGGCGGCGCCGAGCTTGACGTGAACTTCAAGCGTGCGGCCACGAACATCCCGAACATCGACGTGCTGCCGATCCAGGGCATCAACGTCTACGACATTCTGCGCCGCGGCACGCTGGTCCTTTCCAAGGCCGCCGTCGAGGCCCTCGAGGAGCGCTTCAAATGACGGATCTCCGCCACTACGACGTGATCGTCAGCCCGGCGATCACCGAAAAGTCGACCATGGCTTCCGAACAGAACCAGGTCGTGTTCAACGTCGCCAAGAAGGCGACGAAGCCGGAAATCAAGGCTGCCATCGAGGCGCTGTTCAGCGTCAAGGTGACGGCTGTCAACACCCTGATCCGCAAGGGCAAGGTGAAGCGTTTCCGCGGCACGGCAGGCCGGCAGAGCGACGTGAAGAAGGCGGTTGTGACGCTGGCCGAAGGCCAGTCGATCGACGTCGCTACGGGTCTCTGAGAGGCGCGAGGACAGTAAAATGGCATTGAAGAATTTCAAACCGGTAACGCCCAGCCTTCGTCAGCTGGTTCTCGTCGACCGCTCGGCCCTCTACAAGGGCAAGCCGGTCAAGGGCCTGACGGAAGGCCTGACCAAGTCGGGCGGCCGCAACAATTACGGCCGCATCACCGCCCGCTTCATCGGCGGCGGCCACAAGCGTTCGTATCGCATCATCGACTTCAAGCGCCGCAAGTTCGACATGGCTGCGACGGTCGAGCGGATCGAGTACGACCCGAACCGCACCGCCTTCATCGCGCTGGTCAAGTATGACGACGGCGAGCTGAACTACATCCTGGCGCCGCAGCGCCTGGCCGTCGGCGACAAGGTCATCGCCGGCGAAGCGGTCGACGTGAAGCCGGGCAATGCGATGCCGCTTTCGGCCATGCCGGTCGGCACCATCGTCCACAATGTCGAGCTGAAGCCCGGCAAGGGCGGCCAGATCGCGCGCTCGGCCGGTTCCTACGCCCAGCTCGTCGGCCGTGACCAGGGCATGGCGATCCTGCGCCTCAATTCGGGCGAGCAGCGCGTCGTCAGCGGCCTGTGCATCGCCACCGTCGGCGCGGTCTCCAATCCGGACCACGCCAACATCAATCTCGGCAAGGCCGGCCGCAAGGTCTGGCTCGGCAAGCGCCCGCACAATCGCGGCGTGACCATGAACCCGGTCGATCACCCGCATGGCGGCGGCGAAGGCCGCACCTCGGGCGGACGCAATCCGGTGTCGCCGTGGGGCAAGCCGACCAAGGGCAAGAAGACGCGGTCCAACAAGGCGACCGACAAGTTCATCCTGCGCTCGCGTCATCAGCGCAAGAGCTAAAGAGAGGTAGGCGGAAGTGACCCGTTCAGTTTGGAAAGGCCCGTTCATCGACGGCTTTCTCTTGAAGAAAGCCGAGAAGGTGCGCGAAGGCGGCCGTAGCGAAGTGATCAAGATGTGGAGCCGCCGCTCTACCATTCTGCCGCAGTTCGTCGGCCTGACCTTCGGCGTCTACAACGGCCAGAAGCACATCCCGGTCTCCGTGTCGGAAGACATGGTCGGCCACAAGTTCGGCGAATTCGCCCCGACCCGGACCTATTACGGTCACGGCGCGGACAAGAAAGCGAAGAGGAAGTAACATGGGCAAGGCCAAAGCTCCGCGCAGGCTTGCTGACAACGAGGCGCGCGCGGTTCTCCGCACCATCCGCATCAGCCCGCAGAAGCTGAACCTCGTTGCCGCGCTCATCCGCGGCAAGAAGGTGGCGACCGCGCTGTCGGATCTCGAATTTTCGCGCAAGCGCATTTCCGGCACCGTCAAGAAGACGCTGGAATCGGCGATCGCCAATGCCGAGAACAATCACGACCTCGACGTCGACGCCCTCGTGGTGGCCGAAGCCTATGTCGGAAAGTCGATTGTCATGAAGCGTTTCCATGCACGTGGCCGCGGCCGCGCCAGCCGGATCGAGAAGCCGTTTTCGCACCTCACGATCGTCGTTCGTGAAGTCGAAGAGAAAGGGGAGGCCGCCTGATGGGTCAGAAAATCAATCCGATCGGTTTCCGCCTCGGCATCAACCGCACCTGGGACTCGCGCTGGTACGCAAACACCGGCGAGTACGGCAAGCTGCTGCATGAAGACATCAAGATCCGCGAATACCTGAAGAACGAGCTGAAGCAGGCCGCGATCTCGAAGGTCGTCATCGAGCGTCCGCACAAGAAGTGCCGCGTCACGATCCATGCCGCCCGTCCTGGCCTGATCATCGGCAAGAAGGGCGCCGACATCGAGAAGCTCCGCAAGAAGCTGATGGAGATGACGAAGTCGGAGACGCATTTGAACATCGTCGAGGTGCGCAAGCCCGAGATCGACGCCATCCTGGTCGCGCAGTCCATCGCGCAGCAGCTCGAGCGCCGCATCGCGTTCCGCCGCGCCATGAAGCGCGCCGTGCAGTCGGCCATGCGTCTCGGCGCCGAAGGCATCCGCATCAACTGCTCGGGGCGTCTCGGCGGCGCTGAAATCGCGCGCATGGAATGGTACCGCGAAGGCCGCGTGCCGCTGCACACGCTGCGTGCCGATGTCGATTACGGCACGGCCGAAGCCAAGACGGCTTACGGCATCTGCGGCGTCAAGGTCTGGGTGTTCAAGGGCGAGATCCTCGAGCACGACCCGATGGCTTCGGAGCGCCGCGCCACCGAAGGCGATCATTCGCATGCAGGCGAACGGGGCGAGCGCAGCCGCCGCCGCGAAAACGCCTGATAAGCATTCGGCGTGATCCCGAAAAGTGGACGCCGGTTTTCGGAAAAGATCACGCTAACAAAAGGATTTGGAGTAAAGAACGATGCTGCAGCCAAAGCGCACAAAGTTCCGCAAGCAGTTCAAGGGACGCATCCACGGGCTTGCCAAGGGCGGCACGAACCTGGATTTCGGCGGCTTTGGTCTGAAGGCGATGGAGCCGGACCGCGTCACCGCGCGTCAGATCGAGGCGGCCCGCCGCGCGATCACTTGTGAGATGAAGCGCCAGGGCCGCGTCTGGATCCGCGTGTTCCCGGACGTGCCGGTGACCTCCAAGCCGACCGAAGTCCGCATGGGCAAGGGCAAGGGCGCGGTTGATTTCTGGGCATGCCGGGTCAAGCCGGGCCGGGTGATGTTTGAGATCGACGGCGTTTCCGAGGAAGTTGCGCGCGAAGCGCTGCGTCTCGGGGCGGCCAAGCTCTCGGTCAAGACGCGCTTCGTTCAGCGCATCGCAGAATAAGGGAAGGGCTGATCATGAAAGCCTCTGACGTCAGGGTGAAGACCCAGGACCAGCTCAACGACGAACTGGCCTCGCTGAAGAAGGAGCAGTTCAACCTGCGCTTCCAGAAGGCGACCGGCCAGCTCGAGAAGACCGCGCGCGTCAAGCAGGTCCGCAGGGACATTGCGCGCATCAAGACCATCGCCGCCGAAAAATCGGCCGGCAAGAAGGCTTAAGGACGAAAAACATGCCAAAGCGCATTCTGCAGGGCACCGTCGTCAGCGACAAGAACGAGAAGACGGTCGTCGTCAAGGTCGAACGGCGCTTCACGCATCCCGTGATGAAGAAGACCGTGCGCCAGACCAAGAAATACAAGGCGCATGACGAGAATAACGCCTGCAAGGTCGGCGATCAGGTCTTCATCCAGGAGTCGGCTCCGATCTCCAAGGACAAGCGCTGGGTCGTCATCACCGAAGCCCAGGCTCAATAACGAAATTTTGGACAAGCCGGGCAGGGCGCATGACGCCACTGTCCACGAATAAAGAAGGCGGCCAGTCATGATTCAGATGCAAACAAACCTCGACGTCGCGGATAATTCCGGCGCCCGTCGTGTCATGTGCATCAAGGTGCTGGGCGGCTCGAAGCGGAAATACGCTTCCGTCGGCGACATCATCGTGGTGTCGATCAAGGAAGCGATCCCGCGCGGCCGCGTAAAGAAGGGCGATGTGATGAAGGCGGTCGTGGTTCGCACGGCCAAGGACATCCGCCGCCCGGACGGCAGCGTGATCCGTTTCGACAAGAACGCGGCCGTTCTCGTCGACAACAAGAAAGAGCCCATCGGCACGCGCATCTTCGGCCCGGTTCCGCGCGAACTGCGCGCCAAGAACCACATGAAGATCATCTCGCTCGCGCCTGAAGTGCTGTAAGGAGCCGGAAAAATGCAGAAGATTCGCAAAGGCGACAAGGTCGTCGTCCTGGCCGGCAAGGACAAGGGCCGTACCGGCGAGGTGCTCAGCGTAGCACCGAAGGACGACAAGGCCATCGTTCGCGGCGTCAACCTGGTGCGCCGCCACCAGAAACAGTCCCAGTCCCAAGAGGGCGGGATCATTACGAAGGAAGCGCCGATCCATTTGTCGAACATCGCGCTGGCCGACCCCAAGGACGGAAAGCCGACCCGCGTCGGCTTCCAGGTCCAGGACGGCAAGAAGGTGCGCGTGGCAAAGCGCTCGGGAGAAGTGATCAATGGCTAAGGCAGAATATCAGGCCCGCCTGAAGACGGTCTACAACGAGACCATCCGCAAGGCGCTGCTCGAAGAGTTCAAGTATGAGAACGAGATGGAGGTCCCGCGCCTCGACAAGATCGTGCTCAACATGGGCGTCGGCGAGGCGACCGCGGACTCCAAGAAGCCTTCGGTTGCGGCTGCCGACCTGGCGCTGATCGCCGGCCAGAAGCCCGTCATCACCTATGCCCGCAATTCGATCGCCGGCTTCAAGGTCCGCGAGAAGATGCCGATCGGCACCAAGGTGACGCTCCGCAAGGAGCGCATGTACGAGTTCCTGGATCGCCTGGTCAACATCGCGCTGCCGCGCGTTCGCGACTTCCGCGGCCTGAACCCCAAGAGCTTCGATGGCCGCGGCAACTATGCCATGGGCATCAAGGAACACATCGTGTTTCCGGAGATCAACTACGACAAGGTTGATCAGATCTGGGGCATGGACATCATCGTTTGTACGACTGCGAAGACGGACGACGAAGCCCGGGCGCTGCTCAAGGCTTTCAACTTCCCCTTCCGCCAGTAACGGCAGCGAGAAAAGGAAAATCTGAAATGGCAAAGACCAGCTCAGTCGAGAAGAACAACAGGCGCCGCCGGCTCGTCGACCAGAAGGCCGCGAAGCGCAAGGCTCTCAAGGCGACGATCATGGACAAGAACGTCCCGATCGAGGAGCGTTTCCGGGCACAGCTGAAGCTCGCGGCGATGCCGCGCAACTCGGCCAAGACCCGTATCCGCAATCGCTGCGAAGTTACCGGCCGTCCGCGCGCCTACTATCGCAAACTGAAGATGTCGCGCATCGCGCTTCGTGAACTTGGCTCGCTGGGCGCAGTGCCCGGTCTCGTCAAGTCGAGCTGGTAAGGAGGACATAACATGTCATTGAGTGATCCTCTCGGCGATATGCTGACCCGCATCCGCAACGCCTATGGCCGCAAGAAGTCGAAGGTTTCGACGCCGGCCTCGCGCCTGCGCGCCCGTGTTCTCGACGTTCTGAAGAACGAAGGCTATATCCGCGACTACACGCAGACCGACTTCGACAACGGCAAGTCCGAGATCGAGATCGAGCTGAAGTATTTCGACGGCGCCCCCGTCATTCGCGAGATCGCCCGCGTTTCGAAGCCTGGCCGCCGCGTCTACGTGTCGGTCAAGTCGATCCCGCAGGTCGCCAACGGCCTCGGCATCTCGATCCTTTCGACCCCGAAGGGCGTGATGGCCGACCATGAAGCGCGCGAGCAGAATGTCGGCGGGGAAATCCTCTGCCAGATTTTCTGATCTGGCCGGCGTGAAGTAAGGACAAGAAAATGTCTCGTATTGGCAAAAAACCCGTTCCGCTGCCGCAAGGCGTGACCGCTACCGTCGACGGCCAGACCGTCACCGCGAAGGGTCCGAAGGGCGAGCTGAAGTTCGTGGTCAACGACGAAGTCCTGGTCAAGATGGAGAATGGCGAGATCGCCGTTCAGCCGCGCGACCAGACCAAGGTCTCGCGCTCCAAATGGGGCATGTCGCGCACGCAGATCGTCAACATCGTCGAGGGCGTGAAGCAGGGCTTCGAAAAGCGGCTCGAGATCAGCGGCGTCGGCTATCGTGCGGCGCTTCAGGGCAAGAACCTGCAGCTCGCGCTTGGCTTCAGCCATGATGTCGTCTATCAGACGCCCGAAGGCATCACGATCACCGTGCCGAAGCCGACCGAAATCGTGGTAGCGGGCATCGATAAGCAGGCGGTCGGCCAGGTTGCTGCGGAAATCCGGAAGTATCGCGGACCCGAGCCCTACAAGGGCAAGGGCGTGAAGTACGCCGGCGAGAAGATCGTCCGCAAAGAAGGCAAGAAGAAATAAGGCCACGGTGCGCGGTCGCGGGAGGCATTACGACTACCGCATATGGCCGCGCCCGTTTCACAAGGCAGGGAATAAGTACCATGGCTTCCAAGGAATCCACCCAGAGCCGCGCGATGCGCGTACGGCGTCAGATCAAGAAGGTCTCGGGCGATCGCCTGCGCCTGTCGGTCTACCGCTCGTCGAAGAACATCCACGCGCAGATCATCGACGATTCGAAGGGCCACACCGTGGCCGCCGCTTCGACGCTCGAGAAGGATCTGAAGGGCGCGCTCAAGACCGGCGCCGACGTTGCAGCCGCCGCTGCCGTTGGCAAGCTGCTTGCCGAACGCGCCACGAAGGCCGGCGTCAAGGAAGTCGTCTTCGATCGCGGACCGTACATCTATCATGGCCGCGTCAAGGCGCTGGCCGATGCCGCCCGCGAGGCGGGCCTCACCTTCTAAGCATGATCCCGAAAAGTTGCAGACTTTTCGGAAAAGATCATGCGATAGAAATGGACTTCCGCCCCGGTGGCGCAAAGCGTCGCCGGATCTTTGTAGAAACCGTGCTTCCGGAAAAGAATAAGGAACAGGATAATGGCACAGGAACGTAGGGATGACCGCCGCGGCGGTCGTGACCGCGAAGAGCGCGACAGCGAGTTTGTCGACAAGCTCGTCCACATCAACCGCGTCGCCAAGGTCGTCAAGGGCGGCCGGCGCTTCGGCTTTGCAGCGCTCGTCGTCGTCGGCGACCAGAAGGGCCGCGTCGGCTTCGGCCACGGCAAGGCTCGCGAAGTGCCTGAGGCGATCCGCAAGGCGACCGAGGCCGCCAAGCGCGAACTGATCTTCGTGCCGCTCCGCTCGGGCCGCACGCTGCACCACGACGTCGAAGGCCGTCACGGCGCCGGCAAGGTTCTGCTGCGCGCCGCCAAGGCCGGCACCGGCATCATCGCCGGCGGCCCGATGCGCGCCGTTTTCGAGACGCTGGGCATGCACGATGTCGTCGCCAAGTCGATGGGTTCGTCGAACCCGTACAACATGGTGCGCGCGACGTTCGATGCGCTGAAGAGCCAGATGCATCCCAAGGATGTGGCGGCCCAGCGCGGCATCAAGTACTCGACGCTCCAGGCCCGCCGCGGCACCGCCGTAGCGGCCGAGGAATAGTCGCTCGAGCTCAGGGATCACGACCATGGCAAAAAAAGCAACCAAGACCGTAACGGTCGAGCAGATCGGCAGCCCGATCCGCCGTCCGAAGGAGCAGCGCGCGACGCTGGTCGGCCTCGGCCTGAACAAGATGCATCGCCGCCGCACGCTCGAAGATACACCTTCGGTGCGCGGCATGATCGCGGCGGTACAGCATCTCGTCCGCGTCGTCGACGAGAAGTAGGCCCGGGCGCAGGAGAAAGACAATGAAACTCAACGATCTGCGCGACAATGAGGGCGCGACCCATTCGAAGAAGCGCCTCGGGCGCGGCATCGGTTCGGGTTCCGGCAAGACTGCCGGCCGCGGCGTGAAGGGCCAGAAGGCGCGCTCCGGCGTCGCCATCAACGGCTTCGAGGGCGGCCAGATGCCGCTCTACCGGCGCCTGCCGAAGCGCGGCTTCAACAACATCTTCCGCAAGGATTATGTGACCGTGTCGCTGGCCCGCATCCAGATAGCCCTCGACGCCAAGAAGCTCGACGCCAAGGCGACCGTGAATGCCGAGGCCCTTGTCAAGGCCGGCGTCATCCGCCGCGCCAAGGACGGCGTGCGCCTGCTCAGCGACGGCGAACTGAAGTCGAAGCTCAGCTTCGACGTCGCCGGCGCTTCGAAGGCCGCGATTGAGAAGGTCGAGAAGGCCGGCGGAACCGTAAAGGTTCCCGAGAAGGCCGACGCGTCGGAATAATTGCACTTTTCAAGCGGCGGTCCCGGCGGCCGCCGCTTGCATCTTTGCCGTCCGAAGCCTATCTCGGAGCTTCGTCGACAATGCCGCCCGCTGCGGGCTTTCAAGCGTGACGAAGCGGAGACTTCCATATGGCATCGGCTGCTGAACAACTTGCATCCAATCTGAATTTCGCAGCCTTCGCCAAGGCCGAAGACCTGAAGAAGCGCATCTGGTTCACCCTGGGCGCGCTCCTGGTCTACCGCCTCGGCACCTATATCCCGCTTCCAGGCATCAATCCCGACGCATTCGCACAGGCTTTCACGCAGCAGTCCGGCGGCGTGCTCGGCATGTTCAACATGTTTGCCGGCGGCGCGGTCGAGCGCATGGCGCTGTTTGCGCTGGGCATCATGCCCTACATTTCGGCCTCCATCATCATGCAGCTGATGACCTCGGTCATCCCCTCGCTCGAAGCCTTGAAGAAGGAAGGCGAGCAGGGCCGCAAGGTCATCAACCAATACACGCGCTACGGCACCGTGCTGCTCGCCCTCGTCCAGGCCTACGGCATCTCGGTCGGGCTTGAGAGCGGCGCCGGCATCGTCACCGAGCCTGGCATTTTCTTCCGCGCCTCGACCGTCATCACCCTGGTCGGCGGCACCATGTTCCTGATGTGGCTGGGTGAGCAGATCACCGCGCGCGGCATCGGCAACGGGATTTCGCTCATAATCTTTGCCGGCATCGTCGCCGGCCTGCCGTCGGCGATTAGCGGCACGCTGGAACTCGGCCGTACCGGCGCGCTGTCGACCGGGCTGATTCTCGCGATCATCGTGCTCGCCATCGCCGTCATCGCGATCATCGTCTTCTTCGAGCGCGCCCAGCGCCGGCTTTTGATCCAGTATCCAAAACGCCAGGTCGGCAACCGCATGTTCCAGGGCGATACGTCGCACCTGCCGCTGAAGCTCAACACCGCCGGCGTCATCCCGCCGATCTTCGCCTCGTCGCTTCTGCTCCTGCCGGCGACCGTCGCGGGATTCTCGGCAACGACGACGATGCCCGGCTGGGCAAGCACTGCCCTGGCAGCCCTTGGCCATGGGCAGCCGCTCTACATGCTGCTTTACGCGGCCATGATCGCGTTTTTCGCCTTCTTCTACACGGCCATCGTGTTCAATCCGAAGGATACGGCCGACCAGCTGAAGAAGCACTCCGGCTTCATTCCCGGCTACCGCCCGGGCGAGCGCACCGCCGAATACATCGACTATGTGCTGACGCGCATCACCGTCGTCGGCGCCATCTACCTCGTCCTCGTCTGCCTGCTGCCCGAATTCCTGATCTCGGCGACTGGCGTGCCGTTCTACCTTGGTGGCACTTCGCTTCTGATCGTGGTCAGTGTAACGCTGGATACGGTTGCGCAGATCCAGGGTCACCTGATTGCCCACCAGTATGAGGGACTGATCAAGAAGTCGAAGCTGCGCGGGGGCAAGAGAGGCAGATGAGGTTGATATTGCTCGGGCCGCCTGGGGCGGGCAAGGGGACGCAAGCCCAGAGGCTGGTCGAGCGGCACGGAATACCGCAACTCTCCACCGGCGACATGCTGCGCGCCGCGGTCGCCAACGGCACCGAGGTGGGCAAGCGCGCCAAGGCCGTGATGGACTCCGGACAGCTTGTCTCGGACGAGATCGTTAACCAGATCGTCTCGGAGCGGATCGACCAGCCGGATGCTGCCCGCGGCTTCATCCTTGACGGCTTTCCGCGCACCGTGCCCCAGGCCGAGGCGCTGACGCAGATGCTCGCCGACAAGGGCCAGAAACTCGACGCCGTGATCGAACTCAAGGTCGACGAATCGGCGCTGGTCAGCCGCATGGAGAAGCGTGTCGCCGAAACGCTGGCGTCAGGCGGCAAGGTGAGGGCGGACGATAATCCGGAATCGTTCAAGAAGCGCCTCAACGAGTATCGCGAAAAGACCGCGCCGCTGTCGGCCTATTACGCCTCCACCGGCGAACTGGTTACGCTGGACGGCATGGCCGACATGGACACGGTTACGGCCGAGATCGAAAAGGCGCTTCACGCAAACGCCTGATGCCCCTGAGAGGGCGGTTGACAGCCGGTCCGTTCTGGACTATGGCAGCCCGTCTCCCATTCAGGCATGAAACGGCCGGTCCGCGAGGACATGACGGTCTATTGAATAGGAACTCCCGCAAGGGCCGGCCTCCACCGGACGCGGGTCAACCCAAAATGCCGGCTCGACCGGCCCACATGGAGAAGAAGATGGCCCGTATAGCAGGCGTCAACATTCCGACCAACAAGCGCGTCATCATCGCGCTGCAGTACATTCACGGCATCGGCAAGAAGTTCGCTTCCGAGATCGTCGAGAAGGTCGGCATTCCGGCCGAGCGTCGCGTCAACCAACTGACCGACGCCGAAGTTCTGGCCATCCGCGAGACCATCGACCGCGACTACCAGGTCGAGGGCGATCTGCGCCGCGAAGTGTCGATGAACATCAAGCGCCTCATGGACCTCGGCTCGTATCGCGGCCTGCGCCATCGCCGCTCGCTGCCGGTCCGCGGCCAGCGCACTCATACCAATGCGCGCACCCGCAAGGGCCCGGCCAAGGCGATTGCCGGCAAGAAGAAGTAATTTGAGGCATTGGGCAGTAGGCAATGGGCAGTAGGGGAATCCGACTGCCTACTGCCTAACCCCTACTGCCTTACCAGGTGGAGCCGCTGGCATTACGGCGGTGTAGAGATCAACTGAAAGGACCATCATGGCCAAGGAAGCCGGGCGTATTCGCCGTCGCGAACGCAAGAACATTTCGTCGGGCGTAGCCCACGTCAATTCGACCTTCAACAATACGATGATCACTATCACCGACGCGCAGGGCAATACGATTGCCTGGTCGTCGGCCGGAGCCCAGGGCTTCAAGGGTTCGCGCAAGTCGACCCCGTTCGCGGCGCAGATGGCTGCCGAGGACGTGAGCAAGAAGGCTCAGGAGCACGGCATGCGCATGCTCGAGGTCGAAGTCTGCGGTCCGGGTTCGGGCCGTGAATCGGCGCTGCGCGCGCTGCAGGCCGGCGGTTTCACGATCACCTCGATCCGCGACGTCACGCCGATCCCGCACAATGGCTGCCGCCCGCGCAAGAAGCGCCGCGTCTGATTATTGCTTAACCGCCGCGTGAGCGTCTTCGGGCGCCTGCGCGGCTTTCCATATCGCCTGCCACGATTGGATGGTGGCAGGATATCGGAAGGAAGATAAAATGATCCAGAAAAACTGGCAGGAACTGATCAAGCCCAACAAGATCGAGTTCTCGTCCAAGAAGAAGACCCTGACCACGCTGGTCGCCGAGCCGCTCGAGCGCGGCTTCGGGCTGACGCTCGGCAACGCGCTTCGCCGCGTGTTGTTGTCGTCGCTGCGCGGCGCTGCCGTGACGGCGGTGCAGATCGACGGCGTGCTGCACGAGTTCTCCTCGATCTCGGGCGTCCGCGAGGACGTGACCGACATCGTGCTAAACATCAAGGAAATCGCCATCAAGATGGAAGGCGACGGCCCCAAGCGCATGGTCGTGCGCAAGCAGGGACCGGGCGCAGTGCTGGCCGGCGACATCCAGACCGTGGGCGACGTCGAGATCCTCAACCCCGACCACGTGATCTGCACGCTGGACGAGGGCGCCGAGATCCGCATGGAATTCACCGTCGACACCGGCAAGGGCTATGTGCCGGCCGACCGCAACCGCGCCGAAGATGCGCCGATCGGCCTTATCCCGGTCGACAGCCTCTATTCGCCGGTCAAGAAGGTCTCCTACAAGGTCGAGAACACCCGCGAAGGCCAGGTTCTCGACTATGACAAGCTGACCATGACCATCGAGACCGACGGTTCGATCACCGGCGAGGACGCGGTCGCTTTCGCCGCGCGCATCCTGCAGGACCAACTCGGCCTGTTCGTCAATTTCGAGGAGCCGCACAAGGTGCAGCCGGAAGAGGCCGTGACCGAGTTGGCCTTCAACCCGGCGCTGCTGAAGAAGGTCGACGAGCTCGAGCTTTCGGTGCGTTCGGCCAACTGCCTGAAGAACGACAACATCGTCTATATCGGCGACCTGATCCAGAAGACCGAAGCCGAGATGCTGCGCACCCCGAACTTCGGCCGCAAGTCGCTGAACGAGATCAAGGAAGTGCTTGCCGCGATGGGTCTCCATCTCGGCATGGAAGTGGCCGACTGGCCGCCGGAAAACATCGAAGATCTCGCCAAGCGTTACGAAGACCAGTATTGAAACCGCGAATAGGGAGTAGCGAATAGGGAAATAGCGGGCGCACTACTATTCGCTATTCGCTATTCGCTCCTCCCTCAATGAAACACCGGGCGTCATGCCCATACTCCAAGGAGAAGAGCCATGCGCCATGGATTTACCGGCCGCCGGCTGGGCCGCAGTGCAAGCCACCGCAGCGCGATGTTCGCAAACCTCGCTGTCTCGCTGATCGAGCATGAGCAGATCGTCACGACGCTGCCGAAGGCGAAGGATCTGCGTCCGATCGTCGAGAAGCTCGTCACGCTCGGCAAGCGCGGCGACCTGCACGCACGCCGTCAGGTGATCGCGCAGATCGGCAATGAAGGCGTCGTCAAGCGCCTGTTCGACACCATCGCGCCGCGCTACGCCACCCGCAATGGCGGCTATCTGCGCATCATGAAGGCCGGCTTCCGCCACGGCGACAACGCCCCGCTGGCCGTCATCGAGTTCGTCGATCGCGACACCTCCGCAAAGGGCGCCGCCGACCGCGCCCGCGTCGAGGCCGAAGATGCCAATTCGGAAGCCGAAGCGGCATAATTTTCCGCCGGGCCGGATTCAGACTTTGCGAAGGGGCCTTGCGGCCCCTTTTTGCTTTTTTGAGCGCACGATGCGGCTGACCGGCGGCAGTGAGGGCAGCGCTGCATAATTCGCGGCAAAGCCTTTCATTCCGCACAATCTTCACGACAATGCGCGCAACCATTCTTTGGAGGATTCGCATGTCTTTTGCGACTAGATTGCCGCATGTCCTGATCGCTACCTGGCTCGCATACGCGCCGGCGTTTTTTGCGCTTCCGGCGGGCGCACAGGACGCTCCGGCACCTCAGAATGCTCCCGTTGCCCAGAATGCTCCGGCTGCCGAGAATGCGCCTGCGGCCGAAGCGGCGCCGAAGGAGGATCCTGGCCTCAAGGACGTGCTGAACGAGCTTCTGAGCGGCGGCGAGGAGCCGCTGCCGCCGGCAGCGCCTCAAGGCCGGCGCCTGCCGTTCGGTCGGGCCGAAATCCAGCTTTCTTTCGCGCCGCTGGTCAAGGAGACCGCGCCGGCCGTCGTCAACGTCTATGCGTCGCAGCAGGCGCGCCTGCGCTCGCCTTTCGAGGGCGATCCGTTCTTCGAGCGCTTCTTCGGACGCCAGGCGCCGCCGCGCGCGCAATCGGCGCTCGGTTCGGGCGTGCTCGTCGATCCGAGCGGCATCGTCGTCACAAATTATCACGTCATCCGCGATGCCGACGCGGTGAAGGTTGCAACGGCCGACGGGCGCGAATTCGAGAGCAAGGTGCTGCTCAAGGACGAATCGCTCGACCTTGGCGTGCTCAAGATCGAGAGCGATGAGCCGTTTCCGGTAATCCCGATCGGCGATTCCGACGCGCTGGAGGTGGGCGATCTCGTCCTGGCGATGGGCAACCCGTTCGGCGTCGGCCAGACCACCACCAGCGGCATCGTCTCCGCACTTGCCCGCACGCATATCGGAGTCAGCGATTTCGGTTTCTTCATCCAGACCGACGCGGCGATCAATCCTGGCAATTCCGGCGGTCCGCTGATCAACATGACCGGCCAGCTCGTCGGCATCAACACTGCAATCTACAGCCGCAGCGGCGGCTCGATCGGCATCGGTTTCGCCATTCCCTCCAATATCGTGCGCGCCGTGACCGAGGCCGCCAAGCAGGGCCGCGACTTCTTCGAACGCCCGTTCATCGGCGCGACTTTCGAGCCGGTTACCGCGCAGATCGCCGACGCTCTTGGCATGGCGCGGCCTTCCGGCGCGCTTGTTGCGGCGCTCGACCCGGAAGGGCCGGCAGCGCGGGCCGGCCTGAGGCCGGGCGACGTCATCCTCGCCATGAACGAGGTCGCGATCGAACATGTGGATGCGCTTGGCTATCGCCTGGCGACGAAGCCCGTCGGCGGCAAGGCCAGCCTGAAGGTGCTCAGCCAGAACGAGGAAAAGACAGTCGAGATCAGTCTCGAGCGGGCGCCCGAGGGCGCATCGGCCAAGGAAGTCATGATCAGGGGACGCAGCCCGTTTTCGGGCGCGAAGGTCGCCGAGCTTTCGCCGCGCCTGGCGCAGCGCCTTCGGCTGCGGACCGACACCAAGGGCGTGACGATCCTCGACGTAGATCGCAACTCGCCGGCGGCCAGCTTCGGCTTTCAGCCGCGCGACATCGTGCGCGAGGTCAATGGCGAAGTGATCGATACACCGGACAAGCTGGCAGCGGTCGCCGCGCAGCAGACGCGCTGGTGGCGCTTCACGGTGGAGCGCGACGGGCAGTTGCTGCGTCAGATGCTGCGATACTGAGTGGACTATGGCTGACCTGTTCAAGGCCGACGAGCCGGAAAAAGAGCCTCCCGGAAGGCCGCTTGCCGACCGGCTGCGCCCTGCGAGCCTGGCCGAGGTGGTCGGCCAGGAGCATCTGACCGGCGAGGACGGCGCGCTGACGCGCATGATCCGCTCGGGCTCGCTCGGCTCCATGATCTTCTGGGGACCGCCGGGAACGGGAAAGACCACGGTTGCCAGGCTGCTGGCCGGCGAAACCGGACTGACCTTCGAGCAGCTTTCGGCGATCTTCTCGGGCGTCGCCGACTTGAAGAAGGTGTTCGAGATGGCGCGGCTGCGCCGCTCGCAGGGCCGTCAGACGCTGCTTTTCGTCGACGAGATTCACCGCTTCAACCGCGCCCAGCAGGATTCTTTCCTTCCCGTCATGGAGGACGGCACCGTCATCCTGGTCGGCGCGACCACGGAAAACCCGTCCTTCGAGCTCAATGCGGCTCTGCTGTCGCGGGCGCGGGTTCTGGTGTTTCATTCGCTGGGCGAGGAAAGCATCGAAAGACTGCTCGCCCGCGCCGAGGAGGCCGAGGGCAAAAAACTGCCGCTGGACGAGGAGGCGAGGGCGGTTCTCATACGCATGTCGGACGGCGACGGCCGTGCGGCGCTGACGCTGGCGGAAGAAGTCTGGCGCGCCGCCAAATCCAAGGAGGTGTTCGATGCCGAGGGCCTGCAGCGCATCGTGCAGCGTCGGGCGCCGATCTACGACAAGGGCCAGGACGGCCACTACAATCTGATCTCGGCGCTGCACAAATCGGTGCGCGGCTCGGACCCCGACGCCGCACTCTACTATCTGGCTCGCATGTTCGACGCCGGCGAGGACCCGCTCTATCTCGGCCGGCGGCTGGTGCGCATGGCGATGGAAGATATCGGCCTTGCCGACCCGCAGGCGCTGGTCGTCGCCAACGCTGCCAAGGACGCCTACGACTATCTCGGCTCGCCGGAGGGCGAACTCGCTTTCGCCGAAGCGACCGTCTATCTCGCCACCGCGCCCAAATCCAACGCCGTCTACACCGCCTTCAAGGGCGCGATGCGCGCTGCCAAGGAGAAAGGCTCACTGCTACCGCCCAAGCACATTTTGAACGCGCCGACCAAGCTGATGAAGGAAGAGAGCTACGGCAAGGGCTACGAATACGACCACGATACGCCCGAAGCCTTTTCCGGGCAGGACTATTTTCCCGAGAAGATGGGCCGCCAGACATTCTATGACCCGCCCGAGCGCGGCTTCGAGCGCGAGATCAGGAAACGGCTGGAATACTGGGCGAAGCTCCGGGCCGAACGATCAAAGGACGGCGGCTCATAGCCGATCGCCGTCACGGGAATTGACGAAGCAGCGCGCGCTTATTCCTGCCAGGGTTCCGAACTCTTGAACTCGACGCCGACGCGCTCGCTCTTTCGCCAGCACACCACGATCCGGTAGGCCAGCCCGTCTGACGGCACATGCAGCAGGAAACGGCCGGGCAGTTCGGTTTCGGCAGCGACATTCAGTTCCGCGCCGCCGGAATGAATATTGCGGACGATGCAGGGGATGCCGGCATTGTCGCCGACCAGGATGACCGCGTTCTTCTGGACGGCGGGCCGCGGCTGGCTGCGGCGTTCCGGCTGGTGGGATGGGCGCATGTCTGCTCCGGGAAAGGGCGGCGACGCTCGTTATCTTTGAACCTGCTTATAGACCAAAGCCAATCGGCGGAACGGGGTCAAGCGCTTATCCCCCAATGCACTGGAAACTTCGCGGCAGGCCACTTCGCGACGGCGAGGGAACGTCTTGGCGGTTCGTCGGTTTGGGGGCGCCCGGTGATTTGCTTTTGAGCGCTCTTCAAGACATCGGTTGACGAACCCTGCCGCCGCGGGCAGGAAACGGTTGCGGGCACTGCTGGGCCAGGCGCCGCTGTCGGGATCGGGTAATGCAGGAATTGCTTGGCACATTGATGTGGGTGGCGCTTGGCAGCGCCGTTGGCGGAATGGCCCGGTTCTTTCTCTCCGGTTTCGTTGGCCGCCGGATCGGCGAGACGTTTCCGTGGGGCACGATGGCCGTCAACTTGACTGGCGCCTTTGCAATTGGGCTGATCGCCGCCGCTGCGGACGGCCGATTGCTTTTCGACACGCCTGCGGCCTGGGCTTTCGTTGTCACAGGTTTCCTCGGTAGCTACACGACGGTTTCCTCGTTCAGCCTGCAGACGCTGGCGCTTGCCCGCGACGGCGATCTGCTGCGCGCCGGCGGCAATGTGGCCCTGTCGGTCATGCTGTGCCTTTGCGCGGTCGCGGCCGGCTTCGCCATCGGCGCCTCGACGTTTGGCGGTAGCATCTTTTGACCCGGCCGCTGAAGCCCAGCCGCGAAAGGCCGAGCGAGCAATCGGCGAAGCAGGACGGGCATGACCGTAAAGTTCCGGTTGGCTCCCGCTCTCACAAATTTCGCGATACTGCGATGCTGTATGCGGGCGTCGCGCTGGGAAGCATGATCGGCGGCGTGTTGCGGGCTCTCGCGTCGATGGCGAGCATTGGTCTTCTGGGACCCGGCTTTCCCGCGGGTACGCTCTTTGTGAACGTGCTTGGCTCGTTCATCATCGGCTTCTACGCCACGCTGACCGGGCCCGACGGCCGCGTTTTTGCTGGTTCTCGCGCGCGTCAGTTCGTGATGGCCGGCATTTGCGGCGGCTTCACCACTTTCTCGATGTTCAGCCTCGAAACCTTCAATCTGCTGCGGGAAGGGCGTCCGCTCGCAGCGGGACTGAATGTGGGAATTTCCGTCATGGCCTGGCTCGCCGCTGTCTGGCTTGGCCACGTGGCCGCATCGCGGCTCAACCGGTTGAAGGGATCTTGAACCATGCAAATACCCAAGCAGGCACAGTTGCTGCGGATATTCATCGGCGAGAACGATCGGGATAATGGCCGTCCGCTCTATGAATCGATCGTACTCAGGGCTCGTGAGATGCAGATCGCGGGTGCGACCGTCATACGGGGCGCGATGGGTTTCGGCCATTCCAGCCGGCTGCACACGACCAAGATCCTCCGGCTGTCGGAAGATTTGCCGCTGGTGATCGAGATTGTCGACAGCGAGGACAAGATCAATGCCTTCCTGCCGGTGCTTGACGCGATCATGACCAGCGGCTTGATCACGCTGGAGAAGGTCCAAGTCGTTCAATATGGAACGAACGGCAAGTGATAGGCTGATTGCCGCGCCGTTCGGCGGTTTGTGGCTCGCAAGAAGCCTCGGCTGATGCTATTGCGCCCGATTGGAAACGGGTAAGAAGCCACGATGGCAGGCGTAGAGCAGATCATGGTCGAGGCCGGCGAGACGGGCATGCGGCTCGACCGCTGGTTCAAGACACATTTTCCCGGCCTGGGTTTCGGCCATTTGCAGAAGCTGCTGCGCTCCGGCCAGATCAGGGTGGATGGCGGCCGCGCCAAGGCGGACACTCGTGTCGAACCCGGCCAGATGATCCGCATCCCGCCGCTCGGCGTCGATCAGAAGGGTGCTGGCCCGCTGACCGCCAAAACCATGCGCAATCAGGATGATGGCGACGTTCTTTCGCAAATGCTGATCTACGAGGACCCCAAGGTCTTCGTTTTCAACAAGCCGGCCGGGCTTGCCGTCCAGGGTGGTTCGGGCGTGGTGCGCCATGTCGACGACATGCTGGAGGCCTGGCGCAATTCCAAGGGCGAGAAGCCGCGGCTTGTACATCGCCTCGACCGCGACACGTCGGGCGTGCTGGTCGTCGCGCGCACCCGGCTTGCGGCGATGAAGCTCGCCGAGGCGTTTCGCGGGCGCGACGCCAAGAAGACCTACTGGGCGCTGGTCAAGGGCGTGCCGAAAAAGCGCGAGGACAAGATCTCGACCTGGCTGGTCAAGGAACCGACACCGGACGGCGACCGCGTGCGGGTGGCGCAGCACGGCGAAAAGGGCGCCGACCACGCGGTTTCGTATTATCGCGTGCTCGAACAGGCCGGGCAGACGCTATCCTGGCTGGAAATGGAGCCGCATACCGGCCGCACACATCAATTGCGCGTCCATGCCGCCCATATTGGCTGCCCGATCATCGGCGATCCGAAATATTTCGAGGCCGACACCAATTGGGATTTTCCCGGCGGCATCCAGAACCGGCTGCACCTCCACGCCAGGCGCATCCGCATTCCCCATCCCGACAAGGGTGTGATCGACGTCACCGCGCCGATGCCGCCGCACATGCGCCAGAGCTGGAACCTGATCGGCTTCGACGAGGCGAGCGCCGGAGAGGATAGTTGAGCGGCGCTGCCGGCGCCTTCGACCGTCGCGACGCCGTCGACCTGGCCGCGGCGGCGATCATGATCGGCCTGACCTTTTCATGGGGGGCTGAACGGCGTCGCCGCTAAAATCTCCTATGCCGGCTTCAGCCCCGTCTTCGTCGCCGTCGCGCGCTCGGCTATCGGCGGGTTGCTGGTGTTCCTGTGGTGCCGCTATCGCGGCATACGGCTGTTCGATAGCGACGGCACGCTGTGGCCGGGGCTGCTCGCCGGTCTGCTGTTCGGCGGAGAATTCCTGCTAATCTTCGTCGGCCTGGAATTCACGACCGTGGCGCGCAGCACCTTGATGGTCAACACGATGCCGTTCTGGGTTCTGGTCGGCGCGCATTTCCTGCTTGGCGAGCATATGACGCTGCGCAAATGGGCGGGCCTGGCTTTGGCTTTCACCGGCGTCGTGCTGGTGTTTTCGGACAAGCTCAGCCTGCCCGGCCCGGAGGCGATCACCGGCGACATTATGAGCCTGGGGGCGGGGGTTCTGTGGGCCGCGACCACGCTGGTCATCAAGAAGAGCAAGCTAGCCACGACCAGCGCCGAAAAGCTGCTGCTCTATCAACTGGCGGTTTCCGCCGTGATGGCCCTGCCGCTTCTGCCGCTTGCCGGCCCCGCCTTGCGCGAATTCTCCGCGTCGGCCTACGCTGCCCTGCTGTTCCAGGCTGTCTATGTCGTCGCCTTCACCTATATTCTGTGGTTCTGGCTGATGCGGCGCTATCCCGCCGCCGGGCTGTCGAGCTTTGCCTTCCTGACGCCGGCCTTCGGCGTCCTGTGTGGCGGGCTGCTGCTTGGCGAACCGCTGAGCATCAAAATATTCGCCGCCCTCGGCCTGATCGCCACTGGGCTGGTCATCGTCAACCGCCCGCGCCGGCAGCTTTCGTGAGGCAACCATGCGCGATCTCCTGAACGATCTCGACGCCCAGAAATACCTGTCCGACCCGGACCCCGTCCGGCGCGCGCAGAGCCAGATGAAAACGCAATTGCCGAAGCGCTTCTACAAGGAGGTTTCGGTTGCGGCGGTGAAGGAGGGGGTTGCCGTCCATCTCGACGGAAAGCCGGTTCGTACGCCGGGCAAGGCCATTTTGGCGTTGCCTACCGAAAAGGCGGCCGGGCTAGTTGCGGAAGAATTCGCCGCGCAGGGCGAAAAGATCGATCCGTCGACCATGCCGGTCTACCGCCTCGTCAACACGGCAATCGACGGCGTCGCTACCGATCCGGTTGCCGTGCGCGACGATGTCGCGCGCTTCGCCTCATCCGATCTGCTGTGCTATCGGGCCGACGCGCCCGCCGGCCTGGTGGAACGCCAGGCCAAGGCATGGGATCCGCTTCTCGAATGGGCGCAGCGGGCGCTCGGGGCGCGGCTTTTGCTTGCGGAGGGAGTTATCCATGTCGAGCAGCCGCGCCGGGCCATGGAGGCCATCGGCGAACATCTTGCGCTGCGCCAGGATCCGCTTCGGCTCGCCGCGCTGCACCTGATGACGACGCTCACCGGTTCGGCGCTTCTGGCGATGGCGGTCGAAGCCGGCGAAATCGACGCCGAAACGGCCTGGTCGGCCGCCCATGTCGACGAGGATTGGCAGGCCGAGCAGTGGGGCCAGGATTCCGAGGCGATGGCGCGTCGCGCCCACCGCAAGCGCGACATGATGGCTGCCGCCTCCCTGATCAAGGCGCTCTGATGGCTGAGCTTAGGCGGAGAAGCCCAGCGCCCTTATCACATTCGGAACAGCGGGCAGCGTAAGTAACGCAGTGAAGACCAGCCAGATCAGTCCGGCGATGCGGCCGTCCGATTGCTGCGACAGCCGCGAATAGAGCGCAGCCGGCACGCCCGAGACCATGAGCGTCAGCGTCGACAGAATCAACGCGCTGAACATGGAGATGATCTGCGGCGATGCCGGAAGCAGCGTGTGCGGGTACCAAAACCAGTTGGCAAGAAACACGACGATCACGAACGGCGAAAAGATGCCGTTGATGATGGCGAGAGCCATGACGGGGACAAGAGCGTTGCGATCCATGGTCAGGCTCCGGGAGCAGCAACGGGACCGAGCCCGAGATTCAAGAGCGTCGCAAGATAGACGAACCGAATGGCCATCAGCCACAGCACACCGAACAGCAGCACGAGCGGATGCGCGATTACGTCCGGCGTGACATAGCGCACGACCCGCACGACCGGGTCAGTGATGAACTTGAATCCGCGCCAGATAAAGTTGTCCCAGTTCTCCGGCACGAACAACCCGAGCACCAGCCGTCCGAGCAAGGTGTACATGATCGCTGCGAGGACGAAATTCGGTACATGAAAATACCAGTAGGACCAGAATTCGTTCATTCGGCAAAGACCTGGAGATTACGCGACAGAGCTGCCTTATGGGCTGCGTCGCGACGAAAAGAAAGCGGGGTCCGTTGCCGGACCCCGCTTCGGTTTCATTGTGGCCGATCAGGCGGTCTTTTCTTCCATGACCGTCTTGCCGCGCGGAACGCGGATCTCCTCGATGAACTCCTGCAGTTCCAGCGAGGGCTCTTTGGTCAGCCTGGAAGCTACGTACATCACGACGAACCCGACAGGCAGGCCGAATGCGGCAGCCGACAGGTTCTTCACGCCCCACCAGCTTGCGATCGTCTGCGCATGCTTGTCGAGTGCCGTCCATGCCGCCTCCTGCGCCTCGGGAGCTGCGGCCGCGAAGGCAGCCTTGAGTTCCGCGAACTTCGTCATCTGTTCGGCGGTGGCCGTGGACAGCCAGCCCCACGTTTCGACGAAGCTGACGGCGCCGTAGCGCGTGCCGAGCAGATAGTAGAGGCAGAGACCGAACCCGGCGATCATGCCGAGCACTGCGCCTGTGGAGTTTGCCCGTTTCCACCACACTCCGAGCACCAGTGCCGGGAACAGCCCGGCAGCGGCGAGCGAGAATGCCCAGGAGACCATCGCAAGGATGTCGCCGGGTTTCGTCGACGCCACATAGGCGGCGCAGATGGCGACCACGACGAGCAGGATGCGCGACACCACCAGGCGGCGGGCGGTCGGAGCATGCTGATCGAGCATCTTGTAGTAGATGTCGTGGCTCAACGCGTTGGCGATGGCGAGCAGCAGGCCATCGGCGGTCGACAGCGCGGCGGCAAGGCCGCCGGCGGCGACAAGGCCCGATATGACATAGGGCATCCCGGCCATTTCGGGCGTGGCAAGCACGATCATATCGGCGTTGAGATTGATGTTGGCAAAGCCGATGTTGGTGACGCCCTGCTCGGCGCAGGCCGCGGCGATTGAAGCGGCATCGAGAGCCGCCTTGCCGCAGATCTGAACGAGCGTGTTGTCAGCTGCCGCCCAGCGCATCATCCAGCTCGCCTTTTCAGCGATGTTGTCCGGTGTCAGCCCAGAGGCCACCAGATCGAGCATCGTCCACTTGGCAAACGCCGCATAGGCCGGCGCCGTGAAGTAGAGCAGGAAGATGAAGAGCAGGGACCACGCGACCGAGACGCGCGCCTCACGCACCGACGGCGTGGTGAAGTAGCGCATCAGCACATGCGGTAGCGAGGCCGTGCCGACCATCAGGCAGAGGATCAGCAGAAAGTAGTTCAGCGCATTGTAGCCGCCATGTACGAATGGCGTGACATGATGGACTGCGATGCCCTGCGCGGTTTCGAGCGCCGTGATGTTCTCGAGCGCCATGCCCTGCATAAGCTGCGGGATCGGAATGCCGGTCTTGACCGTCGACATCCAGATCGCCGGGATCAAATAGGCGATGATCAGCACGATGTACTGCGCGACCTGCGTCCAGGTGACGGCGCGCATGCCGCCGAGCATGGAACAGACCAGGATGCCGGCAAGTCCGACATAGACCGCGACGTTGAAATCGAGGCCGAGGAAACGCGCCGAGATGATGCCGGTCGCGTAAATCTGCGCCACCACATAGGTGAACGAGCAGGAGAACAGCACAACGACGCCGATGAAGCGGGCCAGGTTGCCGCCGTAGCGTGCCGACAGGAAGTCGGGAACCGTGTAGGCGCCGAACTTGCGCAAGTATGGCGCCACGAGGATGGCGACGAGCACATAGCCACCGGTCCAGCCGAGCACGAAGGCCAGGCCGTCGTAACCGAGGACGTAGAGCGTGCCGGCCATGCCGACGAAGGACGCTCCGGACATCCAGTCCGCGCCGGTCGCCATGCCGTTGTAGATCGCCGGGACCCTGCGCCCCGCCACGTAGTATTCGCCGACCTGCATGGTTCGGCTCAAGATTCCGATGACGGCGTAGATCGTGATCGTGAACGCCACGAACAAATAACCGATCACCCGGTTCGGAACGCCCAGGCCGCTCAGGATCGCCATCAGGATGATAAAGGCGATGAAGCCGCCCGTATAAATGCCGTAGACCCGGCCGAGATTGGCGGTGAAGTCGCTGCCGCCTGCTGTGGTGTTAGCCATGATCAATCCCCCCGATCATTCTTCGGCCACGCCATGCTCTTCGTCGATGGCGTTCTGCTTGCGCGCAAACCAGAACAGCATGATGACGAAGGCGATGAGCGAGCCCTGCGCGGCCATGTAGTAGCCAAACGGGAAGCCAAGGATGACGATATTGTCGAGCGCGCCCACAAACATGTGGACGACGTATCCGAAGAACACCCAGAGCGCCAACATGACGAACATGAGACTTCTGGTCTTGTTCCAGTAACTTACGCGGTCTGGCGTCGCCATCGCGTTTTCCCTCCTCCAAAAAGGCCCGGCAATCCTCCTCGACCCACGGACCTGGTTGCCCTGTCGCCCCATAGCCTTGCAACTGCGAGGTGGAGCGACACATCGGAGGACGGCGAGCGGTGCGCGCGCGAATCCGATGTTGACCGAACCTAACATCGGTTGCCGCTTGCTGTTCATAGGACTTTAGAATCAGTCGTCGTGCCTTCGACCGCCATTGGTGCTCGGGAGAAAATGGGGCTAAGCTTGCGACTGGGAAGAATGCGAGGGGTGGCCGTGAGTTTGTTCGACAAGTTTGTGGCTGGTCTGTTCGGCGCCTCCGAAACGGTCGCGGACCGGCGGGCGCTGGCCGATTTCATGGATTCGCGCGCCGCGTTCCTCTGCCAGAAATGCGTGGTGGAGTTCTGCCGGGTGAGGGCAGGCGTCTACTGGCAAAAGCTGTTCAGCGAAGCCGAATTCCAGGAAAAGCTGCGCCAATCGCGCTGGCAAAGCTATCCGCCGGCCTTTGCCATGGTCGCCGAAATGGTCGAGGGCGCCACCAGGTCGCATGCCGGGCAGAGGCAGCGACGGTTGCCGGCCGCGCTCGAAACGGTGGCGGCGGAGGTGTTCGCACGCTACCCGGTACCCGATGGCGCGCCAGTGGATTTCTGGGACGATGCGCTGGTTCTGGTCAGGGAGCGGCTCCAGGCAACGCAAGCCGGGCCACCGCGGCCGGTGAAGGACATGACCAGCCCGTCGGCGCGGATGATCTTCGAGGCGCTGCCGCTGCACAAGGAGATCGTCGCTCACGATTTCGACTATATCCGCAACAACCTGCGCATGAACCTCCTGCGCTTCCACGAGGATTTCGTCGCGGCGGCGCGATTCGAGACGTTAGTGCCTTCGCTGCTGGGCGAGGAGTAGCAGGATCGAAGCGCGCTACGAAAACCCGGCTTGCGCCGGGGCTTTCGGCTAACGCTTGCGGTCCCGTTCGGCTTCCTCGATTGCCGCCTCGTGATACCAGCCGCTGCCGACGGCGACGTTGGCTCGCGGGGCGAGACTCACGGCAGAATCCGCCTGGTTGCCATGGGTATCGGCCTTGATCCTAACCCGTTTGGGGAAGGTATAGATCTTCGCCGACTCGTGAGTAAAAGCCGTGCTCATCGTTCTTGCTTCCGTGCTGTATTGACCAGCGGAGATAACGCTCAATACCACGACTGCAACACATCTGTCCAAAAAAATAGCAGACTGACTAGTATTTAGGCAGGTATCTATTTTGCCGGTTCTTGGAGCATGTTGCAGCGCGCCCGCCAGCCTTGATTTTGAGCGGTTTTCCCATTTGCGCAAGGAAGTGGCATGCTTGTTGCTTGGCTGACGACTGGAATCGGCCTTGGCGGCCGGGATGTCGCGCTCCCTTCCAGGCGCATTGGTTAACTGGTTACGAGAGGCCGGAATGACGAAATACAAGCTCGAATATATTTGGCTGGATGGGTACACCCCGGTCCCCAATCTTCGGGGCAAGACGCAGATCAAGGAATACGCGGAATTTCCGACGCTCGAGCAGCTTCCTTTGTGGGGCTTCGACGGCAGTTCCACCATGCAGGCGGAAGGCCGGAGCTCGGATTGCGTGCTGAAGCCGGTCGCGGTCTATCCGGACCCGGCGCGCACCAACGGCGTTCTCGTCATGTGCGAAGTCATGATGCCGGACGGCGAAACGCCACATCCGTCGAACAAGCGGGCGACCATCCTCGACGACGAGGGAGCATGGTTCGGCTTCGAGCAGGAATATTTCTTCTACAAGAACGGGCGTCCGCTCGGCTTCCCCGAGAGTGGCTATCCCGCGCCGCAGGGTCCGTACTACACCGGCGTTGGTTATTCGAGCGTCGGCGACGTCGCCCGCACCATTGTTGAGGAGCATCTCGATCTGTGCCTCGCCGCCGGCATCAACCACGAGGGCATCAACGCCGAGGTGGCGAAGGGCCAGTGGGAATTCCAGATTTTCGGCAAGGGCTCCAAGAAGGCGGCCGACCAGATGTGGATGGCCCGCTACCTGATGCAGCGCCTGACCGAGAAATACGGCATCGACGTCGAATATCATTGCAAGCCGCTCGGCGACACCGACTGGAACGGCTCGGGCATGCACGCCAACTTCTCGACCGCCTATATGCGCGAAGTCGGCGGCAAGGAGTATTTCGAAGCGCTGATGGCGGCCTTCGAGAAGAACCTGCACGACCACATCGCCGTGTACGGTCCGGACAACCACATGCGCCTGACCGGCAAGCACGAGACTGCCCCGTGGAATAAATTCAGCTACGGCGTCGCTGATCGTGGCGCATCGATCCGCGTGCCGCACTCCTTCGTGCGCAACGGCTACAGGGGCTATCTCGAGGACCGCCGCCCGAATTCGCAGGGCGATCCCTACCAGATCGCCTCCCAGATACTGAAGACGATTGCGAGCGTGGAAGCGGGCGCGGCGGAGAAGGCTGCGGCGTAAGCGCCTGTCGTGAAACGGCGCCAACGCGCCGGATCGCATTCTTCCGGCGGGCGGTGTCAGTGATGACGCCGCCCGCTTCGTTTTGGCTGTGTATGCCCGCGCCATCCGATGGCGATTGACCGCCGCTCAACAAAAAACCCGGCGTTTCCGCCGGGTTTTTTCGTCGTGCCTGAAGCTTCCCGTCAGACCGAATAGTACATGTCGTATTCGACCGGATGCGGGGTCATTTCGAAGCGCATGACCTCGGCCATCTTCAGCTCGATGTAGCTGTCGATCTGGTCGTCGTCGAAGACGCCGCCGGCCTTGAGGAAGCCGCGGTCCTTGTCGAGGCTCTGCAGCGCTTCGCGCAACGAACCGCAGACGGTCGGGATCTTCTTCAGTTCCTTCGGCGGCAGGTCGTAGAGATCCTTGTCCATCGGCTGGCCGGGGTGGATCTTGTTCTTGATGCCGTCGAGGCCGGCCATCAGCATGGCGGCGAAGGCGAGATAGGGGTTCGCGCCCGGATCGGGGAAGCGGACCTCGACGCGCTTCGACTTCGGCGAGGAGCCGAAAGGAATGCGGCAGGAAGCCGAGCGGTTGCGCGCCGAATAGGCGAGCAGCACAGGGGCTTCATAGCCCGGCACCAGGCGCTTGTAGGAGTTGGTCAGCGGGTTGGTGAAGGCGTTGATTGCCTTGGCGTGCTTGATGATGCCGCCGATGTAGTAGAGGCAGGTCTCCGACAGCCCGGCATACTCATTGCCGGCGAAGGTCGGCTTGCCTTCCTTCCAGATCGACTGGTGGACGTGCATGCCCGAGCCGTTGTCGCCGAAGACCGGCTTCGGCATGAAGGTCGCCGTCTTGCCGTAGGCGTTGGCGACCTGGTGCACGACATACTTGTAGATCAGCATCTTGTCGGCGTTGCGGACTAGCGTATCGAACTTGATGCCGAGCTCGTGCTGGGCGGCCGCCACTTCGTGGTGATGCTTCTCGACGCGCACGCCCATCTCGGTCAGCACGGTCAGCATTTCCGAGCGCATGTCCTGGGCCGAATCGACCGGCGGAACCGGGAAGTAGCCACCTTTGATACGCGGGCGGTGGCCGAGATTGCCGGTTTCGTAGTCGGTGTCGTCATTGGACGGCAGTTCGGTCGAATCGAGCTTGAAGCCGGTGTTGTAGGGATCGGTCTTGTATTTTACGTCATCGAACACGAAGAACTCGGCTTCCGGGCCGACATAGATGGTGTCGCCGATGCCTTCGGCCTTCATGTAGGCTTCGGCCTTCTTGGCGGTGCCGCGCGGGTCGCGATTGTAGGCTTCGCCCGAAACCGGATCGAGAATGTCGCACAGGATGACCATGGTCGACTGCGCGAAGAACGGATCCATATGGGCCGTTTCGGCGTCGGGCATCAGAACCATGTCGGATTCGTTGATGGCCTTCCAGCCGGCGATCGACGAGCCGTCGAACATGACGCCGTCGGCGAACATGTCTTCTTCGACCTCGACGACATCCATGGTCACGTGCTGCAGCTTGCCCTTCGGATCGGTAAAGCGCAGATCGACGAATTTTACATCATTGTCCTTGATCTGCTTCAAAATATCTGAGGCTGCCGTCATGTTATGGTTTCCTGTGTAATGACGTTGAATCGAAATGGAAGAGGCGGTGCGATCAGATAGCGTCGATGCCGGTCTCGCCGGTGCGGATGCGCACGACTTCCTCGATATTGGAGACAAAAATCTTGCCGTCGCCGATGCGGCCGGTCTGCGCGGCCTTGCGGATCGCCTCGATGGCGCCTTCGACGGATTCGTCGCCCAGCACCACTTCGATCTTCACCTTGGGGAGGAAATCGACGACATATTCAGCGCCGCGGTAAAGCTCAGTGTGGCCCTTCTGGCGGCCGAAGCCTTTCGCCTCGGTGACGGTGATGCCTTGCAGCCCCGCCTCCTGCAAAGCCTCCTTCACTTCGTCGAGTTTGAACGGTTTGATGATCGCTTCGATCTTTTTCATGGATTGTGTAGGCCTCCGCTAGGGCAAATACGGGCTGTCGCCCCGCTTGCGCCTCTAAAAGCACGATCCGTGCCAATCTTGCCCTGCTGCAACGAATGAGCATGGAACGGAAACCACGCGCGAAAATCTGCTTGTGGGACGCTATTGCCCCGGTTCCGTGCAAGTTGAAGGCGGGCAATGCTAGTGATGAATTTTTCGGCAGGCCAAAAATTGGGCAGAAAGCCTAAAAAACAGGCATCGTGATCGCCGGACGCAACGCACGGTGGCGCGCCTATTCAGGCGCCGCCCGTCATGTGCTACCCGTTGCCGCAGGTGGAGCGCCTGTCGGCAATGTCGAACGAAATCCTGACGCCGCATGAAATGGCCGAGGCGGACCGGCTGGCAATAGCCGCCGGCCCGTTCAGCGGTATCCAACTCATGTGCAATGCTGGTGCGGCGGTTGCGGCGGAGGTGCTGCGGCGCTGGCCGGCGGCAATTCGTGCTCATGTGCTGTGCGGGCCGGGCAACAATGGCGGCGACGGCTATGTCGTGGCCAGACTTCTCGCCGACGTAGGAGTTCGCGTTACGGTCTGGGCCGAGGGTCGGCCAAAAGCCGGAAGCGACGCGGCGCAGGCGGCCGCCGAATGCCCAATCGAGGCGCAGCCGATTTCCGGCTTCCACCCGGAAGGCGGCGACATCGTCGTCGATGCGCTCTATGGCGCAGGTCTTTCGAAGCCGCTTTCGCCAAGTGCGGTCGCGGCGATCGTGAAATGCCGCAAGGCAAAAATCCCGGTCGTTGCCGTCGATCTTCCGTCGGGCATTTCCGGCGAAACCGGTCACCCGGTCGGTGACGAGGCGTTCCGGGCCGCTCTCACCGTCACCTTCGTGCGCAAGAAGCCCGGCCATCTGCTTTTGCCCGGGCGCGAGGCCTGCGGGGAAATCCTAGTCGCGGATATCGGGATCGGCGCGGAGATAATCGCGGCGGTCGGCCCGAAGTGTTTCGAGAACGGCCCGGTTCTGTGGCAATCCCGGTATCCGATGCCGGCGGCCGATACGCATAAATACCGACGCGGTCATGTCGGCGTGTTTTCGGGCGGTCCTTCCTCTACAGGCGCTGCGCGGCTCGCAGCATTTGCCGCGGCGCGGGCAGGGGTGGGGGCCGTAACCGTCCTGTCGCCCGGCAACACGCTGGCGACCAACGCTGCTCATCTGACGTCGATCATGCTGAGGCGGGTCGACGACATAGACGCCGCGCGCGCCTTCATCTCCGATCGCAAGCCGTCCGCGCTCGTGCTGGGGCCGGGCTTCGGCGTCGGCGAGCCGCTGCGGGAACTCGCTTTGGTTGTCCTCGAAACGGCCGGCGCGGAGGTCTCGCTTGTGCTCGATGCCGACGGCATCACCTCATTCCACGACGCGCCTGCCTCGCTCTTCATCGCGGCAGGAGCCAAGGGCGCGGCGGGACTGGTGCTCACGCCGCACGAGGGCGAGTTCGGCCGCCTTTTTCCGGATATCGCCAGGGATGCCGCGCTCTCCAAGCTTGAAAAAGCTCGGAAAGCGGCGGCCCGCTCGCATGGGGTGGTCATCTACAAAGGCCCGGATACGGTGATCGCATCGCCTGACGGGCGGGCGGCGATCAACGCCAACGGCACGCCCCTGCTGGCCACCGCCGGCTCCGGCGACGTGCTGTCGGGCATCGTTGCGGCACTGCTCGCACAGGGGATGCCGGCCTTCGAAGCTGCCTGTGCGGCCGTCTGGATGCACGCCGAGGCGGCGCGGCGCTTCGGGCCGGGGCTGATTGCCGAAGACCTGCCGCTTGCGCTTTGTCCGGTGCTTCGCGAACTTTTGGGCTGAGGCCGGATCGCGGTATGCCCCTCCACCGCTCTTCGCGATCACATCAAGCGTTTGCGCCGCCGTCGATGGTCAGGGCCGAGCCCGTCACGAACCGGCCCTGCGGCCCGGCCAGCCAGGCGACAAGTCCGGCAACGTCTTCCGGCGCGCCGAATTGCGGGATCGCCATCAGGCTGCGCTGTGCATCGGCATATTCGCCGTCTGCCGGGTTCATGTCGGTGTCGGTGGAGCCGGGATGCACGACATTGACGGTGATGCCGCGCGGACCGAGATCGCGCGCCAGCCCCTTGGTCAGCCCGACCAAAGCCGCCTTGCTGGCGGAATAGAGGCTGGTGCCGGGGGCCGGAACGCGTTCGGCGAGATTGCTGCCGATCGAGATGATCCGGCCGCCTTCGCTCATCACGGCCGCCGCTGCCTTGGAAGCGACGAAAGGCGCGCGGAAATTGATAGCCATGGTTTCATCCAGGGCCTCGATCGTCATCGTTTCGATCGAACCTGCCTGATAGATGCCGGCGCTGTTGACCAGGATGTCGAGACGTCCGAATTCGCGGACGGCCGCCGCGACCGCCGCTTCGACCGCGCCGGCGTCGAGATTGTCGGCTCTGATCGCGAAGCCGCGCCGGCCCAGAGCTTCGATCTCTTTCACAACGGCGCCGGCCTTGCCCGCCGAGCGCGCATAGGTCAGCGCGACATCCGCTCCGGCGCGCGCCAGCTTGAGGGCAATCGCCGCGCCAATGCCGCGGCTGCCGCCGGTCACCAGCGCCGCCTTGCCCTGGAGCTCGCCGGCATGGTTGCTTGAATTGCTGTCGTGCATTGCTTTCACCATTTATGTAACAGTCGATACATATATTGGTGGCAGGCTTGCGGTGCGTCGTCAAGCGATTTATGTAACGGTCATGACAGAAAACATCTCGGCGAGCTCAAAAGGCCGGCCGCGCGGCTTCGATCGCGCTGAGGCGCTGCGGCAGGCGATGCGGCTGTTCTGGGCGAAGGGTTACGACGGCGCCTCGCTGGCGGACCTGACGGCGGCGATGGGTATAAATCCCCCCAGCCTCTACGCCGCCTTCGGCAGCAAGGAAGCGCTGTTTCGCGAGGCGACCGATCTCTACAGCGAGACCGAAGGCGTCGACATCTGGCGCAGCCTGCACCAGTCGGCAACGGCAAAGCAGGCGGTGGAGGGCTTTTTGCGCGAATCGGCGGCCGCCTTTTCACGCGCCGGCGATCCGCCGGGCTGCCTGATCGTGCTCGGCGCGCTCAACGCCAACGGCAACAACGCCGCCATCTGCGAGGATCTGCGCCAAAGGCGGGAGGCGAATGTCGCCGAACTCAAGACGCGGCTTGAAGCCGCGGTGCGGGAAGGGGAGTTGCCTGCGGGTATAGATTGCGAAGCGATCGCGGTGTTCTACGTGACGGTCCAGCAGGGCATGTCGATCCAGGCGCGCGACGGCGCTTCGCACGCCAGGCTGCTTGCGGCGGCCGACGGCGCTATGGCCGCCTGGGACGCGCTGACGACGGGTGTGTGATATTCAGGTGATGCCGGCCTGCAAATGGCGGCTTTCTGCGCTTCCGGTACTCGCGTACTCGAATGTTCGCTCCGTTCCGGTTCTCGAAACCCACCATTTTCGGCGCGGCCTGACCTGAATCCCAACACACCCTGCGAAGGCGTGCATGGCCAAGCCAGCTTCTCCAGCGTCAGTCGCTCACCCGCTGCATCAGCGCAATCGCCCCGTGCGGTGCGTGCACCTTGCCGGATGTGATGAAATAGATGAACACGTCGCGCGGCTTGACCGGAGCCTCGCTTGAGGGGTCGGCGCGCGGCAGATCGCCAGGCGTTCCGCCCTCGGCCCATATTTTCGCGCGTGCAGCCCATGCGTCGAGCGCGCTCGGCTTGTAGCAGGTCTCGACTTCGTCCTCGCCGGTCTGCAGCCGGGCGTAGACGAAATCGCCGGTGACGTCGGCAATAGCAGGATATTTTTCGTGGTCGGCATAGACCACCGTGGCGTTGTGCTCGCGCAGCAGGGCCACGAATTCCGGCACGACGAAGGACGGGTTGCGGACCTCCACCGCGTGGCGCAGCGGCACGCCATCCTGTTTTTCGGGCAAAAGCTTCAGGAAGGCGCCGAAATCGGCTGGGTCGAATTTTTTGGTCGGCGCGAACTGCCAGAGGATCGGGCCGAGCTTGTCGCCGAGTTCGGAGACCCCCGAACCGAGAAACCGCTCGACCGACTCGCCGGCTTCCGCCAACACCCTGCGGTTGGTCGCGAAGCGTATGGCTTTCAGTGAAAAGACAAAACCTTCCGGCGCCTCGCTCGCCCATTTGGCGAAAGTGGCGGGCTTGAACGTCGAATAATAGGTGCCGTTGACCTCGATGGACGGAACCTGGCGGCTGGCGAACTGGAGTTGCTTCGCCTTCGACAATTTTTCGGGATAGAAAGAGGTGTCCCAGGGCTCGAAGGTCCAGCCGCCCATGCCGGCGCGGATTTTTCCAGAATCGGTCATGTGCTAAACTCTCAGTTGCATCTATCGGAGGCTGGCATGGTGAGCGTGAACATCACGGAAACTCGAAAGCGAATGAATGAACTGATCGACCGTGCGCTTGCCGGCGAAGAGGTCATCATCATGCGCGGTAAGAAGCCGATTGCAAGAATGAAGCCGCTGACTGCAGAAGAATTCGATCGCAGCAATAATGAGCTTCCAGGCCTTGCTGCTGCGCGAAAATTTGCGCGTAGGAACCCATAGTCTTCGCGGCCAATGCGCGACGCGCTTGCTAGCGTTTTCTCTGCGGTCGAGGTCCAGTGACGGTCGTTCTGACTGGATCGCACGATTTTATTGCGGGATGTCGCGGTGCAGCGGCGGCACCGCAAAGCTCTTTTCCTCGCGGACCGACGCGACGCCGTCCATTTGCTGCACCCGCTGGATCGCCGCATCGTCGGAGGCGGCGCCGACAATGGTTCTCATACCGCGCATGACGCGCTCGACGCGGACACCGCAGGCTTCAACGGCGGCGGTCACGGAATCGAGGCCGTGCTGTTCGTCGACAAGCACCATCACGTTCTTGGCCATCTTCGCGTCCTTTCACGGTCGCCGCATGCCACATCATATAGGTTGGGCTGCCCGCAAGTCCATCGCACTGCTTCACGGCGCGATCACGAGCCCCGAGCCGACATCGCGCGCCGGGTGACCGATATTGCGCGCGCCGCGCTCAAGCGCCGTCCACAGCGCCTTGCCGCGAAGCGTGTTGTCCGACTGCGCCAAAAGGGCGGCGATGCCGGCGACATGCGGCGTCGCCATCGACGTGCCGGAGAACCGGTCGTATTTGCGCGGCATCGGTACGGTGGAAAGAATGTCGACGCCAGGTCCGGCGATATTAACCTCGCCGCCGGCCGGGTTGATGCCGCCACAGGAGAAATTCGCCACCTTCATCTTCGCGTCGATCGCCGCGACCGCCATGATCGAGGCGGCGTTGGCCGGCGACGTGACTGGCCTGATGGAGTTGTACTGCCGCCAGCTTTCATTGCCAGCCGCCGCGATGATCAGTGATCCGTTCTCGAGCGCGTATTCGCCGGCGCGCTCGTAGAACGGGTCCGGTGGCTCGCCCGGCTGCACGGCACGGCCGAGCGACATCGATATGATCTCGCATTTGCTTTCGACCGCCCATTCGATGCCGGCGAGAACCGAGCGTTCAGTGCCGGAGCCGGCATTGTTCAGGACCTTGCCGGCATGAATCTCCGCTTCGTAGGCTACGCCGTAGCGGACCTGCTCGGCCGGCGCCAGCGGCCCGCAGGCGGTGCCGATGACGTGGGTGCCATGGCCCTGGACATCCTGCACGTCCTCGCCCGGCACGAAGCTTGCGGAAACGATGCTGCGCCCGGCGAAATCCGGATGGACGAGGTCGAGGCCGGTATCCAGCACCGCGAGTTTGATGCCCGCACCGGAAAAGGTCGAGCGGTCGACGCCCGTGGCGGTGAGGCCCCAGGTGGCCGAAATCTGCTCGGCGACCGGGATGAACGACGGCGCGGCGATGCCGCCCGGCGGCAGGAGCGCGCGCAGGGCAGGGTCTGCCAGCAGCGAGAGGCCGTCGCGCACCCAGGCGGCGTAGCGCTCGTCCCATCCGGCCAGCACATGCATCCAGAATTCCGGACGCACCTCGACGACCTCCTTGCGGGCGCGAAGCATGGTTGCGGCGACCGATATGCCGTCGCCCTCGGGAGCCTTGATCACGGCGATGCCGAGCCGATCGAGGCTGAGCGCGCCGGCCTCGGCGAAAGCTTCCGCCACATCAGGCCCGGCGGCGCGGAAATCGCGGGAATGCACCACCTTGGCGCCGATCGCGTTGGAGATCAGCCTCTCGATTTCCTTCGGCTTCCGGTTCGGCTGAAACATCACCAGCATATTGCCGGTGGGCTGGGGCGGCGGCGACGCTGCGATATTGTTCATTCGATCCCTCCGGCCTGCGATACCGGCGAGTATGCAGGCGAAAATGCACAATTAAAACGCGCAATTTGGATGACGCAGGTGGCGCGCCCGCGCCGGCCGCCTTATTCCGCCGCCTCCGCCGCCCGCGACTTCGGCCGGCGCGCCAACAACTCCTTAAGGAAATGGCCGGTATAGGAACGCGGCTCTTCGGCAATGTCCTCCGGCCGGCCGGCCGCCACCAGCTCGCCGCCGCCGTCGCCGCCCTCGGGGCCGAGGTCGAGCACCCAGTCGGAGGTCTTGATCACCTCCAGATTGTGCTCGATGACGACCACCGTGTTCCCCTGGTCGACAAGCTCGTGCAGCACTTCAAGAAGTTTCGCCACGTCGTGGAAATGCAAGCCTGTCGTCGGCTCGTCGAGGATGTAGAGCGTCTTGCCGGTCGCCTTTCGCGACAATTCCTTGGCGAGCTTTATGCGCTGCGCCTCGCCGCCCGACAGCGTGTTGGCCTGCTGGCCGACATGGATGTAGCCGAGGCCGACCTTGGCCAGCGTCTCCAGCTTGTCGCGCACGCCGGGCACTGCGGCGAAGAACTCGACGCCTTCCTCGACCGTCATTTCCAGAACGTCGGCGATCGACTTGCCCTTGAAGGTGACGTCGAGCGTCTCGCGGTTGTAGCGCTTGCCGTGGCAGACGTCGCAGGTGACGAAGACGTCAGGCAGGAAGTGCATCTCGATCTTGATCAGGCCGTCGCCCTGGCAGGCCTCGCAGCGCCCGCCCTTGACGTTGAAGGAGAAGCGGCCGGGCTGGTAGCCGCGCGCCTTGGCTTCCGGCAGGCCCGCGAACCAGTCCCGTATCGGCGTGAAGGCGCCGGTGTAGGTCGCCGGGTTTGAGCGAGGGGTGCGCCCGATCGGCGACTGGTCGATGTCGATGACCTTGTCGAGGAATTCGAGGCCCTCGATGCGGTCGTGGTCGGCCGGGTGCTCGCGCGAACCCATGATGCGGCGCGACGCCGCCTTGAACAGCGTCTCGATCAAAAAGGTCGACTTGCCGCCGCCCGAAACGCCGGTGACGGCCGTAAAGGTGCCAAGCGGGATCTCGGCCGTGACGTTCTTCAGATTGTTGCCGCGCGCGCCGACGATTTTTATGCGCCGGTTCTTCTTCAGCTCGCGCCGTGTGGGCGGCGTCGGTATCTCCAGCTCGCCGGTCAGATATCTGCCGGTGATCGAGTTCGGGTTGGACATCACCTCGGCCGGGGTGCCCTGGGCAATGATCTCGCCGCCATGGATGCCGGCGGCCGGGCCTATATCGACGACGTAGTCGGCGGTCAGGATCGCGTCCTCGTCGTGCTCTACCACGATGACGGTGTTGCCGAGGTCGCGCAGATGCTTCAGCGTATCGAGCAGGCGCTGGTTGTCGCGCTGGTGCAGACCGATCGACGGTTCGTCGAGCACGTAGAGCACGCCGGTCAGGCCCGAACCGATCTGCGATGCCAGGCGAATACGCTGGCTCTCGCCGCCCGACAGCGAGCCGGAATTGCGCGACATTGTGAGATAGTCGAGGCCGACATCGTTGAGGAAGCGCAGGCGCTCGCGGATCTCCTTGAGCACGCGCACGGCGATCTCGTTCTGCTTAGCGTTGAGCGCCGCGGGCAGTTCCGCGAACCATTGATTGGCCTTGCGGATCGACATTTCCGAGACTTGGCCGATGTGCAGGCCGGCGATCTTCACCGCCAGCGTCTCGGGCTTCAGGCGGTAGCCGTTGCAAGCCGGGCAGGGGCTGGCCGACATGAAGCGCTCGATCTCCTCACGCATCCAGGCGGATTCGGTTTCCTTCCAACGGCGCTCGAGATTGGGGATGACGCCCTCGAAGGTCTTCGTCGTCTTGTAGGAGCGCAGGCCGTCATCATAGTTGAAGGTGATCTGGCGCTCGCCGGTGCCGTTCAGCACCGCGTCCTTCGCCTCGTCGGTCAGATCCTTGAACTTGTCGCCGAGCTTGAAGCCGTAGACCTTGCCCAGCGCGTCCAGCGTCTGCGAATAATAGGGCGAGGTAGACTTCGCCCACGGGCTGACCGCGCCGTCGCGCAGCGTGACGTTCTCGTCGGGAACGACGAGGCTCGCGTCGATGGCGCGCTGGCTGCCGAGCCCGTCGCAGGCCGGGCAGGCGCCGAACGGATTGTTGAACGAAAACAGCCGCGGCTCGATCTCGGGAATGGTGAAGCCGGAAACCGGGCAGGCGAATTTTTCGGAGAACAGGAGACGCTCATGCGTGTCGTTCTTCGACTTGTTGGCGGAATCCTCCGCCGTTTCCGACGCCGGCAGCGGCCGGTCGGCGAATTCGGCCACGCAAAGCCCTTCGGCCAGCTTCAACGCGGTCTCGATGGAATCCGCAAGCCGCGTGGCGAGGTCGCCGCGCACCACGATGCGGTCGACCACCACATCGATGTCGTGCTTGTACTTCTTGTCGAGCGCCGGCGCGTCGGCAATCTCGTAGAACTGGCCGTCGATCTTGACGCGCTGAAAGCCCTTCTTCTGCAGTTCGGCGAATTCCTTGCGGTACTCGCCTTTGCGGCCGCGCACGATCGGCGCCATGATATAGAGCCGCGTGCCTTCCTCCAGCGCCAGCACCCGATCCACCATCTGGCTGACCGTCTGGCTCTCGATCGGCAGGCCGGTGGCCGGCGAATAGGGAATGCCGACGCGCGCGAAGAGCAGGCGCATGTAGTCGTATATTTCGGTGACCGTGCCGACGGTCGAACGCGGATTGCGCGACGTGGTCTTCTGCTCGATCGAGATCGCGGGTGACAGGCCGTCGATCTGGTCGACATCGGGCTTCTGCATCATCTCCAGGAACTGGCGCGCATAGGCCGAGAGGCTCTCGACATAGCGGCGCTGGCCCTCGGCATAGATCGTGTCGAAGGCGAGCGAGGACTTGCCCGAGCCCGACAGGCCGGTCATCACGATCAGCGAGTCGCGCGGCAGGTCGAGATCGATATTCTTCAGATTGTGTTCGCGCGCGCCGCGAACGGAAAGATATTTGTGATCGGCCATGCCGGTCCGCCGCCTCAATCAAAAATGTTTCGGAGTGGCTGGTTGTCCGGCCATCCCGTCATGTAGGTATTCCTGCCGCTCATTCGAGGGCAGCCAGTTCCCTCGTGTCAGGAGGTTTAGCCGCCTTTGCCGGGGTGGGGCAAGCGAAAAGAACAAACGGGAAACAGGCTCCTGACAAAGTTCCCGCAGCGGCGCACGGCGAAACCGGCGATCACATTTTTTGTAACCGGCTATTGCGCGGGTTGACGCAGCGGAATGAGCGGTGCACGATGCAATCCGTCAGTCGGAGCCGAGCGTCTTCGAGATGCTCTTCGCTGGCAGTCGGCCCGTCTGCGAGACGCCGCAGACAAGCGGATAGGCGCGCCGGCAGGCACAGGATAAACGGATATAGGAGTGAGGCATGACTCCACCGGACAATTCCGAAAGGCTCCACTAAGGTGTGGAGCCGCAGCAGGCAAAAGTGCCTGAGTTCGCTCGGCAGACTTTGACCCGCTGATCCCTTCACAATCAGAGACTACCAGTCGGATCGTCGGCTGATCGCCGCGTTGCATCCGAAATCAAAACTGGTCAGGACGACCAGTAGAATTGGGCTAAGACCCAAAAATGGCCCTGCGAGCTTCCGACGAAGCGGCAGGGCCGAATTTTTGTTGGCTGCCGGAGCGTTGTGGGTTCGAGGAAACTATCGGCCCGTGCGCGGCGCAAATGTCCCGATATCGATGGTGACGCTGCCGGATATTTTCACGTCCCAGTCGCCGATGCGGACAAAGCCGTTGGCGTCGGCTTGCGGCGTGTCGGCAACAGGCTCGCCGAGGGGCCTGATGCGGGCCTGGTCCGCGACCTTGCGGTCGACGCCAGGGAGGCCGGGGCCTTCCTCCGCCTGGAGCGCGGGGATGGCGGCCGAAAGCAAGACGGTCGCGATCGCCAAGGCGTAACTGCTTCGTTGCGGATTCCGATGGCTCATTCCGGTATCATAGTGGTGCGGCCGACAAACGCCAAATGCGCTATGGCGATGAACAGATTTCCGGAAAGGCGGCGTGGAATGACGAACGTTCTTCGAGCCGGCTTTGCACTTGCGCGGCACATGACGGCATGCTAGGAACAAAGAGCGAACAAAACTATTTGTGGACAGCAGGCCTTTTTGGGGTGCGGGCGGCGCATGTGCGGGCGTCGATCGGCTAGAGTGCGGCCTGTTTTGGTTTCGGATGAGCGCGGAGCGGTGTCATGGCGGGTAGCGTCAATAAAGTCATTCTGGTTGGTAATCTTGGCGCAGACCCGGAAATCCGGCGGCTGAACTCGGGCGACCCGGTCGTCAACATCCGTGTCGCGACCTCGGAAAGCTGGCGCGACAAGAATTCCGGCGAGCGCAAGGAAAAGACCGAGTGGCATAATGTCGTGATCTTCAATGACAATCTCGCCAAGGTCGCCGAGCAATATCTGAAGAAGGGCATGAAGGTCTACGTCGAGGGTCAGCTGCAGACCCGCAAATGGCAGGACCAGAGCGGCCAGGACCGCTACACGACGGAAATCGTGCTGCAGAAATTCCGCGGCGAGCTCCAGATGCTCGACGCACGCGGAGGCGGCGAGGGCGGTCAGGTCGGCCAGGGACGCGGCGGCGGTTCCGATTTCGGTCAGTCCGGCCCGACCGACGTTTCGCGCGGCGGCGGCAGCCGGGGCGGCGGCGGCGGATCGTCTCGCGATCTCGACGACGAGATTCCATTCTGAGGATTTGAATCGGCCGGCTACGCTTTCGACGTGGCCGGCTGGCAGGCATGGGATGTGTGGCATGGCAGGTCTCCCGCTGGAGTCGCAGCAACCCTCGGTATCGATTGGCTGAAAGCCTGATCGAGAAACGCACCCCTGACCCGCCGGCCTGCCATTGCGGCGGCCGCGGCGCAGGGGTCAAGCGCCTGTCAGGATTCTGGGCCTCTGATCGGGAAGGCCTTGCCGGCCGGGAGGACGGTGCATGCTGGTCATGCCGCCTCGCCGGAGCCTTGTTGCTGACTTTCGGCCGGCGGGGCATCGACGCTGAGAATGTGAAGTTCATGCCGGCGCCCGTCGCGTGCGGTCCAGCCGATCGATTGGCCCGGCGCAAGGCCGAGCAGCGCCGTGCCGATCGGCGTCAGCACCGAAACCTTGCCGACCGAAATGTCGGCCTCGCCGGGATAGACCAGCGTGACGGTGCGCGTTTCACCGGTGTCGGGTTCAAATTTCACACTTGAACCCATGCGTACCACGTCGTCCGGCACCCGGTCGTCATTCACCACGCGGGCGCGCTCCAGTTCCGCCAGCAGCTCCTCCGACGAATCCGGATTTTGTGCGGCGATGGTGTTGGCGAAGACCAGGAGCCGGTCGTGTTCCGACCTTGCCACGGTGATGACCGGCTTGCGGCCGGCTTTGGCAGTTCTCGGCATTTCAATACCTGTCGTTCTTTCGGCGATCCTTGGGATCGTCCAGCCCTTGTTCTCTGGGCAATTGGGTGTGAAATGCGCCACAGCCCGACGGACCCGGTCAGGGCCTAAACGTCATGGGTCCGGTGGTGTGCCTTCCCCCGCGGCTCGGGGGCGCAAAAGGCCGAGCCGGGGGTTAAGAACCCGCGATGGGACAAACCCGGAAGGGAAAATCGCTCGCGATTTTGGCGGCACGGAACATGAATGGGATTGTCCGCGACCCAGCGCGGGATGTCAAGGCAAGCGCCCTGACGGCAATTGCCGGCTTTCATTTTCGCCCGACGCGGACAACCAGGCGGAGCGCGGCAAATATGTTCTTCGTCGAGCTATGGGCGGAACACTCCTGGAAAATTCAGTCGGGTAATCCTGCCTTCCGCAACGCGTCGGCGAACTCATCCATCAAATGCGGGCGCACGAGATCCATCTTCACGAAACCGCTGATCGTCCATCCGGGGGCGATTTCCAGAAGGCGCGCGGCTGCGACGCGCGCCGCATCGAGACGGTCGAGACTCGCGTGGCTGGCCACCAAGGTCGCGTGGAGTATGCTGAAGCCGGGATTGGACTGGATTGCCAGCGTGGCATAGCCAGCGGCTTCCTCGAAGCGGCGGGTGAACAGAGAGACCCAGGCCAGCGCCAGATAAGGGTGATAATTCAACGGATCGAACGGGCTGAGCCGCAACGCCTTCTGAGCGTCATCGGTCGACCGCTCGTAGCGTCCGCAAAACATGTGCACCAGCGCGCTGAAGCCGAAACCCAGTGCCGAATTGGGGTTCATTTTCAGCCCCCGGTCGAGCGCGCCGATGGCGTTTTCGTAGTCGTGACTGATATTTGCGTAGACGAACGCTCCGATGCACAGCGCCTGCGGATCATCAGTGCCGATGCTCAGCGCGATGTTGGCATGTCGCAGCGCGGCCGCCCTGTCGTCCGGATGGAAACCGCCGCGGAGGAAGCGCTGCTCGTAACTCCACGCCAAGTATCCGTGCGCGACCGCGTAGTTCGGGTCGAGCAGCAAAGCTTCGTTGAGCAGGCGTAGCGCTTCGTTCGTGTTGGCCGGCGTGTTTGCATGAGCATACGGCATAGCTCGTAGATAGAGATCGTAGGCGTCCAGGCTGTCGGGGCGCTTGCGGCGCGCGCGCTCTATCTCGGCGCGCCGGATCGATGGTTCGATCGCACCGACGATGCTCTCCGTCAGCCGATCCTGCAGATCGAAGATGTCTTCGATTGCGCCCTCGAACTTGTCGGCCCAGACATGGGTTGCGTCCGTTCCCTCGACGAGCTGGCCGGTGATGCGCAGACGGTTCGCGGCCTTGCGGACGCTCCCTTCCAGGACGTAGCGTACCCCCAGTTCCTTCGCGACCTGACGGATGTCCGCCACTTTTCCCTTGTAGGCGAAGGTGGAATTGCGGGCGATCACGAAAATGCCGGGCATCTTGGACAGGCTGGTGATCAGGTCTTCGACCAGTCCGTCGGCGAAATACTCCTGCTCCGGGTCGCCGCTCATATTGGTGAAAGGCAGCACCGCGACCGACGGTTTGGTGGGCAGCGCAAGCGGTTTGGCCAGCATCGGCGGGGCTGCACCGCCGATGACGACGCGATAGGCGGGCACCGGCTCGGCTATATTCTTGACCTGCTGCTCGCCCATGGATTCGAATCCGAAGGCGAGCTTTTTCTCGACTTCCCGCGCCACCTTGCCGGAGACGCATATGCCGCCGGGTTCGGCGAGTTGCTCGAGCCGCGCGGCGACGTTGACGCCTTCGCCGTAGCAGTCCTCGCCCTCGATAATGACCTCGCCGAGATTGACGCCTATCCGAACCTCAATGCGCTTGTCTTCCGCAACACTGGCGTTGCGTTCCGCCAGACCGCGCTGCAGCGACACGGCGCATTCCACCGCATTCACGACGCTGCCGAATTCGGCGAGCAATCCGTCGCCCATGAGCTTGAAGATGCGGCCGTGGCGCTTTTCGATTTCGGGTTCGAACAGCTCCTTGCGGCCGGCTTTCAGTCGGTCGAACGTTCCCGCCTCGTCGCGCTCCATAAGAGCCGAGTAGCCGACAACGTCGGCAGCGAGAATCGCCGCGAGCTTCCGCTCCATGAAGGTCCCCTCAGGGCAGGATCGATTGATAATAGAGCACGGCAGGCAAGGGCGGAAGAGCGCCTTCTCGTCAGACCGCCATCAGTTCCCTGATGCCATCGGCGACGAACTGGACGGCAAGCGCCGCGAGGATCACGCCGAGCAGTCGGGTCAGGATCGAGCGGCCGATCTGGCCGAGGAGCCGGTCGATGCGTTCGGCGAGAATGAAGACCAGATAGGTCAAAAGCAGGCATACCGCGATGATGCCGACCAGCGCCGCCTGGGCGGCAAAACCCTGGAACGAACCCGAAAGCAGCACCGTTGCCGAAATCGCGCCGGGGCCGGCGATCAGCGGTATCGCCAGCGGGAAGGCGGCGATGTCGTGGATCATGTCCTTGGTGACAGCCATATCGGAGATCTTCTCCTTACGGTCCTGGCGCTTTTCGAAAACCATCTCGAAGGCGATGAAGAACAGGAGAAGGCCGCCCGCCACCCGGAAGGCGGGCAGGGTGATGCCGAGCACCGACAGGATCAGCGCGCCAGCCAGCGCAAACAGCGCGATCACCGAAAAACCGATGATCGAGGCGCGGATCGAGACCTGCCGGCGCTCGTCGCGGTTCATGCCGCGCGTGACGGCGAGGAAGAGCGGCGCCAGGCCCGGCGGATCGATGGTCACCAGAAGCGTGACGAAGGCGTTGAAGACGCTGTCGTAACTCGGCATGAGGCGGCCCCCTTCGGCACTCGATCGGGTGACAGATCACTTCACGCCGCCGGTGACCCTAATTGAACAAGCGCGTCGGAGTGCAGGCGGTCTTGCGTACCCCTTAGCTTGAAAGGAGACCGTGGATGAAGGGAAAAAGCCAGCGGGATCGCGGTAAGGGCGATCGACAAAATCACCAGCAAGGCGGCTTCGATGAGCGTCCAGGACGGATCCTGCATCGGCATGCCGACGAAAAGGGCTGCCGACCGACAATCGCTATCCGCGCCAAACAACAACAAGGCAATTATGTTGTTTGCGAAATGCGCGCCGAAGGCGGCTGCAAGACTACCGGTTGCGTAGACCAGGATCGTCATGGCAACGGAAAAAACAAGGATACTGGCCAGATAGGCGGCATTCATCCAAGGCAGGGCGTCGGAATCCCAATGCAGCAATGTGAAAACGATGGCGGGCAAAGCCGCCCAGACGCACCAGTGAGGAAACCGGTGCGCAAGAGACTGCTGGAGATAGCCTCGAAATACGAGTTCCTCCGCTGAGCTCTGGAACAGGATGAACAGCGAGAGAGGCAGAAGCGCCAGGCCCCAATCCAGCAATGCCGTTTCGCTTCGTGCGGCAGTCGCGTCCATCGCGAAAAAGGCCGCCGACGAAATTGCGCCGACCACGAACCACACGGCGAAGCTAGCCGCGAAATCCCGCCATGAAAGCCGAGCTGTCGCTCCCATGACGCTGGATAATTTCCTTTTGTGTGTACAATACGGACCACAAACCAGGCGCCAAGCCACATGCAACCAATCGCACCGAGAAGCAGCGCCAGGCCGAACCGTGTGACAAAAAACTCATCCACGGTGTCAAAATAGAGCGTCAATGGGCGATCAATTCCGAGGAGTGCATCATAACCCTTCAGAATGAGGGGATCGACGACAAACGCCGCCACTGCAAATGCGATGTGGAACAGCACAATCAGGATAAAACCCACGGCAATTCGCCGTGCGCTGTTGCGACCTTCACCCGCTCTCGCGACGTAGGCCGCGAAGGCTTCCGGCCGCCAATGCCAGCGTAATAGTACCGATTGAAACACCGCGCGCCCCCCGATCTGTCGGATCGTCCCGCGCAGTCATAGATGCCAATCAGCGTCAAGTGAAGCAATCGGTGACAGACCGGTTACCCGGTTTTGTCACAATAGGCCTCCAGCCGATAGCCGTCGGGATCGGCGACGTAAGCCGCGTAGTAGCCTTCGCCATAGTCGGTCCGCAGGCCGGGTCGGCCATTGTCGCGGCCGCTGGTGGCGAGTGCGGCGCTATGGAAGCTGTCGACGCCTTGGCGGGATGGCGCGGCGAAGCAGAAATGCAGGCCGGAGCCGGCATCGTCTGGGACTGGAGTTTCAACGCGGCTGATCCAGAAACCGACGGCGTCTTTGCCATAGCCGAGCGAGCCATCGGAAGCGCTGAGGCAGGAATAGCCGAGCGGTGCGAGCGCGGCGTCGTAGAAGCGTTTTGTCGCGGCGATGTCGCGAACGCCGATCGAGACGTGGTCGAGCATGTTTTTCTCCATTGCTATCATTGAGCGGACCGGCGGGCGAGGAACTCCACTTCCATCCGCCAGCTGGCGCCGTTGTCGTGCGAGCGTTCGCCGATCCAGCGGAACGCGTCGTCGGTGATGTCGGTAAAACTCCAGCGGACGGTCGAGCCGGTATCGTCGGCGCCCTGCTGGACGATATTGTCGCCCTCCGCGCGGCCGAGTTGCCGGCTGTAATACTGGGTGCGCGGGTCGCTCCAGATGATGTGCCAGGCGCCCAGGCCGGGGTCATAGATGCGCAAAGTCGTGCCGTAGAAGGTCCAGTTCCCGAGCGATGGCGTCGGTCCGGCGTCTCTGGCGGGCAGGATCCAGACATCCTGGATCGCGCGGCCTTCGAGCACCCAGCCGAAATGGATTTCGCCGCGGCCGGTCAGCAGCTTGCCGTCCTCCGGAAAGCGCTTGGCGTCGAACGACCATGCGCCGACGAAGCGGCCGTAGAGATTCAGCTTTTCGGCGTGGTCGGGCGCCGGACCGGCAGAATGCAGGGCTTCGGCAAAGGAACTGGCTTGGGACATGATACGGCTCCCGGATTGTCAGCAGATGCCGCCATGATGGCTGTCGGCCGCTTCATCCGCTTGGGAAAAATTGCTATCTTTTGCCTATGACAGTGACCGCCCATCTACTTGCGTCTGGTCCGGGCTGGCGGGTTCAAGACGTGATCTGCCGCGCCGGCGTTCACGACCGGCCTTTCGAGGAGCAGCACGGCGACTATTGCATCGCGGCCGTGACCGACGGGACTTTTCGCTACAGCGCCACGCAAGGGACTGCGGTTCTCGCGCCCGGCTCGATGCTGCTCGGCAATGCCGGCTCCTGCTTCGAATGCGGGCACGAACATGCGGCGGGTGACCGCTGCCTGTCTTTTCACTATTCGCCGGAATTTCTGGAGGGAGTCGCGGCCGAGACGCCGGGGGCGAGGAAAATCGGCTTCGCCGCGCCGCGGCTGCCGCCGTTGAGAGATTTCGCGCGCCTGCTGGCCGAGGCGGAGATCGCGCGAGACGACGGCGACGGAAACGCGCTCGAAGAGGCTGCCTTGCGGCTGGCCGGCGGCGTCGCCTCGACGCTTGCGGGCACGGCCGCGGATCAGCCGCGGCGGCCGAACCGTTTCGACCAGCGCCGCGTCAGCGAGGCTGTCCGCCGCATTGAACTGGCCGCGCACGAACCGCTTGCGCTCGCCGATCTGGCCAGCGAGGCGGCGACCAGCCCGTTCCACTTCCTGCGTTCGTTTCGCCAGATGACGGGCATGACGCCGCTCCAATATGTGCTGAGAACCCGCCTGCACCGGGCGGCGGTGCGGCTGCGGCTGTCGGACGAGCCGATTTCGGCCATCGCTTTCGATGCCGGTTTCAACGACCTCTCCACTTTCAACCGGCGTTTCAGGCGGATCATGGGCGTGACGCCCGGCGCATTCCGCGCGCCCCATCGCAGCGGTGGCGCAGGCGCTTCAATCCTTTAAGCCAGGACAGGAACGGCAGACGTTCGCGCCAGCCGCCCGCTATCTTGGCAGACATCTCGTCGCAGCCTCTGAAAACAGCCCCTATCCGGTTGATTTAAATCGAAAAATCAACTCTGGATATCGGCTGGATTTCGCATCCGAAAGTTGGAGTCGCCAATCACTTCCTATATAAGGAGCAAGTGATTCCCCATATTGCGTGATCCGATTTGACCGACATCAAAACTCCGCGCGGCCCCGACGGCCCATCCGGCGTCGAGCCGATTTCCATCATCGAGGAGATGGAGCGCTCCTTCCTCGACTATGCCATGAGCGTCATCGTGAGCCGTGCGCTGCCCGACGTGCGCGACGGCCTGAAACCGGTGCATCGGCGCATTCTGTTTGCGGCGCATGAGAGCGGCTACCACTGGAACCGCAAATATGTGAAGTCGGCGCGGCCGGTCGCCGACGTGATGGGTAAATACCATCCGCATGGCGACGCCTCGATCTACGACGCCTTGGTGCGCATGGCGCAGGACTGGTCGATGCGCGTGCCGCTCATCGACGGGCAGGGCAATTTCGGCTCGATCGACGGCGATATGCCGGCGGCGATGCGCTACACGGAATCGCGCCTCACCAAAGTCGCGCACGAGCTGCTGGAGGACATCGACAAGGACACCGTCGATTTCCAGGACACTTATGACGCGTCGGGGCAGGAGCCGCGCGTTCTGCCGGCGCGTTTCCCCAACCTTTTGGTCAACGGTTCCGGCGGCATCGCGGTCGGCATGGCGACCAACATCCCGCCGCACAATCTGAGCGAAGTGTGCAACGGCGCCATCGCGCTGATCGATAATCCGGCGATCGAGCTGCCGGCGCTGATGGAGATCATTCCCGGTCCCGATTTCCCGACCGGCGGCATTATTCTCGGCCGTTCCGGTATCTACAACGCCTATTCGAGCGGGCGCGGCTCGGTCGTCATGCGCGGCCGCGTCGCCATAGAGGAACGCGCCAACGACCGCGAGGCAATCATTATCACTGAGGTGCCCTACCAGGTGAACAAGGCGACGATGATCGAGAAAATGGCCGATCTGGTGCGCGAAAAGCGTATAGAGGGCATTTCCGACATCCGCGACGAGAGCGACCGGCAGGGCTATCGCGTCGTCATCGAATTGAAGCGCGACGCCAATGCCGACGTCATCCTAAACCAGCTCTACCGGTTCACGCCGCTGCAGACGTCTTTCGGCGTCAATATGGTCGCGCTCAACGGCGGCAAGCCGGAACTGATGAACCTGATCGACATCCTGAAGGCGTTCGTCGCCTTCCGCGAGGAGGTCATCAGCCGCCGGACAAAATTCCTGCTGCGCAAGGTGCGCGACCGCGCCCATGTGTTGGTCGGTTTGGCGATAGCGGTCGCCAATATCGACGAAGTCATCAAGCTGATCCGCCAGGCGCCCGACCCGCAGACAGCGCGCGAGCAATTGATGGAGCGGCGCTGGCCGGCGCAGGACGTGGAATCGCTGATCCTTCTGATCGACGATCCGCGCCACCGCATTAATGAGGACGGCACCTACAATCTCTCGGAGGAGCAGGCGCGCGCCATCCTCGAATTGCGCCTGCAGCGCCTGACCGCTCTCGGCCGGGACGAGATTGCCGACGAGTTGAACACGATCGGCGCGGAAATCGCCGACTATCTCGACATTTTGTCGTCGCGCGTGCGCATCCAGCAGATCGTCAAGGACGAGCTTGCGGCCGTGCGCGACGAGTTCGGCACGCCGCGGCGCACCGAGCTTGCCGAAGGCGGCGCGGATATGGACGACGAGGACCTGATCCAGCGCGAGGACATGGTCGTCACCGTCACGCATGAAGGCTACATCAAGCGCGTGCCGCTCTCGATCTACCGGGCGCAGGCGCGCGGCGGCAAGGGCCGCTCGGGCATGTCGACCAAGGACGAGGATTTCGTGACGCGGCTGTTCGTGGCCAACACCCATACGCCGATCCTGTTCTTTTCCTCGCGTGGCATTGTCTACAAGGAAAAGGTCTGGCGGCTGCCGATCGGCACGCCGCAGTCGCGCGGAAAGTTCCTGCGCAACATGCTGCCGCTGGAGGCCGGCGACCGCATTACCGCGATCCTGCCGCTGCCGGAGGACGAAGACAGCTGGGGCGATCTCGACGTGATGTTCGCCACCACGCGCGGCACGGTGCGACGCAACAAGCTTTCCGACTTCGTTCAGGTCAACCGCAATGGCAAGATCGCCATGAAGCTGGAGGAAGAAGGCGACGAGATCCTCGGCGTCGAAACCTGCACGGATAATGACGACGTGCTTCTGACCGCCAGCTCGGGCCAGTGCATCCGCTTCCGGGTCAGCGACGTACGTGTGTTTCAGAGCCGCGCCTCGCTCGGCGTGCGCGGCATCTCGATGGGCGAGAGCGACCGCGTCATCTCGATGGCCATTATCGAGCATGTCGAGGCGTCGCCGGCTACGCGCGCCGCCTATCTCAAGCGTTCGGTCGCAGAACGCCGGCTTGCTTCGGCCGAAGGCGAGGGCGAGGAAGAGATCGCGCTGACCAATGAGGAGGTTGCCGAGGAGGCAGACCTCTCCGACGAGAGCTATGAATTCCTGAAGCAGCACGAGCAGTTCGTGCTGACCGTTACCGAATACGGCTACGGCAAGCGCTCCTCGTCCTACGATTTCCGGCTCACCGGCCGCGGCGGCAAGGGCATTCGCGCCACCGACGTGTCGAAGGTGGCGGAGATCGGACGGCTGGTCGCGACCTTCCCGGTGGGGCAGGACGACCAGATCATGCTGGTTTCGGACGGCGGCCAGGTGATCCGCGTCCCGGTGCACGGCATCCGCATTGCCAGCCGCGCCACCAAGGGCGTCACGATCTTCAACACGGCCGACAGCGAAAAGGTGGTTTCGGTCGAGCGCATCTCGGAGCCGCAGAGCGACGAGGAGGTGGAGGAGATTATCGCTGAGGCCGCCGTGCCGGGCGAAGTCTCGAAAGCCGGAGACGGCGGGACGGAAGAATAGGGCGCTTTCGGTCGCGGCGGAACTGCCGCGGCCTATAGCCGAGGTGGCTTAACGCTGGCGCGGACCGAAGCCGCGTGAGCGGTCGTTGCGCTCCTCGAGGCGGATGCGTGCGGCTTCCTGGTGAAGGCCGAAGGCTGTGGCAATCAGCATGGCGATGGTCATTGCGGCGGCGAGCGTGTAGATCAGCATGACTTTGTTCTCCTGATCATTACAATGGCTACATGGCGATTTGGTTTCCGAATTTGTAGAGACGGTTCATCCGCGGCTGGTTGAACCTTTCGTGATGCGGCTGTTCATCTCCGGTTCATCTTGGTCTTCCGACGCGATGGCCGCGCAGCCGATGCGAATTGCCTTTGACCCTTGCCCCGGCTAGAAGCAGCTTCCATGAAACGCATCACTATATACGCGGGATCGTTCGATCCGCTGACCAACGGCCATCTCGACGTGCTGAAAGCGGCGCTGGCCGTCGCCGACACGATCTACGCCGCGATAGGCGTTCATCCCGGCAAGAAGCCGCTGTTTTCCCTGGAGGAGAGGATCGAGCTCATCGAGCGGGCGGCGCGCGCCGAATTCGGCGCCGACGCGGAGCGCATCAAGGTCATCTCGTTTGACGGGCTGGTGATCGACGCGGCGCGCAAGCATGGCGCATCGACCATGATACGAGGCCTGCGCGATGGCACCGATCTCGATTATGAGATGCAGATGGCCGGCATGAACGAAACCATGGCGCCCGAACTGCAGACCGTTTTCCTGCCGGCGAGCCCCTCCGTCCGCACCATTACCGCCACACTTGTCCGCCAGATAGCCAGCATGGGAGGCGACATCCGCCCCTTCGTTCCGGCCGTGGTCGCCGGCGCGCTCGTCGAAAAATTCGCTCATTGAGGAAATATCCATGAAGCTCAGGAAGCTTGCTTCGTCCCTGATTATTGCCGCGGCCCTGTTTGGCGGCTCGGCCGCGTTAGCCGCAGAGCCCGAAAACACGATGATCATCACGCTGGAGCAGGGCGACGTCACCATCGCGCTCAGGCCCGACATCGCGCCCAAGCATGTCGAGCAGATCAAGGCGCTGGTGCGCGACGGCGAATATGACAATGTCGCCTTCCACCGGGTGATCGACGGCTTCATGGCGCAGACCGGCGACGTGGAATTCGGCGACATCAAGGACGGTTTCGATCCGGACCGCGCCGGCACCGGCGGCTCCAAGCTGCCCGATCTGCCCGCCGAATTCTCCAGCGAGCGCTATGTGCGCGGCACGGTCGGCATGGCGCGCGCGCAGAGCCCGGATTCGGCCAATTCGCAGTTCTTCATCATGTTCGCGCCCAATCCGGGCCTTGAAGGCCAGTACACGGTCGTCGGCACGGTAGAGAGCGGCATGGAACTGATCGATCAGGTGAAAAAGGGCGACCCTGCCCTGAACGGGGTTGTCAGCGAGCCGGATCGGATGATCAAGGTGCGCATCGCCGCCGACGGCAATTGAACAATTAAAACCAGAAAAGGAATTCGGGATGGCCGAGATCAAGGATCGCGAAAACGCGCTCGTCATGGAAACCACCAAGGGCAACGTCGTCATCGAGCTTTTGCCCGATCTGGCGCCGGGCCATGTGGCCCGCATCAAGGAATTGGCGCGCGAGGGCGCCTATGACGGTGTCGTGTTCCACCGCGTCATCGACGGCTTCATGGCCCAGACCGGCGACGTGAAGTTCGGCAATTCGACCAAGCCGTCCTTCAATCCGTCGCGAGCAGGTATGGGCGGTTCGGACAAGCCCGACCTCAAGGCCGAGTTCTCCAACATGAACCACAGCCGCGGCACCTGCTCGATGGCGCGATCGCAGAACCCCAACTCGGCGAATTCGCAGTTCTTCATCTGCTTCGACGACGCGGCCTTCCTCAACCGGCAATATACGGTGTGGGGCCAGGTCATTGAAGGCATGGAGAATGTCGACAAGATCAAACGCGGCGAGCCGGTGCAGGATCCCGACAAGATCGTGTCGATGAAAGTGGCGGCGGACATCGCAGCCTGATTGGCCTGCTCCCCCTTTGAGGGGAAGTCGCCGAGCGAAGCGAGGCGGGTGGGGTTATATTGCTCCATCACCGATCATGCTTCTTGGATATCCAACTGTGAAATCGCACGGTAAGACCCCCATCCGCCCGGCCAAACAGCCGGGCGACCTCCCCTCAAGCGGGAGGTAAGGGTGCGCGTCGACCTCTTCGACTTCGACCTGCCGGAAGACCGGATCGCGCTTCGTCCCGCCGAGCCGCGCGATGCCGCGCGGCTGCTTGTCGTCAGGCCGGGCGAGGGGGTCGAGGACCGCGGCGTGGTCGACCTGCCGGAGCTGCTTCAGCCCGGCGACGTGATGATTTTCAACGACACCAAGGTGATACCGGCGCAGCTGAAGGGCGTGCGGCGGCGCGGCGAAGCGGTAGCGCAAGTGGACGCGACGCTGCACATGCGCGTAGCTCCGGACCGCTGGCTGGCTTTTGTCCGGCCGGGAAAACGCGTGGCGCCGGGCGACCGCATTCATTTCGGGCATGACGGCAACTCGTGCTTCCTCGGCGCGCTCGACGCGACCGTCGTTGAGAAGTGCGAGGGCGGCGAGGCGCTGCTCGCCTTCGACCTGTCGGGGCCGTTGCTGGACGAGGCGCTGCACGCGGTCGGGCATATTCCGCTGCCGCCCTATATCGCTTCAAAGCGGCCGGACGACGAGCGCGACAGGATCGACTACCAGACGATCTTCGCCCGCGACGAGGGTGCTGTCGCCGCGCCCACTGCAGGACTGCATTTCACGCCGGAACTGTTCGCAGCACTCGACGCGCGGGGCGTCGAACGGCATTTCGTCACTTTGCATGTCGGGGCTGGGACTTTTCTCCCGGTCAAGGTGGATGACACCGCCGACCACAAGATGCATGCCGAAAGCGGCAGCGTATCGGCGCAAACGGCCGCGGCGGTGAATGCCGCGAGGGCGCGCGGCAGCCGTGTGGTATCGGTCGGCACGACTTCGCTCCGGCTGCTCGAAAGCGCCGCGCGTGATGATGGCACGCTCGCCGAGTGGTTGGGCGCGACCAGCATCTTCATCACGCCGGGCTACCGCTTCAGGATAGTCGACACGCTGATGACCAATTTCCACCTACCGCGCTCGACGCTGTTCATGCTGGTCTCTGCGTTCAGCGGGCTGGAGACAATGCGCGCGGCCTATGCGCATGCGGTCGAAAACGGCTACAGGTTCTACTCATACGGCGACGCAAGCCTGCTTTTCAAAGCGGGAGAATAGCGATGGACGACGATCTTCCCGTCATAAGCCGCGAAGAACTCGCCGCGCCGGCGCGCCTGTCCACGACAAGGAATTCGATGACCGACCAATTTTCGTTCAAGATACTCGCCACCGACGGCAAGGCCAGGCGTGGCGAGATCTCGATGCCGCGTGGCAAAATCCGCACGCCGGTCTTCATGCCGGTCGGCACCGGCGGCACCGTCAAGGCGATGTATATGGACCAGGTGCGCGGCGTCGGTTCCGACATCATTTTGGGCAACACCTATCATCTGATGCTGCGGCCCGGCGCCGAGCGCGTCGCGCGGCTCGGCGGCCTGCATGAATTCGCCCGCTGGCCGTATCCGATCCTGACCGATTCCGGCGGCTTCCAGGTCATGTCGCTGTCGAAGCTACGCAAGCTCTCCGAAAAAGGCGTGACCTTTCGCTCGCATATAGACGGCGCGGCTTACGAAATGTCGCCGGAGCGCTCGATCGAGATACAGGGCCTGCTCGACAGTGACATCCAGATGCAGCTCGACGAGTGCACTGCGCTGCCCGCCAAGGATAAGGAAATTGAGCGGGCGATGGAGCTTTCGCTGCGCTGGGCGGAGTGCTGCAAGGCGGCTTTCGGCGAGCAGCCGGGCAAGGCGATGTTCGGCATCGTGCAGGGCGGCGACAATGCGCTGCTGCGCGAGAAATCGGCGCAGACGCTGGCAGCTATGGATCTGAAGGGCTACGCGGTCGGTGGGCTGGCGGTCGGCGAGCCGCAGGCGGTGATGCTCGAAATGCTCGAGATCACCTGTCCCGAACTGCCGGCGGAAAAACCGCGCTATCTGATGGGTGTCGGCACGCCCGGCGACATATTGAAGTCGGTCGCCCGCGGCATCGACATGTTCGATTGCGTGATGCCGACGCGCGCCGGCCGTCACGGCCTCGCCTACACCCGACGCGGCAAGGTCAATCTGCGCAACGCCCGTCATGCCGACGATCACCGCCCGCTCGACGAGGAGAGCGACTGCCCTGCCGCGCGCGACTATTCCCGCGCCTATCTGCACCATCTGGTCCGCTCGCAGGAGGCGCTGGGCGCTATGCTACTGACCTGGAACAATCTTTCCTATTACCAGAGCCTGATGGGCCAGATCCGCGATGCGATCTCGGCGGGCGCGTTCGAGGAGCGCTCGGCGGAGATCGCCGAGGGCTGGGCCAAGGGCGACCTGCCGCCGCTTTAGCCCGCCGGTCTGGATACTCGCTTCAGGAATGAGCTTGAGCGAAAGGGAGTCGCGGGGAACATTTGTCGCCAGTCTGGATTGTGTTGGGTGAATGCGCTCGGCGAAAATGCCGGCAGAGGTAAATGCACCGACCATCCGGGCTTGCGCCATGGAGCTTACTGTCTTTCTTTCGAAAGTCTTCGGCATCGGGCTCATCATCATGGGCGTGGCGATCATGATTCGAAGGCGCTACTTCATTCCCGTTTTCGGCGCTTTCGTTGAAGAACGTCTTGTTCGCTTTGTCGTATCGTTGGCTGAGCTTATCGCCGGTCTTTTTCTGGTGATTGGGCACAACGTCTGGTCGCCGCTGCCGGCCGCGATTATCTCGTTGCTCGGGTGGATGGCCGTAATTGAAGCAACAGCCTATTTGCTCCTCCCGGACGATGTGCTCGAAAAGTTCATAGGCACGTTCAATGCCCCTGCCTGGTACCTATTCGGTGGATTATTCACAATTCTGATCGGCATCTACCTGGCCAGTTTTGGCTTTGGCTGGTTGTGACTGTCCACGTGCTCTGGCGACTTCGAGGCCGACCAACGACAGCACTACCGATGGCTCTGCATGTACACGACCGGGCCGGAAATCATGCCTGTTGCAACGGGCCTAGTTGGTCTCCAACAGTCGGAGATGAAGCGATTCTGTACTAGTCATACAAATTTAATGTACTTTTTAGCTGTCCGCATAACCGGAAAAACGGCGGTAATTCAGAAAATCATAATTTAGAATACAATAAAGTGTTCGGAAAAATCTTGCCTCTGGGCGCTATCATATGCAACCTTTGGTTTGCTGGACCGTTTGGTCGGCGTGACGCCATGTCGGGCGAGTGAGCGTCGAAGCGAACTGAAGGATTGGCGTCATGGTTCGTACCGCAATTTTAGCGGCGGCGATGGCAGCAATACTGACCGGTTGCACAGTTACTGATGAAACCCTCGTGACGCGCAGCGTCGCGATAGACAACCGGCCCAACGCGGTTGTCTATCGCGACAGTCGGCCGACTTCCATTACAATGCGGGATGCGCGCCCGAATGCGATCATCTATCGAGACGACCGCCCCGACTCCATCACCTACGAGGACAGCCGTCCTGACTCCGTAATTTACGAGGACAGTCGGCCTGACGAAATCACCTATGAGGATGACGACTGATGTCCGTCTCCATAAGCGGACAAGTGCCACCAGGCGTGACGCAAGCTGACTTGAGGAAGGGTCTTCCCGACAGGTTGGCCCTCGCAAATGCGACAAAAATCGAGGAGGTTGCCATGCGCCCGTTTCTCGGGATTATTTGTCTGTGCCTGATCGGCTGGTCCTTGCCTGCGGCAGCGGCGGAAAAACGCTGTGGGTGGTATGGAAATCCCGCGCCCGGCGACATGCTGCTCACGGACCGGGACGGCGACTGGTGGATCACAGGCGGCGGCGAGGGAGCGTACGCCAAAGGCCTCGATAACGTGCCCCAGATGAGCGACCGCGGATTTATCGCAACCGGTGTGCCGGGTTCAGGCCGAGGCTTCAACTGCGCCTGTCTGACCGTCGAGACCAATGCGAGGACGCAACGGATCACCAGAGTGATCTCCGGCCAAATTCTCCCACTGGCGCAATGCCGCAACGACAGATCGCTTCCAAGTCCGAGCTGACGATCATCGACCGGGCGAGGGGCTCGTCGAAGGGGACACGCTTGTCACCATCGAAAACCTGGAGGAACCCATGAAGAAACCAGCTCTAGCAATTGCTCTGGCGGGCAGCTTCGCGCTGACAGCCTGCCAGTCGTCGTCGGATCCGAACGTGCAGGCGCGCAACGCCGAATTCGGCTGTATCGCCGGCACGGTCGGCGGCGCGATCGTCGGCGGTTTGATCGGCAGCACGATTGGCGGCGGCACTGGCCAGGTTATCGGCACGGCAGTTGGCTTGGGCGGCGGCAGCTTCCTCGGCAATCGCCTGGCATGCCGCTAAGAGAAAGGAACGCACGATGAGAACGAAAATCGCGACCACCGTTTCCGCCCTCCTGCTTTGCACCGCCATGGCTGCCGCGCAGCAAGCCAGCCCCATGCATGAAGGCCATCGGGATCATCTCGATACCGACGACGACGGCGCGGTCAACCGCACAGAGTATCGAGCCTTCATGACCGAGGCCTTCGGCAAGCTTGACACGGACCGGGACGGCAGCTTGCGCGCCGCCGATGTCGGCCAGATCCTCACCACGGATCAGTTCACCGCCATGGACCGAAACGGCGATGGCGCGGTGAGCAGGACCGAGTTCATGAACCAGGTCATGGCGGACTTCGCCAGGGCCGACAGCAGCGGCGACGGCCAGCTTCAGTAAATGGTCAGGAGCATCGGAGGAAGCGGAGATGTCCTTTCTGATGGCGATAGCCGTTGCCGTGATCGCCGCAATCGTCGGGTTGGCGATCGTGTCCGCCATCCTCCGATGGCTCTGGAACGCCACTATGCCCGAAGTCTTTGGTCTCAGGGCACTGACATTCTGGCAGGCGGTCAAGCTCCTGCTCATCGCCACGATACTGTTCGGCGGGCCAACATCCGCCGTGCATCTGGCGCCAGACGACGGCGGACCAGTCATAGCCGGCCTGGAAGATGCGACCGGGCCCGCCGATTGATGCCGACAAGTTAACCTCTCCAACCAGACGTTCCCGTGCTTCGCGAAGTCGGCTTCCGGCATCTCTCGCTCGTTCCCGCACCAGCACGGTTGGCCGCCAAATTCCGGAAGTTCATTTTCTGCCCTGCGGGTAGATCGTCTCGCCGCGCTTCAGCATCTCGACGAAAGCCGCGATCTTCTTCTTGCGGCCCGCCTCGGTCTTCATATTGTGGGTGCGGAAGGCCAGCGCGAAGCGGTTCTGCTCGCTGAGTTTCGCGAGCATTTCCCTGGCATTGGGCTCGGCGTCTATCGCCGCCTGGAGATCGTCGGGGATTTTCATGTCCTTGCCGCTCTTGTAGGCGCGGTCCCAGCGCCCGTCGGCCTTGGCAGCCTCGACTTGCGCGAGCCCATGCTCGGTCATCCGGCCTTCCTCGATCAGCCGGGCGACATTGTCGACATTGATCTGGCTCCAGGTGCTCTTCCTGCCGCGCGGCGTGTAGCGCTGCAGATAGCTTTTGTCGTCGAAGCCCTTGCGGATCGCGTCGATCCAGCCCCAGCAGAGCACCACGTCGATGGCCTCCGTTGGGCTGATCGATTTCAACCTCGATCCCACCTTGTGGACCTTGATCCAGACCTCGTCTTCCTTGTCGTGGTGCTTGCCGAGCCAGTCGTAAAAGCTCTCGGCGTCCTTGAACTCATGGACCTTTTCGGGATCGACATTGAAGGGCGCCATCGAAATCTTCGCTCTCCATGCTCAGCGCATTTAATGACGGCAGACTGACGCCGCGCCACCGGCGTCAGCCGAAGCGTTGCTGATTCCATCATATCATACGTGGCTCGGAGGCATGGCTTCAGCGGCTCGCCGAAAAATTGAGCCCGGTGACCGGAATATATTCGCCTTCTGCCCAATCCGTTTCCAACGGGCGCAGGCAACCTGCCGCGAAATTGGGCAGAGGCCTGATCACGCCCGCGTCCCAACCGATTGGGCTTGCTTTTCCTGACGGACGCAATTGAAATGCGGGGACAGGGGAGTTCGTGCGTGGTCGCTTTCGACGAGATGCTGCCGGAAACTACCGGACTGCGAAGGCCATATACCGGGTATGACAGCTGGCTGAAGAACCAGGATCCGGCGCGGTTGACCGAGAAGATGCGCGATGCCGAACGCGTCTTCCGCAAGACCGGCATCACATTCGCGGTCTATGGCGAGGAGGAGGCGGCGGAGCGGCTGATCCCCTTCGACATCGTGCCGCGCATCATTTCCGGACATGAGTGGCGGCGGCTGACGCAGGGTATCGAACAGCGCGTCCAGGCGCTGAACGCCTTCCTCGACGACATCTACCACCGCCAGGAAATATTGCGAGCCGGCCGGGTGCCGAAGGAACTGGTCGCCAACAATGAGGCGTTCCTGCCCGAAATGATCGGCGTGCGCCCACCGGGCGGCGTCTATACCCATATCATCGGCGTCGACATCGTGCGCATCGGCGAGGATGAGTTCTACGTGCTCGAGGACAATGCGCGCACGCCTTCCGGCGTCTCCTACATGCTGGAGAACCGCGAGACGATGATGCAGCTCTTTCCCGAGCTGTTCCAGCAGATCAAGGTCCGGCCGGTGGAGAACTATCCGCAGCTTCTGCGGCAGTCGCTGGCGACGCTGCGGCCGAACGACATAACGGACGCGCCCTGCATCGCGGTGCTGACGCCCGGCAGCTACAATTCCGCTTATTTCGAGCATGCCTTCCTGGCCGACCAGATGGGTGTCCAGCTCGTCGAGGGCCAGGACCTGCGGGTTGTCGACGGCCATGTGGCGATGCGCACGACCGAGGGCTACAAGCAGATCGACGTGCTCTACCGGCGCGTCGACGACGCTTTCCTCGATCCACTGACCTTCAATCCGGATTCGGCGCTCGGCGTACCCGGCATCATGGATGTATACCGCGCCGGCAACATCACCATCGCCAACGCGCCCGGCACCGGCATCGCCGACGACAAGGCGATCTATTCCTATATGCCGGAGATCATCGAATTCTACACCGGCCGCAAGGCTATCCTCGGCAACATCCCGACCTGGCGCTGCTCGGAGCCCGACAGCCTGAAATATGTCCAGGAACACCTCTCCGAACTGGTCGTCAAGGAGGTGCACGGCTCCGGCGGCTACGGCATGCTGGTCGGGCCGGCGGCGAGCAAGAAGGAGCGCGAGGATTTCGCCAAAAAACTCGCCGCGAAGCCGTCCAACTACATCGCCCAGCCGACGCTGTCGTTGTCGACCTGCCCGATCCTGACCGAGAAGGGGCTGGCCCCGCGTCATGTCGATCTGCGGCCCTTCGTGCTGGTTTCCGACCGCATCCAGATCGTGCCGGGAGGGCTGACGCGGGTGGCGCTGAAGGAAGGCTCGCTGGTCGTCAATTCCTCGCAGGGCGGCGGGACGAAGGATACGTGGGTTCTCGACGATTGAGGGTAGGGAGTAGGAATTAGTGAGTAGTGAGTAGTGAGTAGTGAAAAAGGGGCTGTGATCTGGGGACGGTCGTCAAGTCATATAGAGATCTGCTTGTATGGAAGGCGGCTATCGAACTTGCCGTAGATTGCTATTCGGCGACAAAGGCTTTTCCTGCCAGGGAAATTTACGGGATGAGTTCTCAAATCCGCCGGTCGGCAGCGTCTGTCGGTGCGAACATCGCAGAAGGCTATGGAAGAGAAAATAGGGGTTCATTCATTCAATTCCTCAGGATCGCTCAAGGATCCCTCAAGGAGTTGGAGACGCATGTTATTTTATGCGGAAGGGTAGAGTTGATGCTCGAGAACGACGTTGCCCGGCTGCTTCGCCAATCAGATGATCTGGGGAAGATGTTGCATGCGATGATCCGGAGCCTGCAGCGGAAACCTTCATGATGTTCCCCAACTACTCACTACTCACTATTCCCTATTCACTAAGCGGCGGAGCCGCCTGATGCTCCTCGGTCGCACCGCCAACGGCCTCTACTGGATGAACCGCTATATCGAGCGGGCCGAAAACATGGCGCGGCTGGTCGATGCGGGGTTGCGCATGGCGCTGACCAGGACCGCGAGCTCGGCGGAGGAATGGACCTCCGTGCTTCTGAGCGCCGGCTGCGAGACCGAGTTCCGCAACCGGCATGACGATCTTTCGGCCGCACCCGTCGCTGATTTCCTGCTGCGCGACAGGTCAAATCCCTCCAGCGTCATGTCGTCGATTGAAATCGCGCGCAACAATGCGCGCATGGTGCGCACCGCGCTGACCCGCGAGACCTGGGAGAGCATCAACGAGGCCTGGATGTCGCTGAAGCGCATGCTGGCCGACCCGATCGACGAGCGCGAACTGCCCAAGGTGCTCGACGCCATCAAGCGCGAGACGGCTCTGATACGCGGCGCCTTCTACGGTACCATGCTGCGCAACGAGATCTTTGACTTTTCGCAGATCGGCACTTTTATCGAGCGCGCCGACAATACCGCCCGCATTCTCGATGTGAAATATTACGTGCTGCTGCCGTCGATTTCGTGGGTCGGCTCCTCGCTCGACAACTACCAGTGGGAATCGATCCTGCGCTCGGTCTCGGCGCACCGCTCCTATCGCTGGGTTTATGAGGCCGATTACCGCCCGACCAACATCGCCGATTATCTCATTCTCGATGGCCGCATGCCGCGCTCGCTGGCCTTCTGCTACCGCAACATTTCGCAAAGTCTGAAGTATCTCGATGAGGCGTACGGCATGCGCCATGTGTGCCACAAGACTGTCGCCGAAACGCTCGCCAAGCTGAAGGTCGGGTCGATCAAGGAGATATTCGATTCCGGCCTGCACGAATTCCTGATGGACTTCATCCGCGACAATTACCGGCTGGGCGACGAGGTCGCCGAGCATTACCGGTTCCATTGATGGCGGGCGGTCCGATGCGTCTGAAGATCACCCACCGCACCGAATACCGCTACGACTTTCCCATCCAGTACGGGCTGCAGCGGCTGAGACTGATGCCGAATGGCGGCGCCTGCCAATCGGTGCAGTCCTGGTCGCTCAACATCGAAGGCGCGCGCGAGGAGGTGCGATTCACCGACCAGTTCGGCAATGACACAAGGCTGGTCAGCATCGAGGGCGAGCCGCATATCGTCAGCGTCGAGGCCGCGGGCGAGGTGCTGACGCACAACAAGGCCGGCGTGACCGGCGCGCATCACGGCTTTGCGCCGCTCTGGCTGTTCGAGCGGTCGACGCCGCTCACCGAAGCCGGCGAGGGCATACGCGACCTTGCAGCCTCGATCAGCGGCGGTTCCGACATCGAGCGGCTGCACCGCCTGATGAACGTGATCGGCGAACGCGTCGCCTATACTGCCGGGGTGACCGACGCCGCCACCACCGCCGAGGCGGCGCTGACGTTGAAGAGCGGCGTCTGCCAGGACCATGCGCATATTTTCATCTCGGCGGCGCGGCTGCTCGGTTTTCCCGCGCGATACGTCAGCGGCTATCTTATGATGGACGCCGCCACCGAGCAGGCGGCCAGCCATGCCTGGGCCGAGGCCCATGTAAAATCGCTCGGCTGGGTTGCCTTCGACGGCGCCAACGGTATCTCTCCCGACGAGCGCTATGTGCGGCTGGCGACCGGCCGCGACTATCGCGACGCCGCCCCGGTGTCGGGGATTAGGATTGGACAGGCGGCGGAACAGCTTGCGGTCCGCATCACTGTGGAGCAGTAATTTCCGGCAAATTCGCCGCCGGAAGAGATTCGATGACCTATTGTGTCGGCCTCAAGATCGATCGCGGGCTGGTGTTCATGTCGGACACCCGCACCAATGCCGGGATCGACTCGATATCGACTTTCCGCAAGATGCATCTCTGGGAAAAGCCGGGTGAGCGCGTCGTGGTTCTGATGTCGGCCGGCAATCTGGCGACCACGCAGGCGGTGGTGAGCCTGCTCGACGAGCGCATGAAGGCGGTAAAGGACCGCACGCCGACCCTATTGGCAACGCTGTCAATGTTCCAGACCGCGCGATTGGTCGGAGATACAGTCAAGGAGGTGATTGCCAGTTCGACCCCTGAAGGCGAGCGGGCCGATTCCTATTTCAACGCTTCCTTCATCCTGGGCGGCCAGATCCGCGGCTCCGAGCCGCGCCTGTTCATGATCTACCCGGAAGGCAATTTTATCGAATCGACCGACGACACGCCGTTCTTCCAGGTCGGCGAGACGAAATACGGCAAGCCGATCATCATCAGGGCCTACGATCGCGCCATGAGCTTCGCTGAAACGGTCAAACTGCTCATGATTTCGTTCGATTCGACGCTGAAGTCGAACCTGTCGGTCGGCCTGCCGCTCGATCTGCTGTTTTACGAGAAAGATTCCTTCCGGGTGGCGCTGAACAAGCGCATCGGCCACGACGACCCATACTACCGCACGGTTTCGGATGGCTGGTCCAACGCGCTGAAGCTGGCCTTCAAGAGCCTGCCCGATTTTCCTGATTAATCCCGTTCGCGCTGATTTCGTGCTTCTCCGGATTGACTTCCAGCCACTTTCGTTTTCGAATAGAAAGGCATAAAACGAAAGCGGAGGATCGGAAATGTATCTGTCGGCGCGGCATTCCGAAATCGTGCAATTGGCCAAGGACAACGGCCGCGTGCTCGTCGACGATCTCGCCACCCATTTCGGTGTGACGCCGCAGACGATCCGCAAGGATCTCAACGACTTGTGCGACCAGCGCCTGCTCAGCCGCATCCATGGTGGCGCGCTTTTTCCCTCCGGCATAGAGAATATGGAGTACGAGGCGCGCCGCAAGATCGCTTCTGACGAGAAGGAGGCGATCGGCAAGGCGGCAGCGCGGTTGATCCCGGACAATGCTTCGCTGTTCATCAATATCGGCACCACCACGGAGGCCGTCTCGAAGGCGTTGCTCGACCATGTCGGGCTCATGGTCATCACCAATAACATCAATGTCGCCAACAGGATGCGGGTCTATCCTGGTATCGAGGTGGTGATCGCCGGCGGGGTGGTGCGCGGCTCAGACGGCGGCGTCGTCGGCGAGGCCGCAGTCGATTTCATCAAGCAGTTCAAGGTCGACTACGCTGTGATCGGCGCTTCGGCCATCGACCATGACGGCGCGCTTCTCGATTTCGATTTTCGCGAAGTGAAAGTGGCGCAGGCCATCATCGCCAATGCGAGACACGTCATCCTCGTCTCCGACGCGACGAAATTCGAGCGCACCGCGCCGGTGCGGATCGGCCATCTTTCGCAGGTGGATACCTTCATCACCGACCATTGCGACATCGCGACGGTGCGCCGCATCTGCCAGGATTCGGAGGTGCAACTGATCGAGACCTCGCGCTGAACGGCGGCTTTTCAGTAGAGGAAAGGCCCAAATTTCGCCGGCTGCGGATTTTCGTTTGACATTCGTTCCAACTTCGAAATAATTCCTATATAGTTTCGAAACGGCAAGAAAATGCTGCAGTGCGAAACTCGGGAGGAATTTTTTCTTTGGACGCAGTTCCCATCCATGACATTTTCGTCATTGGCGGCGGCATCAATGGCTGCGGCATAGCCCGCGATGCTGCGGGCCGCGGCTATTCCGTATTCCTCGCGGAAATGAACGATCTCGCAAGCGGCACCTCGTCGGGCTCGACCAAGCTGATCCATGGCGGCCTGCGCTACCTAGAGCATTACGAATTCCGCCTGGTACGCGAGGCGCTGATGGAGCGCGAGGTGCTATGGAAAGCGGCGCCGCACATCATCTGGCCGATGCGCTTCGTGCTGCCTTACGCCAAGGGCCTGCGCCCGGCGTGGTTGATCAGGCTCGGCCTTTTCCTCTACGACCACATTGGCGGGCGCAAAATGCTGCCGCCAACACGCACGCTCGACATGACGCGCGATCCCGCAGGTAAGCCGCTCAAGCCCTTGTTTCGCAAGGCTTTCGAATATTCGGACGGCTGGGTCAATGACGCCCGGCTGGTCGTGCTCAACGCCCGTGACGCGGCCGAGCGCGGCGCAACAATCCGGACGCGCGCCAAGGTGGTGCGGGCGCGGCGCGAGAACGGCCACTGGACGATCGACGTCGAGAATCTGCGCGACAAGACCATCGAGACGGTGAAGGCCCGCCTGATCGTCAACGCGGCCGGGCCGTGGGTGGACAGGGTGCTCGCCGGCGCGGTCGGGCAGAACGATGTCCGCAATGTCCGCCTGGTGCAGGGCAGCCACATCGTCGTCGAGAAGAAATTCGAGGATCCGCGCGCCTATTTCTTCCAGAACAAGGATGGCCGGATCATCTTCGCCATTCCCTATGAGGGCGATTTCACGCTGATCGGCACCACCGACCAGGATTATCTCGGCGACCCCCGCGAAGCGAAGATTACCGACGCCGAGATCGATTATCTCTGTGCGGCCGCCAGCGAGTATTTCGCCGAGCCGGTGCAGCGCAAGGACATTGTCTGGACCTATTCTGCCGTGCGCCCGCTCTATGACGACGGCGCCTCGAAGGCGCAGGAGGCAACCCGCGACTATGTGCTGAAGTCGGACGCGCCGGACGGGCAGGCAGCGATAGTCAATATATTCGGCGGCAAGATCACTACCTACCGGCGGCTCGCCGAATCCATGCTGGAAAACATCGAGGAACACCTCGGCACGCGCGGCAAGCCGTGGACCGCAAACGCGCCGCTGCCCGGCGGCGATTTCCCGGCGACGGGGTTCGAGGAGGAGGTGGCGAAATTAAAAAACGCTTACCCTTTTCTCGATCTGGCCCATGCCAAGAGGCTCACCCGGCTTTACGGTACGCGGGCGAGGACCTTGCTGGGCCTAGCGCGGTCTCAGGCCGATCTCGGCCGGCACTTCGGCGCCGATCTCTACGAGGCCGAAGTCCGCTACCTGATGAACCAGGAATGGGCGGTGACGGCGGAAGATATTTTGTGGCGCAGGACCAAACGCGGCCTGCAGCTCACGCGGGAGCAGGCGGACGCCCTTGACCGCTATATGAACGGCGCGAGCGGCGCGATAGCGGCGGCCGAATGACCGACGCGATGGGCAGAATGGCCTTGGAGGAGGCGCAATGCTGGAACTGAGAAACGTAACCAAGACGGTGGCAGGCGTGGATCACATCAGCGACGTCTCGCTGACGCTCCAGCACGGCTCGCTCAACGTGCTTCTCGGGCCGACGCTTTCCGGCAAGACCAGCCTGATGCGGCTGATGGCGGGGCTCGACGCGCCGAACTCCGGCTCGGTCTGGTTCGACGGCGTCGACGTGACCGGCGTGCCGGTGCAGAAGCGCAACATCGCCATGGTCTACCAGCAGTTCATCAATTATCCGGCGATGACGGTGTATGAAAACATCGCCTCGCCGCTGCGCGTCGCGGGCGCCAGCCGGGCGACCATCGACAGCGAGGTGAAGCGCGCAGCCTCGCTCCTGAAGCTTACGCCCTATCTCGACCGCACGCCGCTCAATCTGTCCGGCGGGCAGCAGCAGCGCACCGCGCTCGCTCGCGCAATTGTCAAGAACGCAAAGATCGTTCTGCTAGATGAGCCGCTCGCCAATCTCGACTACAAGCTGCGCGAGGAATTGCGCGCCGAATTGCCGAAGATATTTGCCGAAACCGGCGCGATTTTCGTTTACGCCACGACCGAACCGCACGAGGCGCTGCTGCTCGGCGGCAATACGGCGACGCTGTCGGAAGGCCGCGTCACGCAGTTCGGGCCGACGATCGACGTGTTCCGCAAGCCCAACGACCTCCTGACCGCGATGACCTTCGCCGACCCGCCGCTGAACACGATCGTGCTCAGGAAGAGCGGGGCGCATTTCCTGCTCGACGGCGGCGTCAACCTTCCTGTTCCTGCCGAGATGGCGCACGCGGAAGATGGGAGCTACACGATCGGCTTCCATCCGCACCACCTCGCGCCACGTGCCAAAACGATGTCGGCGGTGCCGATATCGGCGAAAGTCTCGATCACCGAGATCACCGGCTCGGAGAGTTTTGTACATCTCGACTTCGCCGATGCGCGCTGGGTCATGCTGGCGCACGGTATCCGCGTGTTCGAGCCCGACGAAACCATCGAGGTGTTCATCGATCCGCGTCACATCATGGTCTTCGACGCGAGCGGCCGCGCTGTCGCGGCGCCTCAAAGAATGGCGGCGTAAGAACATGGCGCGCATCGATCTGAACCACATCCGTCACGCCTACATGCCCGATCCGAAATCGGATGCGGATTATGCACTGAAGGAAGTGCACCACACATTCGAGGATGGCGGCGCCTATGCGCTGCTCGGCCCGTCGGGCTGCGGCAAGACCACGCTGTTGAACATCATTTCGGGCCTGCTCCACGCCTCGCACGGCGAACTGCTGTTCGACGGCAAGGATGTCACGCGGCTGTCGACGCAGGAGCGCAACATCGCGCAGGTGTTCCAGTTCCCGGTGATCTACGACACCATGACGGTCTACGACAATCTGGCCTTCCCGCTGCGCAACCGCGGCGTGCCGGAAGCCGACGTGGCCCGCAAGGTGCACGAGACGCTGGAGATGATCGGCCTTGCCGACTGGGCCAAGCGGCGGGCGAGGGGGCTGACCGCCGACCAGAAGCAGAAGATATCGCTGGGGCGCGGCCTGGTGCGCTCGGACGTCAACGCCATCCTGTTCGACGAGCCGCTGACCGTCATCGACCCGCACATGAAGTGGGTGCTGCGCTCGCAGTTGAAGCAGCTTCACCGGCGCTTCGGCTACACCATGGTCTATGTCACGCACGACCAGACCGAAGCGCTGACCTTCGCCGAGAAGGTGGTCGTCATGTATGACGGCGAGATCGTGCAGATCGGCACGCCGGCGGAACTGTTCGAGCGTCCGAAGCACACATTCGTCGGCTATTTCATAGGTTCGCCGGGCATGAACGTCATGCCGGTCGAGATCGACGGCCGCAACGCCCGGCTCGGCGGCCAGGTGATTGTGCTGCCCGGCGCGCCGAAGGCGAAGGCCGGCGGCTCGACCGAACTCGGCATCCGGCCCGAATATGTCCGGCTCGGTAGTGAAGGCATGCCGGTCTCGGTTAGCAAGGTCGAGGATATCGGCCGCCACAAGGTCGTGCGCGCCAGCCTTGAGGGCCGCGAGATCGCGGCCATCCTGGGTGAGGACGAGAGCATCCCTGCCGACCCGAAGATCGTTTTCGACCCGGCCGGCATCAACATCTACGCCAACTCCTGGCGCGTCGAGACGGGGGGCTGATCATGGACAAGACCTGGAACAACAAAGCCTGGTTCATGGTGCTGCCGGTGCTGCTGCTGGTGGCGTTTTCGGCCCTGATCCCGCTGATGACAGTCGTCAACTATTCGGTGCAGGACACGTTCGGCAGCAACGAGTTCTTCTGGGCCGGCACCGCCTGGTACGAGGAAGTGCTGGAATCTGACCGCTTCTGGAATTCGATGGGGCGCAATCTTCTGTTTTCCGCCATCATCCTCGGTATCGAGATCCCGCTCGGCATCTTCATCGCCCTCAACATGCCGCGCAAGGGCTGGGGCGTACCGGTTTGCCTCGTGCTGATGGCGCTGCCGCTGCTCATCCCGTGGAACGTCGTAGGCACGATCTGGCAGGTGTTCGGCCGCATCGACATCGGGCTTCTCGGCTACACGCTTTCGGCGCTGGGTCTCGACTACAATTACGTCAGCGATCCATTCGACGCCTGGGTTACTGTCATCGTCATGGATGTCTGGCACTGGACCAGCCTCGTCGTGCTGCTCTGCTATGCCGGGCTGGTTTCGATCCCCGACGCTTACTACCAGGCGGCCAAGATAGACGGCGCCTCGCGCTGGGCGATCTTCCGCTACATCCAGCTGCCGAAGATGAACCGCGTGCTGCTGATCGCCGTGCTGCTGCGCTTCATGGACAGCTTCATGATCTACACCGAGCCCTTCGTGGTGACCGGCGGCGGGCCGGGCAATACAACGACCTTCCTGTCAATCGATCTGGTCAAGCTGGCTATCGGCGAGTTCAACCTCGGCGAGGCGGCGGCGATGTCGATCGTCTACTTCCTGATCGTGCTCCTGCTGTCATGGGTCTTCTACACGGTCATGACCAGCTACGATGCGGAGCGCTGAGATGACGGTGCGCGAACAGACGACTACCGGCGCGGATGCGCTGATGCGGAAGAGCCAGGCTGGAGCAGAAGTGCATGCGCTCAACGTGGCGCTGGCGCGCAAGATGCGCCGGCGCGGCGAGGAATCGCGCTTCTGGTGGCTGGTGCCGACGATCTACATCATCTTCCTGATGCTGCCGATCTACTGGCTCATCAATATGAGCTTCAAGACCAACCAGGAGATTCTGGGCGCCTTCTCGCTGTGGCCGCAGGACCCGACGCTGCGCAACTATATGGTGATCTTCACCGACCCGTCCTGGTACAAGGGATACATCAACTCGATCATCTATGTGGTCATGAACACGGTGATTTCGGTCACTGTCGCGCTGCCGGCGGCCTACGCCTTCTCACGCTACCGCTTCCTCGGCGACAAGCATCTGTTCTTCTGGCTGCTCACCAATCGCATGGCGCCGCCCGCAGTCTTTGCGCTGCCCTTCTTCCAACTCTATTCCGCCTTCGGCCTGATCGACACGCATATCGCGGTGGCGCTGGCGCACTGCCTTTTCAACGTGCCGCTGGCCGTGTGGATCCTCGAAGGTTTCATGTCGGGCGTGCCGAAGGAGATCGACGAGACCGCCTACATCGATGGCTATTCCTTCCCGCGCTTCTTCGTGAAGATTTTTACGCCGCTGATCGCGAGCGGCATCGGCGTCGCCGCCTTCTTCTGCTTCATGTTCTCCTGGGTCGAACTGCTGATTGCGCGCACCCTGACCACCACCGACGCCAAGCCGATCGCCGCGATCATGACCCGCACCGTCTCGGCCTCCGGCCTCGACTGGGGCGTGCTGGCCGCGGCCGGCGTGCTCACCATCATCCCGGGCGCGCTCGTGATCTGGTTCGTCCGCAACTACATCGCCAAGGGCTTTGCCCTGGGTCGGGTTTAGGAGGAGTGTGATGACCAACACTCGTCGCTGGCAACTCCCCTTTGTCATGGTGCTCGCCTTATACGGAGCCGTCGTATGGCTGCTGACCGGCCTGTTGCCGGTCAAGGATGGCGCTCCCGACTGGTTCGCGCCGCTCAGAGCCGGCGGCTGGATGGCCTGGTCGTTCCCGACCGCACTGTTCTTCCTGACGATCTTGCTGCTGCTCGCGCTCATGGCGGTATGGGAGTACGCTTCGCCCGGCGGCAATCCGCGCGTCGGCCTGCTGCGCTTCGAGACGACGCGCGGCGATCGTCTGTTCATCTCGCTGCTCGGCAGCGCCTATATCCATCTCGCTTGGCTGGGTCTTATCGGACCCAACCTATGGTGGGCTCTCGCCCTTTCTGTGGTCTACGCCATCGGCGTATTCCGCTTCGTCTAGGGCGGGCACTGATCGGAGCGCCGCGCAATGCGAACGCTCTGATGGAACTTGTAACTGTAACGGGAGGAAACCCATGCGAAGGCAATTTCTGACGTCAACAACCGCCCTGGTCCTGCTCCTCGGAGCCGGCCAGGCCTATGCTGGAATGGACGAAGCCAAGGCGTTTCTCGACGCCGAGATCAAGGACATGTCGGTGCTCGACCGCGCCGCGCAGGAAGCCGAGATGCAGTGGTTCGTCGATGCCGCGAAGCCTTTCGCCGGCATGGACATCAAGGTGGTCTCGGAAACCATCACCACCCACGAATACGAATCCAAGACGCTGGCCAAGGCGTTTGCGGACATCACCGGCATCAAGGTCACGCATGACCTGATCGGCGAAGGCGACGTTGTCGAGAAGCTGCAGACGCAGATGCAGTCGGGCGAGAACATCTACGACGCCTACATCAACGATTCGGACCTGATCGGCACCCATTGGCGCTATCAGCAGGCGCGCAACCTGACCGACTGGATGGCCAATGCCGGCAAGGACGTCACCAACCCGAACATCGACGTCGACGACTTCATCGGAAAGTCGTTCACCACGGCGCCGGACGGCAATCTTTACCAACTGCCCGACCAGCAGTTCGCGAACCTCTACTGGTTCCGCTACGACTGGTTCAACGACGAGAAGAACAAGGCCGACTTCAAGGCCGAATACGGCTACGACCTCGGCGTGCCGGTCAATTGGTCGGCCTATGAGGACATCGCCAAGTTCTTCACCGGCCGCGAGATCGACGGCAAGAAGGTCTATGGGCACATGGACTATGGCAAGAAGGACCCGTCGCTCGGCTGGCGCTTCACTGACGCCTGGCTGTCGATGGCCGGCAATGGCGACAAGGGCATTCCGAACGGCCTTCCGGTCGACGAGTGGGGCATCAAGGTCAACGAGAAGTCGCAGCCGGTCGGCTCTTGCGTGGCGCGCGGCGGCGACACCAACGGCCCAGCGGCGGTCTACTCGATCGAAAAGTATCTCGAATGGCTGAAGGCCTACGCGCCGCCGGAAGCCCAGGGCATGACCTTCTCCGAATCCGGACCGGTGCCGGCGCAGGGAGCGATCGCGCAGCAGATCTTCTGGTACACGGCGTTCACCGCCGACATGGTCAAGGAAGGCCTGCCGGTGCTCAACGACGACGGGACGCCGCGCTGGCGCATGGCGCCCAGCCCGCATGGCGTCTACTGGAAGGACGGCATGAAGCTCGGCTACCAGGACGCCGGTTCATGGACGCTGATGAAGTCGACGCCGGACGACCGCGCTAAGGCCGCCTGGCTCTACGCGCAGTTCGTCACCTCGAAGACCGTGGACGTGAAGAAGAGCCATGTCGGCCTGACCTTCATCCGCGAATCGACTCTGCAGCACCAGAGCTTCACCGACCGCGCGCCGAAGCTCGGCGGCCTGATCGAGTTCTACCGCTCGCCGGCCCGCGTGCAGTGGACCCCGACCGGCACCAACGTGCCGGACTATCCGAAGCTGGCGCAGCTCTGGTGGCAGGCGATCGGAGACGCATCGTCGGGCGCCAAGACCGCGCAGGAAGCGATGGATTCGCTCTGCTCCGAGCAGGAGAAGGTGCTGGAACGCCTCGAGCGCGCCGGCGTGCAGGGCGACATCGGCCCGAAGATGGCCGAGGAGACTTCGCTCGAGGAGCAGAACGCAGCCGCGGTCGCGGCCGGCAATCTCGCTCCGCAGCTGAAGATCGAGAACGAGAAGGAACAGCCGCAGACCGTCAACTACGACGAGCTGGTCAAGAGCTGGAGCAAATAGTCACGGCGTCTGCTGTGATCGACATGAGGGGAGGCGGCGTGAATGTCGGCTCCCTTCTTCTATAGCGTAGGGGAGGGATCATGACCGGCTTCATTCTCGCTATCGACCAGGGAACGACGTCCAGCCGCGCCATCGTCTTCGACGGCTCGATGAAGCCCGTGGGCTCCGGCCAGAAGGAATTCACGCAGCATTTTCCGGCTTCCGGATGGGTCGAGCACGATCCGGAGGAGATCTGGTCGACCGTCGTATGGGCTGTGAAAGAGGCGCTGAAGAATGCTGGCCGTTCGGCAAGCGACATTTCCGCTATCGGCATCACTAACCAGCGCGAGACGGTCGTGATCTGGGATAAAGCGACGGGCGAGCCGATCCACAATGCCATCGTCTGGCAGGACCGCCGCACGGCGAAGCTCTGCGAGAAGCTCAAGGCGCAGGGGCTTGAGGAAAAATTCTCGGAGAAGACCGGGCTGCTGCTCGACCCATATTTCTCCGGCACCAAGATCGCCTGGCTGCTCGACGAGGTGAAGGGCGCGGGCGAACGTGCCGAGAAGGGTGAACTGCTCGCCGGCACCATCGACAGTTTCCTGATCTGGCGGCTGACCGGCGGCAAAGTGCACGCGACCGACGCCACCAACGCCTCGCGCACGCTGGTCTACAACATCGAGAAGAACGAGTGGGATGCCGAGCTTCTCGACATTCTTCGCATTCCGGCCGCACTCCTGCCTGAGGTGAAGGATTGCGCCGATGACTATGGATTTACGGAGAAATCCCTGTTCGGCGCCGAAATCCCGATCATGGGAGTGGCCGGCGATCAGCAGGCAGCGACGATCGGCCAGGCCTGCTTCGAGCCGGGCATGATGAAATCGACCTATGGCACCGGCTGTTTCGCGCTGCTCAACACCGGCGGCGACCTTTGCCGTTCGAAGAACCGGCTTTTGACGACGATCGCCTACCGGCTGAACGGCCGGACCACCTATGCGCTGGAGGGCTCCATCTTCGTCGCCGGGGCGGCGGTCCAGTGGCTGCGCGACGGCATCAAGGTGATCGGCAAAGCCGAGCACAGCGGCGAACTGGCGGCAAAGGCCGACGAGACGCAGAACGTCTATCTGGTGCCGGCTTTTGTCGGGCTCGGGGCCCCGCATTGGGATGCGGAGGCGCGCGGAGCTATCTTCGGGCTGACCCGCAACACCGGGCCGGCGGAATTTGCCCGCGCGACGCTGGAATCGGTAGCATTCCAGACCCGCGACCTGCTCGACGCGATGAAGAAGGACTGGAAAAGCGGCAATGGCAAGACAGTGCTGCGCGTCGACGGCGGCATGGTGGCGTCCGACTGGACCATGCAGCGGCTCGCCGACCTGCTCGACGCGCCGGTCGACCGGCCGACCATCCTGGAAACCACTGCGCTGGGTGCTGCATGGCTCGCCGGCTCCCGCGCCGGCGTGTGGCCGAATGCAAAGAAGTTCGCCGAGACCTGGGCGCTCGACCGCCGCTTCGAGCCGCAAATGGACGAAGGCCTGCGTTCGACGAAGCTGAAAGGCTGGCGCGATGCGGTCAGGCGAACGCTGAGTCACTGATTGAATGTAAGGCATGAAAGACCCCGCGCCGAAAGGGCGCGGGTTTTCAGGTCAGCAGGAGGCCAAACGATCAGCTATAGGGCGAGTAGCACTGCCGGCGCGGACCGTTGTAGGGCTGGAAGGTGTTGTCCCACGCGCGGTACGAACGGTAGCGGTCATAGCACCACTGGACATGCGCATTGCCGCCGTAAACCCGACGCGGTGGACTGCTCAGCGCTCCACCGATGATGGCGCCGGTAATGAAGGCGGCGGCCGGGAACCAGAAGTCGCCGTGGCGGCGATAGCCCGGGCGATAGGAGCGGTAGCCGCGGTGACCTCTGTACCAGCCATACCTGTCATCACGATCCCGGCGGATGCTTCGCCGGAAATCGCGCCGGTCCCGGCGAAATTCGCGCCGGTCCCCGCGAAATTCGCGGCGGAATTCGCGGCGGTTGCCGCGGAACTGCCGGCGAAGCCACCTTTCTTCCATCACCTCACGGCCGCGCGACTGGACCTTGATGATATCGGACTGAGCAACCGGAGCCTGGGGAACAATCAGCGGAACCGCATTTACCGGCACGGCCGACGCAATCGCGAAGGACGCGGCCAGCGTTGTGGCGCAAAGGCCGGATAGAAGTTTTCTCATGAGCTTTCTCCTCATAGGGCTGTGCCTGTCCCTTATGGCGGTTGAACGACCGAGCCATGCCATGGTTCCGGCAAAAATGCCAAGTTACTGATAAGTAATGTCTCTTGCTGCCGCGAGGGGACCGGCGGCAAGGCCTCGCGCGAGCGTTGAAAGCCGGTGCTTTTTCCGGTTGACCGGCCCAAACACTCTCCCTATGTTCCGCCGCACTTTCAAAGGGCGCTGAGCGCCCCTGAAAAGCCGGCAGCTGCAGGGCGCCTGACCTCGATGGTTCTGCCGTTGAACCGGACGACTCGGTCGGGCGGTATTTGCGCAACAGCTGCGGCGCGTTGGTGAGGGCGGGTAGCTCAGTGGTAGAGCATTCGACTTTTAATCGAATGGCCGTGGGTTCGATCCCCACCCCGCCTACCAGGCCCACAGTTCACGACAAGCCTGCGACACGGCGTCCGGCCACGCAATGGTGATTGGAGACGCGCCGGCCGAGCGTCTATAGGCGGACAATCAGTCACGCGGCAGGCAACATGGCGATCGACATAGGATTTCTCAGCGCAATAGGGGCGGGCGCGATTTCGTTCCTTTCGCCCTGCGTCCTGCCGCTGGTCCCGCCCTATCTCTGCTACATGGCGGGCGTTTCGGTAGAGGATTTCCGCGCCGATGGGCGCGGCGCGGCGGTCAAGTCCGGCACGCGGAGCGCTCTGCTCGTGACATCATTCGCCTTCGTGCTCGGCTTCACCACGGTTTTCGTGGCGCTCGGGGCCGGCGCCTCGACCATCGGCCGGCTGCTGCGCGTCTGGCAGGAGCCGCTGGCGATGGCGGCGGGCGTTCTCATCATCCTGATGGGCCTCAACTTCCTCGGGGTCCTGCGCATTCGGTTCCTGTCGCGCGAGGCGCGCTTCCAGTCGCAGGGCAAGCCCGCCAGCACGCTGGCGGCCTATGTCATGGGCCTCGCCTTCGCCTTCGGCTGGACGCCCTGCATCGGGCCGGTCCTCGGGCCGATCCTGACGCTGGCGGGCGGACGCGAGACGGTCGGCGAGGGCGCGGCCCTGCTCGCCGCCTATTCGCTCGGTCTCGGCATTCCGTTCCTAATCGCCGCGCTGTTTTCCGGCGCGTTCATGCGTTTTCTGGGACGCTTCCGGGTCCATCTCGGCCGCGTCGAAAAAGCGATCGGGGCAATGCTGGTCGTGGCCGGCGTGTTCTTCCTCACCGGCGGCATGCAGGCGGCGTCGTACTGGCTGCTGGAGACCTTCCCGGCTCTGGGGCAGCTTGGGTAGGGTTTGCTGATTAAGAGTCAGCTGCTCCGGGCATCGAAACTCAGCCGCATTTGGAACGCGATGCGAGCGGTGCTAGAAATATGCACGAATCCCGCCCTTGCTCCGGATCTTCCATGACAAAGAGAACCTGCCTGTCCATCATTCTCGCCGCCGGCGAAGGCACGAGGATGAAGAGCGCGCTGCCCAAGGTGCTGCACAAGATTGCCGGCCTGCCGATGGTCGCCCACGTCGCCAAGGCTGCCGAATCGGCCGGCGGCGAGATCGCGCTGGTCATCGGCCATGGTGCCGACCAGCTCCGGGCGGCCGCGCAGTCCTTTGCGCCGAACGCCGAAACCTTCGTCCAGGAAAAAAGGCTCGGCACCGCGCACGCGGTCCTGGCCGCTCGCGAGGCGATCGCGAAAGGCCATGACGACATTCTGGTGATGTTCGGGGATACGCCGCTGCTGGAGCCGGACGCGCTGCTGCAGGCCAGAGCGGAATTGGCCAGGGGCGCCGCAGTGGTCGTGGTCGGCTTCCGCACCGCCGATCCGACTGGCTATGGCCGGTTGATCGAGGAGAACGGCGCGCTCGTCGCCATCCGCGAGGAAAAGGACTGCACCGAAGCGGAAAAGAAGATCGGCTTCTGCAATGGCGGCCTGATGGCGATTGCCGGGGAGCATGCGCTGGCGCTGCTCGACTCGGTTGGAAACAGCAATGCCAAGGGCGAGTATTATCTTACCGACATTGTCGAGATTGCCCGCAAACGCGGCCTGCAGGTCGTGGCCACCGAGGCGAGTTTCGAGAATGCGCTGGGCATAAACAATCGCGCCGAACTGGCCGAGGCCGAGGCGATCTGGCAGCGCCGCCGCCGCCGCGCAATGATGCTTTCGGGCGTGACGCTGATTGCGCCCGAGACCGTTTTCTTCTCGCACGACACCGAAATCGGCGCGGAGACCATCGTCGAACCCAATGTTTTCTTCGGCCCGGGCGTGAAAGTCGCCACGGGTGCGAAAATCCACGCCTTCTGCCATATCGAGGGCGCGGAGATCGGGGCGGGTTGCGATGTCGGGCCATTCGCCAGGCTGCGACCGGGCGCCGATCTCCGCGAGAAGGCCAAGGTCGGCAATTTCTGCGAGGTCAAGAAGGCCACCATCGAGCCGGGCGCGAAGGTCAACCACCTGACCTATATCGGCGATGCGCGCGTCGGCGCGGGGGCCAATATCGGCGCCGGCACCGTCACATGCAATTACGACGGCTATTCGAAATTCTTCACCGACATCGGCGCCGGCGCCTTCATCGGCTCGAACTCCTCGCTGGTCGCGCCGATTTCCATCGGCGCCCGGGCCTATGTGGCGTCCGGAAGCGTGATCACCGAAAGCGTGCCGGACGACGCGCTGGCTTTCGGCCGCGCGCGACAGAAGACCATGCCTGAAAAGGCCAGCGAGTTGCGCGAACGACGGGCCGGCGCGGCAAAGAAGTAGGCGCTAATGGCAGTCCGGCCATGGTCGCTGTCGCCGTCGGTTGACATGAAAAGTCACCGAAAGTGACTTTCGCCGGGCCATCGGAGTTTTTAAACAGCGACTTGGGTTTGGGCGTGAACGGGGGCTGGGCATGTGCGGTATCGTCGGAATTGTAGGACGCGCTCAGGTGGCGCCGCTGATCGTCGACGCGCTGAAGCGTCTGGAATATCGCGGCTATGATTCGGCGGGCGTCGCAACGGTCGCGGCCGGCGAACTCGGGCGCAGGCGCGCGGAAGGCAAGCTTGTCAATCTCGAACGCCGCCTGAAGGACGAGCCGCTAGACGGCACGATCGGCATCGGCCACACGCGCTGGGCCACACATGGCATTCCCAACGAGACCAACGCGCATCCGCATTTTTCCCACGGCGTGGCGATCGTCCACAACGGCATCATCGAGAATTTCGCCGAGTTGCGCGCCGAGCTGAAGGCCGACGGTTTCGAATTCGCCTCGCAGACCGACACCGAGGTCGTCGCCCACCTTGTGGCTCGGGAACTCGCCCGCGGGGCAGTGCCGGTCAAGGCGGCGCACCTTGCGCTGAAGCGGCTGGAAGGCGCGTTCGCGCTGGCGATCATGTTCCAGGGCGACGACAACCTGATCGTCGGCGCCCGCAACGGCCCGCCGCTGGCCGTCGGCTATGGCGAAGGCGAGATGTTCCTCGGCTCCGACGCGATCGCGCTGGCGCCTTTCACCGATTCCATAACCTATCTCGAGGACGGCGACTGGACGGTGATCCGGCGCGACGAAGTCGGCATTTTCGACATGGACGGCAATGCCGTCGACCGCAAGCGCCAGCAATCGCTGAGCACCAGCTACATGGTCGACAAGGGCAACCACCGCCATTTCATGGAAAAGGAAATCCACGAGCAGCCGGAGGTGATCTCGCACACTCTGGCGCACTATCTGGATTTTGCCGGTGGCGTCTCGCGAAAGCTCGACCTGCCGTTCGATTTCGCCAAACTCGACAGGCTCGCCATCTCGGCCTGCGGAACCGCGTTCCTGAGCGGTCTCATCGGCAAATACTGGTTCGAGCGCTTTGCCAGGCTGCCGGTCGACATCGATATCGCCTCGGAATTCCGCTACCGCGAAATGCCGATTTCGCCCGACAGCGCCGCGCTCTTCGTCTCGCAATCGGGCGAAACCGCCGACACGCTGGCCTCGCTTCGCTATTGCCGCAAGGCTGGCATTCCGATCGGCGCGATCGTGAATGTCCGCGAATCGACGATCGCGCGCGAATCCGATGTCACTTTGCCGACGCTGGCCGGCCCGGAGATCGGCGTTGCCTCCACCAAAGCGTTCACGTGCCAGCTTTCGGTGCTGGCCTCGCTCGCCATCCGCGCCGGCGTCGCCCGCGGTACTATCTCGCCGGAAAAGGAAAGAACGCTGGTGCGCGAGCTTTCCGAGGCGCCGCGCTACGCCAGCCAGGTGCTGCGGCTCGACAGGCAGATCGAAAAGGTGGCGCGCGAACTCGCGCACTACAAACACGTGCTCTATCTCGGCCGCGACACCAACTACCCGCTCGCCATGGAAGGCGCGCTGAAGCTCAAGGAAATCTCCTACATCCACGCGGAGGGCTATGCCGCGGGCGAGTTGAAGCACGGGCCGATTGCGCTGATCGACGAGAACATGCCGGTCATCGTGATCGCGCCGCACGACCGCATCTTCGAAAAGACCGTGTCGAACATGCAGGAGGTGGCGGCGCGCGGCGGCAAGATCATCCTGATCACCGACAAGAAGGGCGCAGCCCAGTCATCCATAGAGACGATGGAGACGATCGTGCTGCCCGACGTGCCGGAGATAATCACGCCGATCATCTATGCGCTCCCGGTGCAGATGCTCGCCTATTTCACCGCCGTATTCATGGGCACCGATGTCGACCAGCCGCGCAATCTGGCCAAGTCGGTGACAGTCGAATAGGGGCCGCTGCCCCGCCTCTCGCAATTCGGTTGTCCTTCGCAGGCAATCCCGTCTAGATAGGTGCGGTGCACAAATCTTGCGGCGGGGCAGATGTCGGATCACACAGGCTCACATCCAGGGATAACCAGGCTCAGGAATTATTTCCTGACTGGCTTCGTCGTCTCCGCGCCCTTGGCGATCACGATCTACATTGCCTGGTCGCTGGTCGGCTGGGTGGATTCGTGGGTAAAGCCCTATGTGCCGGCGAGGTACAATCCGGACAATTATCTGCCCTTCGTCATTCCCGGTTTCGGGCTGATCGTGGCCCTGGTGCTGATCACGCTGATCGGCTTTCTGACCGCCAATATCATCGGCCGCACGATCGTGAAATATGGCGAGTATTTTCTCGACCGAATGCCACTGGTGCGCTCGATCTATCGCGGGCTGAAGCAGATTTTCGAGACGGTGCTTTCCAGCAAGGCCGACAGCTTCCAGAAAGTCGGCCTGATCGAGTATCCGCGTCGCGGAACCTGGGCCGTCGTTTTCATTTCGAGCGAAAAGGAGAACGAGGTCAACGACAAGCTCGCGGGACGCGAGGACGATTTGATCGCCGTCTTCATGCCATCGACGCCGAACCCGACCACCGGCTTCCTGATGTATGTGCCGCGCTCGGATGTGGTTGAACTCTCAATGTCCGTGGAGGAAGCGGCCAAGCTGGTGATCTCGGCGGGCTTGGTCGCGCCGGAATACCGCAAGAAGACCAAGGCGCTGGTTGAGGATGCTCATGTGGTCCGGCCTGCGGCGAATTCTTCCATGCTGGAGGCAGATCAGCCGGCGCGCAAGAGCCGCACCGCCTCGTCGCGCCCGAAAAGATAAAGCAGAATCCGCACCGCCTCGCCGCGCTCCGATTGCAGGTCCGGATCGCGCGACAGGATAAGGCGCGCGTCGTCGCGGGCGATCTCCAGCAAATCGGCATGGGTATCGATGCGCGCGACCTGGAAGCCCGGCGTGCCGGACTGGCGGGTGCCAAGCAATTCGCCTTCGCCGCGCAGCTTCAGATCTTCCTCCGAGATCAGGAAGCCGTCCTCGGTCTCGCGCATCACCGACAGCCGCCGCGCGGCGGTTTCGCCGAGCGGCGCCTGGTATAGCAGCACGCAGGTCGACGCCTTGGAGCCCCGGCCGACGCGGCCGCGCAACTGGTGGAGTTGGGCAAGGCCGAAGCGCTCGGCGTGCTCGATGACAATGATCGTCGCATCCGGCACATCGACGCCGACCTCGATGACGGTGGTGGCGATCAGAATGCGCGCCTCGCCATCCTTGAAGGCGCGCATCGCCGCATCCTTGTCGACACCCTTCATGCGGCCATGCACCAGCCCGACCGCGTCGCCGAACATCGGCTGCAGCGAGGCGAAGCGCTCCTCGGCCGCCATCAGTTCCACTTCTTCGGATTCCTCGACCAGCGGGCATATCCAATAAACCTTCTGGCCGTCGGCGACCGCATCGCTTATACGGCCGATCAACTCGTCGAGACGTTCGAGGGGCAGGGTGACGGTGCGGATAGGCTGGCGGCCGGCCGGCTTTTCCGTGAGCTTCGAGACTTCCATGTCGCCGAACGCGGTCAGCACCAGCGTGCGCGGAATTGGCGTTGCGGTCATCACCAGCATGTCGGGCGCGTCGCCCTTGGCGGTGATCGCGAGGCGCTGATGCACGCCGAAGCGGTGCTGCTCATCGACGATGGCGAGACCCAGATCGCGGAACCGCACGCTTTCCTGAAACAGCGCATGCGTGCCAAGGACAAGGTCGATCTCGCCGCTTTCGAGCCCGGCGAGGATTTCGGCGCGTTCGCGTCCCTTTTCGCGGCCGGTCAGCACCGCGCTTTTCAGGCCTGCCGCTTCGGCCAGCGGCGCAATCGTCGCAAAATGCTGGCGCGCCAGGATCTCGGTCGGCGCCATCAGCGCCGCCTGCCGGCCCGCCTCGGCGGCGCGGCCCATCGCCATCAGCGCCACCACCGTCTTGCCTGAGCCGACATCACCCTGCAAAAGCCGCAGCATGCGCTCCGGCTCGGCCAGATCGGCGTTGATCTCGGCCAGCGCCTGTTCCTGCGAATTGGTGAGCTTATAGGGCAGGGCGTTGCGCAGCGCCGCCACGATGCGCCCGTCGCCGGTGAGCGGCCTGCCCGAAAGCCTGCGAACCTTTGCCCGCACCAGCGCCAGCGAAACTTGCCCGGCCAGGAACTCGTCATAGGCAAGACGTCGCCACGACGCGCTGTCCGGTGAGATGTCGATAGGGTCGGCGGGATTGTGCAGCCGCTTCAGCGCCTCGGCGAAGGGCGGAAAACTCTGGCGGCGGGCCACATCCGCGTCCAGCCATTCGGGCATTTCCGGCACGCGCGCCAGCGCCTGGCCGATGGCGCGGCGCAGCACTTTCGCCGAAAGCCCGGCCGTCATCGGATAGACCGGCTCGACCAGCGGCAGGTTTTCCGCCTCGTCGGCGCGGGCGATATGGTCCGGATGAACCATGGACGGACGGCCGTTGAACCATTCCATCTTGCCGCTGACGACCATCTTTTCGCCGACAGGCATGGATTTTTCCAGCCACGCATTGTTGGCGTGGAAGAAGGTCAGCGCGATCTCGCCGGTGTCGTCGTGCGCAAAGACCCGGTACGGGACCGATTTGTTGCCGCGCGGTGGCGGCTGATGGCGGTCTATGCGCACGTCCAGCGTCACGATCGCGCCTTCCGCGCCATAAGCGATGCCCGGCCGGTTGCGCCGGTCGATGACCGAATGCGGCAGCGTGAACAGAAGGTCGCCGGCGCGCGCCTCGCGGTCGGAGATGTCCGCCGGAACGATCTTCGCGATCAGTTCGCCGACTTTTGGGCCTACGCCGGCAAGCGAGGTGACCGACGCGAACAGGGGATCGAGAAGGGAAGGGCGCATGGTGTCAGCTTATGCGGCAGTGAGGCATGCGCAAGGCTGACAGGCCGGTTCATCCACGCTATATGCGCGCCAGACCAATGGATATGAGAGTCATGAGCGGCACGACGCGGTCAGGCGCGGAACTCGATGCGCGGCGGCGCAAGCTTCTGTTCCGCTCGTGGCATCGCGGCATCCGCGAGATGGACCTGATTCTGGGCGGGTTCGCAGATCATGCGATCGCCGAACTCCCCGACCATGAACTCGACGAATACGAAACCCTTCTCGAATTGCAGGATGCCGACATTCTTTCATGGATTACCGGCGAGCAGCCCGTCCCCTCCACCCACGACACCCCACTTTTCCGGAAAATCGCGGCGTCGCGCCCGGCAATGAGCATCTGAAATGAGCCTTATCGATCCTATTGGCCTGCCGAAAGGCCGGCCCGGCCTGTTCGTGGTCGACGGCGTTGCCGATGGCTATGAGGCCTTCGCGATTGCTGCCGCGGCCGGCGAATTAGCCGGCGACCGGCCGGTCCTGTTCGTCGCGCGCGACGGTCAGCGCCTGCCGGCGATCGTCGACGCGCTGGCCTTTGCCGCGCCGGACCTGCCAGTACTCGAATTTCCGGCCTGGGACTGCCTGCCCTACGACCGTGTCTCGCCCGGTTCGGATGCGGCCGCGCGGCGTCTCGACGCGCTCGCCGCGATGATCTCGCTGGCAAAAAAACCGCATCGCGCCGTGGTGCTCACCACGGCGAACGCGCTGCTGCAGCGCATTCCGCCTGCGGCTGTGATCGAGGCGCAGACCTTCCACGCCCGGCCCGGCAACCAGATCGACATGAAGGAGCTGATCGCGCGGCTGGAAAATTCCGGCTTCGACCGCGTTCCGACCGTGCGCGAAGTCGGCGAGTTCGCCGTGCGCGGCGGCATTCTCGACCTTTACGCGCCGGGTTCGCCGGAAGCGCTGCGGCTCGATTTCTTCGGCGACACGCTGGAATCGATCCGCTCCTTCGATGTCGCCACGCAGCGCACTACCGGCCAGCGCAAGTCGATGACGCTGCAGGCGATGAGCGAGGTGGCGCTGACCTCCGACACGATCAGCCGCTTCCGCCGGTCTTACATCGGGGCGTTCGGCGCGCCGTCTCCCGATGACGGGCTTTACGCCGCCGTCAGCGAAGGTCGCCGTTTCGCCGGCATGGAGCACTGGCTGCCGCTGTTCTACGAGCGCCTGGACACCGTGTTCGACTATCTGCCGGATGCGCCGGTAGTGTTCGACCATCTGGCGCGCGAAGCGCTCGGCGAACGCCATGTGTTGATCGAGGACTATTACGAGGCGCGCAGGAGCCAGGCCGAAGGCGCGCTGAAGGACGCCGTGCCCTACAAGCCCGTCCCGCCGTCGGGGATGTACCTGTCCCCGGACGAGGTGAACGCCATGCTGCCCGACCGCGCGGCGGTCGAGTTCACACCGTTCGCCGCGCCGGACGCCGGCACGGCGAAGATCTACCACGCCGGGGCCAAGGATGGCCGCGGCTTCGGGCTCGAACGCGCCGATCCTTCGGCCAATGTGTTCGAGGAGGTGGTGAAATATATCGGCGACCTGCGCGCGGCGCGCCGCCGGGTGATCGTCGCCGGCTGGACGGAAGGCTCGCTCGACCGGCTGAGCCAGATCCTCGCCGAGCACCACCTCGGCAATATGAAACAGGTGGCCACGCTCGCGGATGTGGAGAAGCTCCTGCCGGGCCAGGCTGGCATGGCGGTGCTGCCGCTGGAGACGGGCTTCGAAACGGAAAAGATCGTCGTCGTTGCCGAGCAGGATATTCTGGGCGATCGGCTCGTGCGCCGCTCGAAAAAGCGCAAGCGCGCCTCCGATTTTATCGCCGAAGCCTCTGCGCTGTCGGCGGGCGACATTGTTGTCCATGCCGACCATGGCATCGGCCGCTTCATCGGCCTGCGCACCATCGAGGCGCTGGGCGCGCCGCATGACTGCATCGAAATCCACTATGCCGGTGACGACCGGCTGTTCCTGCCGGTCGAGAACATCGAGCTCTTGTCGCGCTACGGTTCGGATTCGGCCGAAGCCACGCTCGACAAGCTCGGCGGCGGCGCATGGCAGTCGCGCAAGGCGAAACTGAAGAGACGGTTGCTCGAAATGGCGGGCCAGCTGATAAGGCTCGCCGCCGAGCGCCAGATGCGGGCCGCGCCCGCCTTCAACCCTCCCGACGGCCTCTACGGCGAGTTCTCGGCCCGCTTCCCCTATGAGGAAACCGACGACCAGCAGCGCGCCATCGATTCGGTCACGGACGACCTTTCCGCCGGCAAGCCGATGGACCGGCTGATCTGCGGCGACGTCGGATTTGGAAAAACGGAAGTTGCCCTCCGCGCGGCTTTCATCGCGGCCATGGAAGGTTTCCAGGTCGCGGTTGTGGTGCCGACTACGCTGCTTTCGCGCCAGCACTTCAAGACGTTCACGCAGCGCTTTGCCGGACTGCCCCTGGTGGTGCGCCAGGCGTCGCGGCTGGTCGGCGCAAAGGAGCTGGCCGAGACCAAGAAGGGCATCGCCGAAGGCACGGTCGACATCGTCATCGGCACCCATGCTCTGCTCGGCAGCTCGATTTCGTTCAAGAATCTCGGCCTCCTGATCATCGACGAGGAACAGCACTTCGGCGTCAAGCACAAGGAGCGGCTGAAGGATCTGAAGACCGACGTGCATGTGCTGACGCTGTCGGCGACGCCGATCCCGCGCACGCTGCAGCTGGCGTTGACCGGCGTGCGCGAGCTGTCGCTGATCGCAACGCCGCCGGTCGACCGCATGGCGGTGCGCACCTTCATTTCGCCGTTCGACCCGCTGGTGATCCGCGAGACACTGCTGCGCGAGCGCTACCGCGGCGGCCACAGTTTTTACGTCGTCCCGCGTATTGCGGATCTGTCGGAAATCCAGCAATTCCTTCAGGAGCAGGTGCCCGAGCTCAAGGTCGCCGTCGCCCACGGCCAGATGCCGCCGGGCGAGCTCGATGACATCATGAACGCCTTCTATGATGGCCAGTACGACGTGCTGCTGTCGACGACCATCGTCGAATCCGGCCTCGATATCCCTACCGCCAACACGCTGATCGTACACCGCGCCGACATGTTCGGCCTAGCGCAGCTCTATCAGCTTCGCGGCCGCGTCGGCCGTTCCAAACTCCGCGCCTATGCGCTGTTTACGCTGCCGGCCAACCGCACGCTCACCGCCACGGCCGAACGGCGGCTGAAGGTGCTGCAGTCGCTCGATACGCTGGGCGCGGGCTTCCAGCTTGCCAGCCACGACCTCGACATTCGCGGCGCCGGCAATCTGCTCGGCGAGGAGCAGTCCGGCCATATCAAGGAGGTCGGCTTCGAACTTTACCAGCAGATGCTGGAGGAGGCGGTCGCCGAAATCCGCGGCACCGGCGAAGTCGTCGACGGCGGCTGGTCGCCGCAGATCGCGGTCGGCACGGCGGTGATGATCCCGGAAAGCTACGTGCCCGACCTGCAGCTCAGGCTGGCGCTCTATCGGCGGCTCGGCGATCTGGAATCGACCGAGGAGATCGATGGCTTCGCCGCCGAGCTGATCGACCGTTTCGGGCCGCTGCCGGAAGAGGTTCAGCACCTGCTGAAGATCGTCTTCATCAAGGCGTTGTGCCGCCAGGCCAATGTGGAAAAGCTCGATGCCGGGCCGAAGGGCGTCGTCATCCATTTCCGCAAGCGCGAATTCCCCGATCCGACGGCTCTTGTGCGCTATATCGGCGAGCAGGGCTCGCTTGCGAAGATCAGGCCGGACCAGAGCGTGGTGTTCATTCGCGACTGGCCGAACGCCGACAAAAGGCTGGCGGGAGCGGCGGTGGTGATGACGCAACTGGCGCGGCTGGCCACGAAAGCCGCGGCTTAGCGAGAATTTCTAGGCACGCTTGGGATCTGGAAAGAACAGCGCCCGCACACCATTGCGGTCGAAAGGCTTCCATCGGCCTTCAGGCTGAGCCAGGCGGTCGGCAACCGCGAACACCGCGGCCGGATGATGGCCGAGCCCGCAATGGCTGGCCTGAACCTCGATGTTCTCGGCGATCGGGCTCTCCTTTTCAACGCAGTTCCGCCAGGCGCAGATCCCGTCGCTGCGGCTGAAGATTGCCGTGGTCGGCACCGGGGGCGAGACGTCGATCGGGCCGCCGATATGGCGTTCGCGATCATCGACCCTATGGCCAGATTTGCGTTCGTAGAGCCTCCACGCATTGGTGTGGCGCGGATCGCCGTTGAACGGGCTGCCGAGCGTGATCACGCTGCGCACCTCGTCCGGCAGCACCTTCGCCAGCTGCCGCGCATAGATGCCGCCGAGGCTCCAGCCGACGAGGCTGATCTTGCGGCCATGTAAGTCGGCGAGCTGCTTTACCCGGTCGAGCATCTTTTCCTCGACGCCCGGCCGCGGGCCGAAATTGCGGCCTTGCTCCCAGCCGAACGTGGAATATCCCTTGGACCTCAGGAACATCCGGAGCGGCAGGGTCACGCTGTCTCCTGTGATGAGGCCCGGCAGCACCATCACCGGGTGGCCGTCGCCGCGCGGCGCAAGCGCCGTCAGGAGCGGCAGCGCGGCGATGAAGCCGCCAAGCTCGGGCAGGGTGCGAAGTTCAAGCGCGAAGAGCAGCCTGGAAGGCGGCTTCAGCGTCTGTTCGGTTAACGTCATTCCAGTTCCGGTCGAACGTCCTTGGGTCGAATGGCCTTCACTCACAATTCCGAGTCTGTTTCGCCAATTGTGCGGTTTTGATGCAGGGCTGCCTGGGTCGAGATGGTGCTGCATCGTGCTCCTTGCAATAGTTTGCCGGGAAATCGAAAAGAGTGCGAGACTGTTGTTGGAAGCCGGCTTCGGATACTGCACTTCGCCCGCTTGGCAGGCGCTTTTGAAGAGCGTGCATCGCGTCCGCCAGGGGGCATGTCGTGGACCGCTCGGACGCTAGCGACGCAATCCTGCTGGTCCAGCAAAAGCAAAAGTGCCTGCGCTTGTCACGGCCAAACTGCCTTATCGGCCGCAATGTGAGAATCCTCACAGACGGTGCGGCGTCAGAATGAGAAACCCTAGGCCGCGAGCAGGCCTTTCAGGCGGGTTAGCTGTCATCTGCAAGTAACCCCAAACGGCTCTGCTCCATCCGCCAGGAGCAAGATCCGGCATGGGCGAAGTTCTTTTTTTCGAGCCGCAGCGCTTTGTGCGCCGACATGCATCGATCGAGGAGCGAGATGCGCCGTCGACTGCGGTGATCGTCATTTTTCCCGGTGTTCGCTATGAGCGTCTGGACGACGCTGACTCGCACCCTTGCGCCAAGGTTGAAGCGCGAATGCCGAAGAGACCCAAGCCGCGCCCCTCCCGTTCTTGAATTTGCCACCAGCGTTCTGCCGGGGACCGTGGCGCGCGCGTATCCCTGCTACGGCGCGCTTACTGCGCTTCTCGGCGCTTCCTGAATTCCAGCCTCCTCGACACGCCCATGCAGATGGAGCTTTTCTTATGGTTCAGCTACATCTAATGTCTTGAACGAGGAGTAAGGGGGCGCGAACGTCGTCCAGGCGTAGGCTCTCCTATGTTGAATGGGAATTCGGCCTGAAGCCGGGGGCAACACCCGGTCTTGAAGATGCCCGGAAGGGGTGAACCGATGGCTGATTGGCACTACACCCGTCAGCTGGCTACCATCGTTTCGATCGACGCGGTTGGATTTTCGCGCTTGATGGGCCTCGATGATGTGTCCGCCGTGGCCGCGTTCGAGGAACGACGGAATATCATAATCGAAAGCTGCGGCGTGTTTGGCGGCCGGACGTTCGGCGCGGCCGGCGACAGCATCATGGCGGAATTCGGCAATCCGATCGAAGCGCTGCGCGCTGCGTTCGATTTCCAGGACAGGATCGCCACCCTCAACGCCTCGGCGGATGACAATATGCAGATGCCGTTCAGGGCCGGCATCAACACCGGTGATGTTATCGTCCGGGACGACAGCCTCTATGGCGACGACGTCAATATCGCAGCCAGAATCCAGGAATTCGCGCCCCACAACGGCCTCGCAATCTCCGAGACCGCCTGGCACCATGTGAAGGACAAATCCACCGCCGAGTTTACTGATCTCGGCGAATTCCTGCTCAAGAACATCACGCTCCCGGTCCGCGTCCTGATTGCGACTCGTGGGGGCGATGGAGCGCCTGGAAGACCGCGGACGATCGCTCAGCCTAACACGGCCCACCAGCAGAAGCATCTTTCAAGCGGACCTCCCGCAATAGCAGTCCTGCCGTTCCGCAACGACGGAAGCGAGCGAGACATCGATTACATTGCCGACGGCCTCGCCGAAGACATCATTTACGGCCTGTCCAACACAAGATGGATCTCGGTGATCGCCAAGAGCTCCAGTTTCCAGTTCCGCGACGATGCCCTTGGCGCCACGGCGATCGGCAACGTCCTCGGCGCTCGTTACGTGGTCGGCGGCGCGTTGAGCCGCGGCGCCGGAAGCATCCGGCTGAATGCGAGCCTGGTGGATGCGTCGAACGGCCGGCTGGTGTGGTCGCGGCGTTTCGAACGCGAACTGGTCGATATTTTCAAGCTGCAGGACGAGATCGGCAGCGAGATCGTATCCATGCTCGAAAAGGAGGTCGACCGGGTCGAGCAGACGCGCACTTTCCAGGTGCCTTGGGAAAGCCTGGAAACCTGGCAGTTGGTCCGACGGGGACGCTGGCACATGAACCGTCGCACCCGCAAGGATACGGAACTCGCCCGTGAATTCTTCGAAAAGGCCTATCTCGAGGATCCCAATTCCAGCGCGGTCCTCAACGAACTGGCATGGTGGCATTTCTGGCGCGCCTGGCTTCGTTTCGGCGACAGCGACGAGCTCGAGAAGGTTACCAGCTATGCGCGCAAGGCGCTGCTTGTGGATAGCCAGGATGCGCGCCCACATGCATATCTCGGCGTCGCCGACATTATGCGTGGCCGCCCGAAATCGGCGCTCGAACATCTGGAGGACGCGCTTCACATAAATCCCAGTTTCGCCTTTGCGCGCTCGGCCAAGGGCAGCGCCCATCTTCTTCTGGGGGAAGCCAGGAAAGCGATCCCGCTCTTTCAAGACGTGGAGCGGCTGAGCCCGTTCGACCTCTACGCCTTTCATAATCTGGGAGAACTCGCCGCCGGCTACTGCTTCATCCATGACTGGACTTCGGCAATCGAGACAGCCGATCGCTCCCTCAGCCTTTCGCCCGGCTACTTCTACGCGCGTTTTCTCAAGATCGGCGCGCTGATGCGAAGCGGCCAGCCTGACGCAGCCAGGCGGGAACTGGCGGTATTCCAGGCCAGGCATCCGGACTTTTCCAGTGAGCGAGTGGGCTGGATACCGTTCGCCGACAAGGCAGCGAATGCGTTCCTGATCGAGAATTTCGAAATGGCCAGAACACACGAGCCGGCCGGTGGGAAGTGCTTGCAGACCGAGGATGGCCGCCATCTGTGAAGCTGTTCACATACGCGGGGGGCTCGCATTCCTATGTCAACAATAGCGGGGCATTGGATGACGAGCGCTGGGGGTGGCGGATGGCTAGGTTCAAATATTTCGAGGGCGTCCGCAAGGCGCAGAGCGCCCAGAAGCCGGCTTCGGAACTGCCGCGTTTCGATCTCGGGCGGCTTCGTACCGATGGTCTTGCCAGCCGGATCATAGGGAGGCTTTTCGAGGATCCGCGCTGGGCCCTTTCGCTGCTTCGGCGCTTCTGGCCCATACTCCGCGTCGGCAAGTTCATGCTGGTAACGAGGAACGACGACGTCCGAGACATTCTCGAACGCCAGGACGAATTCGAAACGCCGTACGGTCCGGAGATGACCGAGATTGCATGCGGCTCGAATTTCATTCTCGGCATGCAGGATGGCCCGGACTATCGGCGGATGAAGTCGTCGGTGCTAAGCGCGTTTCCGCCGGACGAGGTGGAGGCCGCCGTCAGGCCGATAGCCGCCCGCCATTCGCGCGAGATCATGACCCGCGCCGCGCCGGGCTTCGACGCTGTCCGCGATCTTCTGAAGATCGTCCCCGCGCATATTTGCCGGGAATATTTCGGTATGTTGATAGACGACGAGGCCGAGTTCGCCGACTGGTCGATCGCACTCAGCGCGCTGTTTTTCTCCGATCCAGGCGGCAGCCCCGCGACCCGCGAAACGGCGGTTGTCGCTGCCGACCGGATGATCAAGACCATCGACCGGTCGATCGAAGCCGTCAGGGACGGCAGGACTGGGAGCAAGACGCCGCTGGCCCGGCTGGTCGCCATGCTCGACCGTGGGAAGCTCACTCTCGGAGATATCCATTCGATAATGCTGGGCATGATCGCGGGCTTCGGGCCGACCAACCTGCTTGCCGGCGGCAATTGCCTCGACGTCATCCTCTCCCGGGCCGATGCCCGGGCGGCCGTGGAGCGGGCGCTTGCCGCCGGTGACGACGAACTGCTCGACCGGGCAATCCTCGAGGCGATGCGTTTCAAGCCGATCTGGATCGGCCCGTTCCGCTACACCGCTCGGGACACGGTGATCGCCAAGGGGACCCGCCGCGAACGCGTGGTCAAGGCGGGGACGGTGGTGATGCCGGCGACGCTTTCGGCAATGTTCGACCCGGACGCGGTCCAGCGGCCGAATGACTTCGATGCAACCCGCCCCTATCGGGACTACCTCGTGTTTGGACACGGCATCCACCTTTGCATCGGTTCTGCGATTGCGAGGATCCAGATCGGCGAGAGCCTGCGCGCCCTGTTCGCGAAGAAAAATCTGCGGCGCGCCAAGGGCAAGGCCGGCAGGCTGACGCGAATTGCCGCCTTTCCGGACAGCCTGAAGGTCGACTTCGAACCGTCCCCTCTTTGCCGCGCGGTCAAGCATTCTATGGTCACGGTCGTCTGCCCGATCGAGCCGGCATCGTCTCTCGCCGAAATACGCGAAAAGATCGCGGCCCTCGGCAATCCGGCGGGTCCGGAGATGCGCGCCGCGCTCGACGCGAGCGGCGTCATCCATTTCGCCAGCCTCGCCGTTGCCGTGACCGAGGACAGCCGGGGCAAACCGGATCGCAACGGCGCGCATCTCGTGCTCGAATTGTCGGGCGACGGCAGCAATGACGAAGTCATCGACGCCTTCGCCGGTCATGCCGGGCACCTGGTTCGGGAAATTTTCGAACAGGCTTGCAATTTCCCCGGCGGTCAGACGCTGCAGCATTTCATGCGCAAGCATGCGGTGGAGATATCTCCATCCTTCGGCAGCAATGCAGGCCTTGTTTTCTCGGGGACGCCCGGGTTCTCGGTCGGGCGCATCCGCGCCGAGGCCGATCTGGCGGAGATGGCGCAAGCCATTGTCGAACAGCCGCATTGCAAGGCGGGAGCCGCCGCGACGCTGCATGAAGTCAGGCAGCACATCAGGAAGAGCGATGATCTCTCCTGGGCGTTCGAGCCAGAGGAAAATCCGCTCGAAGGGCCGAAAGGAAACCTCTGGCGAGCGGCGATCACCACTTTGAAGGCGCCGGCAGTGCTTGCAACGGTTTTGGCCATCCTGGCGGCCTGCTGGTGGATAACCTACACATTCGTTTTCGGCTATGCTCCCGGCTTCTTCCGCAATCTGCTCGTGGCCGGCACGTCCCTCATCCTGACAGTCGTCGGCGTGACGTCGCTGATCGTGACCTTTGTCGGCCTCTGCTTCCTTGCGCTGCGCCGGCTCGAGAAGCGCGATGTGCCAAGCGACGAGATGATCGATCTTGCCTCACTGGAGGCCATTCTCGAGCGCGAGGATAGGACCGCCCAGAACCATCTGACGGCGATTTCGACGATGAAGTACGGCACGTTGCGAAGGCTCGCCTTGCGCCTGACCTTCTACCTTATTTCGATTTCCGCTCAGAAGGTCTTCCGGCCGGGGTTTCTCGCCGACATCAACACTATCCATTTCGCACGCTGGGTGCTCGTGCCGGGCACCAACAAGCTGATGTTCTTCAGCAACTACGGCGGCAGCTGGGAGAGTTATCTGGAGGATTTCGTCGCCAAGGCGGCTTCCGGCCTGACCGGCGTTTGGAGCAACACCGAAGGTTTTCCCAAAACGCGCTGGCTGTTCCTGGACGGCGCCCGCGACGGCGATCGCTTCAAGCGATGGGCGCGCCGGCAGCAGATCCCGACCCTGTTCTGGTACTCCGCCTATCCCGACCTCAACACGTCGCGCATACGCATCAACTCGAAGATCAGACAGGGCATAGCCCAGGCGACGGACAGCGAGGCGAATGATTGGCTCCACCTCTTCGGCTCGATGCCGCGGCCGGAACCGGCAAAGGAGGGCAGCAAGCTGGTCGATCTGTTCGCGCCTGCTCCGCCGCCGGTGGAAACGCTCGAGAGCGGCGAGATCCAGTCGGTTTTCTTCAGCGCCCTCGGCTCGCTGGAACATGCCCGCATGCTCGCGGTCCGGATTCCGGAAACCCTGGGACGCGCCAAGCGGAAGGCTTGGCTCGAATTCATCGCTGCCAGGGTGAGTTTCGGCGAAAGCGTCCCGGCGGAGCGGGCAATGATGATTGCTTTCGGACCGGACGGCCTGCGCCGCCTTGGGTTGGAGAGCGATCCCGACCATGATCCGCTGGAGAAATTTCCGCTGGCGTTCCGTCAGGGCATGGGCAGCGCGGCGCGAAGCCGCATCCTCGATGATGTCGGGGAAAGCACGCCGGATAACTGGCAGTGGGGTTCCCCGGCCAAACCGGTGGATGCGGTGGTCGTCTGCTACGCGGCAAGTCCCGAAGCGCTGGAGGCGGATATCGCTGAACTTGCCCGACGGACGAAAACCGCCGGGATGGTCCTTGTGGCGCAACTGCCTTTGGCGATCCGCCGCAGCGGCAAGAAGGCGGTGGAACAGTTCGGCTTTGTCGATGGCGTGTCGCAACCTATCGTGCGCGGGACGCCCCGCGCCAACTCGTCGGTCGCCGCCCAGCACATCATCTCGGCCGGGGAGTTCCTCTTCGGCTACCGCGACGAACATGGCTTCTACCCGCCCACGCCGACAGTGCGTTCTTCGCACGACCGATGCGGCGTCCTGCCGGCGCTCCGCGCGGACAACATCACGTCCGATGGCCCCGGTCTGCGCGATTTCGGCAGGAACGGATCGTTTCTCGTCGTGCGGCAATTCGAGCAGCACGTCGACAGGTTCAAGGAATACTGCGTCGCGGCGGCGGAGGAAAAGAACGATCCGGAAATCACGCCGCGCTGGATTGCCGCCAAGATGGTCGGCCGCTGGCCTGACGGCACCTCGCTCGTCCGCAATCCGGATGGGCGTCCGGGACGTACCCCCGACAACGATTTCACCTTCGGCGCCGAAGACCCCCAGGGACTGCGCTGCCCGCTCGGCGCTCACGTGCGCCGGTCGAATCCGCGCGATTCGCTTGGCGAGGACCACGAAACGCAAATCAGGATCGGCAAGCGCCACCGGATCCTCCGCATCGGCCGCACCTATGAAAAGGAAAGCGGCGAGGGGACCGAAAAAGGCCTGCTCTTCATGTGTCTGAATGCCGACATCGAGCGCCAGTACGAGTTTATGCAGCAGACCTGGGTGGCGTCAGCCTCGTTTCACGGCTTGCTTGCGGAGAAAGACCCAACGATCGGAGCGCAGGTCGGCGAAGGCCGGTTCTCGATCCCGCGATGGGAGGGAGCCGTTGTGCTCAAGGGAATTCCGAACTTCGTCACGACGCGCGGGGGCGGTTATTTCTTTCTGCCGAGCCGTGCGGCGCTGCGGTATCTCGCGACGCGGCTGTGAATTCAGTTGTCTTCCGCATCGGCCACGTGGCGAAGCGCGCCCGGATTATCGATGTGCAATCCGCCTCGCCTGATGGCGATGATGCCCCGGCTGCGCCAGTCGTTGAGCGTCTTGTTCACTGATTCGCGCGTGGCTCCCAGAAATTCGGCGAGTTCCGATTGCGAGATCGGTATCCAGCCGGCCGAATCCGACATGGTGCCGGACAGGAAAAGCAGCCGCTTGGCCAGCCGCGCTTCGATTCCGAGAAATGCCTGATCGCCGAGTTCGCCGCTTACCCAGCGCAAGCGCGCGCACAAGAGTTCGATCATGGCGCGTGCGAGCGGCGGATGTTTCTCTATGCGATCGAACAGCTGCGCCCGGCTCAGCGAGACAAGTTCGCAGTCGCTGAGGCATCTCGCCGTCGCCGTGCGGGGACCGCCGTCCAGCACGGCGATTTCACCGATCAGGCTTTGCGCCAGCTCGATGTTTGCGACGAGCTTTTGCCCGCCGGGCGAATAGATCGAGATCTCCACCGTTCCGGCGATGACGCCATATATGCGATCGGCGACGTCTTCCTGGACAAAAAGATGCTGGCCGGCTGTGTAGCGCTCGGCCTTGCATCCGCCGAACAGGAGTTCGAACAATTGCGGACTGATCCTCGCGAGCCGTGGCAGCTCGCGCAGATTGTTAACTTTCGCTGTCGGGAGGGCCATGAGATTACCCGGTCCTGCTCTCCACCTTTCTACGGCAAGAGGTGCCCGGATCAAAGGCCGTTGTCGCGTCAAAAGCAGTGATGCTGTGAGATGGGTTACATTCGGCGGCAACCATCCGCTCTAAGCTGGGAGGGGTCAACTCGGGAGGCGTGGAAAACCGTCCGTCGCCGGTATCGCAGCGAGCGCAACGGGCCAGCCGAACCTGATCAAACCCGTTGCGGGACTTGAGCCATGTCCAACTTCGCCCATCCCCTGGAACTGTCATTCGCGGCGTTCCACGCCCATGCCGGTCACAGCTTCGGCTATGGTCTGCGGCTCGCTGCGGTTTCAACCCTCTGCTTCGCCGCGTCGGGCTCGGGCATGCCTGCCTATGCCCATGAAGCTCCCACAGGCTGGCGATACCCATACTCCTGCTGCTCCGGTTTCGATTGCCGCGAGGTTTCGTCGAAAGTTATCGGCGAAGGTCCGGAAGGATACGTGATCAAGGGGACGGGCGAGATCGTCTCCTATTCCGACGCCCGGCTGAAAAATTCGCCGGACGGCGAATATCACTGGTGCTCGGTTGCGGGCGCAGACGATACCAGGACTATCTGCCTGTTCGTGCCGCCGCACTCCTTTTGATGCGGAAGCAACGACCGCGGCGGCCGCCAATCCATTACTGGCGCGCCGATTGACCGGCTCAGACGATGAAGTCGGTCCCTGTCATGAAGCTGGTGCCGGCGATGTCGGCGGTTGAATCGCCGCTTACATCGGCGTCGATGATCACAGGAAGAAGATCAATGTCTCCGCCGTGCTCGCCGGACAGAGGCTCGGAATCACCGAAGTCGACGACGGCATTTGGCTCGTCAGCTTCATGCACTTATGATTTGGGATATATCGACCTGGAACAGAGGACCTTGCAGACCATCGACAACCCGTTCGGCACGAGGTTGTCACCCATGTCCTAGGCACAAGCTGTTACCCATGTCTGCGGGCCGTACAGCATGTCTCCGGATCGGGCAGGAGGACTTGACCCCCCGACCGGGAGGATTTCGATGGGCGCGCGGAAAACCGGGCGGAAGCCGACGCTGAGGCGATGTTCGCGAATCCGCTGGGGCCGCGCCTGCGGGTTAGTCGCCTTCGGCGCGTGCGTTCTCTTTCTTGGCCGATTTCACGGTGCGCACAGCAGCCATAAAACTGCTGCCTTTGTCGGTCAGTGACCAGAACACGCCCATTCCTCCCTGTGTGGTTTGACGATAGTCGACAGTGACTAATCCAAGCGCTATTAGCTGCACCTTTACAGTTTGGAAGCAATCATTATCAAGCTTAACTACCTTTTCGCCAGTGTTGTTTGTTTTATATGCTACTCTGCCGATCATTGACTCAACTTTTCCATCTGAAGGATGAGAAATTAACTCAGGCGCTATGGCTCCAAATATCTGCTGCCACGTCATTTTTGCATTTTCGCTTATTGTATCAGTGGCGTATTGGCGTTTAATTGTGTATGAATATTTCAAATCAAAGGTTTCGTCGAAACCGGCCAGATTGAGAGATTTATTGTACAAACTGCTATTTGCTGATTCGATTTGCTTCTTAAGCGCACTATTTTCCTTTTGTAGAGAGTTTATTTCGATCAGAGATGACTCTGACGTCACTTTGTCGGCCCTTACCCAGCCAATCGCCGGGTATGCTTTAATTGTTTTCATGAGGCTAAACGCTACGAGCCCCGGCAGCTCTTTCTCGCTACTCCAGAACTTCACCAGTCTGTCCGCCTTCACCTTCGTTCTGAATGCCTCAAATTTCTCCCGCAAGCTCGCGTCCAGCTCGGATTTGGCGACAGGGATAGAACTGGGATTCTCGTGCACAAAGGATAATATTTTCAAGCCGATAGACTTTGCATAGTCAAATTCCATCTCGGTATACCCGATGCCTTCGACGTTCGTCGAGCCATATCGACCACCTAAGATCAAGATATAGTAGTCACAATCATCGATTACTTTCTTAATGAACTGCCATTGATCGTCATCCGAGGCAGGAAATAGCTCCATCCCGGCTGGAATACAGTCCATCTCCATAAGAGTTTGAATGACACTGCGGCGCTCTTGCTCCAAATCCGCATAAGTTGAGCTGACGAAAACTTGGAAACGCTTATCCAATTTGGAATCCCCCTAATGTTCAAATCATACAGATCCTTTCGCCTCCCGGTCCACTATCCCGTTTAGGCC
>NZ_JAAKZF010000169.1 GCF_011045125.1 Allomesorhizobium camelthorni | reverse complement strand
CTGCGGAGATATCCTCGATCGCGAGGAGCCGCGTCGCCCCGCAATGATAACCACCTGGCATTAGGAGAGCGTGAAGGGAGCTCTTCAGGTGCCACCACGACTGGACCTTCCCCAATACAGGAACCATGGGCAAGTTCTCGCCCCACTCCTGACCTTGGCAGCCAAGTGCAATACGTCGCCCGTTGCGCGTTTCTGGTTGTTGCAAGCCGTCGACACGATCAGACCGGCATTGTTGGTCCAGTTCTCACGTGAAGTTGTCAATTGACCACTAATGCATTCCAGCTTAGAATTTGCTGATCGCAACGCTGAGTACTTGGCGCCGTCTCGTACGCTATCGAGAGGGAGGTGCATTATGATGGCTTTTCGCATCACGGCCCTGCTGACGGGATTGGTCCTGTCGTCCGCGCCAGGGATAGCGAATGAGGTATCGGTCACCATGGCGGGTATGAGCTATAAGCCCGCCGCGATCACTGCCAACGTCGGCGATACGCTGGCCTTCACAAATGACGACAGCTCAGATCACAACGTCTTCGTAGCAACGGTGGGGCACGCGGTCGACCTCGGCAAGCAAGAGCCCGGCGAGACACGAACCTTGGCGCTCGGCAAGGCTGGCAAGTTCGAGGTCGAATGCGCCATCCACCCGGAGATGAAGGCAGTCGTGGAGGTCCGGCAATGAAACGCCTGTCGAGCTTTGCTCTCGCTGCCAGCGCAGCCGTATTCCTCGCGGCTCCGCTGTTTGCCACTCCTGACCGGGTCAAGCTTCCGGCACAATACAGTTCCGGCTTCGTCCTCTACAACAAGGTCGACCGGCCGGACCGCAAACGCGTCCGCTTCATGTATGTGAACCCGGAGGCCCACGCCCGCGCGAGACCCGGCGAGATACTTCCGGAGGGCACTATCCTGATCATGGAGGATCACGATGTCGCGATTGGCGCGGACGGCAATCCCGTTCTCGACAAAGACGGTCGGTTGATGCCGACAGATGCGCTGACAGGTATCTTCGTCATGGAGAAGCGGACAGGTTTTGGCGCCGCAAACGAACTTCCTCCGGACAAGGATAATGGCGACTGGGACTACGCTGCCTACAAGGCCGACGGGTCTCCAAACTCGGAGGCGAAGCTCGAAAGCTGTTTCGCCTGCCACATGTCGCGCTCGAACCGCGATTTCACCTTCACCTATTTCAAGAACGTGGAGGACGGTCTCCCGAAGTGATCGGTGGCGTGAGTTGCGGGACTTCAAGGCTCGTTCCCGCTCTTCCCGCGTGTATATCCCTCAAACTGACTGCGGCCCCGGCCAGGAAAGTCCTGATGTAAAGTCGCACCACCGCCTCCCGATCGGCTGGCATCGGCATCCGGTAAACGTGCTCGCGAATGCCGAAAAAAACCAGCGCGGCATGAAGCATCATGGCGAGTTCTCGTTCGCCGCGCATCATGGCTTTTCGGGCGAACGGAGCAAGACCTGCCTGTTCTCGCAGCTCACCGATGAGCGGTTCGAATATCAGGCTGGTTAGCGCCGCACCCCGCCTTTTGGCTATCGGCCAACCATCGAGTGCGGCGCGGACGAAGAGGCGAATGCGGATACCATCGGTTTTCTCAGCTGTTCGCCGGTAGAAATCAAAAAGCCGGTCTTCAAGCGGCTGCGTCCGGTCCGCGAGCAGGGTATTGGACTGTTCCCGCCAGCTCCGGTCAAAGACGCCTTCAAAAACTGCGGCGATGAGCGCATCCTTCGCCGGAAAATACTTGTAGAGGAGTGCCTGCCGCACCCCCAATCGGTCGGCCAGGTCGCGCGTGGGTGCCTCGAAGCCCTTCTCCGAGAAAAGCTTCGCGGCTGCATCGACTATGGTCCGGCGCCGTGCCTCGCCCGAGAGGCGCTTTGCGCGGCCCCTGTCGCTCTCGCGTGTTGAGCCTGCGTTTTCTGTTCCCGCCGGGAGGGCCGATCGTTTCGTCGAAGCCATACCGATGCACCTTTTTTTCTGGCGCCACCGATTTTAGCCGACATCCGGCAACATCAAACCGAGGAGTGGCCGCCATATGTTGTCATCGAGCATTGGCGGCGACAAGCGGTGGCCGCGGCATGCCGATCAGATCGGTTTGGTCGGCATGGCAGATCGATAAAGCCCACATTGACTTGCCGGCCCGGGCGGTAATCGTAAAGCCATTTCAATGGCTGGCGGCTCGCCATAGCTTGCCGCAAGCGACCAGGGGCAGGGTTGGCCAACCACGTGCAGCGAGCCGCGCTTATCGAGCACCTCGTAACCGCTGCTTCTCCGCAAGACGGCAGGAGGGGCGCCGCCTTGCGGGTATTTCCGGTCGCTTGAACGATCAGGCGACCTTGAGATCCTTCAGGGCCTTCTCAAAGACGTCCTTGACCGGCTTGGAAACCTCGGTCGCCGCCTTGGTGGTGAGCTCCTGGAACTCCTTGGCCTGCTCGACACCCATTTCGACGCGCTTGCGCAGGAAGGCAGTTTGCAGCTCAAACACTTGCGACAGCGACTTCGCACCGGACAGAGCTTCGAGGTGCGAGAAGTCGGCTTCGGCATTGGCCCGCATCGCGGCGATCGTCTTCAGCGACAGTTCACTGCCAACCGACTTGGCGGTTTCAAAGGTCGTCTTGAGCACTTTCTGCGCGTCTTCGGCGCCCGACTGGAATTTGGCAAGAGCTTCCTTCGACTGTTCGACGCCCTTTTCGGCGACCACGCGGAGCTGATCGGTGGCCTTGCTGGGATCGAAGGCCGGGAATTCGGTAGTGGTTTCGCTGGTCTTTTCTGCAGTCTTGGACATTTCCTCATCCTTCTGGTTGGCGATGGTTCTTGCCCGCGCCCTTATATTTATGCCCTCAGTATATGACAGTTTTTGTGCATTGCGACATTTTTATTGCATTGCACCATAACGCTGAATCTTCGGGTGCGCGGCAACCTAAAGGCGTGCTGGATGGGATCGATGCTGGTCAGGGCGGCGTCATTATCCCTATTTTGCGCGCGTCATGTGCTGACGATCGAGCCGATCCTGTTCGGTGGCGCGTCGCTGGCTCGCAGCGGGGCCGGATCGGCACATGCGGTCAGCAGAAGGTTCAGACTACTCCTCGTAGAGTTCGCGCAGCGTTTTCAGAACCTGCCTGAGCACAGTATCCGGGACACTCCCGAGGCGCTTTACCAGTCTGCGTTTGTCCAGCGCTCGAGCTTGCTCGAGCAGTATGAGCCCGTCCACGCCCTGGAATGCCACCGGCACACGAAATCCTGCGGGTTTGCTGCCGGAAGTCATCGGCGCCGCAATGACGGTGCGCAAATGGTCGTGGATCTCAGGCGGTGATACGATCAGGCATGGTCGCGTCTTTTGAATCTCGCTGCCGACCGTCGGATCAAGCGCAGCAAGCCACACCTCGCCACGTTTCACCACGCGAGTTTGGCATCGTCGTCGTTCGCGAATTCCGGCCATGCCGGCTCGTCATCGCCTTCAGCGGCAAGCCGGGCTGCATCCTCGGCCCAGCCCCGGCGGGGCAGGTTGACGACGCGCTCAATCACGATCCGGTCACCCTCGACCCGAAGATCGACATGGTCGCCTGCCCGAGCGCCAATCTCGCTCAGGAGCGGCTTGGGTATGATGATGCCGGCCGAATTGCCGAATTTCTTGACCGCGCTCAACATGACGCTCTCCACTAGCCTGCCAAAGCATATAGCACCCGCGGGATGCTGTTACAACAATGTAATCACGAAAACAGTGCATGGGGCCGACATCGCTCGATGTCTCAACTCTGTTTTGCCACAAGGCTCCGGCCATCTCTTCGGCCCTATGGATGGCGAGTTCCGGCCTCCGCAGCTCGCCCCTTCGGGCTCGGCCTTCGGGCTTGGAAAACAGGGCTTCGGTCCGAACCCATGCCACCGTCCGACCGGTCATAACAGATATGAATCGCTTGCCGTCGAGCGATTCACAATACTCATTGGACGAAGCGGCTCGGCCTCATGAAAATGCCAGCATGGAAGTGCTGCATTTGCGTCGTATCGACCCTGATCGAAACATGGCTAGATTTTACAACCTCACGATCGAACCCACTTTGTTCGGTACAGCGTCACTCGTCCGGGAATGGGGGCGTATCGGCACATTCGGTGAGACCGGTAACTTCTCTGGGGTGAACGCGGCCACGATTTGTTAGCGCCGACTGGGCCATCACATCTCTTTGGTTGCGGAGGTAGTGATGGCAATGGAGTGGACGATTTCGATTGAAGGGAAGAATGATTTCGGAGCCGTTTGTCGGCAAGAAATCCGGATCGACAAAAGCGATGAGCGTCTGCGCGACGGAGACTTTGGCCTGTCGATAAACGATGGCAAGAAGATCATGGCCACCCTGCAAACAGCGGTCGTGACCCAGGAGGCGGAAGCCTACACCCTGTTTCGACGGGTCTGTCCGGATTGCCACACCTTTCGGCCAGTCAAGGACTATACGACGCGCCGCATTCGAACGGTCTTCGGCACGGTGGAGGTTCGCAATCCCCGCTGGATGTTGTGCCGGGATTGCCATCCAGGGATGGACGCCGCGTTCGCACCGCTCAAGGAAATCTGCCCGGATCGGGCAACGCCCGAGCTGATGGAATTGACGGCGCGGCTGGGAAGCTTGATCCCGTATCGACAGGCGGCCAGCATGCTCGCGGAATTCTTGCCCATCGAGCCGACCGAGACGCATGCAACCGTCCGCAAGCGGACGATCAGTATCGGCCAGCGGCTCGACGACCAGATCGCCGGGGAATCGTGGTGTGCGAGAACGCAGGTGGATGAACGACGTCAGCTTGAGATGCAGCTTCCTGGCGATCGACGCAAAGAGTTCGTCGTCAGTATCGATACCGCTCATGTTCGCAGCGCCGATGCACACTCAGCAAGAAATTTCGAGATCGTTGTTGCCCGCTGCGGTCGTGGTGGGCGGGGAGATGCGGGCGGTCGGTATTTCACCACCAGCAACACCGGCCCACATGCGATACGGGATCGCGCCCTTCACGCTCTCCGGCGAACGGGGTATTGCGGCTTTGGCGATGTGACCGTGATTTCCGACGGTGCCGAGATCCTCAAACGGTTATCTCGTGCGATGCCGAAACCGACCACCCACATCATCGACTGGTTCCACATCGCCATGAAGATTCAGCCCATGCAGCAGATCGCGGATCACATGGTTCGATCCCGCTCTGATCTCGCCGGCGTGCTCCCGTCCATCGACAGGGACATCAGAGCGGTGAAGTGGCGTCTGTGGCACGGACGCTTGGATCGAGCGATCCGCGACCTCGAGCGGCTTGTAGCGGAATTCAAGACCTGGCAGGAAGAAGGGGCACTCGCAGTCGCGCGCCTTCATAACCTTGGCGCGCAGCTCCTCACCTACATCCGCTCGAACCGCGGTGCGATCATCAACTACGGCAAACGCTACCGAGCCGGTCTTCGCGTCGCCACGACCCTCGCCGAATCGGCGGTCAATTCGCTGGTCGCCAAGCGCATGGTGAAGAAGCAGCAGATGCGCTGGTCTCAGCATGGCGCCCACACGCTGATGCAGGTTCGAACAACCGAAATGAACGGCGAGCTTCGCGATCGGCTGCGCGCAAGATTTCGACTGACTGAATCTCAGGTGCCTTCGCTGTTCAAGCCCAAACCACCCCTACTCCGAGCCGCATGACCCCAGAGAAGTTACCGGTCTCCAAATCCTGTGCCGAACAGGTCGCCAGACTGCGGTTCATGATCTCGGCGACCCGCATCATAGGCGCCGCGGTTCCGTATTCAGCCACCGCATTGCAGCAGTCCCGCTCCGACAGCGTCCCC
>NZ_JAAKZF010000168.1 GCF_011045125.1 Allomesorhizobium camelthorni | reverse complement strand
TGCTGCTGAAAGCCACGCGCAGGGGCGCTTTGTTCGAAGCCGAATATCTCGGTCCGTGCGGGGTTCTTCCCGTGTTTCGGGCTGCGGAACGACAGAGCGCGGAACGCCTTTTCCGCGCGATCAGAGACCGGCTCCGATCAAAGCCCTCCATACCGGAACGCCTCCAGAAGATGCGGATCAAGTCTGGAATGCTGGGCCAGGATTCTGGCTCAGTCGCGAACCCGTTGAAGCGTAGCTTGTTTCTGGCAGCCCGGAGCTACGCACGTCCGGCAAGTTCTGCTTGCCACTCTCCTGGAAGCGATAAAGTCGCGGCATCTCACCGAACTGGTAGCTAATCGCGCCGGAGCCTCTGCTTTTGCCTTGTGTTGACTACAATGAAGAGCAGGGTTTTCGGCCGTGTTGACAAAGTCCCTAAGTTCTTGATGCTGCACGGGAGAATAGACGTTTGACCATCGCAGGGAGTGTCTCATGGCCGACCTCAAGGAAACCGAGTCAAACCAGGCGCCAGCCGAGGTGCCCGTGAAGGAACAGACACCTGATATAAAGCAAAAGGCGCCGAAGCCGAGGAAGCGAACCGGGAAGCAGGAAGGTGCGGTACAAACCAGAGCCGCCAAATCGGCCCAACAAGCGTCTTCATCTAAAGCAGTCGCCTCCCCTACAGCCCGGACAGCGCGGAAAATATACTCTGAGAAAGAGCGGGCCCAAAAGCTCGGCGAGATCGAAAAGCAGATCGGACGGGGAGAGAGCATCAAGGCCGCGGTCCAGAAAGCCGGAATATCGGAACAGACCTACTATCAGTGGAAGAAGGCTGCCGGACAGACAACACCGAGCGATGAGCTCAAGGATCTGGTGAAGCTTGAAGAAGAGAATGCGCGTCTGAAGACGCTCCTCGCCGACCGGCTCCGGAAAGAAAACGCCGAACTCAGGAAAAAGCTAGGGCTTGCTTGAGATCCATTTTCGCGGCGATACGCTGCGGGACCATTTAAGACCCGCGAAGAAGCTATGACCGCAGGCAATCGGGACTTGGCGAGGCTGGAGGTTTCAAAGGTCTTCGCGGTGAACGCCAGCGCGGCCGATTGCTGCCCAGCCCCGAGACTGGTGGCATCACCCCAGATTGCTCTGTGGCACAGCGTGCGTCATTGCGGCGTCGCCGGACACAACCTACATCTGAATTGCGGTGGGTGTTTTCCTCCCATTGCGCTCGCCGCGTTCCCCTCTGAAGGTTGAACCTTCATACTTGGCCGGGCATTCGTGCTCGGCCCTTTTCTTCTGGGGTCACCTGCCGCGACACGCATGACGGCGGGCAGGTTCAAGCCGTGAGACGGGTATGCCATACGCCTCCTCCATCGTGACATCCTCGCCGACCTTGCCGGTGCAAAGCGTGCCGTCGGCGCGCAATGGCCCCTAGCCGGAGAGGAAGACCAGCCGTCCACTCTCGGCATGAGTGACGAAGTTAGCGGTGGGGTCGGCGACTCGGGCAGGGTCAGTCCGAATTCCATGAGCGGAATGCTTGTCGCCGACAATGCTCGATGACAACATGTGGCAGCCACTCCTCGGTTTGATGTTGCCGGATGTCGTTTAAAATCGGCGGCGCCAGTAAAAAAAGGTGCATCGGCATGGCTTCAACGAAACGAGCGGCCCTCCCAGGGGGGACGGAAAACGCAGGCTCAACACGCGAGAGCGACAAGGGCCGCGCCAAGCGCCTCTCCGGTGAGGAACGGCGCCGGACCCTAGTCGATGCAGCCGCGAAACTTTTCTCGGAGAAAGGCTTCGAGGCAACCACGCGTGACCTGGCCGACCGATTGGGGGTGCGGCAGGCACTCCTCTACAGGTATTTTCCGGCGAAGGATGCGCTCATCGCCGCAGTGTTTGAAGGCGTCTTCGACCGGAGCTGGCGGGAACAGTCCAATACCCTGCTCGCGGACCGGACGCAGCCGCTCGAAGACCGGCTTTTTGATTTTTATCGGCGAACAGCTGAGGAAACCGACGGTATCCGCATTCGCCTCTTCGTCCGCGCCGCACTCGATGGTTGGCCGATAGCCAGAAGGCGGGGCGCGGCGCTAACCGGCCTGATATTCGAACCCCTCATCGGTGAGCTACGAGAGCAGGCTGGTCTTGCTCCGTTCGCCCGTAAGGCCATGATGCGCGGCGAACGCGAACTCGCGATGATGCTTCACGCCGCGCTGGTTTTTTTCGGCATTCGCGAGCACGTCTACCGGATGCCGATGCCAGCCGATCGGGAGGCGGTGGTGCGGCTTTACATCAGGACTTTCCTGGCCGGCGCAGCAGGCAGTTTGAAGGACATACACGCGGGAAGAGCAGGAACGAGCCTCACCGTCCCGCAACTCACGCCATCGATCACTTCGGGAGACCGTCTTCCACGTTCTTGAAATAGGTGAAGGTGAAATCGCGGTTCGAGCGCGACATGTGGCAGGCGAAACAGCTTTCGAGCTTCGCCTCCGAGTTTGGAGACCCGTCGGCCTTGTAGGCAGCGTAGTCCCAGTCGCCATTGTCCTTGTCAGGCGGAAGTTCGTTTGCGGCGCCAAAACCCGCCCGCTTCTCCATGACGAAGATACCCGTCAGCGCATCTGTCGGCATCAACCGACCGTCTTTGTCGAGAACGGGATTGCCGTCCGCGCCGATCGTCACGTCGTGATCCTCCATGATCAGGATAGTACCCTCTGGAAGCATCTCGCCGGGTTGCGCGCGGGCGTGGGCTTCCGGGTTCACATACATGAAGCGAACGCGTTTGCGGTCAGGCCGGTCGACCTTGTTGTAGAGGACGAAGCCGGAATTGTATTGTTCCGGAAGCTTTACCCGGTCAGGGGTGGCAAACAGCGGAGCCGCGACGGAAACGGCTGCGCCGGCGGCGAGAGCAAAGCTCAACAGGCGTTTCATTGCCGGACCTCCACGACTGCCTTCATCTCCGGGTGGATGGCGCATTCGATCTCGAACTTGCCAGCCTTGCCGAGCGCCAAGGTTCGTGTCTCGCCGGGCTCTTGCTTGCCGAGGTCAACGGCGTGCCCCACCGTTGGTACGAAAACGTTGTGATCTGAGCTGTCGTCATTTGTGAAGGCCAGAGTATCGCCAACATTGGCGGTGATCGCAGCGGGTTTGTAGCTCATACCCGCCATGGTGACCGATACCTCATTCGCTATCCCTGGCGCGGACGACAGGACCAATCCCGTCAGCATGGCCGTGATGCGAAAAGCCGTCATAATGCACCTCCCTCTCAACGTGCGCACGAGACGCTACCGAGTACCCTTCGTCGGCGCGGCGATCAGCAACTCTAAGCAGGCACGCCATAGTGGTCAATTGACAACTTTGTGACGTGAGATGCTGGCGCGGTCGCTCCTCCGTACCGGACGCAACAATACGATAGCCGTTGACAGGGGTTGCGATAGTCCTGTAACCACAAGGTTATGGAACTAAGCGGTTATGCAGCGGGCAATCAGAATCTTGACGCGGTATTTGCCGCGCTCGCAGATCCGACACGGCGGGCGATCCTGTCGCGGCTGGCGGCTGGCGAGGCATCGGTGAATGAGATTGCCGCGCCGTTTGAGATGAGCCAGCCGGCGGTCTCGAAGCACCTGAAAGTGCTGGAACGGGCGGGATTGATTGAACGGGATGTCGACAAGCAGCGCAGGCCAGCGCGGCTGAAGGCCGAGCCGATGGCGGCGGCGGTGAGTTGGCTCGGAGAGTTCAAACGGTTCTGGTCATCGAATTTCGATCAACTCGACAGCCTGTTGGAAGAATTGAAAAAGGCTGCGACGAAGGGAGCCGGGAATGGGTGATTTGCCGACTTACGTGCTGGAGCGGGTATTCGACGCGCCGAGAGAGCTGGTGTGGAAAACGTGGACCGATCCGGTGCTGTTGCCGCGCTGGTACGGGCCGAGGGTGGAGACAATTATCCATCGCCTTGAGCTGAAACCCGGTGGGCTGTGGCTCGTAGAAATGCGATGGGGCGACAATTCCCACCATCAACGGGCCGAGTACACTGACGTGACGCCGCCAGAGCGGCTGGTCTGGTTGCACTCTTCTTCGGATGCTGAATGGAATATCGTTCCCTCTCCCATGATGGCGGATTGGCCGCGCGTGTTGCTCACAACGGTTACGTTTGAGGAAGATGGCGGGCGGACCAGGTTGCGCCTGACTTGGGTCCCTCATTCGGCCAGCGCGGCTGAGATTGCCTGTTTCGCCGCCGCCATTGAGGGTATGGGCAAAGGCTGGGACGCTAGCATGGAACTGCTCGCACAGCTGCTGGCTGAATTGCAGGCTTGAGCTGAAACCCGGGCCATGGGTTTTGGATACACGAGAGTTGAAGGCAATCGCTTCAATGGCGCCGATCGCGGCGCATAGCACTGCGCTCTTGACGAAATTGCCACCGTCGCAGAAGTCGGCTTCACCGGACAACAGAGCTGATAACGATAGATCGCTTCGAAGCAAAGCGATCTATCAAGCCTTGCTCGCGGGTTTCATCGGTGATTTCCATGGCCTCGTAAGGTCGAAATCGGTCTGACCTGCCTCGATCCGAATCCGGATGTTGACTATCCGGCGGGCAGCCCCTCGCTGGCGACCTAAGGAGCGGCCCTTGGGCTGCGGCAAGACCACGTTGCTGCGGCTCATCGCCGGTTCGAGATGTGATCCAGACCCGAAAATTGACCCCAGGCCAGATTGGCAGCAAGCACGTGACTTTGCAGGTAAATTCATAGCTTCGGTGTGTCATGGTCGGCGCCGACCAGAGCGGATAGCAGATGTTCTGCTGGTCAACGAGGACCTCCAACATCATCCGCAGATCCACATACGGCGAGAAGGAAGACTCACCGGAATCGCTTGATCCAGTGCCCGCTCTCCACCACCCCGTCTGCCATTTAGAATGCTCTAATATCTTGCGGGGGCTCCACTCGCTCCAACCGTCATCAGGCCTTCACCAGGTGAATCCGGATGGGTTAGGCCACCGCCCCCAAACGGATAAATCGAACGCCCAGCGACCCAGGCGTATGGTTTTGACGCGGCAGCTGCCGGGCTGTGCCGCCAATCTGGGAGGACACCATGGTTAGACTGCTGACTGCGATCTTCGCTGTGCTTTCCCTTTGCCTCGTTGCGTGGTCCCCAGCCAAGGCTGACCCGGTCGAGGATCAGGTCAAGGCCGCTTACGTGGCCTGGGACGCTGCGTTCAACAATGCAGACGCAAAGGCAGTTGCGGCATTCTACACCGACGACGCGATTTTCTTGCCCGCCACCCATGACGTCATCAAGGGACCGGACGGGGTCGAGAAATTCTTTGGCGGCCTCTTCGGCTTGGGAGTAACAGGCCACAAGCTCGAACTGATCGAGGCACAAGGTGACGGCAACCTGCTGTTCGGCACGGCGAAATGGTCGGCCAAGGGCAAAGACGCCAATGGTGCGGATCAGCCGTGGGCCGGGGTGGCAACCCACGTTTTCGAAAAGCAGGCAGATGGTAGCTTGAAACTGCGGCTGCACACCTTCAACTGATCGACGGCGTTCTCTGCTTCCGACGGGAGGGCCCGCTCCCGGGTCGCTGCGCCAGCTCGTGCGGTCATGATCCAGGCGGACGCCAAGAGCTGCACCCTCGAGGGTCACCAAAGCAATGTCCGCGCCTATTGCAGGGGTTAGTAGACTAGTCAAAGGTCCGGCTTCGACCAGAAGATCACCCGAGGACGTCGGGATCATCAGGGCGGCGGCCTACATCCCTGCGTTGCACGGCGTAGGCTCTCGCCCTACTCTTGCTCTAAAACCAATTCAAAAAAGTCCCCAAGGGAGGACGGCCGGTGATTGTGAGCGGCTTCATAGCTGAAGAAGACGGCGTGCGCGCAGAAGTGAGATGGGAGGAAGCCGGCAGGGACACGCAAAGGATATTTGTTCAGGGGCACGACTTATGCGCGGACCCCAACGCTTTTCTGATTTTGTGCTTCCTGCCGGCATGGCATGCTGGCGAGCGGCGCATTCTCGTAGAGGATGGTGGCATCTGTCCTGTGCTG
>NZ_JAAKZF010000167.1 GCF_011045125.1 Allomesorhizobium camelthorni | reverse complement strand
GAAATCGAGATATTTTCCGATCGACGCTCGCCCTTCGCGAACGCTGTCATAGGCCTTGAGATAGACCTCCTCATATTTCACCGACCGCCAGAGACGCTCGACGAAGACGTTGTCGCGCCAGGCGCCCTTGCCATCCATGCTGATCCTGATCTCCCGGTCGAGGAGGACCTTGGTGAAGTCATGGCTGGTGAACTGGCTGCCCTGATCGGAGTTGAAGATCTCGGGCTTGCCGTATGTCGCCAGCGCCTCCTCGAGGGCTTCAATGCAAAAGGCCGCATCCATGGTGATCGACAGCCGCCAGCTCAGTACCTTGCGCGTGAACCAGTCGACGACAGCAACCAGGTAGCAGAAGCCGCGGGCCATCGGGATATAGGTCAGGTCCGTCGCCCAGACCTGGTTGGGCCGCGTCACCGCCAGCTTGCCCAGCAAATACGGATAGATCTTGTGCCCGTCGCCCGGCTTCGAAGTGCGCGGCTTGCGGTAGAGCGCCTCGATACCCATGCGCTTCATCAAGGTGCGCACATGCAGGCGACCCGTCTCATAGCCTTCGCGCTTCAAAAGCTTCTGCAACATGCGGCTGCCCGCGAACGGGTAATCCAGATGCAATTCGTCGATGCGCCGCATCAGCTTCAGGTCTGCCGCCGATGTCGGCTTGGGTAGGGAGTAGACGCTGCCGCGGCTGATCCCCAGTTCGGCCGCCTGCTTGGCAATCGGCAGTTCATGTTCCCGGTCGATCATCGTCTTGCGCTCCCCGACCAGCCGGCCTTGCCGAGCGCCGAGCCTAAAAAATCATTGGCCAGCGTCAGCTCTCCGATCTTGGCATGGAGGGCCTTTATGTCCACCGTCGGCTCCGATTTCTCCGCCGCGCCAAACACGTTCGAGGCCCCTTCCAGAAGCTGCTTTCTCCAATCCGTGATCTGGTTCGCATGCACATCATATTGCTGCGCCAGCTCGGCCAGCGTCTTTTCTCCCTTGATCGCCGCAAGCGCAACTTTCGCCTTGAAAGCCGGGCTGTGGTTCCGGCGTGGTCGTCTGCTCATTCGTGATTCTCCTGTTCCGGCACTCATGCCGATCTCAGGCAGAAATTCCACTTATCACCCTGTCCAATTTTGCCGAGCCACCTCTGATATCGGCGTTACAAACGTCCTCTCATATCAAATCGTCAGGCTAGTCTCTGAGGGCAAGCTGTCCCTCATCCTTCAGGATTTCGAGCCCGAGCCGACACCGGTCCATATCGTTCACCGCCGGCAGGCGCTCTTGCCATTGAAACTGCGCCTCTTCGTCGATTTCGCGGCTTCGCGTTTGCGAAAGTCTCTGGACGACGACCTCGCACTACTGAGCTAAGGTCGCTGAAGTCGCACGCGGCAAAGATCGACGGTACGCGAGGCAAACCCCGCCCATGTCGCGCGAGAATATGTAGAATTTGCATTTGGCGCTACCGCCAGCCTGCAGCCAACCCAATATCAACGGTTATGTGAGATCTAACGATATTTGCAAATGAACATCGATAGATGCGAATCTAAATCAATGGTTGCAAACTGCCGTGCTGTCAGGCCAAGTTCACCCCAGCTCAACGGCAAAGTCGCGCGCTTCAATCGCTCCGACGAAAACGAGTTCTACCAGCTTCTCACCTATAATGGCGACGTCGATCTCGAGAAAACGCTCCAGGATTGGGGCGTTGCTACAACTTTGCACGCCCACACAGAACCTTCAAAGGTTATACACTTTACGGGGCCCTAGGTGCCCGGCTAGGATCGAAATGCTACGTGTCCCGGCAGGCCGATAACGCTACATGGCAGACAGAGAAAGGCGGACGAGAGCCCATGGACGATTGCGGCAACCCACATGCAAAGGGCGTCTTTTCGTTTGGCCCTTTCTGTTTGATTACGACCGAGCGACTGCTGCAGAAAGGGGACGAGCGGGTCCAGATAGGCGGCCGCGCGCTCGATATCCTCATAATGCTTGTCGAACGGGCAGGCGAAGTCATCAGTCATACGGATTTGATTTCGCGTGTGTGGCCGGACATAACCGTCGAGGAGGCCAACCTTCGCGTAAATATCGCCGGCCTTCGGAAAGCACTTGGCGATGGTCGAGACGGCGCCCGCTATATCGCTAACGTGCCGGGCCGCGGCTATTGCTTTGTAGCGCCCGTCCAGAGCTGGGCGCAAGGCGGGGTGTCTTCGGCTGCCATGGTTGGGCCGGTCAGGATCCAGACTCTGCCCGTGCGATTGGAGCGGATGATTGGCCGCGACGAAACCGTCAAAACGGTGGTTGCTGAGGTGGCTTCCCGGCGGTTCGTCAGCATCGTTGGGCCCGGCGGTGTCGGCAAGACAACGGTGGCGCTCGCGGTCGCGCACGCGATGGCGAGCGATTTCGGCGACGCAGTCTGCTTCGCAGACCTCAGCGCTCTCCACGATGGAGCGCTCGTTGTTCCAGCCATCGCGTCGTCGGTTGGATGCATCAGTCAGACGCAAGACTCGTTGCCGCGACTGTCGGCGTTCCTTGCTGACAAGCGAATCCTTCTAGTTCTCGACAGCTGCGAGCACGTTATGGAGTCCGTCGCTTTGATGACAGAGCGTCTCTTCCGCGACGGGGCGTTCGTACACATTGTGACGACGACGCGCGAAGCGCTGCGGGTCGAGGGCGAGAACATCCATATGCTTCAATCTCTCGACAGCCCGCGAAGCGAGGTCGGCCTGACAGTGGTCGAGGCGCTGGCCTCTTCTGCTGTGCAGCTCTTTATGGATCGAGCAGCGGCAGGCGGATACCGGCACGAACTTTCCGACGAGGAGGCACCGATCATAGCGGGCATTTGCCGCCAACTCGACGGGATTCCCCTTGCCATCGAAGTTGTGGCCAGCCGGGCGGGCGCATATGGCCTCACCGGGTTGGCGCGGTTGATCAACGATCGCCTGATACTCCATTGGCGGGGACGGCGCAGCCATCTTCGACATCAGACGCTCCAGGTGGCGCTCGACTGGAGCTACAATTTGTTGTCGGAGCCAGAGCAGGCGATTTTTAGCACGCTTTCCGTGTTTGTTGGGGCGTTCACCTTGGAGATGGCGCAAGCCGTCATTGACGAGCCGGATGTGCTTGAAGTCGCAAATGTGATCGCACGTTTGGTCGAAAAGTCGCTTGTCTCTGTTTCTCAGACTGGAGATGCGAGGTCGTACCGACTTCTTGATACGACCCGAGCCTATGCGGCGTTCAAGCTGGTACGGCGGGGAGAGGAGAATGTAATCGCGAGACGACATGCCCTCTACTATGCGGAGCGCCTCGCGCCCATACGATCCAATATCTTGCGGGACCGAAATCTCTCCTCTTACTCACGTCACGTAGGTGACATCAAAGCAGCACTCGAGTGGAGCTTTTCGACGTCGGGCGATGCGTCGGTCGGCGTGGCATTAGGTGCAGGGGCAGTGCCTCTGTTCCTCGGGCTGTCGATGCTGAGCGAGTGTCGGTTCTGGTGCGAGCAGACGATACGTGCATTGGGCGAGGAAGACCGCGGAACGAAGCTCGAGCTGGCTTTGCAACTATCATTGGCAATATCGTCGATCTATGTCCTCGGTAACAGCGACGAGGTCGGAACGGCGCTGGAGCGCGGGATCACCCTTGCCGATTCGTTGGGAGATTCCGAGTACCAATTGCACTTGCTGGCAGGCCTCAATCTCTTTCGGACTCGCCTTGCAGATTTTGGCGGCGCGCTGGCGGCGGCAGAACGCTACGTTGCTGTGGCCAAGGAAGTCGGCCGGCCGAGAGAGATTGTGGCGGCCGAGTGGATGCTGGGTGCGAGCTACCATCTGATAGGAAATCAGGCCGCGGCGCGGCACAGTTATAAAATCGGGTTCGAGCGTGCAGTGGCTGCCGGTATAAGCCAGATGCACTCCTATGGTTACGATCACCAGGTGAGGGCATTGATTGGCGACGCGCGTGCATTGTGGCTCTGCGGCTTCCCTGACCAGGCGGCCCGACGTGCACATCAAGGCATTGAGGTGGCAGAAAGACAGAACCACCCTGTCTCACTTTGCATCTGCCTTCTCTATGTCATACCGGTGTTTCTGTGGAGGGGAGATCAGCTGATCGCAGAGGACCTCATCGAACGGCTCATCGCTTGTGCTGGCAAGCACTCGCTCGCGCCGTACCATGCTGGCGGCCTGGGCTTGCGAGGCGAACTTATGCTCGCGAGAGGGAGGACAATGCTTGGAGTCGAGGCCCTGCGTACCGCGCTGTCTACCCTGCAAGAGGAGCGGCAATATATCCTCTCATTCGCATTTTCTCGGGCTCTGGCCGAGGGTCTCGCTCGAAGCGGACACCCGGCTGAAGCGACCACCATCATCGATGCGCTCGTGGCCGACGCTACGCGCGGCTCTGGGACGTTCGAACTGCCGAACTTGCTCCGAGTCCAGGCGGAGGTGCAGTTGGCAGCGGCGCCGGCGAATTGGCCGGCGGCCGAGGCTTCGCTTATAGGTTCGCTTGACTGCGCCCGTGAGCAGTCCGCGCTCGGCTGGGAACTACGCTCAGCAATCGCGTTGTGTCGCTTGTGGGTGGATCATGGGCGCGTAGACGAAGGACATCATGGGCTCGCGCAGGTTTATGAGCGATTTAGCGAGGGGTTTGATACCGCCGACCTAACTGAGGCGAGGCGGTGGCTTCGTGCACCCGGCGTCCGGTCTTCGCATGATTGATCTTTTTTGCCTCTGTCACCGGCTTCTTACAGTTGATTAGCGCCCGTCCACAAACGGTAAACTGCTGAAATTGCGGGAGGAATCGCAACATTTCCACGGACAAAGGCCCGCGGCTCCAGGTACATTTTAGCATCAAGCGACTGATTCCAAAGACAAACCCGTAGCCGCCGGAGCTGACAATGCGCCAAGAACGCACCGTCCAGGCAAACATACCCTATGCGCGTATGACCACACATCAGCCCTTGCGGCGGTGATCTGCACGATTCGGGCCGTCGCGGCTGCCACGCGGCACGGCTCGAGCGGGCACACGATCCTTGTACATCCGGAAAAAGCAGGCGTTTGTGGACGGCACTAATTGGGCAGCGCCGATCGTGCGCACTGGCGTGGTGAAACTGACGGCATTGGTCGTCGTGCTCTCCGGCAGGACCGGAATGATCAGCGTGCCACTGCCGGCAGGCTGATGAGCGGATCATCACTCATCTGGCTGATGGTCTCAAGGGTCATATAGCGGGCCCGCAGCACGGCCCATCATCATTCTGTTCAGGGAGCAAGGCGCCGACGAGGCGGACTATGGCGCCGTCATTGGGGAAGATGCCAACGACCTCGGTGCGCCGCTTGGTCTCGCCGTTGAGCCGCTCGATCGGGTTTATGGAGTGGAGCTTGGCTCGGTGCTCCTTGGGGAAGCTCATCTAGGCGAGCACGTCGTGCTCAGCCTCGTCCATGATGGCGGCGAGCTTCGGCACCTTCGGCCGGATCTGGTCGGCGACGGCGCGCGACTGCAGGCTTGCCGCTTCGGCCGTCTCCTGGGCGAAGGCGGTGGCGATGAAGGTGATGAAGGCCGAGACGACGCGGCGGCCGCTCTTGCCGGCGTGGGGCGAGCACGTTGCGGGCGAAATGAACCCTGCAGCGTTGCCAGGTGGCGCACAGAACCTTGGAAACCGCCGCCTTGATGCCTTTGTGGGCATCGGAGACGACCAGCTTGACGCCGCGCAGGCCGCGCCGCGTCAGCTTGTGCAGGAACTCGGTCCAGATCGGCTCGGCCTCCGACGTGCCGACCTCCATGCCGAGCACCTCGCGGCGGCCGTCCGCGTTGACGCCGACGGCAATGATGACAGCGACCGAGACGATGCGCCCGCCGCGGCGCACCTTCAGATAGGTGGGTGGAGTAGGCGATGCGCGCCTTGCCGCCTTTCGACGGCAGGTTTCACATCGCCTCTCGCCGAACCGGACGTGCGTCTTTCGTTACGCATCCGGCTCTCCAGAAGACATGGCAAAGTCAGGCGTTCCCATCCACGCTAGGCGGTACCGGCCAACGGGTGTCCAGCCAAGTAGGTGTTGCTCAACAGGGCCGTCACGCCAGAG
>NZ_JAAKZF010000166.1 GCF_011045125.1 Allomesorhizobium camelthorni | reverse complement strand
TGGAGTTGGACTAAGGCAGTCTCACTGGCCGAAGAGGCGTGGCCGTGAAGATGTTCCGCTTCGGAACCTTTGCCGTGACTGAGTCACAGCCTTCGTCACCTGAGTCAACCTCGCGCAGCCCCAAGACGCCCAGTCCCCAGCTGATGCAAACGGGAATGTGCATGTACCGCAAGCTATCTCCGGACCTAGCGGTACATGGGCACTGGGTGATGTTGATCGATGGGGCTAGACGAAAACGAGTTCCCTATCGAACGTTTGGAGGAGGAGCGGCTCCGGAGATTGTTCGGGGATTTCGCTTCCAGGCATGAGTTGCTCATAAACGCATAAAGACCTCGGTTCCGGTAAGCAAGACCGACTGCACTTCATGCCACCTCTCGGCTAACGCCTCGGACTGGATCTACGTTGAAGCAAGAAACCGTGCCCCCAAGCGGCACCAACATAGGAGAATTACATGGTTCGCGCGCGATCATCGAATCTCATCACTATCGCACTCATGCTGCTTTTCTTCGGGGCTCTACGAGTAGACGCACTCGCTTCTGACCTCGTAGGTCATGTCTACATGCAGACCAATGAGATCCAGAACCGCATCATGCACTTTGGTCGCAATGCGGACGGGCAACTAGGACTACTCGATAGTATCCCTACCGGGGGTGCTGGCTCGGGCGTCTTCAAACCGATCAGCGGTCAGGAGAGCGCGCCCAACGCATTCGAGGGCGCTGGTAGTGTAATCCTAGCCGAATCCAACACCCTGCTGTTTGTGACGAACGGCGGCGACAACAGCGTGACGAGCTTCCGAGTGAGTCCAGAGGGCAAGCTGACTATGATCGATCGGCAATCGACTGGCGAGCCTGCAACCGGGCGCTCCGGAACGGCGAAGTCGCTCGCCTATCGTCCCCAAAGCCGAACACTATATGTACTCCATGCCTTCGGCCCCAACCACCTCCGCTCCTACGAAGTCGCCGAGGACGGCAAACTGAAGCTGCGGCCGGAGCGCAATTCGGTAAACACCGCGACAAAGACCGATCGGGTGTCGACACAAGCGGTTCTGTCGCCCGACGGCCGCTTCTTGCTGGTTGACATCCTCTTCGACGCTCGTCCAGCGTCCAATCCGGACGGGTCGCCAAACTTGGTAGTGGCGAACGCCTCCGACCCAGACGGGCTCGTGATATTCCCGGTGCGCGATAACGGTACGCTCGGCGAGGCTTCGTTCGCCGATGCCGGCGGCGCGGGGCCATTCTACATCGCCTTCCTCAATGGGAGTCGTGATACCTTCCTGAACGGTCTCGCGGTAGGGGACGGCGTGCTAGCGAGCCGCATTGATGGCGAGGGTCGCGTGACCAACGGCCCGTTGGCCCAGATCGACACCTCGCCCGGGAAGCCGTCTGAGCTCTGCTGGCTGCAAGTGACCTCTGACAACTCGCTCGTGCTCGCGACCAACTTCGGTTACGGAACGGTCTCGACCTACCGACTCGTAGACGGCCGGTTGAGCCTTCTCCAGGACCCGGCCAACAACGCGATACCGGGCGACGGTACCTTCCGCGCCGTGAACGGTCTCGTCAGCAGTGGACCCAGCGACAGCTGGCTGACTCCCGACGATCAGTACTTCTACCAGATCTTTGGAAATGCCTCGGTGCTTGTCAGCTACCGCCTCGACAAGACAAGCGGGCGGCTGACGGAGATTGGTCGAAACCAGATTCCCTACAACAGCCCCCAGGGCCTTGCGGGATTCTAGGCATCTACCGGCGGAGCGCGACCGACCAGGCAAGATCCAGCTACTCCCACTGTGATCAGGTCCGGCGGACGCGCTCCCGTCACCATCGTCGCCTTGCCGAGCAAATCAGTCAATCGCGAGGATACTATTGGTGCGGCTTAACGCATACGGTCAGAGGCCGGCCTCGCCTGCCTTGTTTGACGCTTCGAAAGGGAGCGAGGAGTTCTTTACAACACGCCTCGATGCATTGATGGCGGAAGGGCTGTACCGAGTGTTCGCTGAACTGGAGCGTTGCGTCAGCGAGTTCCCGCGCGCCCTCGAACATCGTTTCGGTTCCGACGTCACTGTCACCTCTATTGCGGGCAGAAGGGGCCGTCGAGTTTGGTGTCGGAAACTCACGCGCCCTCGCGCACGTCGCTTTCTATGTCGCAGCGTCCACCGAGGGGATCTTAAGTTTCTCGTCCTTTGACGCTCTGAATCTGGTTGGGTTAGGAATCTATTTTTTCGGCGCCGGAATGCTACTCTTTGTCGTACGACTTCTCGGACCGCTCTGGACAGTCAAACTGTTCATCGCCCGTAACCATGGGTTGGTCAGGCATCCCCTTTTCCGCCACATCCGTCACCCCAACTACTACCTGAACATAGTGCCCGAATTGATCGGCTATGCTCTAGCTCTACACGCGCCCATCACCCTGATTGTAGGACTGCCGATCTATGCGCTTCCGCTTGTTATCCGCATCCGTCAGGAAGAAAGGGTTATGCGAGACCAGTTCGCTACATACTGATGGTTAGAGAGAAGAGGCATCGCGCAAAGTCCAGCATTTGCAGATGTATTCGTAAGGGGTGAACCCCTTCAGGGACTTCAGCCACCGAGCATAATTGTAGGCGCCAAGGAAGTCCGTCAGGTGCGCTTCGAGCTGATCGAGCGATCGTAACGACAGCGTTGGACGGTCGCTTCCTTGATCGCCCGGTTCATGCGCGCGACTTGGCAGAAAGGTCGATGACGAGGTCGACCGGGACGAGCGGATTGATTTCTCTGGATCGCCACGGAGCAAAACCATGGCATCGCGCATCGCGGCGAGACCGACGACGGCCGGAACGCCAGTGAAGTTCTGCATCAATACGCGGGCCAGGCGATAGGCAATCTCGTTCTCGACGGCCCCCTTGTTCGTCAGCCATGCGGCGGCGACAACGCTGTGTTCCTTGGTAGCCGGTTGGCTGTCTTCAAAGCGCAGGAGGTTCTCGAGCGGCATCGTAACCATCAGGTGAGGACCGCGGTAGGGAATGAGTGATCAGATGCCGCCGGCCAGGTTACGCCTTCTTGAGCAATCTTGCCTTGCCCGCGTTTCGGCGGTTGGCGATGCGGGCGAGCGCGTATCTGATCGGCAGTTCGTCGATCACGTCGGGATCATAGTCATCTGCCCATTGGCATGCATCGGCATTGTCAGGATGGTCTGGGTCGGCCAACACCCCGAGCATGTTGTAGAAGCCGGCGGTGCCACCGCAATCTTCGGGCGGAGCGTTTCTCTCGCCACCGACATACGGGGGATAGGAAACCTCGGGGTCACCGGCGTGCCACCAGTGACGACGAGACGATGCTCCCAGCTGTCCCCGAACTCGTAGAGGTAGTCGATCGTCGTTTTCCTCTGTTTGAGGACAACATCCCGCAGGTGCCTTGGCTGCCTCCTTGCGCGACTCCGTTCCCCAGTCCTCGTCCATCGGCAAGCGGTAGCTCTGCTTGCCGACCCTGAACCGCCACAGGTGGTAGTCGAACCACTTATGACGGCCTGGATGACGTCGTGCAGCACCTTCGGCGTGACCGATGTCGGCACTTCGACCTCCCGCCAGATCAGGGTATCGGTGTCGCGCAGTTCGATGCGGACCGTGGCGATCTCGTCGGAGCTGTCGGATGCTGGTGTCTTCGGGCCGGACTCATGCCGCCAGTCTTGCAGATCGCGCCTTCCAGTATTCTTTGAGGTCCGGCGTGCTTTTGCCGCGCGTCCGACAAGCCTGCCGGCTTCACCAGAAGCACGTCGACCATGAGGATGAAGATAGCCGCTGCCGACGCCTCGCCGGTCGCGGATCCTGGGACGGTCAAACCCGCTCAAGCAAGGCCACGGTCCCTTGGCCGCCATCGGCGCAGACGCTGACGATCGCGCGTGATCCCGCAGGTCGCGACCAGAGCTCCTTCACCGTCTGACTCAAATCACGCGCGCCCGTAGCGCCAAACGGGTGGCCGATCGCGACCGAACCGCCATTGGGGTTGACCCGATCCCACACGAAGGTGCCGAAATCCGCGTCAACGCCAGTCTTGGACCGGATCCAATCATCACGCTCGATGGCAGCGACGTTCGCCAGCACCTGGGCGGCGAAGGCTTCGTGGATCTCCCAGAGATCTATGTCGTCGAAACGAAGGCCGTAGCGCGCGAGCAAACGAGGAATCGCATAGGACGGCGCCATCAGCAGCCCTTCGTTGTGGTCGACCGCTGCTATCTCATAATCGACCAAACGCAGATAAGGAGTATTCGCCGGTAGTCGGGCGATACCGGCCTCGTTGGCGATCCAGCATCCGGCGGACCCGTCGGTAATGGGTGACGAATTCCCAGCCGTCAGCGTTCCCTGTCCGCTCGTCCTGTCGAATGCAGGCTTGAGTGCGGCGAGCTTCTCCGCCGACGTGTCTACGCGCGGATTGGCGTCACGCTCGAGTTCCGGCAGCTTGATGACCAGATCGTCGAAGAACCCGCTATCCCACCCGGCGACAGCACGCTGGTGGCTCCTGAGCGCCAATGCGTCCTGCGCCTCGCGGCTGATGTGCCACTCCTTCGCAGTCTCTTCCATGTGGTCGCCCATCGTTCGGCCGGTAATCCGGTTAGCCCATCCCCTGATTGGAAGCACATAGTCTTCCGGTTCGAGCGCCCGCAGCGCGGCCAAGGCGGCGGCGGAATCGTGGCCGAATAGCTCGGTCAACCGCCTCGATGCCGCCGATGTCAGCGCGATGGGCGGGCGGCTCATCACTTCTGCGCCTCCGACCATGGTGAGGTCGACCCCGCTGCCAAGCATGCCGGCGGCGGCGAACGCCGCGGTCATGCTGGTCGAACAAGCAAGGACGACGGAGAATGCGGGAACGTTGGGATTGAGCTTGGCGTCGAGCCAGATCTCTCGTGCGATATTACTCCAGCCGATGTTGGGGATCACGCTTCCCCAGACGACAAGATCGGGCTCGGCGCGATCGGCCATGGCCTGGGCGACAGGAACCGATAGGCTGATAGCATCATAGTTGGCGAGTGCGCCTCCTCCACGTCCGAAGGGTGTACGGAGCCCGGCAGCAACGAAGACAGTGTGTGGAAAACGGTGCATGGCAGCTCTCATCTAAGACGTTTGATCTCGATCTTGGCAGTGCCTGTCAGAAACATAATCACTGTAAATCCAGTTTGCAGGATCCCAGTAATAGCGGAGATGTCCTCTGGCCGACATCATTCGTCGGATGCGGAAGCATCCTCAGCTTGAGATCCGGCAAGTTGGCGAACTTTGTTGAGGATATCGGATGGTTCTTGGCGGATCGAAAAATCGGGCTCGACGAAGGCGCCTCTGACAACACCGTCCTGATCGATCACGAAAGTCGCCGGGATTGGCAGCATCCACTCGCTCGTTCCGTGACGATGCCCAAAGTCGTATCCTTGCCCGGCATAGTGTGCTTTGGTTTCGTCAGGGACACGAAAAAGGACGCCGTAAGATATTGCCACGCCATGGTCGACATCCGCGAGCATCGTCAGGTCGAGGTTCAACTGCCGTTTCAGCTGCCTCGGCAGATCACGGGTCTCGGGAGACAGCACAACAAGGTTCGCCTTTAGACTATCAAATTCGGCCTTGACCGCCTGAAGAGCGCGAAGCTCTGCGTTACAGAATGGGCACCATCCACCCCGGTAGAAGCTAACCACAAGCGGCCCTTCACCGCGAAGGTGTTCGGACGAATGAAGTCGTCCATGCGCATCGGGCAGAAGAAAATCTGGCGCCGTATCGCCAACCTGCAATGCGCTCGACGCGACGTCAGTCTTGCGAAGCCAATCGACGAGATGGATGTACGCTTCCCGGTCCGTGTCACTGAACCCAGCTAAAAGCTCGCTACGCACCTGATTGAGGGTCTTGGTTAAAGGGCCAGACATAATTCAACGCTTATCTAAAAATCCTGATGGTTCTAGGGCCAAGGTATTTCGGCGGCGCTGCACGGGGAAATGTCCGACGGTTATCGTTTCCATTCCCAAGGGTTCAAAGGCACACACCTAAGAGTCTTCTGTCAGGAAAAATCCGGCGACATGCGCGGTCATGCGGACATGGCCGTCGCTTTGAGGCG
>NZ_JAAKZF010000165.1 GCF_011045125.1 Allomesorhizobium camelthorni | reverse complement strand
CGACCGTCAGCCAGTGGAAGGCCCGGGCGCCGGCGCCGTAGCGAGAGGAAGTGCTGCGCAAACTCATTATCTAACTCCAAATCTTAAGCCCGCCGCGGTGGTTAATGAACGGTGGCGGCGCGTCGCCAGAGATCTGAGTGCTAAGCTGGCCGGTTCCCCCGGCGCCCAACTTCATCTTATGGCGGACTCATTGCCCAGGGGTCCTGAATCGGTGTCCGAGCGTCCAAAACATGATGATTGGAGTTATGTTTTATTGAAATTCATACTTCGATGATTTAGGGGCCACGTCATTTGAAGTGACACCGATCGCCGCATAGCCGCTGCCAAAGGGATGGTGTTCGTCTGGTCATTCTCTGCGAAGGTTTCGATGTATCACACGCGCACAGCCGCAAAGGCTGCTCTCCTTGTCTCCACTTCTTTCTTTCCCGCCTTTGGCCTCGCACAGGAGGCCGATCCTGGCGGTGTAACCGTTCTCGACACCATCAGCATAACCGGGAACTGGCTCGATCAACCAAACCAGGAAACGGCGTTGAAGCATCCGGGGGCGCGAACGATCCTGGATCGAGACACGTTCGAAACGAGAGGCGCAAGCGATGTACGTGACGCATTGAACATGGTGCCTGGCGTTCAGGTTCAGGAAAGCAGTGGGACCGGCGGGAGCGACATCTCGCTTAATCTCGGTGTGCGCGGTTTGACCTCTAGGCTTTCTCCGCGCTCGACCGTGCTAATGGACGGCGTTCCCCTTTCTTATGCTCCCTACGGCCAGCCACAATTATCCCTCTTTCCGCTCACGCTCGGCAATGTTGAAACGATCGACGTCGTCCGCGGTGCCGGATCGGTACGGTACGGGCCGCAGAATGTCGGCGGCATCATAAATTTTGTCACACGTCCGATCCCGGACGAATGGACCGCACGGTTTGCCTCAGGCGCCGAAATTGCGGGCAATAACGGGCATGTGAAGGCGACTCCAAATCTCCTCATCGGGGGAACCAATGCAAATGGGCTCGGCGCCGCCATTCTCTATTCAGGCGTTCATGGGCAAGGTTATCGCGACAGCAATGACCGCACGGACATCGACGATCTCATCCTCAAGGGAAGCTACGATTTCTCCGATACAGACAGCCTTAACATTCAATTCCATCATTATGACGGCGAAGGCCGTATGCCGGGTGGGCTCACTGCAGCAGAATATGCTGAGGATCCTTTTCAATCCACGCGCAGATACGATGAGTTCAGCGGACGACGAGACGATATTTCGCTCCGTTACCACCATGATGATGGGGTCAACGACTTCGAGCTTCTGACCTATTACGTGAATTCTTTCCGCAGCAGTCATATCGAGCAGCAGGGCACCGCTGACAAGGCGGGTCGCTATCGCCTGACGGCAGCTCCTCGCAACTACGAATACTTTGCGATCGAACCGCGATATTCACGCCTGTTTGAACTCGGCAGTACCACGCACGAAGTCACTGTGGGGTACCGATATCATTGGGAAGAAAGCTCAGAAATCGCCGCGCGCACAGACTTCTACGATCGCTCTTCAAGCATCAATCCGGAAAGGCTCGTTTCAAACGCCTATCAGACGAGCGACGGCGGTACGATCGCGCATGCGTTCTACATCGACGACAAGATTGAGATTGGAAACTGGACTGTCACGCCGGGCGTTCGTTACGAACTGATTAACACCCACAACAATATCACACTGTCTCGGCGGTCATGTCCTGATCGCACTCGACGGCACGCATTGTCATCGCTCCGCCGAGGTTTTTGCCGGCGCTGCTCGAGCGTGACGAAGGGCGGCAGGACCAGTGCTTCCGATCCAGGCCTCGCTCGTCGCCCCGGCCGCAATCGGGCCGTGCCGCTCCAGCCGGCCTTTGTCGATCCGCAGGACGGCGCCGAGAAGCAGGACTGCGAAAGCCGCCCCTGCCGGCGCTGGCTAGCGGCGCATGGGTCCTGGCCCATGCGCACCTCAGGCCGATCTATCTCGGCGATGACCTTCATTCCCGTCAGCCGATCCGCGACGCCGTGCGGGCGGCCGAGGGGCATTTCCTGCTCGTGTGCAAGCCCGAATCCCATCCGCCGCTGACCGAATATCTCGCCGGCGTCGCCATCGACGAGCGGGTCGAGACCGTCAAGCGCGGCAGACCGAGACTTCGCTATGCCTATCGCTGGATGGGCAACCTGCCGCAGGGTGACGGCAAGGATGCGCTGTTCGTCAATTGTATTTCCATCGAGATCACCAACCCAAACGGCAAGACGACCCATCGAAGCTGCTTCGTTACCAACCTACCGGTCGATCGTGAAAACGTCATCGAACTCGCCGACCGCGGCCGGGCCAGATGGAAAGTCGAGAACGAAACCGTCAACACCTCAGGACCAAGGCTACAATATCGAGCACAATTTCGTCGACGGTAAAACAAACCTCGCTACCGTCTTCGCGACGCTCAACCTGCTTGCCTTCGCCCGCCAGACCGTGGCCGATCTCGTCGACCCCCAGCCTCTTCGACCGAATGTGCGCCCTCATGATTTTCGTCGCCGTTCCTATCGTGGAAAGACACCTCCAAACCCTCGCATTCCACAAACCAATCCCTCGATTCACACTCTCTCTGACGCCACTATTGCCAGCCGCAAAGTACGCGCTCAAGCCAGCAATAAGGATGATCCGTCTGAACTCCCCATCCCGTATATCGATGAAGATCGAGCTTCCCTCGCGTCGTCGATTTCCGCACTGGGAACGCTGCGGCCCACCATGCCCGCAAAATCTCAGCTTCCGCACGACCCGTGGCTCCGGATGCCCCCGCCCTGACGGGCGATCGTCCTCGTCTCTTTCCCGGCCTCCATGGCTCTCGAATGGCCGCCGCCGAGACCGGGAGGCCCTACCGATCGGCCCAATAACAGGTTAATCAAGCGGTCGGCCTGTCGGAAAGTGAGAGAAGATGGATCGTTTGGAAGCAATGGAATATTTCGTCGCAGCGGTCGAGGCCGAGAGCTTCTCCGCAGCTGGGCGGCAGTTGAACGTTCCCCTTCCCACGATCAGCCGCAAGGTTGCCGATCTCGAGGCTCATCTCAATACCCAACTCCTGGTCCGCTCGACGCGAAAGCTGGCGCTGACAGACGCGGGGGTGTCCTATCTGGCGGCATGCAAGCGCATTCTCGATCAGGTTGAGGAAGCCGAATCCCAAGCCGCTGGTGAGTATATTGTTCCACGTGGCGGTCTCACGATCACGGCGCCGATCGCCTTCGGGCGGCTGTATGTCGTTCCGGTAGTGACCGCGTTCTTGGCCAAATTTCCGGAGATAAATGTCTATTTGACGCTGTCAGATCATACGCTTGACTTGGTCGATGAGCACATCGATCTTGCCGTTCGTATGGGGATGTTGTCTGACAGTACGCTCGTTGCGACCAAGGTTGGTGAAATACGCCGCGTCGTGTGCGGGAGTCCCGCCTATTTTGCGGCACACGGAACGCCAAAGACGCCGGACGACTTGGCCAAGCATATGTGTATCACTTATACGGCCCTCGCCTCGGGGATGACCTGGATTTTCAACCCTCGAGACGGAAAGCCGAGCCGAGCAGTCCGTCCTCTGTGCCGATTGAAGATCAATACCGCCGAAGCGGCGATAGATGCTGCCATTGCCGGTATTGGCGTTACGAACGTCAACTCAGATCAAATCGTCAAGCCAGTCTCCAAGGGGAAGCTGTCCCTCATCCTCCAAGATTTTGAGCCCGAACCGACCCCGGTCCATATTATTCATGCCCGGCAGGCGCTCTTGCCATTGAAAATGCGCCTCTTTGTCGATTTCGCAGTTTCGCGTCTGCGCAAGTCCTTGAATGACGACCTCGCAAAACTGAGATAAGGTCACAGTAGGAGCGCCGTGCAGAACAGCGGTGCGATGAAGACTCCACTCATGTCGTGCAAAAATATGTCAAACTTGCATTTCAGTACTACCGCCAGACCGCCGCCAACCCGATCTCGACAGGGAGCATGCCGAGTACCGTGAGAATGAGGACGATGCATCTCCAGGATGGGCTCGATGCGGTTCGGGACGAGGACTACAAGAACACTCCTCCGCATATTTGGCGTGTCCGTCAGGAAGCTAGGGATGAGCTGGTCGCCTCCGGTATCGCCGAAAGGGCTATTCATGCTGGAGACCATGCCCCCTCATTCCGGCTGCGTGATCCCGATGGGAACGTAGTGTCGTCTTACGACCTGTTAAACAGCGGCCCCGTCGTCATTGTCTTCTATAGGGGACGGTGGTGTCCCTATTGCAGCCTCGATTTGCCCGCTATCCAAGCGGTCGCGCACGAGCTCCGCTCATTAGGTGCGTCGATCGTCGCGGTTTCTCCACAGTCCGCACAGGAGAGTCGCGCGACCGAGCGAATGCATGGCCTATCGTTCCCCAGCGTTGTCGATCGTGGCGGGAAGCTCGCACGTGCGTTCGGCCTGCGTTGGAAGCTGTCCCGAGAGTTGCGCGCCGCTGAACTGGAATGCGGTCTCGACTTTGCGATTGTTAATGGCGAGCCGAGCTGGACACTGCCGATGCCAGCTCGGTTCGTAATAAGCCCGGACGGGATCGTCGAATACGCCGATATCAGCGCCGACCACACTCGACGTGGCGATCCGTCCGAGCTCTTTCCCGTCCTTAGCCAAATTCGCGCACGTCTGCTGCACTGATCCTTGGCGCTGCTGACGGCGAGGCGAAAATATCCGCGTTGCAGTGCCCGCGAATAATGGTGGCGGCCTCGAACTGCGCTGCGTTGGCGGGGTGGACGATCAACAAGATCCCGCCGTTGAGGATCTGACTCTCAGCCTACTCGTGGACGTGGGTTTCGTGGCGTGCCCGAACAAGGCAACCAGCCCACCCACGCTACCACCGGAGGCCAACGCAGCCAGCAGCGCCGGCGCGGCGGCTCCACCCGTCGCTGACAAGGCGGCGCTGGCGAACGAGGCGACCGTGGCCGTGAGCGAGGTCGCAAGCGTGCGAATCTGCTGCCGGTCGTCGCTCCAGCCGATCTCGACGCGTGGCAACTGCTTGATGTCGCAGCCGACGGCTCCGGCGCAGGACGCTGCTATCTCCGACTGCGCTAAAAGCTTATGCGAGAGTGGTCGATTCCCGCGCTCCCCAACTCGCTTAGGGCAGCCTCGAATTCGACTCCGCTTTGCAGGGCACCAACGACCTCTCGAAAAACTCCTCACAATGGGCATCCCTTGAACTTGTTCCTGTCTCAGAAGACCCGGCTCGTGCCGTGCATTGCATTCTCGTCTCACGAGTAGTCACCGTGGCTTTCCCCGTCGGCCGGCGAAAGGAGTGTCGTCGCCGCACGAACACACCTAAGCTATCGTGCGCCGGCTTAGCAGGGTCCCGCCGAACCATGGAATTCTGCGCGGCGGAATGGGAAATGACGTATCGGCATGAACTCGATAGCCGCACGTTACGACGACCGTCCGCTTTCCGCGTCGGACTCGCGCGCCCCTGAGGCCGACTGCTGCCGCAGTTCGGTCAGCGCCTGACCGCCTCGGCTCCCGACTTCCCGCTCGCGCAGTTGGTCTGTCTTCTCGTTTAGCAACTCTATGACGTGTGGACGCAGTTCTATCCAATGCTTTAGCCTATGGGACAGAAAAGCCGGGGTCGCCAGCACTATACTGACGCCGGCGCTCGCTTTGCCGCAACAACTGATCGAGATAAAGTTCGTCGCCCGCATGTCAGTTTTCAAGGATTCTGCCGCACTTTCGCGTGACGATGGTGTGGCATTCCCAGGGAGCCGATTGGCCAATAGCGCGCAGCTATAGATTCTCGCGGGAACAGAGCGGATTGTCCGACATCGCCTCGAAGAGCGCCTCCAGATACCCTTATAGCTGCAGCAGCTGAAGCGGCAGAAGAGACAGTTCCGCGCACCGCGGCGATCGCCTGACCCAGTGAGAACAATGGTAATGAGCACCGCGAACAGTAATAGGGTGCTTCAGATTTCCGGACGACGGACGCCGCCGCGGCAATGACGGTCTTTGGGCCAGATGTTTGGAGAGGCCGCAACGGGCCTCGGTTCCAGAATGCGTGTCCGCCCGTCCAGGGATGTCCGACGCGGGTTTTGTCGGGGCAGCGCCAGTGGCATCGTGGCTT
>NZ_JAAKZF010000164.1 GCF_011045125.1 Allomesorhizobium camelthorni | reverse complement strand
CGCCAAGATGACGACCGCGCTTCTCGACCGGCTGACCCATCATTGCCACATCCTCGAAACCGGAAACGACAGCTTCCGATTCAAGAACAGTTCCGCACACGAGCCCAAAAAAGCGAAGTAGAAAACCAGAACCTTGACCGTCACCACAGAACCGAAACATACATGAAGGGGGGTCAGTTCTCGGTGGAATGCCGGGTCAGTTCCTAATGGAAATCAACAGACTCGCTACACTTGACGACGGTGCGCATTTTCCGACTTCCTTCGCATATAGCTCGATCGGGTAAGGCCTTCCGATCAAATATCCCTGCAGAGCACCGCAGCCCTCTTCCGTAAGAAAACTCAGCTGGTCGAGCGTTTCGACGCCTTCGGCAACAATGTGCATAGAGAGATCTCGGCCCAGCCCGACAATGGCGCGGATGATAGCCGCCGATTGCGGATTCTGCTGAAGCATCCAAACGAATGACTTGTCGATCTTGATTTTGTCGAAGGGGAAAGACTGGAGGTAGGAAAGCGAGGAATAGCCTGTTCCGAAATCGTCCAGCGCGATCTTTACCCCAATTGATTTGAGGCGCCGGAGGATTGAACTTGCCCGCGAGAAGTCGTCGAACAGCACGCTTTCTGTGATTTCCAGCTCCAGCCGCGTCGGATCGAGCGCCGACTGCAACAGAATCGAGTGCACCATGCCGGGAAGATCGCCTTGGCGGAATTGCACGGGAGAGAGGTTGACGGCGATGTGGATCGTGTTCGGCCATGACGCCGCCTCCCGACAGGCCTCGCGCAGCACCCATTCGCCGATTGGCACGATCAATCCGCTCTCTTCGGCCAGGGGAATGAACTCCGCAGGCGGAATCATGCCTCGTTCTTTGTGGGACCACCGGAGCAGGGCTTCGAACCCAACGATCTGACCCGATACGTTCGCCTGCGGCTGGTAGTGCAGGAACAACTCGCCGTTTGCTAGAGCCGAACGCAAGTCCTTCTCAAGTGCGCGGCGTTCACGCAACTTGCGATCCATATCCGCCTCAAACATGCGGAAAACGCCATGCCCGTCGGCCCGGGCGCGATCGAGCGCTGCATGAGCGTTGCTCAAGAGGGATGTGACATCAACCGCGTCATCGGGAAAGAAGGCGATACCGATGCTCAGACCGACGTGCAATTGGCGGCCATCGACATCAAAGACGTCGGCGATAGTTGCCAGCAGGCGGTCAGCGAGCGCTATTGCTGTCTCCGGATGCGGGCCATCAGCAACAATAGCTGTGAACTCGTCGCCGGTGCGCGCAAGGAAGTGCTTTCCCGCGCTTGCTCTCAGCCGTGCAGCTATCTGTCGAAGCAGCGCATCCGCTACCCCGGGGCCGCAAGCATCATTCACTTCCTTGAACCCGTCCACGTTGACGCGCACCACAGCGAAGGATTCCCTGCCGGATGTCGCCCGCTCGAGCGTGAATTCGAGACGCTCGACGAGTGCTGTCCGGTTGGGCAAATTCGTCAGCCCGTCGTGGGTGGCCAAATGGGCGATCCGCGCCGCGTCTCGCTTGCGCTCGGTCACATCCTCGGCCACCGCGAGAACATATTTCGACTTTCCGTCATGGCTTTCCACCGCGAGCCGTCGCGTTACGAGATCCCGTATGCCCTTGTCCTGCGTGTGGATCTGCTCTTCCTCGGCTATCTGGACGGAATCGGAACGCAACGCTTGCTGATCACGAACCACGAACGACTCGGCCTCTTCTGGCGGAAAGAGGTCGGAATCAGTCTTGCCGATCAGCTCTTCGCGCGGGATGCCAAGCAGTTCCTCACCCGCCCGGTTGATGAGGACATAGCGGTGCTCCCGCGCCTCTTTGGCGAAGAGCATGACGGGAATGTTTTCGATTACCGTGTCGAGGAACTCTCTGGTGCGACGCAGGTCGTCCTCAGCCCGCTTGCGCTCCGTCACGTCGACAACCGCAACCATGAAGGCTGGGCGGCCATCATACTCAATCTCCTTTGCGTAGGCGACGATGTCGACCAGGCTGCCGTCCGCCTTGATGTGGCGCCATGTACGCCCGGTGCGGTACGAGCCCTCGCCTGTGCCGAGCACCTGGAGGAATGCCTTGACATCGTCCGCCGGCCTGATTTCAAGGATGGATTTGGAAAGAAACTCTTCGCGGGTGTAGCCATAATGCTCGACGGCAGCTTGGTTGACTGCCAAAAACCGCAAGCTGGCTCTATCAAACACCCACATGGGGACCGGATTTTGTTCGAACAGCAGCTGCAGCGAAGCTTCGTGCTGCTTCAACTTGGTGATGTCCGAAATACAGCCGACAATGAAGCGAGCGCCATTCGGCAGCGACGCCCGCGCCTTTCGCGTCACGAGGGTACGGATTTCCCCGTCCGGCCCCAGCATGACCTCCTCGTTCTCATTGACTTCTCCGGTTTCCAGCACCAACCGATCAACCTGCCGGAACACATCCGCCTGTTCCTTCGGGACGAAGTCGTAATCCGTCTTGCCAGCCAATTCCTCATAAGAATGACCCATGAAGTCGCACATGTTTCGGTTTAGCACGACGAAGCGGGATTGATCATCCTTCAAGAATATCGGATGCGGCACTGCGTCGAGCACCAAGCGCACGGCGTCAGCATCGTCCTTGGAGAAGGACCCGGTCACCAGTTCCACAGGAAACTCTGAACACGACATTCCACATCTCCCGTGTGTGAAGAACCAACGGTTGTATATCAACAACCCATATTTGTCCGCAACGAACCAAGAATGATATTAGCTATGATTAAAAGGTTCTGATGGGGTGGACGCCCCTCGACGGCATCGATGTGCCAAGGTGGTAGGTGTTTAACCGCCACAACAGAGGAGGCGTCCGAAATGAATCTTAGCACGATCGGATTTGATTTGGCGAAGAATGTGTTTCAGGTGCATGGGGCCGATGCTTCCGGTGCTGTCGTTTTCCGCAAACAGCTGCGGCGTGGCAGGTGCTTACGTTTTTCGCTAAGCAGCCGGCCTGCCTGGTCGCCATGGAAGCCTGCGCCGTGCGCATTATTGGGCGCGTGAGATCGGCAAGCTCGGCCACACGGTTCGCCTGATACCGCCAGCCTATGTGAAGCGGCAGAAGAACGATTCCGCCGACGCCGAAGCGATCTGCGAGGCCGCTCAGCGGCCGACGATGCGCTTTGTCGCCGTGAAGAGCGAGGAACAGCAGGCGAGCGCGGTCGTATTTCGGGCCCGCGATCTGTTGGTGCGGCAGCGCACACAGGCTGATCAAGTCCTCAACGAAGGTATGGGTCCCGCGCATTAGATTCGAGAGGTTGTGACCGAGCGCTGCGGTCGGCATGGTTCGGCCGTGCTTCAAGTTGACATTCGGCTCCAGATCGTACTGCCCTCGCTGGGAAGACGACGCAATGTCCATCGCTGCGCAGGTGCGTAACGCCTCGCCTTACCTCGACTACCATTCATCGGTCGCTCACCCTCGTTGGGGACGGCGAGCCCTTCGAACGAGGTTCAGGCCATGCCTCGCGCCGGTCGCGGCTATCTCTGATGAGTAGCTCCTTCATTGCGGTAGGCCGCAGTTCGCCTATCCACACATCGCCGGAGAGCCTGTCGGCGCGGCCCATGCTCCCGAAGTGTCATCTTGGTAGCGACAGCACTGGCAGCACCGCAGGAAAACCAGCAGATCACGCGCGGCTTCGTCGGATGATGCGTATCGCCCCGGAGGCGCTTGGCCTCTATCGCTGCTTCATAGCTCTTGCGGGCGTCGTCCTGCGCGTCGTAGGTCATGCAGTGACGGCCTGCTTGATGAGAGCCCGCGCGCGATGCCGCATGTCCTCCGACATCTCGTAGCCGAGGCTGTAGATCGTTTTGAAGTCGAGAGCGTACCGGCGCATCTTCCGGCGCATACGCTTAATGTGGGTCCGTATGGCCTCGCGCGGCATGTCGGCTTCAAGCAACTGTGCTTCCGAATAGACGACATCTTGCAAGGCTCCGTACTCAGCCTTGCCGCAATGAAGCAGCATGACGAAAATACGCCCTTCGGATTCCGTGAAGTCGAAAACGGAACGCGCCGAGGCCAGATCGTTCTGACCGGTTAGTTGCGCCATGCTGTCGCGAAGCTGGCGGTTTTCTTCCTCCAGTTCTTCGATACGCTCATGAAGGCGTATGACGGCCTTGGGGCCGTGGCCTACGATAACGGGGCGGAATGAGGTCTGATGGATTGTCATGGCCTAGAAACTCCGAGGCGGGACAAAAAGGCAGATCGTGCGGCCATCGTTTGCCCCGGCTACACTGCACCAGTGGAACTCGCCGTCAGGAGATCGAGAGCGCGATCGCCGATACGGACGATCCGGTCACCTTCCAGCAGCAGCCGTCGTGCGGGGAGTAGTCGGAAGAGACCAAAGGAGATCACTTGCTCGGTTGGGTCACTCGCTTGACCATCCCCTTCGGCCTCCGTTGGCAGTCCCGTGAACCTTTTATGATGGGAGAGAGATGCAGCTGCCAGTTGCGTGCGGCCGCCCGGCGGAGGTATCTCTAAATCGCCTGCCGGTTCGGAACTTGTCGTCGCCATTGCAAGGTTCCTTTTCGCCTGCGGTATGCGAGCGAGTAAAGACCGCCGAGGGCCCCAAATCGATCATCAAAAAGGCGGCACGATCAGCGACTACGTTTGACAGTGGGCGAATCGTTTAGCCGGGATGCTCATGTGGATGGGTCGGCTCCGGTAGGGGGCGAAAGGACACCTAGGCGTTCTGCTCCTTCGGCCATAGATACTCGCCAGTCAGTAAAATGTGCCCCCAGCCCAGCGGCGATATGTGCGCCAGAAGCTCGGGCGGCACATCGTGTTTGTCCACACCGACGGCTTCAGCGAGAAGGGTGGTGCCGCCGCATTTGCGAGCCCGAGTTCCGACACGGACGTGACCTTCACCACCCTGGGGCTGCGCGCCTCGACGGGCTTTGCGTTGGAACGATCCAGGCGACGGCAAGTGGCATGGTCGGCTGGCGCCATGCCTTCGGTGACGTCACGCCATTGTCCAGTTTCGCGTTCGCCGGAAGCGACCCATTCACGATTGCCGGAACACCCATCGCCGAGGATGCCCTGGTGCTCGAGGCTGGAGTTGATTTCGGTCTCACCGAAAAGGCCTCCCTTGGCGTCTCCTATTTCGGCCAGATCGGCGACGGTGCACAGGATCACGGCTTCAGGGCGGATCTCACGGTGAAGTTCTAGGCGTTATGACCGTGGTCTGAGCGGCTGCCCGTCCTAGCACGTAGTGGCCAAGTGACGCAGGTCGAGAGTGCCACGCCGCCGATGAAGTCCGATCAATCGCGGGCCAGGCCTCAAGCCCCATTACGATGACAATTATTCTGCGGCTTTTGTCATCGATCCCGACGAACATAACATTGAGGCTGTGTTCCGCGGCGGTGAAGGGCCAAATCATTGAGAAAAAGGCGCGAGCGACGGTGGTTTGCTTCCGCTCGCGCCCCCCGGTATTAATATCCGCTTTCCTTCTCGATCTTCCCGCAGGCAATCGGGATGGTGACATGGGATGGAACTGTGCCCAGCGATCCGACCGTGGCTGGCAAACCGAAATCGCTTGGAACGCCGTGAACATAGATCACCCGCTTGTCCAGGTCGATCAAGCCGCCCTGGTAGACCTTGCCGAAAGTCTCCGAAAGCTGCTTAAGCGGGACGACTTTCGAATATTCGAAGTCGCCCATGGCTGAAGCATGTGGATAGGTGTGGGTCGGGATATTCATTTCCTCGGGCTTGTCGTTGAAAGGCACCATCGTCGTGCCGGAAACGGGCTCGGTCTCGCCAAGATCCAGAAATCCGTCCTTGTTTGCATCCAGATCGGGGGTGATGCAGGTCGCATTCGTCGCGTCGGGAAAACCGTGGAAATGTTCCCAGTGCTCGATGGTGGCGGGCACACCGTTCATTTTGATATGGACTTCCAGATTATCCCCCACGATTTCAAAGGTTGCGTCGCCTTCGGCCGCCGATCCGATCTGGTCGGCGTTAAGTGCGGTCAGGTGGGCCTTGTAGGATTCGGCGTGTGTGGCGACGGCGCTTAACATGCTGATGGACATCAAGACTGCGACCGAGGACGCAAGCACTGCGGTTTTGCGGGACATCGTTTCTATCTCCTTGGGTTTGTACCAGTGAGCCGCTCGATGACTTTCCACGATCGGCAACGTCCGTTTGCGCCGGGGCTCCCGCGGTCC
>NZ_JAAKZF010000163.1 GCF_011045125.1 Allomesorhizobium camelthorni | reverse complement strand
GGCGACCCAGCAAAGGGTCATTGTTCGATGCAATTTCACAGCGTTGTGAACAAATTCCGTCGGCTGGCAGGCGGCCTGGTTCGATAAGCCTTATTTTCACTTCAAGTTTTTACATCCGGCGACCCGCCAGCGTTGTTTTATTCACGCTGCTTGCCCGTTTTCCCTTACGGGTCCATTCTCATTCCCGGATTGGGAGGCTTCGGCAACTGGTCCGAAGGCCTATCGATGGTCCTATGGAGGTCGATCGATGAACTGCGCGGGTTGCGGATTCGGGATCCAGAGCGGCTTTGCCTTCTGCCCGAAATGCGGCATCAGGCAACCAAAAGCCTGCTCTGGCTGCGGCTATCCTTGCCCGTCCGACTTTGCGTTCTGCCCAAAATGCGGCGCCCCAACGGACAATGCGAGCGCGGAGGGGAGCCCTACCAGCCGCGCCGCTTCGGCGCCGAGCGGGAAGGTTGGGCAAGCCGCCCTGCCCGCCGTCGACGCCGACCGCCGCACCGTCACGGTTCTGTTCGCCGATCTCAGCGGCTTCACCACACTCTCGGAGCAGATCGACCCGGAACTCATGCGAGCCCTGCAAAACGATCTGTTCGAGGAGCTTACCGAAGCGGTGCAGAGTTTCGGCGGCTTCGTCGACAAATTCATCGGCGACGCGCTGCTGGCGCTGTTCGGCGCACCGGTCGCGCATGAGGACGATCCAGAGCGCGCACTTCGTGCCGCGCTCGACATGGTCGAGCGGGCTTCGCGCATGGGCGAGCGCTGGCAGGCGCGGGCCGGCTCGCCGCCAGTCCTCCACATCGGCGTCAACACCGGTCCGGTGGTCACCGGCGGGTTCGGTGCGGGAATCGCCAAGTCCTACTCGGTGACCGGCGATACGGTGAACACCGCCCAACGGCTGCAATCGATGGCACCACCCGGCGAGGTGCTGGTCGGCCCACTGACCCAACGCCTCACCCGGCACGCCTTCTCCTTCGAGACGCTCGGCGAGACCACTCTGCGCGGCAAGACGGGAAGTACACCGGTCTACCGCCTGCAGGGTCTGCGCGAAGCCCCGCGTCCGGCGCGTGGATTGGAGGCGCTGGGCCTCAGCGCCTCGCTGATCGGCCGCGATGCCGAACTCGAGCGGATGCTGGCCAGCCTCGATCTCGCATGCAGGGGTTCGGCCCAGCTGGTGCGGCTGGTCGGAGAAGCGGGCATCGGCAAGTCGCGGCTGCTCAACGAATTCATCGCCCGTATCGGCGACGAAGAGCGCTTTGCCGTGGTCGCGATCAGACAGGCGGCCTGCTCGCCGCTTGGAGAGCAGTCCTATGGTACGCTTGCCGCCGTCGTTCGGAGCGCCGCCGGCATGCCACAAGGCGGCCCCGTAGCTGAAACCAGGGCAAGGCTTTCCGACCTGCTGGGCGAACTCGGCCTGGACGACGAGGAGGCGGCCCGCCTGACGCCGCTTCTGTTCCATGTCATCGGCCTCGGCGATCCGGACGGCGCCCTGCGGCATGTCGAACCCGAACAACTCCGCAGGCAGATCTTCTTTGCCATCCGCACCATTTTCGAACGACGGCTAGCACTCGGGCCGCTGCTGATCGTGGTGGAGGATCTGCACTGGGCCGATGCGGTGTCGCTGGAGGCGCTGCGTTTCCTGATGGACCGACTGGAGCGGCGACGGCTGATGCTGGTGTTCACCCATCGCCCGACATTCGAGGTGGAACAACTCGATTCAAGCCGGATCAGCCATACGACGCTCCGCCTCGCTCCGCTCGACGATAATGATGGGCGCAAGCTGCTCGCCTCACTTTTCGGCCAAGGCTGGGACAAGACGTTAAACACTCTCGGCAGCCGGATTCTCGAACGTGCCGGCGGAAACCCGCTATTCGTCGAAGAGATCGTGCGCGGCTTCATCGAGAGCGGGGTTCTGGTGCGCGATGGGCCTCATTGGCGGGCTGCGGCGAGTGAAACTGCGGCTGAAATTCCGGCGAGCATTCAGGCGATGCTGCTCGCCCGGATGGACAGGCTGCAGCCCGAAGTGCGCAGGCTGGCCCAAGAAGCAGCGGTCCTCGGCCCGCGTTTCGGCGCAACGCTGCTTGCCGCCGTTTCGGCCGACCCGACGAAAATCGAGGCGGGGCTCGATCTGCTCTGCGATGCCGAGATCATCGACGAGGTGGCCGACATTGGCTCGATCGCGTCGCAATCCTATCGTTTCACCCAGGCCTTGCTCCAGGACGTGATCTACCAAAACCTTCTTCTGCAGCGGCGCACCGAAATGCATGGGCAGGTCGGGGCGGCGTTGGAACAATCATGCGGGCAAGAGCCGGAGCGCCTAGAAGATCTGCTGCTCCTCGGCCATCATTTCAGCCTGAGCGCCAACAAGTCAAAGGGTGCGCACTATCTACGCGCGGCCGGCGACCGAGCGCGCACGATTTACGCAAATGACGACGCTATCCGCCATTACCAGCAGGCACTGACGGCGCTTGCCGATGATCCGGAACCCGTGGAGCTCAGGCTCTCCTTGCACGAGCGCGTCGCCGACCTTTGCGGTTCAACGGGCCGGCGCGATGCGGCCCGTGAACATTACCGAACGGTGCTTGAGGTTCGCCGGGCCGCGGGCGATCGCGTCGGGGCGGCGCGGATATTGCGCAAACTCGGCCGGTTGCTTTGGGAATCCGGCAAGCGAAACCAGGCGGAGGCGCACTATGCCGAAGCGGCTCTGTCGCTTGAAGGAACGGATGCGCGAATCGAGCACGCGCTTCTGCTCCAGGAGCGTGGCCGCCTAGCGTTTCGTAACGGCGAGCACGCCGCCGCCGTCAAATGGGCGGATGACGCGCTCGGCCACGCCGAAGCTCTGCCGCTGGATGCCGACGAGGAAACCAGGCTGGAGGCGGCGCACGCAACGGCAGAGGCGCTCAACACAAAAGGGGTCGCACTGGCGCGTCTTGGACGGAGCCGCGAAGCCCTGCGGGAGGTCGAGCGGAGCGTTGCGGTTGCCGAAGCCGCCGGTCTGCTCAGCGCGGCCTGCCGGGGTTATACGAATCTCGGCGTGCTCTACACTATAATCGATCCGACCCACGCCATGGAGGTGTGTCGGCGGGGCCTCGACGTGGCGCGCCGTATCGGCGATCTCGGTTTCCAGGCGCGGCTTCTCGCCAATCTCGCTGTCGCCAGTTGCACCTTCACCGACCGCTGTAGCGGCGAGGGTGTTCCCGCCGCCAAAAAGGCGATCGAACTCGACCGCGCACTCGACCAGCGCGAGCACCTGCCTGTCCCGCTGATCGTTCTCGGGCAGATCCATCAATGCCATGCCGAGCCCGACCTCGCAGCACGCTGTTACAATGAGGCGCTGGAGGTGGCGCGGGAAACAGGCGAGCCGCAGATGCTTTTTCCGTGCTATGATGGCCTTGCCACGCTGAACCTTGACATAGGCGATATGGCCGAAGCCGAACGGTACTTTTCCCTGGCGCAGGATCTATGCGCCCAACACGGGCTCGATCCCGAAGGGCTGGTCGTGCTGCCGTTTCTTGATTAGCGGGTGGAGTAAACTGGATATGTCCGAGCGTCATTCCGAAGGCCCGTTGCAGCCGGGCGACCGTGCGCCAAATATCGTGCTCGAGGCGATTACCCGTGACGGGAAGATCGCCATCGACGATTACCGTGGGCAAAAGCCGCTCTTGATCGGTCTGTTCCGCGGTCTGCATTGCCCATTCTGCCGGCGCCACATCGCAGCACAGGCGCAAATCGATAGGGCTTTGCGCGAAAGAGGGGTCGAATCGCTGGCGGTCGTCAACACGCCGATCGAGCGCGCGCGCCTTTATTTCCGCTATCGGCCGATGCCCGATCTGCTCGCGGCGTCCGATCCCGAGCGGACCTCGCACCGCGCCTTCGGTTTGCCGAACCTCGAATTCACCGAGAACCAAACCGAATGGCCGTACAAGATCAGCGTTGGCGCCGCCATGTCGATGAAGATGGACCTGCCGGAACTGCCGGAGCCGATGGATCCGATGACCGCGTCCGAGGTCCTCAACGAGAAGGATGGCTATGAAATAAACGAGGACGACGAGCGGATGATCGCTACGGGACAAGGCCAGTTGTTCGGCCAATTCCTGCTCGACCGTGACGGCGTCGTGCGCTGGAGCTTCACGGAGGTTCCTGAAGGCGGCCGCCGGATGTTCGGAGCGCCGAGCCGCGAGGAGCTGATGTCGGCCGCCGAGCAGGTCGTCTGATCGAACAGGAACCGCTCCAGGCGAACCGGGCCTGGATTGCTCCACCGCTGCGTTGATAAAGCTGGCGAAGAGAGGGTGCGGCTCCATCGGCCGGCTTTTCAGGTCGGGATGGTACTGGACGCCGATGAACCAGGGTGGTCGGGATACTCGACGGTTTCCGGCAGCACGCCGACGGTTTCCGGCAGCACGCCGTCTGGGTACTGAATTGGACACTCCCGCCCGTGGTGCCGGCCAATCTTTATTAGTGGGCGGCGATGTACCAATCTCCCTATGATTGGACTGGTGACGAAACCGGGGTCGCAAGAGCGCGTCGTCTGCTGAAGTAGGTCGCTGCGGTATGCGCGGCAGGCCAGGTGGCCTGATTGGCATGGAACGCTTGGGGAGCGTTGTGGGCAGCAGAGAGCGACAAGCCCTGAAAACCTCCGGTTTAGTCGGCCAGCGAGCGCGCTGCGGCCAGGATTTCGTCGGCAGAAGGAAACCTGCCCACTCCGGCTAGCCCATCGGCCGCGCACTCAATGTTTGCCCAGCGGACGATGCCGTCCCGATCGATCAAAAATTGGCCCTTAAGCTGAGGCCACTGTCGCTCCATATCGATCTGGTCAATCTCGTTTTCTTGATAACCATCCAGCCTTCCAATGGCCTCTGCCGCTTGCGAGACCGGCAGCGGTTCTGCTAACAACCCGTCTGGGTTGATCAAGGTGGTTTCCAGCCCCCTCAGGAACTCCGGCGTCGGTATGGGTTTTGGAACGCCGTATGCTTGGTGCGTCGAGAGTTCGGGATCAGCCGCCAGACGAAGGCGTGTGGGCCGATATCGGAAATAAAGCTGCGCGTTGTCGGGCGGTGTCGCCACAACTCCGAGCGTTTCAACTCCTGCAGACTTAAGCTCAGGCTCTGATGCCGCGATTTGGGCGATTGCGCGGCGGCAGAACGGGCACCAGAGGCCGATGAACAGTGCAAGAAAGAATGGGGTCCTTCCCCGATAGTCGGCCAAGGATACCGTCCCGCTTCCGTCCACTGCGGGTAAAACAAAATCCGGAGCGGGGTTGCCTGGCGAAACAGGTTGGGAAATCTGGGTGATGTTCATGGGAACGAATCCTCCTAAACAGCATAGCACCAACATCCAGTGGCGCAGATCGGCGAAAAGTCGGGCGGCTGACGCTTTTCAGTCAGCCCCGCACGATCCGCTCCACGGGAGGTACTTGAGAACCATGCTAGCAGATTTTGCATGACTGTTGGGCACTGAGACACGATCTCATGGTTGCTGTGAATCGGCGTGCCCGCGTGACCCTACCCCCCACTGAGATTTCCGGCCTTATGTGTAGCAAGAGCACCAACATTCCGGTAGCGCGAGATGGCAAAAATCCTCCAAAATCCGGAAGCTGACGCTACCCTGTCCCCGTGTAGCGCCAGCCCCGCACGGGTCTTCCCCCGGGAGTGCGTAAGGGAACCCACGCAAGGGAATGGTATCATGGACACTAGCTGCCAAAACACGATCTCAGGGTTGCTTCGCCCGCCTCGCACTGAAACTGTTGAGCACACGATCACCGGCTTGCTTGCCAAGCGCGCCGACCTGTTCAACGAAGCCGAGCGCATTCGCGACCGGCTTGCCGAGATCAAGAATGACATCGGCGCGCTTGACCGCACCTTGAACGTTCTCGGCTATGCCGGCGATCTGGACGCCGCCATGCCGCGCCAGAAGCGGGAAGTCTCTTCGGCAAAGGCGAGCTGTCCCGCGCGATCTGTGGCGAACTGCGCAACGCCGAAGGGCAGTTATCCAGCCGCGATATAGCCCGAGAGATCGTCACCATGCGCGGAGAGGACGCGCGCATCCGCCGATACGCGGATCACTTGGCGGCAAAAGAGGCGAGGCCGCCGTATGCGTCTACATCTGCACCTTGCCCCTGCCCAATTTGGCAGCAGTGATCCACGGCATAACCGCCTCCGGATCTTCCAGGACTCCCGCCCTCTTCGCAAAGCCGACAAAGGCATCGCGCGCCATGCTCATT
>NZ_JAAKZF010000162.1 GCF_011045125.1 Allomesorhizobium camelthorni | reverse complement strand
ACGACATAAAGTAGCTAAAGCTCCTTAGGTTCCGGTGTCTCTTATGCCTCCGAACGCCGACGTTCGCTGGACTGGTGCTCCTGACTCGAACCGAACATTCAAAGCTCGACATGGCCGCAGTTGATGGTGGGCCTCCTCCATTCGCTGACAGGCCGCCAGCTTCGAAATCGAAACTGCGCCGCAGACAACAATCCTCGTTGGCCGAGGCGTCAGACCACAAGAAAATCACCGCTCGACAGTACCGGATGCATGTCGATTACGGCGAACTGGACAGCAGAGACGCCACCCAACCCGTCTGCATCGTAGTACAGCGCGCCGCTGCTGGAATCGTATATTATCCTGTCGTCTGAATCCTGGGCGGCGTTTGCCCCAGAGCCGGAGAAGAATTGCGCATTTGAAAGAGCGCCTGTACTCAAGGCGCTAAAGACAGAGCTGGCCAGGGCAATTTTGTCACCCGTCGAGAAATTGAGGATCGTGTCCACATTGCTCGAAGAATCAAGGGCGAAATCGAACTGGAAAGTATCTGACCCGGCTCCCCCATCGAGGACATCATTGCCTCCACCCCCGGAAAGAAGGTTGGCCGCCGCGTCCCCTGTCAACCTGTCATCACCCGTGCCGCCAAGCACGTTCTCGATATTGCGCACGGTGTCTTCTGCGACGCCCCCTATCGTCGCCGTGGCGTTTGTCGCACCGCTCAAAGTGAGCACGACGGACGCGGACTTGTCGCGATAGCTTGCAGTGTCGACACCTGCGCCGCCATCGAGGATATCAGCGCCGCCACCTCCGGTCAGCAGATCGCGGCCGTCGTTGCCTGAAAGGGTGTTGGCGAAGGTGTCGCCAGTCAGGATGTCGTGGCCTGAACCGCCAAATACGTTTTCGACGTTACGAATTGTATCTTCAGCCACGCCACCAACCTTAACCACGGCATCCGTCGCGCCGTTGAGCGTGACAACGACTGCCGTCTTCTTCTCGCGATAGTCTGCCGTGTCGCTGCCCGCGCCGCCGTCAATGACGTCTTGCCCGAGTCCGCCTCGAAACAGGTTGGCCTGCCCGTCCCCGATCAGGGTGTCAGCGCCCGACCCGGAGAAGATATTCTCCACATTGCGCAGCGTGTCCTCAAGGACACCCCCGACCGAAACTCGCACATTGGCCGCACCGTTGAGGGCAACTACAATCGCGCCTGTCTTCTCCCTGAAATCGGCCGAGTCGAGCCCGGCGCCTCCGTCCAGAACATCGTTTCCCAAACCGCCGGTGAGAAAATCCGCGCCGCCGTTGCCCAACAGAACGTTGACGGAAGCATCCCCGGTCAGAGTGTCTCCAGCGGAGCCGCCCGAAATGTTCTCGATGTTTCGGATTGTATCCTCGTTCACGCCTCCGATCTTCACGACCGTGTCCGCAGCGCCGTTCAGCGTGGCGACCACGGATACGGTCTTTTCCCGGTAGTCTGCCGTGTCCACCCCGCCGCCGCCGTCCAGCACGTCGGCCGCCCCTCCACCCCGGAGGATGTTGGCAAGCCCGTCGCCGGTCAGCAGATCCGCGCCCGCACCGCCGAAGATATTCTCGATGTTGCGGAGGGTATCTTCCGCGACACCACCAACGGTTGCCACCGCATTGTTTGAGCCATTAAGGGCGACGACCACCGAAGCGGTCTTGTCGCTGAAGTCAGCCGTGTCGCTGCCAACGGCGCCGTCCAGAATGTCCGATCCGAGCCCGCCTTTCAGGATGTCCCCACCGCCACCTCCAATGAGAACATTCGCGTGCGCATCGCCGATGATCGTATCGGAGCCCGAGCCGCCGATGATGTTCTCGACGTTGCGGAGCGTATCCTCCAGGCTACCGCCAATAGTGACCCTGGCGTCTGTTCCCCCGTTCAACGTCACCAGTACGGAACCGGTTCTCCCGCTATAATCAACCGTGTCGTTTCCAGCGCCGCCGTCCAAAGTGTTGGCCAGGGCGTCGCCCGTGAGCGAGTCGTCTCCGGATCCAGCGAGGATGTTTTCGATGTTGCGGATCGAATCCTCCGCAACGCTGCCCACGAATACTGTGCTGGCATTGGCGCCGTTCAAGATTATTGTCATAGGCCCCGATTTGTCGCGGTAGTCCGCGGTATCGCTGCCGCTTCCTCCGTCGATGGTGTCGGCTCCTGCTCCGCCCTGGAAGGAGTTGTTCAGACTGTCGCCGGTCAAGGTGTCATCAGCCGAACCGCCAATGACGTTTTCGATGTTGCGCAGCGTGTCCTCGGCCGAGCCATTGACGGTGACAAGGGTGTTCGATGCGCCACTGAGCGTCAGGACGACGGACTGGGATTTGTCGCTGTAGTCGGCTGTGTCGATACCTGCCCCGCCGTCGAGGATGTCGGCCCCGAGGCCGCCGCGGAACGTGTTTGCCAGCGCGTCGCCTGTGATAAAATCGTCGCCCGAGCCGCCGACAATGTTCTCGATTTTCGCGATGGAGTCTTCGGCAACCCCACCTACGGTGACGGTTGCGAGATTGCTGCCGTTCAGCGTGACGGACACTGACGCGTTCTTGTCACTATAATCGGCGGTATCGATGTCCTCGCCACCATCGAGAATGTCGGCGCCCAAGCCGCCACGGAGCCAATCATTGCCCTCGGCTCCGGAAAATTTGTTGGCCAACGCATCGCCAATGAACATGTCGCCCGCCGATCCTCCGATCAAATTCTCGACGTTGCGAAGCGTGTCCTCGGCGACACCGCCGACGAATACAGTGGCGTCCGCGGCGCCGTTGAGCGAAACGACAACGGAAGTCGTCTTTTCCCGAAAATCGGCGGTGTCGGTGCCGCCACCGCCATCGATAACATCAGCGCCTCCCCCGCCCTGGAAGGAGTTGTTCAGGTTGTCTCCGGTCAGTATATCGCCTGCCGAACCGCCAATGACGTTTTCGATGTTGCGCAGCGTGTCCTCTGCCGAGTCGCCGACAGTGACGGTTGAGTTGGCCGAGCCGTTGAGAGTTACGACGACGGACTGGGATTTGTCGCTGTAGTCGGCGGTGTCTACACCCGCCCCGCCGTCGAGGATATCGGCCCCAAGGCCGCCGCGGAACGTGTTTGCCAGCACATCGCCCGTGATAAAATCGTCGCCCGAGCCGCCAAAGATATTCTCCACCCGGCGTAGTGTATCTTCGGCAATTCCGCCCACTGTGACAATGGTGTCTATAGACCCTGTTAGCGTTACCGTTATTCCGAGCGTCTTTTCACGGTAGTCGGCCGTGTCTATACCCGTGCCACCATCGATGATGTCATTGCCGTCCAATCCCTGAATCAAGTCGTTTCCAGCAAACCCGTTGATAACATCGTCAAGATTAGTCCCGATTAAGATATTATTTGATGAATTACCATTTATGGTTGCCATTGCCGCACCGCCTGTGACTGGAGGGTTTGATTGCTGATGTCTCAGACCTAGCAAATCCCCAGTTTGCATTGTTCTGTGGCCTGCGGAATTACCAATTTGATCGTAGACGTAACCTCCATCCGCCGAATGAAGGTAGATTTCCAAGCCGTCAGACGGATTGACACCGTATTTCGGCATCGTGCTGGCGCCGGACGCAGCCGCCGCGCAGCACTTTCATCAGCACCTTCTGTTGCGCCGTGCGCGGACTTTCGATGCGGAGCCGGCGGCGAGTGCAACGAAGAACAGAATGCGCGCCTGGCAGGAAACTGGCCGTGGAGCTCCCCAAGGCCGTGAGCAGCAAAGCTAACGACATAAAGTGGCTACGCCGTCGGTCTCTTGGCATGACGTTAGAGGAAGTCGCGGCGGCCCAATCCAGCGAAGGCAAGCTGGTTTTGCGCGACATTCAGTCCGGTTTCTGGGAAATGTCCGCTCCGAACGGCCATTCGCGCCGCGAGCGAAAGTGCTGCAGTCACTCCCAATTCTGATTCCCACGTTCAAATCGGCATGGCCCGCCGAAGGGTGGACCGGGCTGTGCGCGCGTATATCGACGTGCCCGCGCCCGTAAAAATCTTGCGCGGGCCGCGATTGTGGTCGGCTTAGGGCTGAATTTCTGCGGGCTAGCGACTGGTATCACTAAAGCTGACTTGCCGGGAAAACCGTCGCCTCACCGTTCCCGCGGCCGTTACTACCTTTGCCGACCCTTGTCGCCCTTTCCGCCCTTGTCGCCTTTGCCACCCTTGTCACCCTTGCCCTTGTCACCCTTGCCCTTGCCACCCTTGCCCTTGCCATCCTTGCCCTTGCCATCCTTGCGACCTTTGTCGCCTTTGTCGCCCTTGTCGCCCTTGTCGCCCTTGTCGCCGTCGCCACCGCCGTCGCCATCGCTGTCGCCATCGCCGTCGCCATCGCCGTCGCCGTCGCCGTCGCCGTCGTCGTCGCCGCCGTCGCCGCCATCGCCAGTGCCGTCGCCGTCGCCGTCGCCGTCGCCAGTGCCATCGGAACTAGCTTGGGCAGCATCAATCACGAAGGGGGTGGTGAATGAAGCCAGCAATGCTAACGCCGTCGAAAGGGTAAGAATGCGTACCAGTTTACTCATGGTTTCCTCCCGCTTTAAGCGGGGGTATATTAGCGCACGAGAATAAACGCCGCGCCTAGTCCGAATAGTCGATTCGGTATCTCATTTAGGTATCTACAGGCCGGCTAGCCTTGCTGTCCCGTTCCAAATCCGCCGCTGCAGGGACCCGGTTCCGTGAACCCCCCCGAAGCAAAAAGCATTGCGGCCCCTTGCGGCGGCAAAACGCGAGATTCGCAAGGTACACGGCGTTTTGCGAGTAGCGCAGCGAAGCGGTGATGGGCGTATGTTGCCGCAAAGAAGCACGAAGAAAGAGGCCGGCGATGCCAGAGGAGTGGGGGGCGAGCTCGCCGGCCAGGTCGGCCATGATGGGGGTGCATGGCAGGGACAAGAATATACGGCAACGAGCGCTATTGTATCTCGGCTAAATTGCTTAGCGCCTTGATTTATTCGGCTTTTTGAAGCTCCCGTTCCAACGCCGCGCGGTGTAGTTTATCATCCGCTTGGCCAAAGCCGGCAAGATGTCGAATTTTTTCGGACAAGCCTGGGCTCCCCCGGCCTCCTTTGGCTTGGCTGCGCGTTGCTGTTCTCCTGCCGACGCTTTCGTCTGCCATTTAATCGCTCGCGCAAATGTGCCCACAAGGAAGCAGACTGCTGACTTCAGGATGGCGATTCCGTGATGAGGTGGCCATCTGGAATTTCTTACTTGCAGGGGGGTTACGCCCTGTTCGGCCCGCGGCGCCTTGGCTTCTCGCCGCGCTTAAGGCCCAAGCCTATTTTCTTGGCCAATTGCGAACGGGCCGCGGTATAGCTGGGCGCGACCATCGGATAGTCCGCTGGGAGATTCCATTTCGCCCGGTATTCATCGGGCGTCATGCCGTGCCGGCTCGACAGATGCCGCTTGATCGACTTGAATTTCTTTCCGTCCTCAAGGCAGACGATGTAGTCGCGCGCCAGCGACTCCCTAACCGGAACCGCTGGTTTCAGCGGCTTTTCTCCTACTGCGGCGGCGTGCTTCGCAAGCCTGCCAACCGTTGCTGCAACGCTGGCAATCAGGTCCGGCAACCCTTCTACAGGCACGGCATTATTCGACACGTAGGCCGAGACAATCTCGGCGATTATTTCGATATCAGGCTGGGCCGCGGTCTCGGCCATTGCGTTCTCCCGCACCCACCTTCAGGGGAGGGGACTGCACCAGATGTGTAACATAACGTATCATAGCGTAATGCTTCGTGCGAGCCTGTGGATTCGGCAGAGCTGAGGCGCTGCCCTTGGCATTCATCCGTTTTGCAGGGCGGCTCGCCTTGGCACTGATCGGATTACATGGCGAGAGGATCTGATGGCAGCTTGGCCGATTAATGGAGCTATCGCTTCTTCGGCTTTTTGAGCTCCCGCTCCAAGACGGTGCGATGTAGTTCGACTAACCGCCTGGCCTTGGCCAGCGAGATGTTGAATTTCTCGGCGAAAGCCCGGGCCTCCTTGTCTTCGCCTGACCGCCCGACGCTGTCCTCGTCCTGGCCTTCGGCTGGTGGCATTTCGTCTGCCATGCTTGCTTCCTTCCTTCCTGGTCGTCAGAACGGATGAGCATCAACGGACCGCAGTGCACCATATCTTGCTGCGCTGCACAATATAACGCTTTGGACTAGGTGATGGTGCGCCTTGACCATCATCCGAAAGGCTGGTCTCCCCATTTTGCATAGGATGCAGCCCGTTCAGGCTTGGTGTATGTTGTGGAGTTTGCGGCATGGGGTGGCATCAATGAGTAATGACACCGATCTGGTCGACGAGCTGCTCAGCATGGCGAAAGAGCCTGATCATTTCACCCGGTCCGATCTGGGCGAGATGATTTTGATCGCTGCCACCGAAATCATAAAATTGCGAGAATTTGGAGT
>NZ_JAAKZF010000161.1 GCF_011045125.1 Allomesorhizobium camelthorni | reverse complement strand
CCAAGGACCGCTATGTCCGCTCGCTGATCTTCGCCCGCGACGAGCAGCCCTACATGGCCTACTTGTATGGCTCCACGCTTGCCATCGGACGCACCGTGCAGGACGTCGAGGAATGGCCGGACCGCATCCGCAAGGTCACCACCGATCAGGTGAAGGCCGTCGCCGCCCGCTATCTCGTGCCCCACCATTCGACCACCGGCTATCTCTTGCCCAAGACGGAGAATTGATGTGTTGACGAGCCAACATCGCGGCGCCTTTGCACGCGCCTTGCCCTCTCCCCTTGTGGGAGAAGGGAGGGCCGCGCGCCGCGCCGCCCCGCTGGCGAGCCTTCTCCTCGCCATTTTCCTCCTCATCCTGCCGCCGCTCACCGCCCATGCTGCGATGACCATCCAGGAGGTGAAATCTGAAAAGGGCATCAACGCCTGGCTGGTGGAGGACCATACGGCGCCGATCATCGCCATCCACTTCGTCTTCGACGGCGGCAACGCGCAGGATCCGGCCGGCAAGGAGGGGCTCGCCAATCTTATGACCGGCCTGTTCGACGAGGGCGCCGGCGACCTCGACGGCGATGCCTTCCAGGTGAAGCTCGACGATGCCGGCGCGGAGATGAGTTTTGAGGCGCAGCGCGACGGCATTTATGGCTCGATGCGTATGCTTTCCGAACAGCAGGACGCCGCGTTCGATCTGCTCAGGCTCGCGGTCAATAGGCCGCGCTTCGACCAGGCGCCGATCGATCGCATCCACGCCCAGGTGCTGTCCGGCATCGTCGCCCATGAACGCGCCCCCAAGACGATCGCCCAGCACAAATGGCTGCGCGCGATCTACGGCACGCATCCCTATTCGAGGCCGGCCGAAGGTACCAAAGAGAGCCTCGCTGGCATCACACCGGCCGATCTCAGCGCCTTCCACAAGGCCACTTTTGCCCGCGACGGCCTGCATGTGGCCGTGGTCGGCGACATCGATGCGAAGACGCTGAGTGAAAAGCTCGACCAGCTGTTCGGCGATTTGCCTCAGAAGCAGACCCTCGCCCCCGTCGCCGATTTCGCCCCGAAGCTCGGCCAGCAGGTGGAGGTCGATTACGACCTGCCGCAGACGTCGCTGCAGCTGGCCTGGCCTGGCGTCAAGCGCAGCGCGCCGGACTTCTACGCCGCGGTGCTGATGAACGAGATCCTCGGCGGCTCGCCCTTTACCTCCCGGCTGTTCGAGGAGGTGCGTGAAAAGCGCGGCCTCGCCTATGGCGCCTATTCCAGCCTGGTCGACCACCGGCATTCCAACGCGCTCGTCGTCACCACGGCCACGCGCGCCGACAGGGCGGCCGAGACGCTCAGCCTGGTGCGCAAGGTGGTGAAGCAGATGGCGGAAGGGGGGCCGACCGAGGCCGAGCTCGAAGCGGCCAAGAAACATGTGATCGGCGCCTTTGCCATCAATCATCTGGATTCCTCCGGCTCGATTGCAGCTACGCTCGTCGACTTGCAGCTCGACAAGCTCGGCATCGACTACATTCAGCGCCGCGCCGCCCTCATCGATCAGGTGACGCTCGACGAAGTCAAGGCAGCGGCGAAGAAGCTGCTTTCGGCCGAGCCTGCCATTATGGTCGTCGGCCCGCCGCTGGAGGGCAAAGGATGAGCCCAGGACCCCGTTTCCCTTCCTTCTCCCCTTCTCAGTCGAATTTGGGTTTGAGATACGCGTCCGCGGCGCAGGAAGTTTCTTTCCCCGCGCCACCTTCGGCGAGCCGGTGAAATTCCCAACTCTGATTCAATGGCCCAAATGGCCTCGTCTGCCTGGCGCATCACCGATCAATGTGGGTTCCATAGTCCTATTTGGCGCGCTTGGCTGTAATGATCGGGCCGTGCTGACGACGTGACAAGAAGACTGCTCGAACTGCACCCGGAATTTGACAAGTCGTTTGATCGCGTGGCCATTCGAAGTTGCCAGCGTTCCGCCATCCTGCACTTCGCGGCAAACAATCGACCACTGCTCATGCGAGGCTTCGGCATCGGAAGCTTCGGCGAAAAAGAGTTCAATCGGTACGCCCCCAATGATCTGAATAGCGTTTCTCCTCATGGGCACCTCCCGAAAACGGCGACGTCACCCCATCCCAAATTTATCATCAGTGCGAACGGACGGGGGACGCGGGTGTGGGAGCGACCGGCTGTGGACTTTGACCCTCCCCGCCCCCCAGCCAGTATCAATTCCAAAGGAGGAAGATTTTCTGATGGAGGATTTCACGCCTGGCTTATCGCTCAGCTTGCCAGGCTCTCGCGCAACCACGATATCGCCAAGGCCATCGACTACATGCTGCGCCGCTGGCCCGCGTTCGACGGCAGGGTCTGCATCACGAACAATGCGGCGGAACAGGCTCTCCGGTCAGGAACCGAGCGATGTGCTGAATGCGGACGCTGGCGCTAAGGATTGAGCCCGCCCCTTGACGAGACAATGCATTTGCATTACCTATCGAAGCCATGGTCCCAATCTGAACTCGGGAGGCCGACATGGTTGCGCTCGCTCAGGATTTCTCGAAGCTCACCGATCGCTATCAGACGACGGTGCCAAGCGGTGTGCGAAAGCATCTGCAGCTTGGGAAGGGCGACCAAATCCGGTATTGTACCGAACCTAGTGGTCGGGTCTATATTGAGGCGGTGCACGAGGCTGCCGATCCGGCCATCGGCGCATTTCTCGATCTTCTCGAGGCGGATATTCAAGCTCACCCCGAGCGGCTGAAGGCGTTCGACGGGGCGCTTTATGATCGGCTGAAAGCGCTGGTCGGGGATGTCGAGGTTGACCTCGACGCAACATTGTCGGCCGATGACGAATGACGGGACGAGACGCGCCACTAAGGCTCCCCTCGTCGTCAACGGGTGGTCGATCTACGCGCAGCCGGTCTTCCTCGAACAACTCGAATGTCTGATCGAGGAAGTTGAGGCCCGCAAGTTGCGCGATCCCGTGAACTACCGGAAGAAGAACTGCACCAAACGGCTGGCTGCCATCACCAGACTCGTGACCAAGGATATCCCGGCTGACCCGGCGGCGGCGCAATTTCGGCAGGGTGATTCGCTCAGCAGCGGCCGCAAGCACTGGTTCCGGGCGAAGTTTTTTCAGCAGTATCGTCTGTTTTTCCGGTTCGATAGCGCCAGCAAGATCATCGTGCTCGCGTGGGTAAACGACGATGACACCCTGCGTGCCTACGGCAGCAAGACAGATGCTTACGCGACCTTCAAGAGCATGCTGGATAGCGGCAATCCTCCCGACGATTTCAAAGCGCTGTTAAAAACGGCAAAGGCAGCGGCAGAACGGTTTGAGGCGGCAGTCAAAGCGGCAACCGATGGCTAGGCAGGGCTTCAGACCAACTCGAAGCCTACTGCGCGAATCCACCGGCGCCGATGGCGAGTGCGGCAAGAACGGCTAGCTGGCAGGTGAAAGCCTTGGTGGAGGCGACGCTGATCTCCGGGCCGGCAAGGATCGGAAAGACTGCATCGGCCTCTCGAGCGATGGTCGATTCGCGGACATTGACGACGGCGCCAATTTTCAGCCCAAGCTCCTTGCAGCATCTCAGCGATGCCAGCGTATCGGCGGTTTCGCCCGAGCGCGAAATGAAAAGAGCCGCCGACTGCGGCGACAAGGGGATCTCGCGGTAGCGGAATTCGGACGCAACGTCGATTTCGACCGGCAGGCCGCCCGGCGCGCTTTCATTCAGGACCTTCACTCGGCTCGCGCCCGCGCGGCGAAGTCCAGCTGGGCAGCTGCGGACCGGCTGGCGCGAGGTCGAGATCGGCCGTGGTTCTGCCCCGTAAAGGCGCTGCAGACTTGGCTGAAACTGGCACGGATCCCACGGCCCCCTGTTCCGACGAGTGACCGGTGATGGCAAAGCGGTCGGGGCCGAGCGGCTCAATGACCAGGAGGTGGCGCGGCTGATCAAACGCGCGGCGCTCGCTGCCGGCGTGCGCAGCGATCTTTCGGAAGGCGGACGGCCAGAGTTGTTTGCCGGCCATTCGTTGCGTGCCGGCCTCGCCGAGGTCGACGAGCCAAAAGCAGCTCGATCACGCCTCGGCCGAGATGACCCGCAAATATCAGTGCCGGCGCGATCGTTTCCGCATCAATGTCACCCAAATACGGTAGGAAGTGTTATTGGCGCAAATTGTGGACGCCGAGTTCCCTCCACATCCATTCGAAGTTGTAGGTCGCCATGGGATCGGTGGGGTCCGGCTGCCTGGCGGACTGGTTTTCGAGATATTTGAGCCACTCGGCGACCTTCTGGCGACCGGCGGATGATTTCACGGCCTGTCGCGGGGTCTTGTTGCCAAGCATTCCGACAGGCTGATCAAGGGTTTCGCGATATTGGCGGTCCAGGAGCTGGTGGACGAGCTGTTCAGCGATTTCCGGCGGTACATCCGATGAAAGAGCTTCGCCGTCCTTGTCCGGCCTATCGGCCATCATCTGCTCGACCGTGCGGATTTCGGTGAGCGGTGCGCGGACAAGATCACCGAGAGCGTGCCGGATGAGAGCCGTTCCTTTCTCCGCGCGCGCGGCGGAATTGGCCGACAGGTGCAGGAACCGCCCTTTCAGTTCCACATTGCCCAGTACGCGCCGACCGCTATCCATGGTGGTGTCGAAGGAAAGCGCACCGCCCGTTTTCGGTTTCCCTCTGCCCTTCGGCTTGTCCTCAAGCCAGTTCCAGAACTTTGCGTTCTCCTGCGACATTCCCGGAATGGCTTTAACCCGCGAGGCGATATCCTTCTGTGTCACGCCGCTTGTCAGCGGGAACCTGACATCGTGAAACAGGAGATCGTCGCCATCCGAGTTTTGCATCGGCGGCAATTCCATCGCGCGATCAAGCGCATCGAACAACCATGAGAGCGTAAAGATGGAGGCGACCGTCTGCAGGTCTTCGTCCCCGATGACGGGGAGCTTCTTTGCATTCTTTTTCCCGAGTATCTGTTGTAGGCCTTCGAACAGCGCCTCCGAGGCCTGCGGCGTAAAGGGCAAAAGGCCGCCCGCAAAGATCTTCTTGCCCATGACCGGAACGATGCGGGCGGCGACCCTGTCCCATTGTTGCAGGGTCTTCGTTGCCGTTCCCTCGCTGACGGCGATAGGCTCGCCGCCAAGGATCAGATCGCGCGCCATGAGCGATTTGCCCGGCACGATGTCGCTCACCTCGTAAAGGCTTATGATCGATGTCCGCAGCGCCTTCATGTAGGCTTTCGTTTGCGCGTTTTCCTTCCAGCCGCGCCGCTTGAGATACTCGTCGACAATATTGCCGCCCGCAACATCGAAGTTTCGCGTCAGGAAATCCTCGAAGGCGCACCCCCAAAGGGTCATTGCCCAGTCGTCGCCGAGGATTTCGGCGAGGTCCTCGAATTCCATATCACCAGCCTCGAGCACCGGGCCGAAGTGATCGTCGAACACCTCCTCGAAACAACTGCGCCATTCATCGCGGGCGAGGAATTTCATCAGCCCCTTGAGATCATGGCTGGTCGGCATGGGATTTCTCCAGGTTCTTGCGGTGTTCGGCAATGATGTACGGGACGGTCGGCTCGCTGATGCGCAAAGTCTCGCCATTTCCGCCCCGCGCCTGCTGCCTGACAAGACACTTTCGGCAATTTCCAAGCGTTTTTTTCGGGTCGATCTTCCCGCGGCGGCCTCCGATGCGCCTCTGAGCCCGTGCCTGGGATGGGCATCGGCTGCTTCCGCTGAAGCTTCACCAGGATGCGGAGATAGTCGACGCGGGCCTGCTCCCGTTCCTTTCGCTGCTTTGCCAGTTCACGACGCCGGGCGAGTTCGGCACGCTGATGCGCTTCTTCCTCGCGGCGGTCACGTTCGGTCCTGTTGTGAGCCAGAATGACCTTCAGCCCGACGCCGATGCTCTCGAACATGGACTCGACGGTCTGCGTCTTGCCGTCAGCCCAGGTCTTTCGCAGACCTGTGCCCATCCATCGATCGCGAAGACGAGCTGGGCGGAATAGACCGTATCGCATTCAGGCCACGGCGTACGGGAGAGACATATAAAGGCTCCAGTTTCCTCGATCCTGGGCGCGATTGCGCCCCGCCTGTTGCCGCTCATAAAGATCGCGCTCCTTACCCGTCGGGATGTGCGGCTCCGTCAGAAAGACCGTCAGGTCGATCCGCCAGCGATAGATTACGAAGAATCATTTTTAAGATCAGGTACTTAGACTCGATTTACGATAGTTCGCGATAGGTCGCGGAGGATGCCAAATCATTCCCGCTCGATGGCTCTCTTCAGTGTCCGGCTCCGGTCGCGATCCCGCGACGGCGAAGCCAAGCGGCCGCAGCTGGCTAGCGGACTACTCTGCAGCCTCCGCGAAATTTGCCGGCACGTAGTTCAGGATCGATCCGAGCCAGCGCTCGACTTCATCGACCGGCATTCTCTTGCGTGCCGCATAGTCTTCGACCTGGTCACGCTCGACTTTGGCCACACCGAAATAGTAGCTCTCCAGGTGCGACAGGTAGATGCCGGATACCGATGATCCCGGCCACATGGCCATGCTCTCGGTTAAGGACACGCCGGCGTTCTTCTCGGCCTTCAGGAGCCTAAACAGGGTTACCTTCTCGGTGTGGTCGGGCTGGGCCGGATAACCGGGAGCCGGCCGGATGCCCTGATAC
>NZ_JAAKZF010000160.1 GCF_011045125.1 Allomesorhizobium camelthorni | reverse complement strand
ACCGATACGACACTAGCCGTCACCGACGGCGAGACGGTCCGCCTGTGCCGGCGCAAGCCCGTCCAGTCATAACCTGCGCGAATAACTCAAAGTTACCGACGACTACTACTGCTCTCGACCAACCTGAACCAAAATTCCCGGGATCACTGACGACCGCAGGGGAGGGAAGAACGGACATGAGGAAAGGCCAGAACACGCCTGCGGCGGCTTCGCCTCGGGCGACGAAGCCAAGCAAGCGAGACGCTGCGGATGCGATGCGAAGCGCGACCGAATACCTGATCGCGACACGACAGGCAGAGCGCTCGCTTCAGGCGGGCAACAGCGCACCGTCCTTTCGATTGCGGGACCAGCGCGGCGCCGAGGTCGCGTCGGAAATACTGCTCAGGCATGGACCGTTGCTCCTTACCTTCTACACCGGCTTGTGGTGCCCGGCATGCAGCCGCGACTTGCAGGCGTTCGAGTCCCTCCGGCCGTCGGTCGAGGCGCGTGGGGCGTCTCTCGTGAGCATCTCGCAGCAGATGGCGGCCGAGAACGCAAAAGCCCACGCACAGTTGAAGCTGGGTTTTCCGATTCTCTCGGACCGAGGCGGCCGGATTGCCCAGCTGTTCGGTGTGCGCTGGTGCATTCCGGAACTCCTCCGAGACTTCCACAGGAAGAGCGGTATCGACCTGCCACTCCTCAATGGCGACGAGAGCTGGACGCTGCCGATCTCGGCCCGCTTCATCCTCGATAGGGCAGGGGTCATCGCCTACTCCGAGATCAACCCCGGCCAGTCCGTCCGCTCCCCGCCGCGAGACGTTCTGCCTGTGCTAGACCGCCTGCGCGCCGCTTGAACCTCGAGCAGCAAAGGGCCCGGGAACGTCGGCCAGCCTCCGCGGCTTCCGCCAGCAGGCTTGGTGCATAGCCACGCAGCGTGTCTCGACCCGCGAGCTGGCTCACCGCTCGGCGCGGTTACGCCCGCAAGCCAGGCCGACAGCACCAAAAAGACTTCGCGATGATTCAACTGTTCACTCGGCCCACTCCCAACGGACGAAGCCTTCGATAGTGCTTGAGGACGTGGGCGTCCCTTATTCGGTCCACCTCGTAAACCTCGGTTCCGGCGAGCAGCACGCGCCGCAGTTTCTCGCCGTCTCGCCGAACGGAAAGATGTCGGCGATCGTCGATCACGACGGGTCGGCGGCCCAAGAACAGTCTTCGAGTCCGGCGCGATCCTTGTGTACCTCGCGCGGCAATAACGATCATCTATCGATTCTATGGCGAGAGATGATTTCCCTCGTCGGCGGTTCGACCGCCACTGTGCGAGACTGTCGCGCATCCCGGGGCCAGCAGGCATGTCGTCGGCGTTCGGAATTTGAGAGCAAGCCGTTAGGGAAAGCGCGCTCGGTGGAGGCATCAAAGCGCGATCGTGTTTGAGACGCGCCGATGATTTGCCGATGGTGCCGGTAGGAGGAAATGAGTTTGCAACAATCTCTGTCGTTCAGCTCGCGCCCGGCGCCGCGGCCCAGTCTCAGCAGCTAGCAAGGGTTGTGCCAGTGGAGATTGCCGAAGCCATCTTTCCGGTACTGGTTATACTGACCTTGGGAATCGCGACCGCCGTTTTGTCGCGCATGGTAAAAGTCGATCCGATCGTAGGTTACCTCTTCCTCGGCTTGGTCGTGTCTTCCGTTAACCCCGAGCTTCTTTTGGCTGGAGGAACGGTTCACCTGCTCGCCGAACTCGGCGTCGTATTTCTGCTCTTCGACATCGGCCTTCATTTCTCGACAGCGCGCGTCCGACGCGAGGCGGGCGACATTTTCGGATTCGGTCCGCTTCAGGTCGGTGCGTCGACGATCCTTATCGGTGGTGGCGTGTGGGCGCTCGGCCTGTCGCCGATCGCCGCACTCGTCGTCGGCACTACGCTAGCGCTTTCCTCAACCGCGATCGTAGCAGGAGTCATAGCGGACCGTCGGCAGCAAAATTGCCCGGTCGCACTCACGGCTATAGCGATCCTGATCTTTCAGGACGTCGCCGCAATCTTTCTTCTCATTCTGACGACGACGCTGGAGAATGGCTCGGCAGGCCCGGCCATGCTTTCAGCCTTGATAAAGACGGTGGTGGCGATCGCAGTAGCGTTGCTCTCGGCCCGCTTAATCGTGCGCCCACTCTTTACCATCCTTTCGCGGCACGGTGGGGAGGAGGTCTTCACCGCTACAGCGCTGCTGATCGCGCTCGCTGCTGGCTGGTCGGCCGCCATGGTCGGACTGTCGATGACGCTCGGCGCGTTTCTGGGTGGCATGATGGTGGCAGAGAGTCCGTTCAAGGCGAGCGTGCGCTCGGAAATCGGACCATTCCGAAGTCTCCTGGTGAGCTTCTTTTTCCTCTCGGTCGGCGCTGCGTTGGACCGTTCCGTGATCACAAGCTCTTGGCCGGTCATCCTAGGTATGGCGGTCGGGATCATCGCACTGAAGTCGGCCGGCAATATCCTCGCGAGCCTGGCCTTCCGCTGGTCTGTGCCCGGCTCGATCCAATTGGGGGTATTGATGGCAGGCGGCTCGGAATTCGCGTTCGTTGTGTTTGGGATGCCCGGCGTTCGCGCGACCGTCGGCGACGCTACGGTCGCGCAGCTGATCGCGGCCGTTGCTCTCACGCTCGCTGTAACCCCGACCCTTGCCTACATCGGCCGAAAACATTGCTGGTCGTTTGCGGACGCGCGCGACGCTCAAGACGCAGACCGAGTTGGTACCACAGGGGAAGACCAACCCGGTGATCATCGTCGGTATGGGTGATGTTGGGCGGACGATCGCGGACGCCCTTGAGGAGTTTAATATCGGCTATGACGCTGTGGAGCGCGATGGCGCCCGATTGCGTAGCGCCGTAGCCGACGGCTACAATGCTTCCTTCGGCGATGCGTCGGACACGAGGCTTTGGCGCGCCCTGGACTTGGGCGGACGCCAATTCAGCGTGATGACGGCCTCCTCGATCGCCGCTGGTCGGGACTGGTTCCCATCGTCTCTGGCGCTCTACCCGGATCTTCACCGCCTCTGGGTGACAGGCAGCGACGACGAGGCTGCTCAGCTCAATGAGCTTGGGATCGAAGCCGTGGTGTCGCCCGACGAATCTCACGGCCTCGAGGCAGCCCAAGCGCTGCTTACCGCGTTCGGAATCGCGCCGGACGCCGTCTCCGCCTGGGCCGAACGGCAGCGCGCGCGGATCGCGAGTCCTATTGCCGCGTGATAGGCGCTGCCGGCGCAGGAACCGAGGACCAGCAGCAGATTGCCGGGGACGTCGATGAATGGCGCAGACGTTTGTAGAGCCGTGCAGCCGCGGCGTTATCGATGCAGAACCCTGCCCGCGAAAAACCGGGCGGGAAATATTGCCAGCGCACCGGCATTTGGTGCTCACGACCTATGTGCTCGCGTCATCGATGGCGGTAATCGATGCGACAGCGCTGCCCGTTGCGTTTCCGAGATTGCGCGCGGATTTCGGAGCGGACCTCGCCTCCCTCAGTGGGTTCTCACCGGTTACATGTTGGCGCTCGCCTCGCTGACATTGATCGGCGGCGCGCTCGCGGATGTTTACGGCAAGGCGCGCATGCTCGCACTCGGCTGCATCCTGTTCGGCTTGGCGTCGGCGGCCTGCGCGCTCGCGCCTTCGCCTGCATTGCTGATCGCTGCCCGCGTCGTGCAGGGAGCAGCCGCAGCGATCGTCACCTCTGCCAGCCTGGCCCTGATCGGGGCACCTATCCGCGCGCAGAGCGGAACCGGGCGATCGGCGTATGGGCGGCGGGGTCGGCTCTGACCACTGCCGGCGGTCCCGTCTTGGGCGGCTGGCTGACCGAGAAATTCGGCTGGCCGTCCGTGTTCTGGATCAACCCGCCGCTCGCGCTCGTCGCAGTGGGAATTCTGCTGGTCTTCGCGCCCGAAGATGGCCGCATCCAGCGCAGGTTCGACGTGGTTGGAGCGGCGATCCTCGACTCTGCGCTCGGGTGCGCTCGCGTGGGCGCTCAGCCAGATCGGTCCCGGTGACGCTCAAGCCGCCGCGGACGCTCCGGCGCAGATGGGCACGGTGCTCACGTTGGTCGCCGGATTAGGCCTTCTCGGGCTCGCCGTCTACGCGTTCTGGGAACGCAGAAGCGAATACCCGATGACGCCGCCCCCGAACCGCGCCTTCCTCGGGCTGAACGTCGCGACACTTATGATCTACACGGGGGTTTCGATCGTGTTCTTCCTGCTCCCCTTCGACCTCGTCGACCGTCGAGCTCTGCCGCCGACCGACCCGGCTTGGCATTTTTGCCCTTCGCGCTTGGCGTCGGGCTCCTATCGAGGGCCTTCGGCGGGTTGGCGGACAAGGTTGGAGCGCGGGCCATGCTCATCGCGGGGTGCGGCATTCGCCTATGTCTGGATGGCGCTTAGTCGGGAGGAATCCTTGGTGCTCGGCGTTATCATACCCATGACGCTGCTTGACGTGTCCTTCGCCGTGCTCGTGACACCGCTCACCGCGTCCGTCATGTCGAGCGTTGACCAGACGGACGAAGGGCTCGCCTCCGGCATCAACAATGCGGCGAGCCGGATTGCGCAGCTTGCCGGTGTGGCACTGGCCGCCAGTGTTGCCTCTTTCGAGTCCGGCTACGAGATCGGTTTTGCCGTAGCGTAGAGCCGCGCACTCTGGACATATTCCAGGTATTTTCTCTCGCGCTCTCGAGGTCGCGCGCCTCGAGCGACAGCATTGTTTGCTTCATGATCTGTTTGTTCATCCCACGTCCTTTGTCGACGGATTGTGGATTCGCGGGCTTACCCTTCCGCGGCGGCAGCCAGGGCCTGCAGCACTCCCGTTTGGGCCATCTGGAGGAAAACGCGCGCTGATGTTTGATTCGCCTGCGACGCTAAGGTATGGCGGGCTCGTAAAGAGGGCCGGCTGTACGACGCGGCGGAGTCTCTCTCCGCGCAGGACTACGCGAAACGCTGTCCGCCGAGCCGCCGCACGTTGTCGAAGGGTCGACCGCACGAGTGTCATCCCATTGAGCCAACTTCATGAACGGCACGAGGGCAAGGATGTCGATACCGGAACGCAACACAAACTCATAGGAGAACAGGCAAGCGCGTCCCCAATGCCGGAGGGTCAAAAGCCGCGCGCAATACGCCTCAGCCAAGCACGAGCGAAGCCTAGTTGAAGGAGCCACTGCGTCGGATTTATTGCACGTTTCTCAACCTTGTGGAGCACCATAGTGAAGAGTCGACGGTCCATCGAGTCGAGCCGGCGAGACCCAGAAATAGAGCGCAGCACATCGCGGCGAATACAGAGTAGTCGAATGGCGACTTGATCCCAAACGAGATCGCCATGGCTGAACCAAATAGGAAGAGCAGGCCCGCGCTGCCGAAAGCCGCCCACCGCAACGCGAGTCCAAGTACCAGTGCAACGCCAAATAGGAACTCCAGTACCGTCGCGGCCGTGCCGAGAAAGGGTATCATCGGCGCGGGTGCGAACGCATTTACCTTGGCCGCGTAGACCAAAAATCGCTCGAATGTTCCCCAAGAAACTCCGCGCTCGCCTGGAGCGCCGTAGAACCCGAGCCGGTCGCTGACCGACAACAGGAACGAGACCCCCAGTGCCGCGCGGCTTCCCAGCGAAAGAAGATCGAGGGCAAGAGAAGCTCGTTGCTCCGCAGATTGCAGCTTGAGGATGGGTTGGCCACGCGAAGTGCGCAGGACACTGCAAAGCGCTTCAATTGTTGCCGTCATGGCCACGATTGCTTTCATAACAATTTTCTCACCGGGTATTTGTCTTTTTCGTGGAAATGCCGCCCGGATGGAAAGCCCGTTCGACGTCTAGAGAAGTGCTCCTCGGTCTCGATGGCCACATATTCCGCCAGGGTGCCGCCGCGATACGAGTCCGTGAGGCCGAACACCCGCTGTCCGACCGACAGTCCCGTCGTGCCGTAGCCGAGAGCGGTGACCACTCCGGCCAGCTCTTGCCCGGGAATCACCGGCGTCCGGTCACGGCCGAGGCGATCGGTCCAGGTCGAGGGCCACGTCAGCTCACCCGAGGTGAATCCCGATGCATGAACCTGAACGACGACGTCGTTTATCGATGCCTGCGGGTCCGGCCGTTCCACCAGCTTCATCCCGCCCGTTCCCGCAGCCTGGTCCGTCACAATGATTGCCTTCATCGTCCACCTTCTTGTGTGCGGTAGGTCGTCATCTTCCGAACGCCATTGCAGATGTAGGAAAATAGAACGGCGAAGATCGATGGTCCAATGACCTTCGGCTATGGAATCGATGCCACCGACGCGGCGCGCTCGGCAAGAAGCATGGGCTTTGGCGGGCAGTCGATCAGAATGATTTCGTCTTGGAAGTGCTTGTTCAAAGCGGTCGCAATACCAGGCCGCAAAACAGCTGATGAGCGAGTTATGAGACAACGTGTGAGTGCAGACAATTCGGCGAACGGCTCCGGCGTCATGCCGTCGCCAACGCGGGCCACGAACACGATAGCGGCTGGTCAAGCGACTCATCTATCGACCGTTCCGAGGGGTGTCAGATTGAGAGGTGGACCCGCCTCTGGTGAGACAGTTTGGCGGCCTGGCTAAGGTGGATCTGGGTTGTTTCTACGCCCCCAGTTGGTCCGTCATTTCCGCGATAGCATAGACCTCATCGGGTGTCCTGCCGCCGAAGGATGAGTGCGGCCGGCGGGCGTTA
>NZ_JAAKZF010000016.1 GCF_011045125.1 Allomesorhizobium camelthorni | reverse complement strand
GATCAGGTCATTCGACTTCATCCGGCCTGAGACGAAGAAGCCGAGGCTGACTGCCGGGTTAAGATGTGCGCCCGAAATCGGTCCGATCGAATAGGCCATCGCGACCACTGACAGGCCGAACGCCATGGCAACGCCCAGCAGCCCGACCTCAGAGCGCATGAACAGAACCGTCGCGCAGCCGAAGAAGACCAGCGCGAAGGATCCGATAAATTCACATATGTATTTGTTCATTTTTTCCTCTCCTTGCAGATGATGACAGAACCGGAAACGCTTCGTTCAGAGCGGATCCAGGCCCGAACTTTTCAGGGAACGATGACGCCGCGGCCGGTGAACCGCCGGTTCTTGAAGTCGTCGAGCGCGGTGTTGATGCTGGCAAGGTTGTATTCGGTGTAGTGCATCTTCACCTTACCGTCGGCGTTCAGCTCCATCAGTTCGACAAGCTCGGTGAAATTGCCGACCAGGCTGCCGCCAATGTTGATCTCCTCGATGACCAGATGCGCGGTCGGCACATTGACCGTGCCGCCATAGCCGACCATGAACAGTTGTCCGCCCTTGCGCACCATCTTCCAGCAGATGTTTTCGACGCCGAGTTCGCCAACGAAGTCGATGACCACATGCGCGCCGCCACCGGTGATCGCCTTGACCTCCTCGACCACGTTAGGCCCTCCGTCGAGCACGAAGTCGGCGCCGAGATCCTTGGCCAGCAATTGTGCCGCGGGCTCACGGTCGACGGCGATGATGCGGGCGCCGGAGATCGCGTGCAGCGATTGCAGTGCGATGTGGCCGAGCCCACCGATGCCTAGCAACACACAGTAGCTTCCGGGCCTCAGCAGTTTTGCGGCGCGCTTGGCGGCGCGGTAGGCGGTGATGCCGGCGTCGGCGAGTGGCGCCACTTCGATCGGCGTGACATTGGCGTTCAGCTTGATCAGCGAGCGCTCGCTGGTGATGAAATATTCGGCGAAACCGCCATTCATGCCAAGACCAGGGAACTGTCCGTTGTCGCAGTACATGTCCTCGCCATGCCGGCAGTTGAGGCAGATGCCGCACGACCGGAACGGGTGACAGATGACGGCGTCGCCGCGCTTCACTGATTTCACGCCGCTGCCGACTTCTTCCACCCAGCCGGCATTCTCGTGGCCCATAATGTAAGGCAGCAGCGTGCCTTCGGGATCCATGGTCGGCTTCCACACACCCTCGATGATGTGCAGGTCGGTGCGGCAGAGGCCGGCGGCGCCTACCCGCACAATCACCTCGTCGGGGGCGGTGATCGTCGGCGCGGCGACCTCCTCGATCTTGAGTTGGACGTTCATGCGCGGGTCGTATTCGTAGAGTCTGGCAGCTTTCATCGTCGTTTCCTTTCAACGTCGAAAATCGTTCCGTTGGAGTTGCCGCTAGGCGCGGCCAAGCTTTTCGGCGCCGCCGCCCAGCGCCGGGCCGGCCGTCGGATCTTCGTCCTCGGCGAGATGGCCGATCAGCGTTTCGGTGGTCAGGATCAGCGTCGCGACTGAAGCCGCGTTGGCGAGCGCAGTGTAGGTGACGCGGACGGGATCGATGACGCCTGCCTCGAACATGTTCTGGTATGCGCCAGAGGCCGCGTTGTAGCCGTAGCCGCCATTGACGCGCGTCACCTCGGCCACGACGGCTTCCGGATCGGCGCCGGCATTGGCCGCGATGCGCCAAAGCGGCCGCGACAGCACCGATTTCACCAGCCGCACGCCTTCGGCGACGTCGCCGTCCACTGTCGCCAGCAGCTTGTCGAGATGCGGCGATATCTGCGCGAGTGCGGCGCCGCCGCCGGCCACCACGCCCTCCTCGGAAGCGGCGCGCACAGCATTCAGCGAATCCTCGATCAGCTGGATGGTCCGCTTCTGCTCGACCGGCGTGACGCCGCCAGCGTAGATCACTGCCGCGCCGCCTGAGAGTTTCGCCAGCCGCTCGCGCAGCTTGTCCTGCTCGATGTTAGGTGGTGCAGCTTCGTACTGGCGCTGGACCTGGGCGCGTCTTGCCGCAATCGCGCTATAGTCGCCGCTGCCACGGATGACCGTGGTGTGGGATGCGCTGGTCTTCACGCGTTCGGCGTTACCGAGGTCTTCCGCGGTTATGTCCTCCAGCCGCCCGCCGAGGTCGCGGGCGATCATTTTGCCGCCAGTGAGGATCGCCAGATCCTCCATCATCGCCTTGCGCCAGTGGCCATATTCCGGCGGATGCACGACGAGGTATTTTCCGGGACCCTGCTTGCCGAGCAGGGTGACGACCACTTCCGGCGACACCTCTTCGGCGACAATCAGCAGCGGCCGGTCGGCCTTCTCGGCGATGGCGCGCGCCGCTTCGAGCGCCGATGGCTCCTTGATCTTGAGGTCAGTCAAGAGGATGTATGGCCGCACAAGCACCGCCTCCATCTTCTCCTGGTCGGTCACCATGTGGTGCGAGAGATAGCCTCGGTCGAAGGACATGCCCTCGACCACGTCGAGGGTGGTCTCGGTCGTCACGCCATGCTCGGTCGTGATGATGCCTTCCGCCCCTACCCGATCGAAAGCCTCGGCCACGAGCCCACCGAGCTTCGAGTTAGTTGCCGCGATGTTGGCCACCGAAGCGAGGACGCCGTTGCCTTTGGCGGGCTTGGCCGAAGCCTTAAGCGCCGCAACCACCGCCGCTACGGCAAGCTCAACGCCCTTGCAGAGGTCGACGGATTTGGTGCCGCGATCATTGGCCGCGACGCCGCCTTGGATGAGCGCATTGGCTAGCACGATGGCCGTCGTCGTGCCGTCACCTGCAACCTCGTTGGTCTGCATCGACACTTCCCGGACGACCTGCGCGCCCATGTTCTCGAAGCGATCGTGCAGCTCGATCTCGGAGGCGATGCTGACGCCGTCGCGGGTCACCATCGGCGTGCCGATCGGCCGGTCGATCATGGCATTCATGCCCTTTGGGCCGAGCGTCGGCTCGACCGCGGCTGCCAGGCGAAAGACGCCACGGGCAAGCGCACGGCGGGCCTCGGAATTGTGAAGCAATATTTTGGGCATGATTCCTCCTTCCGCCTTACGGGCGGGTTGTTGGTTCGGGGCCTCGTGCTTGGAGGCCGTTTGTTTCAGATCTACTTCAGATTCTAGTAGCGGCAGGAACCGGCACCCGGTCCATGATGAAATCGACGAGCGTGGGTTCTCCGTCGACAACGCCCAGTTCCTTGTATCGCGTATGCTTCAGCCCCCGGCACAAGGCGCCGTTGAACTCCATGTTGATTCGCACCGCGCGCAGGTCGGCGAGGTAAGCGCCAAGGGTCAGCGTCGGGATAGGCGCGCCCTCGCAGGTCAAGAAGACCGGATCGACCTGACGCCGCCCGGGAAAGCGCTCGACATAGGCCGCGCGGTATCTCGGCTTCTGCTTCGCCGCCTCCCCGGGTTCGAACCGGGCGGCGTCGAGGGCGGTGAGATCCATGCCGAGGATTTCCCGGTCGGTCAGGCCGTGTTGTCTCAGGCCGACAAGGACAGCTTCCTGACGGCGCTTGAAGGCCTTCACCCCGAACGTTTCGCGCAGAGTTTCGAGATCGAGATCCTCTGCAAGCTCGCCAAAGATTTCACCGAACGCCTTGCCGGCCGCGATGCCGCGGTTAACCTCTTCCGCGAACATGTGGTCGTGCAGTTTCACCCGATAAGCAGGCGACCAGGAGAGCTGATCGAGTGCCTTGCGGACGCCGTCCAGCATCAGGAAGGCAAAGTTTGGCGAGCACCAGTAAGTTGGCAGGCGGAAATCCACTTCCACGCTACCGTCGCCCACCACTTCGGCCCGCTCGACGAAGCCCATCTCAGTGATGGGCTCGTCGAGTTCCGGATCGTTGACTTCGCCGAGCCGCCGCCACAGTTCGATCACGCGGCTGGTAAATGCGCTGGCCGGTTGCATGGCGCCTACTCCGCAGCGATGCTGAAAGGGGAGTTGGCGAATTCCGCCTTCCTGGCTGCGATGTCGATGTCGTAGAGGCGGGCAGCGTTGAGGCCGAGAATCTTTTCCTTGATCTCGTCAGTCAATTGCACGCCGCGTTCAGCCGCGATGTCCTCTGGGATCCGGTAGGCCCAGAGCTTCTCGACCAACCAGCGAGGCGTCCAGATCGCGTAGTCCGAGCCGAACAGGATCTTCTCGGGGCCTATCCAGAACAGCAGCTCGGCGATGACCTCGCCGAAATAGCGCGGACGCGAATGGATAAAGGGCAGCGCCACCGCGAGCCCGGCATAGACGTTGGTCTCCTGCGTCGCGATCCAGCAGAAATCGTCCAGGCGCGGCAGGCCGCAGTGCTCCACGATCCAGTTGAGGCCCTGGAAATCGGTGGCGGCATGATCCACGTCATGCACGTCGAACGCATCCTTGTTGAGCGGGATGATGGTTGGACCCTTGTGGACGTGGATGTTCCGGATGCCGAGCTTGTCGCAGAGCTCGAAGCATTTGTAGGCGTCGGGGTCGTTCAGACGCCAGCCTTTCGACGCACCGTTCCACTCGGCGGTGTACATCTTCACGCCCTTAATGTCGTAGGTCTCCTTCATGAAGTGGATATATTCGAGCGCCTTCTCGCCATCGCGCGGATCGAACGATCCGTTCACGATGAACCGGCCGGGATATTTCTTGGCGATCTCCGACGTGCGTTTGATGCAGCCAAAGCCAGTCTTGTAGAAATCGCTCAGCGACGTGGTTTGGAAGATGGCTATGTCATCCGGCCCCTCGATGAACAGGTCATTGCAGAGATTCTCGGCTGAGTATTTCTCGAACTTGCTCTTCTCCCAAAGCTGCTCCTTGGGGCTGAGGCCAGTATGATACGCGTAGAAGCAGTCGATGAACTGCTTGCCGTGAATATTCTTCTGGTTCTCCGGGCTGCCGTCCCAGAAATGGGTGTGGCCGTCGACCACGAAGATGTCCTTGCCTTCCGGTGTTCTGTACATTGTTGCCTCCGCAGCAATCGCGTTGATCGGGCCGGCGCGCCGTGATTGAGCGGCGCGCCGAATTCCAGGCGTTTCCTCAGATGAACTCGAAAACCTCGTCCATATCGCCGAACAGGATCACTTCGTTGTCGTCGATGCGGACCATGCGGCCATAGTGGGTCGACGTGTTGACCTCGAATATCTCCGCGGTCATCTCCCTGCCGAGATACTCGCTGATCTCGTCCATCTTGAAGATCAGCTTGCCGTTTCCGTCGATACGGATCATGGCCGGCTGGTAGGTGACGGTGACGCCAGGCTTCTTGCCCATGAACTCGGCGATGGCACGCGCCTCGACCGAGTCGTTCATGGTGACGCCGCACTGGTGCGAAATCGTCTGTTCAAAGGTGATGTCCTTCATCGACTTGAAGATGTTGGACTGCGAGGCGTCGCGTGCTGCGGTTGACATGAGTATTTTCTCCTTATTCAGCGCTTGAGGCCGAGTTCGCCGAGGATCTGTCCAATCCGTTCTTCGGACTGGGCGCGGACATCGGCGAAGGAAATCGGCTTAGAATGCGGCATCGACCAGATCGGCTGGAGGCCGATGGCTGCCTTGTCGGCAAGCGCGCCGTGCTTCTTGACCCAGCCCTGGAAGAGCTTCCTGTTCGCAGCGCCGTGCTTTTCGTCGTTGGCGAGCAGGTAGGTGAGGTCGATCGTGTTCGCGAGATTGCGCTCGTAGTCGGCTTCAGCCGCCGAAATCACCGGAGGGGTGATGAAGTCGTGATTGGCCGCAGCCGCCTGCATGAGGAAGCCGGAGCGGAAGAGCTCGCCGACCAGCGGCTCGAAGATGATGTTGATGGCGAAATACTGCTCGAGATAGTCTGTCGTGCCCATGATGGTCTCGACAGCCTCGCGGGTGCCCTGCCAGACGCCATCCTCGAGCCAGCGCGTCTTGCCGAGCGTGTCGTCCCAGCCGGGAATGTCCATGCCGATCTCGGCGAGGTAGAGGGTGATGTCCTGGGCGAGCCTGAGTTTGTAAGACGAGTTGGTCAGCGTCGCGTTGTTGATCATCTGGGTATAGCCGTAGCGCTGCGCCTGCATCAGCGAGGTGCCGAGGCCGAACTCGGCATGCTTCCATGCGCCGAGATGTGCCTGCAGGAGCTTGATCCAAACCTTGTCGAAGGTTTTCGGCGCGCCGGCGCGGCGGGCGTTAGTGATAACGCTCTGGACCATCGTCTCGATCTTCGACTGGCGCTGGTAGTGCGTGCGCTCCCACTCCTGGTCAGGAGCGCGGAATGCGTGCCAGTTCGAGCTTTGGGCGGCGGTGTTGTCCTTGATGTAGGCGCCCTTGCCGTTCGAGAACGAGATGATCCAGTCCTGAATCAGATAACGCTCTGGATCGGGCTGGACGTCGACCGTGACATCCTCGTAGTGCGTTGCGCGCTGCCCTTTCGGGTCGAAATACCGATACTTCCGGCTGTCCGAATCGGCGAAGATCGCGGCCCCTGCGGCCCCCGATCCGACTGAACTCGACGTTGCTACCATAGTCTTCACTCCCTTGTTGCAGTTGCTCTCTGATGTCGTTGGCTTCGGCCTGCCTCAGTGGGCCGGGGTGGCGCCGGACGATGTGGTGAACCTGTCGAAAAAGATGCGTTCCGTCTCGAAGCCGTTCATGAACAGGATCGGCTGCAGCGCATCGATCATTGGCGGCGGCCCGCAGGCATAGACATCGCCCTGCCCGTCCACCGCCAACTGTTTGAGCTTGGCGTCAACGCTTTGGTGAACGAAGCCGCGCTCGCCGTCCCATGCCTCGCCGTTGACGTGCGAGAGAACAGGTATGAAATTCAGCTCCGGGTGGCGATCGGCGAGCTCGGAGATCCTGTCGAGATAGAACAGGTCGGTCGGCGTCCTCGCGCCGTAGAAGAAGTAGACGTCGCGTTTCTCGCCGCTTTTGAGATGATCGTTGAGGATCGACCAGACGGGCGACATGCCCGAGCCGGCGCCAACCAGGATCAGGGGACCTTGCCGTTCTTCCCGTCGAAAGCAGGTTCCATAAGGTCCGGCGACGGTGACTTCGGCTCCGACTCGGATTCCTCCGCTGTCGAGTTCCCCTGAGAACTTTCCCTCAGGATATTTCTTGATGATGAAGGAGAGTTTTTGGGTTTCGTCCGGCGTATTTGCCATGGAGAACGAGCGCGTAATCGTCTCCCCTTTTTGCGTGGTGACCGTGATGTCGACATATTGCCCAGCCCAGAATTTTATCGGCGAGCCGAGTTCGATTTCGATGCCGCGGATGTCATGGGTAAGATGGTCGAATTTCGAGATCCGGCCTGTGAACGTCTTTACTGCGATCGATTTCGCCAGAACCTCCTCGTCGTAATTGAGGAGCTCAACCTCCATGTCGGAATAGGCGATGGCCCGGCAAAGCAAGATATGGCCAGAGTCCTTCTCCATGTCGTTGAGCGCGAAGGTCGAGTATTTAAGCATGTCGACTTCACCGTCGAGCAGCACGCATTTGCAGGCCGAGCATTGCCCTTCCTTGCAGCCATGCGGCAACGCGATACCTTGGCGAAATGCCGCGTTCAGCACCGTCTCGCCGTTTTCGACCTCGAACTCGACGCCGACCGGCTCCAGGCGCACTGTGTGAGCGTCACTCATTAAACTAGCCTCCCGATAGCGAGTATCTTCACTGTTTCTTTTGGCTTTTGGCCGAGCGAGCCCCTGTAGCCGGCCGTCACCTTCCTCCAGTCGTCTGCGGGCAGATGGGCGCCTGTAACGGTGGAGGCGGTTCCGGCGATTGCGGCCCACGCCGCTATGGCGATGGGCAGGGCGAAACGGGCACGTGTCATATCGACCACCAAGCGGTGGGCGGGCCGGCGGTAACCGGCCCGCCTGACCGTCAATTGAACGGCGTTATGGTGAAGCCAGCGCGGTACTCAGCGAGGTGCTTTTCGCGATCGGCCGGCGACATTGCGCGGAGCGCATTCAACGGGGATCCGAGGGTGTTGCCGCGCACGTCGTCCAGCGTCCACTGCTGATCGGCCTCGAAGCGCAGATGCGGCTGCGGGATCAGCGTCTTGCCGTCGGAACGGACGAAGTTAAGATCCTTGATCGCATCGGCGATATCCCAGCCGTCATAGAGCGTCTCCCATTCCCGCTTGCCGCTGAAGCGGCCCATCGCGGGCGTTGGACGGCCTTGATACTCGTCGGCGAAGGCTTCGACAGCGGTCCAGCGGTCGAGCTCGTGGGCGAAGGTGTGCAGTTGCCCGTCGATCTCATCGACCACCATGTCCTCGCGGATGAGGCAAGGCACAAGGCAAGACCAGCAGCGGTGCGGATAGACGTAGCCGACATCGCTGTTGAACAGCAGCACCTTCTCGCCCTTGTGGCTGAGCTTGGCGTACCATTTCCAGAAGTCGCCGAACTCGGCGTACCAACCAGGATATTTGTGCTCGAACCACTCGAAGTCTTTGTCGGTTTGGGCTTCGATGCGCCAGAAATTGACAGGCCAACCGACGGCGAAGAACTGCCCGACCTTGTGGACGTAGTTCTTCTTCGTGATGCGCTCCCAGGCCGCCTGGACATCGTCGTGATGGATCTTGATGCCGTATTTCTCGAGCGGCAGCATGTAGGTGCGGTAGTAGTCCTCGTAGATCCAGCGGTGCCACATCTCCGCGTAGGATTCCTTGTTCTTGTCGCGGTTGGTTGTGCCGTATTCGATGAACGTGCCGATGGCGGCGTCGACGATGGCATGGTTCTGCCAGAAGGCGTAACGCATGTCGCGCTCGAGCAGCAGGTGGTTCTCAGGCTCCTTCAGCGCAGCCATCAGCAGCGAGTGACCGTTGCCGATGTGCCGGCTTTCATCGGACTGCACCGAAAGGAAGACGGTGGGCAGCGCGTAATCGCCATTGCGAGCCGCTTCCGAAGGCATTGCCACGAACAGCGTATTGGTGAACGCCGTCTCGGCCACGACCGTCAGGTACATGCAGGCTGCCGTCATCGTGTCGCCGGTGATGAAGCCTTCGCCGAACTGGCGGCCTATTGTGGTTGCATAGCACTTGCCGAAAGCTTCTTCGGTGATGTCGAAGCCCGCCGGATCGATGTAGTTCTCCATGTACCACTTCTTCAGATTCATCTGGATGGTGGAATGGCGGAACTCGTCGACCATCTGCATGGTGAAGCCGGTTCTAAGATCCTCGCCCGGCGCCAGCCGCGCCACCATTGCCATAGAGCGGGCTGCCGAGATTTCCGGGAAGGGGATGATGGCCAGGAAAAGCTTCATCCATTCGACCCAGCGCGGCTCGACATTGCGGAACATGTCGCCACGAAGAGCGGCGTCGAGCGCGCCATAGACGCGGTTGTCCTTTTCTTCCTGCATGGGGAAGTAAGAGCGCAGCACCTGCTTCATCGGATCGCGCGGCGCCTTTGAGATCTTGTAGTCGGTCGGAAACGTCATCGCTTCCTGGACGTAGGTCGGGTTCCAACCGAGGTCGGAAATTTTCTTCGTCGCCTCGCCCACGGAAATGCCGCGTTGCGAGGTAATCTTGTTGAGCGTCAAAGACGACATCGTCATAAGCCTCCACCAGGTTTGAGCCGCGGATCCCTTGATCCGGGCGTGAGACGGCACACAGCGCCGCCAGTGAGAGTGCGAACGGCACGACAAAGGGTTGCGCAGTCAGGCGCGACTCGTGGTCCAGCCGTTCAAGTGGATCGCGGCAAAGGTTTCTGAGGCGTCTGACAGGGACCGCGGCGCCAACCGCATTTGCGATAGGCGTATCGAAGCGGACGTGACCTGATCCCTGCTTCCTCCGTTCCTTCGTTCTTTTGGCACCGCATCACAACGCGATGGGCTTCTTATGGAAATGGAGAAAGCAAGCGCCGTGCCAGTTGTGAAACAAGCCCAACGGCTGGCCATTCAAAACAACTCGCGGCTGTTTCGGTAATGAGTATGCCATCAACTGTAACGTTCTTTTACAGTTGTAATTTACGCCTGTAATGTTTTGCTTCTATTCGCAACTTCGTTGTAGTTACTTCGCAGGTGCAGCATACACGAAATTAATTTTTCATCTATTCAGTTGCTCTTGCTCCGCTACTATTTGGGGGCAATCGTCCCTTGGGTGGCCAACAGCAGAGAGAGACCATGCCGAACGACAAAGACAGCCTGGGGCCGACACCGACAATGTCCAGTCCGCCCGACGGCATCGCCGGCGATCTTGTCAGGCTGATCCCCAGCGACCTGATCTTTGTCATGCGCTTCGTGGGCGAGAGCCAGTACCGCCTGCAGAGCCATTTCCAGGACTTCGTCCGAGCCGAACTTGCCGCTCAAGGCGTCACCACCGAAACACATCCGATGATCCATCTGTTCATCGAGAACCATGCGATCCTGCTCCGAGACTTCGTGTTTTGCGGCGTTTCGCTGTCGCGCCAGTTCCGCGTCGACGAGATCGAGCGCCTTACTGGCGACACGACTTCGATGATCCGCGTCGACATCTGGGACCAGCTCAAGAGCCACATAGAGACGGCTGAGAAGCAGTTCCAATCGCAAGCCAGCGCACTGCCCAATTTGTTGTCGGCTTTCGAAAAGTCCGGTGAACGGATGGCTGGGAGTAAAAAATGACAGGAGGGTCCGATGAAGGATCAAGCTGCCGCGCGTGACGCGCTGCTCAGCCATCGGCTGGCACTTGTCGCCAATATCTCCGCTCTCACTGCCGAGGCGCTGCGGCTCACTCAGAAGCGCACCGGTATCGAGATGGATGTGCTGCGCCTGGAACTCGAAATCACCAGGAGCGGCGGCAGCGCGCAACTGGTGCAGGATTTGCATGAAGCGGAAGAGAGCGTTGCGGCGATCGAGCAAGAGCGTGCGGAATGCGAGGAACGCATCATCGCCGTCGAGGGTCAAGTCGAGGACGTCGACCGTGCGCTCGCCGCAACGGACGGAAACTGACAAAGGGAATGACCCATGAACCAGCAGGCGATGCAGAACCTGACCTTGTTCGATTTGTTGGCGCGAAGCTGGCATCGCCCATCGGCGATCACCGACGCCCACTTCAGCGCCGACGGCACGACGATCGCCTTCCCATCGGCGGACGGCACGGTCGCGATCGCCGCGGTCGCCGACAGCGAGCCGCCGAATATGCGCATCAGAGTGAGTGGCGATCTCGGCCAGACGACCATCCGCCCGCGCGAGAAGCCACCGGTGCCGTTGATCACGACCCCGCAGCTTGCGGCGGGACCGATTCCCGTCACCGCGTTCGGCCAGTCGGATTTCCTCCTCGGCGGCGGCGCCGGCGATGTCCTTCTCCTACGGGCGGACGGCAGCCTGGGCGAGCCGGTGCTCAAGCTCGAAACCGCCATCGTGGCCATCGACCACTCGGTGGCAAATGGGGTGACGGTGGCAACCGACGGCAATAAAATCCTGCTTGTGCGGCAAGGCAGCCAGTTCGCGCTCGCCCATGGCGCGACTTCGCCCGTCAGCACTGTCGCGCTGTCGCCAGGCGGCGATCACCTCGCCTTTTCCGCGGGCGACCGCCTCTGCGTCTGGGTAAGCGGGGACGAAACCATGCTGCTTGACGACTTCGCCTGTGCGGGGCAGCCGGTGTCGATCCGATGGAACGGCCAGTCACTGCTGGCCTGCGCGCTCGGGGCGGACGGCTTCAGTCTGATCGACTGCGCGAGCAGACGAACCGACGCCGTGGCCGGTTTTCCGGCTCCCGTTCGCAGCGTCTGCTGGAGCGGACCTGCCAATGCGCTAGTCGCATCTGGTGCTTTTCGCATTGCAGCGTGGGTTATGGACACGCCACTTCTCGCGGGAAAGTTGTCTTGCGGAGCACTAGAGACGGGGCGCGCCCGCCTGTTTCCAGTCGAAGCGTTAGCGGCGCACCCGTCCAAGGGGCTCGTGGCAGCTGGATTCGCCAACGGCCAGATCGTCGTCGCCCAGATTGGCATGCGAGACGAACTGATTGTCAGGCCGGCCGGCGGCCCGGTGACGACGCTCGCCTGGTCGCCGGACGGGAGCCACCTAGCCGCAGGCGACGCCGATGGCGTCGCGGCCATCGTCACCATTGCCGCGCAGATGTTCAAATAGACGACGCATGTTCAACCCGTCAGGAGGAAGCAATGACCGAACCTACATCTGAAGAGCAAAGCAAGGACGAGTTTTTCGCGCGGCTTGGCAGCCTGGCCGAAGAAATGGTCGCCAGGCACGGGAAGGATTTTTCCATGGGTGCGCTGGTGCTCGCCGCACGCTGGATCGCTGAAAATCGGATCGGCCATACGGCCCTGGGCGCAGCGAAGGCGAATTGACCGACTCCTCTTTGGGGCGGCAATCGAGCCGCCTTCGCCCGGCGTAGTCGCGTCCACTTTCAGGGCGCACGCCGCTAACAGATCTGCGATCGGCGGTAGCTGACCTCCGCCTCGCCCCCCGCTCTAGCGGGAAGTGTGCGCATTTTCGGATTCGCGTCCTTCAATCACAAGCCGGCCTCAGCCCCCCCTTCCCGACACGTCTGATCCGGCATCGGCAAGGTCATGATCCTTGAACCGGGCGAAGCTCGGAGCTCGAGCAGCACGCATGAGACGGCTCAGTTTCTCTATCTCACTGCACGGCTGCGTCAATAAACCGCTGAAAAGCTTGCATATTTTGTGCAGTCCATCACGAGGCGAACACAGTTTGGGGATTGCCGTGGATCAGTTGCGAACAGACGGCCCGGCTGATGATCACATTCCTGCGGGTGCAGTGCGCGACCAGTTCGTCCTGATCGATGTTCCCGTCAAGATTGACCCAAAGAAAGAGCACATCGTCCCGGGCTCCGTGATCGCGCCGATCGCTACTTATGCCGGCCGTGGAAGGCCCCAGGCCTTCGACAGCGCCTCACAAAACGAAATTCCTTCAGATGCAGCTAAAGCTGAACCACTCCAGCAGTTGTGTAACAGACTGAGTAACAAAGAGCGCGAAAAGTTTAATGTTTTCAGTTCGATCGTCGTGAAATCGAAAGACGCTCTCTCCGCCATTTCAGAGGGCAAACGGCCCCGGGTCAAGCTTGCAACGCCGAAGTTCGAGAGCAAAGACGGGCTTCCCCTCGAGGGGATCAGCGTAGCGGACGTCGGCAACCATCTGCCCACCTCTGTCGCCGCGCTTCTGGGACCAAGCTGGGCGCAGCGACCTCCACGACACACAAATGCCGCCAGACGCCCGTCTTCGTACGACTTCAGCGCATGGGACCTTTTCTGACTAACATTAATCAGGTTCAAGCTTCTCCAACCGGGCGATTGGGAGACGAAGCCTTGAACATCCCGGAGCAATTCGACGACGATACACCGCTTCGCCTGGAGACGGCGGCGAAGTTAGCGTTTCCGGACGGTTCCATGGGCGCGGCCGGCCTGCGCAAAGAACGAAATGCCGGCCGCCTCGAGACAGAGTTGATTGCCGGCAAGGAATACGTCACTTTGGCGGCGATCGCCAAAATGAGGGAACTATGCCGCGGACGTCGAAAGGGGCCCGCCTCGTCTGGCGGGACGAGAGCCGAAAGACAGACGGAACACTCCGCAATAAAGCGGGATGGTTTATTCGTGACGGATCAACCTTCATTAGCGCTGGCAGCGGCGAGAAAGGCCGCCCAAGACCTGAAAACGAAAAAGCACTCGCTGACTACATCGCCTCAAAATACCACCCTCCACAAGATCGCGGACGCGATCGCGACAACGTCTCGATCGCCGATGCCATCAATCTCTACCTGCGAGACATTGCCCCAAAGCACGCCGCCCCCCAAGCGACCGCTACGAGGCTAGAGTTCATTTTGGACTTCTTCGGCAAGAAAAAGCTGGGCGATATAAATGGCAGGCTCTGCCGTGCCTATGTCGCCTCGCGTCCGACCGAAGCGTCTGCCCGCCGCCAACTCGAGGATCTGCGCGCGGCTATCAATTACTACCACAAAGAAGGTTATGTCACGAGCGTGCCGAAGATCGTCCTTCCTGAAAAGCCCGGCGCTCGCGAGCGCTGGCTGACTAGGAGCGAGGCGGCCAGGCTCATCTGGACCGCTTGGCGGATGAAGCAAAGTTGGAAGGGGCGACCGAGCGACCGTCGGACCGGTCGCCATTTAGCCCGGTTCATCCTCGTTGCGCTCTATACGGGTACGCGCTCCGGCGCGGTCTGCGGTGCAGCGATCCGGCCGACACCTGGCAGAGGCTTCGTTGACCTTGAGCGTGGGGTTTTTTACCGGCGGGCACCAGGCACAAAAGAGACGAAGAAGCGGCAGCCGCCTGTTCGCCTCCCATCTCGACTGCTCGTCCACCTGCGCCGATGGGCAGCCACAGATCTTGACATCAAGACCAAGGCCCGCGGCAGGGGCAAGAATATTGGCCGCAAGATTTCGCACGACTATGTAGTCGAATGGAACGGAAAGTCTGTCACCTCTGTCAAAAAAGCTTTCCGCGCCGCATGCGAGGCTGCTGGCCTCGGGTGGTACGAGGGCGAAGGACAGGAGAGGAAATTCAGGACGGACATCACTCCGCACACCTTGCGGCACACAGCTGCAACTTGGCTGATGCAGGCTGGTGCCGATCCGTGGAAAGCGGCCGGATTTCTCGGCATGACCGTGGACGTACTTCTCTCGACATACGGCCATCACCATCCGGATTATCAGGCGGACGCAGCGGAGAAGATGACGTCCAAGCGGGTGTCAAACGGCATCGTCCGCCTAGGCGAGAAACAGACAGTGAACAGAGTGATTGCACCCCACAGTTACCCCACAGAAATAGTGGAAACAAACGTGAACATCGGTCGACCAGCGTGACGAAAAACCCTGCAAATCTGCGGTTTTCTCCGCCTACCCCGTCGTTCGGGACGACGGGGTCGCAGGTTCAAATCCTGCCACTCCGACCAGAAAATTCAATGGCTTGGCGAGCAAATCGCCGACAAGCCAGCAATCGTTTCAACTGCCCCTCAAAAAACGATCGTCTTGTGGCCGTTGAGCATGACGCGGCCTTCGAGATGCAGCTTTACGGCGCGCGCTAGTACCCGGCTCTCGATGTCGCGCCCGACGGCCACGAAATCGTCAGCGCTCTGGGCGTGCGAGACACGCTCCGTCTCCTGTTCGATGATCGGTCCCTCATCCAGGTCGCCGGTCACGTAATGCGCCGTTGCCCCGATCAGTTTGACGCCCCGCTCGAACGCCTGATGGTAGGGCTTGGCGCCCTTGAAGCTCGGCAGGAAGGAGTGGTGGATGTTGATCGCCCTGCCTGAGAGGCGGGCGGACAAATCGCTGGAGAAGACTTGCATATAGCGAGCGAGAACGACGAGTTCCGCGCCGGTCTCCTCCACCAGCCGTATGAGCTTCTGCTCCTGCTCGGTCTTGTTGGCCGCGGTCACCGGCCAATGGTGAAACGGCAGCCCCTCCAACTCGGCGGTGCGCCGCCCACTCTCATGGTTGGAGACGATGGCGACCACCTCCGCGTTCAACCAGCCGACGCGGATCTGGTAAAGAAGATGCAGCAAGGCGTGGTCGAACTTCGACACCATCACGACGATTTTCGGACGCCTGAACTGGTCCGCTATCGCCGCCGTCATGCCGAACTGCCCGATCGGAACCGCGAGCGCTCGCTCAAGGCTGGCGGGTGTTGCATCGGCCGGCCCGGCAAAGGCGATCCGCATGAAGAAGCGGTTCGTCTGGCGATCCCAGAACTGGCTGCTCTCGGTGATATTGGCCCCAAGCCGGGCCAGTTCCGTAGTCACCGCGGCCACAATGCCGGGGCGATCATCGCAGGAAAGGGTAATCACATGGGCAGGAGCGCCAGCGACAACCGACTCGGCTGGCGGCGAGTTTGGGGCATTCATCGCTTCTCGACCCTGTCCATGAAAGCGCGCAATTGGGCGAGGTCCATGTGTACGACATGGCGATCTTCCGGAAAAGCCTTGCGCTCGACATCGGCCACGAATTCCCGGAACGCCGCGACGCGCTCCGCCTGCAGCCTGTCGAACTCGACTGCGAAGTTGCGATAGACCTTGGAGTGGCGCGGCATGTGCCCGCGGTTCTGGCCGAGCACGTCCTCGGCGAAGAGATACTGCGCGTCGCAGCCCGTGCCTGCCCCCATGGAGATCATGAACAGCGAGGTCCGCTCGGAGATGGCGGCGGCGACTTCCACGGGCACCACCTCGATCTCCGCTCCGAAGGCGCCCGCCGCCTCCAGATGCCTGACCGCGGCCAGGATTTCGAGCGCGCTTTCGGCGGTCTTGCCGACCGCTTTCCAGCCGCCGGTCCAGGTCCGGCGCGACGGTATCAGGCCGACATGGCCGATCACCGGGATTGCTTCGTCCGCCATCCGCTTGATCGTTGCATAGCTCGCGCTGCAATAGACTGCGTCGGCGCTCGCCTTATACATTTTGAACGCCCAGCGCAGGAAATCGTCAGCAGTGCCGATTTCGTAGAAATTGTCGCCGGGCATCGAGAAGAGGCTCGGAGCGGCATCGCGGTACCGGGGGTCGAGCAGGAGGTCGGGCGGGATCGAAACGATATCGATTCCCGCCCGCTCGGCGGCCTCGGCTTCCTCAAGCGTCATGACGCGCAGCATGGTGAGCTGGCGCTTGCCCTTCATTGCGCGCAGGTCGGCGATGGTCGGTCTGGTGCGGCTCATATTCGTTCCCCTTTACGCGGCAAGCAGTGTTTTCAGCTTGGTCTCGGCGGCCGCTAGCTTGTCGCGCGGCGGCCTCGCCTTCTTGGCGACGAGCATTTCGGCCAGCCGTATGTCGCGGGCGACCGTATTCCCCTGCCCGATGCCGCTTGCTGCGACGAGCCTGCCGTCGGCTGCAAGGTGGAACAGGATGAACGCGCCCTCTCCGATCTCCCGGCGGACGGTTTCGGCGCCCTCGTCGACGAGCCCGGCGATCTGAAGCGACAGATCGAACTGATCCGACCAGAACCACGGGATCGCCGCGAAGTTCTCCTGCCTGCCCAGCATGTTGCGGGCGGCCAGATTCCCCTGGTCCTGGGCGTTGCGCCAGGCTTCGAGACGGACCCGCCTGCCGGCATAGACGCCAAGTGGAAAGGAACAGCAGTCGCCCGCAGCGAAGATATGCGGATCGGACGTCGCCATGCGCTCGTCGACGCGGACGCCGTTCTCGACCGCCAGCCCGGCCCGTTCGGCGAGATCGGTGTTCGGGATCGCGCCGATGCCGACGATGCAGGCGTCGGCATCAATCGAAGCGCCGTCGGCCAGTGCGATAGAGACGCCGTCATCAAGGTCATCGATGGCGGTGACGACCGTACCGCATCGTATGTCGACGCCGCTTTTCGCGTGGGCCTCATGCAGCACCGCCGCGATCTCCGCCGGCACGGCGCGCGTGAGGAGACGCTTCTCGACCTCGATAACCGAGACCGCGCAGCCCCGCATTCGCGCCGCCGCAGCGAGTTCCAGGCCGATGAAGCCTCCGCCGATCACCGCGACGCGGGCGCCGGGCCGCAAATGGGCGCGGATGGTTTCGGCATCGTCGTGGGTCCGGAGATAGACGCATCGGCGGGAGTTTTCCGCCATCGCCAGCCTGCGCGGACGAGCGCCCGTCGCCAGCAGCAGCCTGTCATATGAAAGGGAAGCACCGCCTTCCAGCTTCACCTCACGGGCCGCGCGATCGATGGAGATTGCCGCGGCGGAGAGAATGAGCCGTATGCCCGCTTCCTCAAAGCGCACGGCGTCCGCAATGGTTTTCATGCCGGCGCCGGCCAAACCCATGGCGTCCTTGGACAGAGGCGGGCGTTCGTAAGGCAGATGGCGCTCGGCGCCGATCAGGCTGACGGGTCCCGCATAGCCCTCTTCGCGCAGCGCGAAGGCCGCCCGCGTGCCGGCTTCACCGGCGCCGACGATGACCATGCCCGCCTCAGCCATCGACGCCGCCGATCTCGATCATGACCTTTCCGGCCACCACCTTCACCGGATAGGTCTGGAGATTGACGCAGGCCGGCGCGCCCCTGGCGGCCCCGGTCTTGTAGTTGAAGCGGCCATTGTGCTTCGGGCATTCGATGATGTCGTCCATCACCAGCCCGTCCGCCAGATGCACCTTCTCGTGCGTGCAAAGGCCGTCGGTCGCAAAGAACTCGTCATCGGGCGAGCGGTAGATGGCAAACGTCCGGCCGCCGTGGTCGAAGCGGATCACATCCTCCTCGTCCACATCGTCCACGGCACACGCCACGATCCATTCTGGCATAGTCTCATTCCATCGGTCTCGGGAGACGCCTCATGGTCGGGCGTCGGGATTGTTGGTCAGGAGGACTACTCGGCGGCGGCCGATACCGTCAGTTCATGGAATTCGCCGCGATAGGGCCGCGCCGTCGGCGGCAGGTCGCGCTTGAGGAAGTAGTCCTCGTATTTCAGTTGCTTGAGAAGCACCGGCCAGACTTCGCGATAGGCGTGCCATATCGAGGGATTTGCCTCGGGCAGGTCGTGCTTGATCAATTCGTGCAGCCGCGGCAGCGCATGATAGGGGACCATCGGGAACATGTGGTGCTCCACATGGTAGTTCATGTTCCAGTAGATGAACCGGCTGATCGGATTCATATAGACGGTGCGCGTGTTCAGCCGGTGGTCGACGACATTGTCGGCCAGGCCGATATGCTGAAGCAGGCCCGTCATGACCATGTGCCAGGTGCCGTAGAGGCGCGGCAGGCCAACCAGCATCAGCGGCAGCCACGACCGAATGGCAATGGCAAGCGCCACCGTCGCAACATAGATCGCCACGTGCCAGCGGGCAGCGACGATTGCCTTTGGCCACTCCATCTCCGGAATGTAGCTCTTCTCATCGGCCGAAAGATTGCCGAATGCGTTGCGGAAGAGCGTCGGCAGCGAATAACGGAAATCCAGGAGGCCGGTGAACGTCAGCGCCGCTTTCAGGAGGTCCGGCGGCCGCATGACGGCGATCTCGGCGTCGCGGCCGACGATGATCGTATCGGTGTGGTGTCGCGCGTGGCTCCAGCGCCACGTCACCGGATTGCGCATCAGCATGAAGGAGGCGATCTGATAGACGACATCGTTCATCCAGCGCGTGCGGAACGCGGTGCCGTGACCGCATTCATGCCAGCGCGAGTCGCTCGCCGAGGCATAGAAGACGCCGTAAACAAAGAAAAACGGCACGCACCACCATGTGCCCCAGAAGGTGATCGCGCCGGCCGCCGAGACGAGAAGGACGCCGAGCCAGACGATCGTGTCGCGGATGGCGGGTCCGTCCGAACGCTGCATCAGTTCCTTCATCACCTTTCGCGCCACCTCGGTGTGATACCACTCGGCCGAGGCAAGACCGGTTTCGATCGCCCTGCGCGTGCTTTCGCCGACGAGGCTGTAGTCGCGCTTCTTCTTTTCCACGATTGTCATCGTCTTCTCCAAGATCCGCCTTCTGTCCTGTCCTTGTCGATCCTCCTCCCGCGTCTCTCCCGAATGCCGGCTCTCCTACCGATCTCTTCTTGCCTCATGACCGCGATCCTTCGGCAAGTTTGGGGAACCTGCCCGACGGCGCCGGAAAATCCTCCTGCGGCTGTTTGGCGATCGAGGCGATCCGGCGTTCGGCCTCATCGATCTCGGCCTGCCCGTCGAGAACCTTGAAAGTCGCCTCGTAGGACCGGGACTCGTCGTGTTCGAGCCAGATCATCTCGCCGCGTTCGCGCGCGGCAGTGTTGCCGAGCGCATGATGCGTCGCCGGCTCGATCCCCATGGCGTAGTGGCCGGCCTGGAAATTCTGCCACTGGTACATGCAGGGAAGCTGGTTCTTCCGGGTCACGATCTCGAAGCCGAGGCCGATCCGGTCGTTGACCACCCCGACGGGCACGTTGCCACCGGCGTCCGATCCGAGTTCGTGCTGCCAGACCTGTTCGCGAAAGTTCGCGCGCGGGGCGGGCAGAGTCCGGTAGCCCACGTCCTGTGCCCGATAGGCCTCGCCGGCATGGGCCGCCCACACCACATCCGTGACCGGCGCCAGATAGCGCGAGCCTTCGTCGACCAGCGGGTGGCTCACATTCACATGATAGAAATACATATGCGGCGTGCGCGCGAAGCCGTGGTTGACGACGCGGTCGGAGATGCGGATCTCGTTGCCGCCGACATCCGCCTCGATCCGGCGATGGAGATGCAGATCCTCGCCGAACACAGCCGATTGCTGGACGACGCCTTCCGCCCAAAGCACGCAGCGGTCGCCGTCCCAGCGCTCGCCATAGCCGGTGAGCCGCGCCGGAATCGTGCTGACCCGCCCGTGAAGCGAATGGCGGACGCTCTTCCGGCCGGGATAATTGTAATTGTCAGCGGGCACTTCCTCGGGGACGAGGATGTGGTCCAGGCCGCATGTCAGGAGCAGGCCTGAAAACGACCGTGCCCAGGAGAAGCCGCCCTCGCCTTCGTACTCGTGCAGCGCCGGGTGGCGGAACCCGCTCGGCGAATGCCAGCCGATCGCCTGGCCCTTGTAGTCGCAGTCGGCGATGTCGAGCGCCCGGTCGACCAGCGCGGTGAACCGAAGTCCGCTGCCGGTCCGGAACTCAAGCATGCGGATACCGCGCTCGACCCCGTCGCCGAGCGTCATCAGGCGCACGCCGGCAAATTGCGACAGCATTCCGGATCGTTCCGAAACCTGCCTGCGCGTCAGCGTCTGTCCGTAGAGCCGAACCATCAGTGCGCCTTCGCTTCCTTGACGAGTGTCGATACGTCGACGCCCATGATGAGGCTCTCGACCGTCAAGAGGTCGGTGTCCTCGACGGCGCGCTCCGCGACGATCTCGCCGCGGCGCATGACGACGATGCGGTCAGCCACCTGGAAGACGTGATGGATGTTGTGCGTGATGAAGAGCACCGTATGGCCGGCGTCGCGCACCTCCTTGACGAACCGCAACACGCCGTGGGTCTCCTCGACGCCGAGATTGTTGGTCGGCTCGTCGAGGATGATCACCTTGGCGGCGAATTGCATCGCGCGCGAAATCGCGATCGACTGCCGCTCGCCGCCGGAGAGCGTGTCGACCGGCGCATCGGCGTCGAGCTTCTTGGAGATGCCGACCCGCCGCAGCAGCGCCGATGCGGCACGCCGCAATTCCGGGAAATCGAGCGGCGCGAAAACGCCAAGGAACGGCAGTTTCACCGGCTCCCGGCCAAGAAACAGGTTGCGTGCGATCGAAAGGTCGGGCGCAAGCGACGTGTCCTGGTGGATCGTCTCGATGCCGAGATCGATCGCGTCGCGCGCCGAGCGGATCGACGCCTTTTCTCCTCGGACATAGATGTCGCCGCCATCGACCGTATGCACGCCGGAGATCGCCTTGATCAGCGTCGACTTGCCGGCGCCGTTGTCGCCCAAAAGCGCAACGACTTCCCCTTCGCGAAGGGTCAGCGACGCGCTTCGCAGGGCGTTGACGCTGCCGAATGATTTGCGCACGCGCTCCAGGCGCAGGACTTCAGCCGTCATCGCCGTATGCTCCGTCTCTGGATCATCGCGTGCAGGATCAGCATCACGAGGATGATCGCGCCGACGAAGATGTTGAAGGCGAGGCCCGGCACGCCGATCAGCACGATCCCGTTGCGGATCGCGCGCAACATGAAGGCACCGACGACCGTGCCCAGAACTGTGCCGCGCCCGCCGGTAAGCGCGGTGCCGCCGACGACCACCATGGCGATCACTTCGAGCTCGTAGCCCGTGCCGGCAACGGGCGACGCGGCGGAAATCCGGAAGGCGCTGATCATGCCGGCGAGACCTGAAAGCACCGAAGCCGTGATGAACAGCCAGATCTTGACGGCGTCGGCCGGCACGCCGCGCGCTACCGCCGCGCTGCGGTTCGAACCGATGGCGCTGATCCAGTTGCCGACCTTGGACCAGTTCAGGGTGTAGGCGCAGACGAGCGTCAGCCCGATGAACCAGAACAGCGAAATGTAGAGCCGGAACGGGCCGAGATCGAAACTGCCCGCGAGAAGCGTGACGAAGAACCCCGGCTGGTCCCAGGATTTGAGCGGAAAACCCTGCGTGATGTAGAGCGCCACCCCACGCACGATCAGAAGCATCGACAGCGTCACGAGGAAGGACGAGATGCCGATCTTGGTGACGATGATCCCGTTGATCGCGCCGATGGCGATGCAGACCACGAGGCCGACGAGCAAGGCAAGGCCGATGTCCACGCCGGCTGTCTGGGCAAGCAGCATGACAAGCACCGGACCGAGCGCGAAGACAGCGCCGACGGAGAGGTCGAACTCGCCGGCCGTGAGCAGGAGCGTCATGGCGAGCGCCATGATCCCCAGCTCCGGCAGGAACGCCATCATGTTGGATATATTGAGCGGCGACAGGAAGTTGGGATTGGCGATCGAAAATCCCGCCAGCACGATGGCGAGGATAATCAGCGAGGCGACCTGCGGCGTCGCCATCAGGCGACGCCACCTGTCTCCCCACCCTTCCATTCTTTCCGTTACCGCCGCCATGACCGTATCCATCTTCGTCCTCTGTTGGAGCCGACGTGAGGCTCACTCGCCATAGAGCTTGAGGATCGGCTCGTAGCTCGACTTGTCGTAGAGGCTGAACGTCTGGATGTCGTAGCCGATCGGCTCGCCCGAGGCGGCAAGGTTGAGCAGCGCCACCGGCATGAAGCCCTGCGCGGAGGGGAACTGCCACGCCGCGGCATTGAAGTAGCCGTCACGCACCGCTTCCGCGACATCCTTGGAATTGCCCCAGCCGACCACGGGGATCGAGCCGGCCTGGATCCCGCCATTGTCGAACACCTTGCGGACGGCAGCCGCCACCGAGTCGCCGAGCGCGATAATCGCCGGCGGATTGTTGGCGAGCATGTAGTCGCTCATCTTGGCGATGATGCCGGCCGGGTCGGTCCCGGCGTCGACCACGTCGTACTTCACGCCGAGCGGATCGAAGACGCTGGCGATGCCCTCCGTCTCGAGCTGCTGGTAGCTGGCGCCCGGCACCTCGACGGGCAGAAACACCGTGTCGCCTTGCTTCACCAGCTTGTTGTCGACCAGGTACTTCGCCCAGGTCACGCCGGCCTGGCGGAGGTCCGCGCCGACATAGGCCTGGCGGCCGGTCGCCGTGTCGTCGGTGTTGAAGAAGACGACGGGAATGCCCGCATCCTTGGCCGCCTGAACCTCGGTGTTCCAGAGACCCGGCTGCGCGGACGTGGTGCCGATGCCGTCAGGCTTCGCGGCGATCGCCGAGTTGAACGCTTCCTTCTGGGCTGCCATGTCGCCGCCCGAGAAGGAAATGTTGCAGGTGACGCTCAACTGTTCGCAGGCCTTGGTCGCGCCCGCATTCCAGTCGAGCCAGAAGGCGTCGGACGGCCCGCCATGCGACAGCAGGTAGAACGTCTTCTCTTCCTGCGCCTGGCCCGGCGTTGCAAAAGCGGCGCAGGCCAGAAGCGCAGCAGCAGCGAATTTCACTGTCGATTTCAACATTATGTCATTCCTCCCTTTCACTTGGTCTCAGAGGCCGTTCTGGCGGAACTTGCCGTCGAGGAACTTCTTTGCGCGCGGCACATCATCTTCCGACAGGTGCTCGATGATCACCGGGATGTTCGGGTGCTTTTCGGCAAGCCGCTGCAAATAGAGATCGTAGTTCAGCGAACCGAGGCCGGGAGCCGGCAGCTCGATCTCGCCCACGCCGCGGAAAGTGTGGCTCTCAAGCGCGTCCTCGTCGCCGATATCGGCATGCTTCTCGGTCTTGTCGTCGCCGGAACGCTTCACGTCCTTGGCATGGGCGATCCTGATCTTGTCGGTCAGCGTGTCGAAGACCTGGTTCAGGATCTGGTCCATCCTGTCGATGTTGTGGGTCTCGAAATAGTTGGTCGGATCCATCAGCAGGCCGAGGCCCGAGTGATCGACCTGCGCGAACATTTTCACCGTCTCCTCGACCGAGCCGACGACGTTGTTGACGTAGGTTTCGAGCAGGAACACCGCGCCATGGTCATAGGCGGTCTGAGCCAGGTCGGCGACCACCTTGCGGCACTCCTCAAAACCTTCCTCGGTCTTGTTCTTCGGATGGTGAACCCAGTCGGACTCGGTGTTGTAGGTGCCGGTCTCGGAGATCACGTAGGGTGACCCGAACAGACGGGCGTTCCTGATGATCTCCTTGAGGTAGCCGACGCGCCTCTCGCGTTCGCCCCTATCCGGGTGGATGATGTTCGTGTAGCCGGAGATGCAGCAGATCGGCAGGTTGTGGTCGCGGAACACGTCGCGGACCTGCTTCGCCTTTTCTTTGGTGATCTGCCCGGCCGAAAGATCGACGTCCTTGAAGTGCAGGTCGAGCTGGACGGTATTGAAGTCCAGCGCGCGGATCTTCCTGGCAGTCTCCTCCAGGCTGTAGGGAAAGTATCCCGTGAAAATACCGGCTTGCATCATGATGTGAACTCCTCCCGAATGTGGCTTCAGTTGATCGCAATTTCTGAAAGTCTGACCGTGCGAGCCTCGGCGATAGACCGGTAGCCGGCCTCGACGAGTGCCATGGTCTTGACGTTGTCGGCGACGGAGAGCGCCGGCGGCGTGCCCGTGGCGACCGCATGCTGCAGTTGCTCCATCACGCCGATGAACGCGTGCGGGAACCACATCGTGTCCCAGCTCGGCGTCACCCACTCGCCGCCGGTGGTCCGCGCGGAAGCGTAGCTCAGGGTCGACGCCGCGCCGGTCGGCCAGCCGATAGTGCCGCGCGCGACGCCCTCGGTGCCCTCGACGCGCCAGGTGATGTGCTGGTCGTCCTTGTATCCGTCCTGCCGGGGACCGGACCAGACATCCTCCAGCGAGACGGCCATGACGCCCGACGGGAACTTCATGGTGGAAATGGTGATGCCGTCCGAATGATCGAACCGGGTGCGCGGATCCTTGCGCGTCAGCGTCGTGATCTCGTCGGGGTCGCCGAAAAGGAAGCGCAACGCGTCAAGATGATGGACGCTCATGTTGGCCAGCGTCAGCCGGTCGTAATCCTCGAGGAAGCTCTGCCAGTGCGGGATCGCATGCATGTCGATCTGCGCAAACACAATGTCGCCGAGCGCGCCCTGCTCGATGATCTGCTTCAAGACGCGCATTGACTGGTCGTAGCGCATGTTCTGGTTGACAGAGAGTATCTTGCCGGCAGCCTTCGCCTCGTCGCGGAGCTTGATCGCCTCGCCGAGCGACAAGGCAAGCGGCTTCTGGGCGAGGATCGCCTTGACGTGCGGCTGCTTCAGCGCATGGCGGATGAGGGCCGGCTGCTGGTCGGGCGGAAAGGCCAGGTCGATGATCTCGACCTGGCTGTCCTCGATCAGTTTTTCGGGCGTGTCGTGGACGGTCGCAATGCCCCAGCGCTCGGCAACCTTGCGCGCATTGGCCTTGGTTCGGGAGGCGATCGCGACGACCGGGAAGCCGGCTTCCTTGTAGGCCGCCAGATGGCACTCCGCCATGATCATACCGGCGCCGACGCAGCCGATCTTGTATTCCCTGTTGCGGACTTTCACGTCCGGCTCAAACTCGGCGGTTTCAGCCATCAGATCCCTCCCTGTCATTCCTTGTGCGGCGGCGCGGCTCATCGCGAAAGCGCGGTCCCGTTCCGCGAAAACAGATGGACGGCGGCCGCGTCACAGCTCAACGCGACCATCGCTTCCGGCCTGATGTTGGGCTGGCCGCGCATCAGCGCCCTCACCCGCGACGGTCCGGCATCGACCGTCACCACCGTATAGCCGCCGAGCGGCTCGACCTCATAGACCCGCGACGGCGTTCCGGACTGGCCCTGCGCCCACGCCGACACCCTGATATCCTCCGGCCGCACGCCGACTTCGGCGATTTCGGCGGCGCCGGCCAGGCCTTCGACGGCAATCGCACCGTCCGCCACGCGAATGTCGTTGCCGCTCGCCGTCGAAGGCAGGATGTTCATCATCGGAGAGCCGAGCAGGCGCGCCACATAGGTGCTGGCCGGGTGGTCGTAGATCTCGAGCGGCGTGCCGATCTGTCGGATGGCGCCCGCTTCCAGGATTGCCATGCGGTCGGCCACCGACATCGCCTCCTCCTGGTCGTGGGTCACATAGATCAGCGTCTTGCCGAGTTCGCGCTGGATGCGTTTGAGCTCGACGCGCGTTTCTTCGCGCAGGCGGGCATCGAGCGCCGAGATCGGATCGTCCATGAGATAGGCGACAGGATCGCGCACCAGCGCCCGGGCGATAGCCACGCGCTGGCGTTCGCCGCCGGAAAGCTGGGCGGGCTGCTTGTGGAGGATGTGACCGATGTGGAGCTTCGCGGCGACGTCGGCAAGCTTCCGTTCGATCTCGGCCTGCGGGATTTTTCGCTCGGCGAGCGGGAAGCGGATATTGTCGCGCGCGTTCATGTGCGGAAACAGCGCGAGGTTCTGGAACACCATCGCCACGTTGCGCTCGGCCGGCGAAACCGCATTGACCGGCTTGCCGCCGATCAGGATCTCGCCGTGATCCGGCATTTCCAAGCCGAGGATCAGCCGCAGGATCGTCGACTTGCCGGACAGCGGCGGGCCGAAGAAGCAGAAGAACTCGTTGTCGTGGATCGTGAAGGACGCGTCCGACAGCGCGACCGTGCCGCCGTAGCGCTTGCCGACATTCCGGAAGGCGATCTCAGCCATTGCCCGCGCCTCCGATGGCCTGACCGGTCGTGCGATCGAAGATCCGCACCGCGTCCATGTTGGGCGTCACGATCGCCGAAGCGCCGAAGGCGGCCTGCTGATCGTTGTCGAGAACCACCTTGATCGCCGAATCACCCTCGCCGAGATGAACGATCGTGCGCGCGCCGATGCGCTCGACAGCCGTGACCTGTGCTGCAATCCCGCGGCCTTCTCCCGCAAGCGTCGCCTGCTCGGGCCGAAAGCCGAACAGGACCTCCCTCGAATGGCCACGCATCGCTGCCGCAAGCCGCTTGGGCAGGGGAGCGGTCGCGCCAAGCGGGCCGAGATCGATCACCAGGCCGCCATCGCTATCAGCCGGCCAACCCGGCAGCAGGTTCATGCCGGGTGCGCCGATGAATCGCGCCACGAAGACGTTGGCCGGATTGTTATAGACGTCGAGCGGCGTGCCGACCTGCTGGAGCATGCCATGGTCCATCACCGCGATGCGGTCGGCCATCGTCATCGCCTCAAGCTGGTCGTGGGTGACATAGACCATGGTCTGCCTGAACTGGCGCTGCAGGTGCTTCAGTTCCGTACGCATCACGGCGCGGAAGGCCGCGTCGACATTCGAGAGCGGCTCGTCCAGCAGGAAGATCACCGGCTCCATTATCGCGGAGCGGCCGATCGCGACGCGCTGCAGAATGTTGACCGACAGCCTGTCCGCCCGGCGATCGAGCAAGGAGGTCAATTGCAGAAGCTCGGCGATGGCGCCGACGCGGCGGTCGATCTCGGCCTTCGGCCTGCCGTGCATGCGCGGCCCGTAGGTCAGGTTCTGCCGCACGGTCATGTGGGTGAAAATCGCGTAATTCTGGAACACGAACCCGACCCCTCGCCGCCCCATCGGCACGCCGGACATGTTGCGGTCGCCGAACAGTATGCGCCCGGACGTCGGTTCCTCCATCCCGGCGATCATGTTCATGGTCGTCGACTTGCCGCACCCCGAAGGACCGAGCAGCGCCATGAACTCGCCGTCGGCGATCTCGAGGTCCATCGTCTTCAGCGCGGTGAAATCACCGAACTTCTTGACCAGGTTTTCCAGGCGGATCGTGCTCATGCCCGCGCCTCCCGCGCCGCGGCCATGCGCTTCATGGCAAAGACGGTGGCGATGGAGAGCACCAACAGGATGGCGAGCGCGATCGCCGCGACATAGCCCCAGATCAGGTCCTGCGTGGTGAGCTTGTAGATATAGACGGAGATCGTCTCGGTCGCGACGCCCGGCCCGCCGCCGGTCATGATGTAGAGCGTGTCGAATATCTTGAAATTCTCGATCACCCTGATGGCGAGCGCGATTATGATGATCGTCTTCATCTTGGGCAGGACGATCGTGGTGAAGCGCTGCCAGGCATTGGCGCCGAGCAGCGTCGCGGCCTTCATCTGGTCTTCCGGCACGCCGACGAGCCCGGCGAGCAGGATGAGGAACATCAGCGGCGTCCATTGCCAGATGTCGGCCATCATCACCGCGGCGAGCGCCAGCGTCGGGTCCGACAGCCAGGCGATCGCGACGCGGGTGCCAGTCAGCGCCGACAGGATGTCGTTCATCGGCCCGCCCGACTGGAACAGCATGAAGAACATGTAGCCGGCCACCGCAGGCACGACCATCATCGGCATGAGCAGGATCGAATAGAACAGCCGCTTGCCGGGAAAATCGTCGGCAAACAGCGTCGCCAGACCGAGCCCGAGCAGGAATTCGGCCGGGACGCAGACGATCATCACGACGAAGGTGCGCCAGAGCGCGCTCCAGAAGCGGTTGTCGGCCGCGAGGTCGGTATAGTTGGCAAAGCTGTTCCAGAGCTCCCAGGCGTTCCACCAGCCGATGCCGGAAAGCGGCGACCAGTCGGTCAGGCTGATGTAGAGCTGCATCAGGAGCGGGAAGACGGCGATGAAGAGCACCAGGATCTGCGCCGGCAGCGCCAGCCGGAAGCCGAGACGCGCGGCTTCGTCGCGGGCAACCGCGCGACCTTCAGCGGCGAGCGTCGCCATGGCGTCCTCCGAGGCGGTGGCGACGCTCATTGCTTCAGCGCCCCAAAGGTCAGGCCGCGCACGAGATGACGCTGGATGGCGATGCCCATGATGACCGGCGGAACCGCCGCGATCAGGCCGAGCGCCGCCTTCGCGCCGTAGAGCTGGCCGGTCATGGAGGACGAGAGCGACGCCATATAGACAGGCACGGTGACCCATTCGCGCGTGGTCAGCAGCAGCGCGATCAGATAGTCCGACCAATTCAGGATGAAGACGAACAGGGCGGCGCTGGCCAGCGGCGCCCGCATCATCGGCAGCGTGATCTTCGTGAACACCCGCCAGCGCGAGCATCCCTCGACCAGACCCGCCTCCTCGAGCTCGCGCGGCATGTCGTCGAAGAAGGTCTTCATCAGCCAGAAGGCGAAAGGCAGCGTGACGATGCCATAGACGAGAGCCAGGCCCCACCAGGTGTCGGTGAGATTGAGGAAGGCCCACATAATCATGACGGGGATCATCACCGCCATGGGCGGGAAGAGCCGCAATTGGGTGAGCGCCAGCGGCAGGTTCTGGCCGGAACCGAAGCGGGAGAGGCCGTAGGCGGCAGCCGTGCCGGCCGTCATTGCAATCAGCGTCCCGAGGGTGGCGGACAGCAGCGACGACAGGATCGGCTTCAGGGCGGTCCTGTCGAGCGCGACGATCAGGCTCGAATCGGACTCGCCGAAGATGAAGCGGAAGTTGGAGAGCGTCGGTGCATTCGGCCACCAGGTGAGCTCCGCTCCCGTCGCCGACCACTCGCCGATCGGCTTGAAGGCCATCGAGAGCATCCACAGGATCGGGATGAGCGTGACCGCGAGCGCCAGCAGGATGACGGCGTAGCGGAATATCTCGAATGGGATTGAACGCTTCATGTCGAACGCTGATGCCGCTGGCTGTGAAGGCGGGAGGGACTGCTGGCGTCCCTCCCTTCCGGCTTGCTTGGGAGGATCAACTTACCGGATCGAGAATTGTCGGCCACGCCGCTTTGTTGGTCTTGATGGCTTCGAGCAGCTTGTCCTCGCCGGTGCGACGCGCGATCCGGAGCCACTCCGTCTCCGTGTCGGCCATCGCCTGCTCGGCCGTCTTTGCCTTGGTGAGAGCGGCGACGAGGTTCTCGTCGAGCGCATTGTGGAAGGCCGTGGCGCCGGGATAATTGATGGTCGGCACTGTGCGGGCCACCGTCTCGCGCACCACGTCCATGTGGTAGGCGTGATAGGTCTGGCGCACCAGCGGATCGGAGAAGTCCGACAGGCGGAACGGATCGAAATAGCCGCCGGGATTGGCGGTCATCCACGCATAGATCCGCGCCGATCCGAGCCACTGCAGGAAGAGGTAGCATGCCTCCGGGTTCTTTGCCTGCGAGGACACCGACGCCGAGAGGTTGAGCCACAGCACCGAGCGGCTCACCATCTTGCCATCGACCTCACGGCCGGGCGGCAGCATCGAGCCGATCTTGCCGGTGACGGCCGAATCCTTGTTGGCAGGGTTGTCGAGGAATTTTGGCAGGTTGGAGAAGGCGCAGGTCATGGCCGCGCCGCCCTTGGCGAAATTGCCGTACTGCTCGGGCCAGCCCCACGAAACCGCGTCCGGGGACTTGTAGGCCAGCGAATCGATGTATTCGCGGGTCGCAGCGATGCCCGCCTCGGAGTTGATCAGCGGCTTGCCGGTATCGTCGAACAGGAACTGGTTCGGCGAGCCCATCGAAACGTAGCGCTGGTACCAGTTGGTATAGCCCCAGCCCTGGTTGCGGATGTCGGTCGAGCCGAGCAAATTCTTGTCCGGGCGGTGGAAGAACAGCGAGATCTCGTCGAGCTGCTTCCACGTCTTCGGCGCCGCCAGCGCATAGCCGTGCTTGTCCGCGAAAGCCTTCTTCTCGGTCTCGTCGTTGAAGAGGTCGGTGCGATAGACCCAGGTCTGGAAATCGCCGTCGAGCGACACGCCGTAGGTGGAGCCGCGGTACTGGTTGAGCAGCGACACGCCGCTGGCGCCGTTGACGTAGCCGGACTGCGGATCGTCCCATTCGGGCCTGTGCTTGGCGACGAAGTCGTCGAGCTTGATGATGCCGCCGGTTTCGGCGAGATCGCCCAGCCGGTTCCACTCGACCGCATAGATGTCGTACGCCCCACCCTTGGTGGAGATGTCCTGCATCGTCTTGGTGAATTCCTGGCCGTTCGGAACACCGACGATTTCCAGCGTGATGCCGGTTTCCTTCTCCCACAGATCCTTGATCGAAGGGGCGCCGGCCGGGAAAGGCTGGGTCAACTGGCCGATGGAGCCGTCGGAAAGGCCAAGCACGATCTTGTCGACCCCGCCGGCCTTCATCGCCTTGGCGGCCTCGACGGCGCGCCCCTCGGGCGTCTCGGGACCATACTGATAGCGTTCGGCGCCCTCGAAGCCGGTCGGGCCGCCGATCATGCCCGCGGCAAGCGCGTCAGCCGCGTAGGCGCGGCCTGGGCGAATAAATTTCGGGGCGATACCGACCGCACCGACAAGCAAGGCGGCTTTTCCGCCGGACGCAAGCAGACCGCGCCGCGAGATGCGTACAAGGTTCGACATTGATTTCCTCCCTCCGGAACCACTTTAAGGACCCCGTATGAGGAATATTGACGTTTGCTCATGAGGCTGTCAACATCATTTCAAATCAAAAATCATCACTCAGGTACATCGAGAAGATAGCCGTGCAAATTCAAACTCCTGCCGCAGCGCACAAAATGCTGATACACTCCCATCATGATGTTATTTGAGGTGTTTCCGCCCGCTCCTTTCGGCTTGCGGCATGATCGCCGGCTCCCTAAACACCGTTGCGACGCTTGCCGTCCATCCTTGTCCAGGTACATCTTTTTCCATCAGAATCACTCGGGCCGTGCCCGTGGTGGACACCCGTTCCACCTTGCTTGAAAGCTCTGCAGCATGCGTTCGACCCTTATGGACATTGCACGTGAAGCCGGGGTTTCCGCCGCGACGGTGGACCGCGTGCTCAACAACCGCCCCGGCGTTCGCGACCGCACGCGCGAGATCGTCTTCAATACGGCGAAGAAGCTCGGCTACCTCGCGACTGCCCCGAGCTGGGCCGGGCAGAGTTCGGCAAAGATCCGGCTCGATTTCGTCCTGCCTGTCGGCACGAACACCTTCATTCGCATGTTGCACGACCAGTTGAGCGCGCAAGGCGCGGCGCGGCCAGAACTCGACGTCCGCGTCAGCTCGATCGAGGGCTTCAACCCCGACACCCTCGCCCGTACGCTGCACAATTTGCATGGCAAGACGGACGGCGTCGGCCTCATCGCGCTCGATCACCCGACCGTCCGGGAGGCGATCCGGGCGCTGTCGGCCAACGACATCAAGGTCGTGACGCTGGCGACGGACATACTCCACGTGCCGAGGGTCGCCTATGTCGGCATCGACAACCGTCAGGCCGGCAGGCTGGCCGGCTACGTGCTCGGGCGCCTGCTGGGCGCTGGCCAGCCGAGGAAGGTCGCGATGTTCGCCGGATCGCTGTCCTATCGCGGCCACCAGGAGCGCGAGATGGGTTTTCGGCACGTTCTTGCCGAAGAGTTCCCGAACCTGGAGATCGTCGAACTGCGCGAGATGCGGGACGACCGCGAACGCGCCTATGCGGAAGCCGCAGCCTTGCTCGACCGGCACGACGATCTTGCCGGCATATACAACATCGGAGCGGGCAACCAGGGCGTCGCGCGCGCCCTCAAGGAGCGAAACCTCGAACGCTCGGTCGTGTTCCTCGGCCACGAACTGACGGAAGGCACCAAGCAGCTTCTGCTCGACGGGACCATGGATGCGGTCATCGACCAGAACCCCCGCGTCGAGGCCCGCGAAGCGCTCAACCTGCTCGAACACGCCGTGCGCGACCTGCCGTATGAAGGGCATCCACCGCGGCTGCACCTGATTTTGAAAGAGAACATCCCCGAGGTTTAGCTCTCGATCTCGTATGCTCGCCGCCACCGGTGGAGAACGCCAGTAGGACTACATTGCGGAAGATCGGCCGAGCCGTTCAGCCTTCACTCTTCGCGAAAGCCCCACAGAAACTTCTCGGCGTCAGAGACCGCCCTCGACCAGACGCAGCTTCAGCGCTTCATTGGCCTTGACGTACCAACCGGTCTGCGCCTTCTCGATGCATTCATCGAAGCTTACCCCGGTATCCCGGCAGAGCATCTCGAAGCTGCCGCGCTCAGCAGGCCGGACATGCGGATCTGCGGCCGGAGCAGGCACTCCGGAATTGAGGTCGCGGTGCGCGATATCTGGGCGTCCATTCAAATGGCCTCCGTTGCACGGAATGAACAACCAACGCTGTCCGATGTTCCTGGGCGATATCGGCATCCGCTGCCAACGCAAGGACGTTCGCTCCGCCGTTTCCAGTCGGCATCATGTCTCAATATCCGGAACAACATTCACGAGACGACCAAGGAAAAGCCCTTGCCTTAGTCGAGGCGGCACGTCACAACCCTACCGGGCATTTTTGGAGCGGGGAAAAAATTGCATGAGAGCCGTTTTTGACGGCCTGCAGGATATTCTGCGGGCCAGCGTTGATTTTGTGCGCGGTAAAGAGGCCGAGCCGGACCAGTTCTGGATAGACCACCTCCGGCAAGGAGGATGGGTGAAGTTAAAAGTGCTCAGCATCGAGTCGCACCACATCCAGGTCACGGTCGTCGATTGCACGAAGAAGGAATTCCTCGGCCAAATCATGTCCATCAGAAAGGACAGCGGCTTCATACGCCGCGCTGAAAGGAAGATGGTCGACAAGATCCGCCCCGACGCCGTGCTGATCGTCGGCGTGCGGAAGAAATCGGACGTCCAATATCTCAAGTCGATCGCCAGTCTGGAGCATGTGGCGTGACGAAAGCGGTGCAACCGTATTCTGGCGGCGTTTCTAGCAGCAGGCGAGGCATAAAATTGGGGTCGGGGCGTTGGGACATCCACTAATCGTATCGTATTACACACCGAACACACCTTATGAAGGCCACGCCAGAGAGCTAGCCGCTTCGGCCCGCAGGCTCGGGCTGGACGCGAGGATTGAGTCCCGCCCGGCGAAAGCGTCCTGGGTCGAAAACTGCGCGCAGAAGTCGCTATTCATCCAGGAGATGCGTAGGGCGACCGACCGCAGCATCTTGTGGGTGGACGCCGACGCCGTCATCAGACGGCCGCTGACCGAGCTCGTAAATTGCCACGCCGACATGGCCGCTGTGAAACGCCAAGGATGGGATTTCTCGGGCGGACAGATTTACTTCGGAACCGGCCCGGGCGCGGAAGCCCTCATCGATCTATGGTGCCGATATTGCCGCGACTTCCCGCACGTATGGGATCAGGTTTCGCTCGGCTACGCCTGGTGGGATATGGCTCTCGAGAACAGAATTTCGGTCGAGTGGCTGCCAGAGACGATCCTTGCGAAAGTCAAACAGCGGCCGATTTCGGCGCGGATGCAGATGGCGTTTTCAAGAGCGGCGATACTGCACAAGCAGGAAAGTCGCAGCTCGAAAAAAGTGCGGCATAGGCGCGACGAGGAGTTCCCTGGAGACCTACTGCCCGAATGGTGGCGAGCCGCCGCGATCAAGAACCTGCCGTTTGCCATCGGCCCGGAACTCTTGCCCGATCTAGGATTAAGGCAGGTGGATATAAGCAGCGCCTGAAGCAAAAAAGAGCCCCACCCGGCCAAAGCCAGAAGGGAAACGGGCGATGATGGACATGGACCAGGGGACGGCGGGCACCTAGTTATGGCGTACCACGCAGCGGCGCCGCCGAGATCAGTGCCTTGCCCAGGCTCCAGAGGAACGCATTGAACAACTGACACTGCCCGAAGTTCCTGGGCGGTTGCGGCGTTCGCTGCCAAACGAAAGACGTTCGCTTCACCGTTTCCTGTAGGCATCAGGCCGCAACACGAGGAACCAACAATTACCGGCCGGGTTTCAGGAAGACCACCAACCAGCAAGAGCTGGCATGGCAGACGACAAAACGAAGTCCGGCGGTCAGCATCAGGCGAGCATGACAGACGATCTGGAGGCCGAGGCGCTCCACTTGGCCGAAGCGACCGATCTGTCGCCGAACCAGGCCCGCGAACTCATTCGCCGCCACGGCAACGACCGCAAGAAGCTCATGGAACTGGCCAAGACGTTCAAGGCTGAAAGCTGAGGGCGACCGCTAAGTTAGACCAGCCTTGGCAGGGCTAACTCGGCGCTGCCGCCCGGAACTTCGTCACATCGATCGCGGCGGCCATCAGCGTCTGTGTGTATTCCTCGCGCGGATCGTCGAATATCTCGGCTGTCGGCCCTTCCTCGACGATCTGGCCCTGCTTCATCACGATGATGTAGTCCGACATCGCCCGCACCACGGCTAGATCGTGGCTGATAAACAAATAGGACAGATCATGCGCCTGCTGGAGGTCGCGCAGCAGGTCGACAATCTGCTTCTGGACCGAGCGGTCGAGCGCCGAGGTCGGCTCGTCGAGCACCACGACCTTGGGCTTGAGGATGATGGCGCGGGCAATGGCGATGCGCTGCCTTTGCCCACCTGAAAATTCGTGCGCATAGCGATTGCGCATGGCGGGATCGAGCCCGACCTCGCGCAACGCCTCAATCGCCCGTCGATCGCGATCCTTGCCCGAGAGCGACGGCTCATGCACCAGCAGGCCCTCGGTGATGACCTGGCCGATGGTCATACGCGGCGACAGCGAGCCGAACGGATCCTGGAACACCAGTTGCATCTCGCGTCGCAGCGGCCTCATCTCCTCGCGCCCGGCTGTGGAGATGTCGCGTCCGCCAAACCGAATGGCCCCGTCGCTGGGGAGCAGCCTCAGCAGGGCGCGGCCCAGCGTCGACTTGCCGGACCCGGACTCCCCGACGATGCCGATAGTCTGCCCTTTCTTCAGCGCGATGGAAATGCGGTTGACCGCCCGCAGCATCAGCGGCTCGCCGGCCAGGAAGCCGCCGCCGATCGTAAAGGTCACCTCGACGTTCCTGCCTTCCAGCAGGATTGGCGCGTTGGCGGGCGGCGGCGCCTTGCGGCCGGTTGGCTCCGCCTCCAGCAGCATCTTCGTGTAGGCGTGCTTCGGCGTGGAGAAAAGCGCTTCCGTGGCGCCCTCCTCGACCACCTCGCCGGAGCGCATAACGTAGACCCGGTCGGCGAAACGGCGGACGATGCCGAGATCGTGGGTGATGAACACAATCGCCATGCCGAGCCTGCTCTGCAACTCGGCCAGAAGCGCCAGGATCTGCGCCTGCACCGTCACGTCGAGCGCCGTCGTCGGCTCATCGGCGATCAGTATGTCGGGATTGTTCGCCAACGCCATGGCGATCATGACGCGCTGGCGCTGCCCGCCGGAAAGCTCGTGCGGGTAGGAATCGATGCGCCGTTCGGGATCAGGTATTCCGACCAGCCTCAAAAGCTCCAGCACGCGCGGTCGAGCCTGCGCAGCCGAAAGGAGCCCTCCATGATGGATCAGCGGCTCGGAGATCTGGCGGCCGATCTTGTAGAGCGGATCGAGCGAGGTCATCGGCTCCTGGAAGATCATGGTGATCTTTTCGCCGCGCACCTTGTTGAGGCGGCGCTCGGACATGCCGATCAGTTCCTGGTCGCGGTAGCGGGCGGAGCCGGTGGCGCGCCCGTTCGAAGCCAGGAGCCCCATCAGCGCCATCATGGACTGGCTCTTGCCTGAACCGGACTCGCCGACAATGGCCACCGTTTCGCCCGGACGTACGTCGAAATCGACATTCTTCACCGCCCGCACCTCGCCATCATGCGTGGCGAAGCTCACGTTCAGGCCGCGAATGCTCAGGATCGTGTCGGTCTTATTCTCCCCCATATCAGCGGTCCTTCGGGTCGAGTGCGTCGCGCAGGCCGTCGCCGAGGAAGTTCAGGGCGAACAAAATGACGGTCAGAGCAATTGCCGGATAGATCAGCAGCCAGGTTGCGCCCTGGATGTTGGCCGCGCCGTCCGAGATCAGCAGGCCGAGGCTGGTCAGCGGTTCCTGCACGCCGAGGCCGAGAAACGACAGAAGGCTTTCGAGCAATATCGCCTTGGGCACCAGGAGCGTGACGAACACGACGACCGGACCGAGCGTGTTGGGAATGATGTGACGCCGCAGAATGCCCGAATTGTCGACGCCGAGCGCCTCGGCCGCCTGCACGAATTCCTGGCGTTTCAGCATCAGCGCCTGACCGCGCACGATGCGGGCCATGTCCAGCCACTCCGTCGCCCCGATGGCGATGAAGATCAGGATGAAATTTCGCCCGAAAAACACCACGAGCAGGATGACGAAGAAGATGAAAGGCAGCGAATAGAGGATGTCGACTATGCGCATCATTACACCGTCGACCCGGCCGCCGAGATAGCCGGCGATCGCGCCGTAGGACACGCCGAACAGAAGCGCCATCGCGGACGCGAGAACGCCGATCGCCAGCGAGACACGAATTCCGATCAGAATGCGGGCAAGCAGGTCGCGGCCATTGGAATCAGTGCCGAAGAGGAAGCGCAGCCGGTGAACGTCGGCCACCATGACGCCACTCCGTCCGTCAGCGCTCAGTTCCTCGATGCGGGCATTCTCGAACAGGTCGGACCGGTCGACATAGCGCACGATGCGCGGGTCGAGCGCCTCGCTGCTCGAAATCGGCATCCGCACCGTCGATCCTTCGACCTCGGCGGAGCCGGTCTCGACGCGGGCGCGGCTTACGACGCTCTCGAATGCGGGAATGATGCGCTCGGCCTTGGGATAAGCCTCGAGGCTGGCCGGCGTGCGCACATATTGCGGGTAGATGCGGTCGTATGGATGAGGCGCAACCAACGGCCCGAAAATGCCCGCAAGAGCCAGGAGCAGCAGCACTATCGCGCTGGCGACCGCCGCCTTGTTCTTGCGTAGACGACGCCATGCGTCCTGCCACAGTGACCGCCCGGCGATCATTGGGCCGGCCTCGGTGAGCACTTCACGCGCCGCTATGGTCGAATGATCAGTCATAGCGCACCCTCGGATCGAGCAATGCGTAGAGGATGTCGACGATAAGATTGAAGACGACGACGAACACGGCGATGACGACGACCGTTCCCATCACCAGCGTGTAGTCGCGCCCAAGCGCGCCCTGGACGAAATAGCGGCCTATGCCCGGTATGCCGAAGATCGTCTCGACGACGACCGAACCCGTCAGCAGCGCGGCGGCGGTCGGACCGAGGTAGGAGACCACAGGCAGGATGGCGGCACGTAGCGCGTGGACGCCGACGACGATGCGGGTCGGCAGACCGTAGGCGCGCGCGGTGCGCACATGGTCGGATCGCAGCGCCTCGATGGTGGCGCCGCGCGTCAGGCGGGCCACTATCGCGATCTGCGGCAATGCGAGCGTCGCCACCGGAAGGATCATATGCCGCAGCGAACCGCTGCTCCAGCCTCCCGCCGGCAGCCAGCCTAGCCAGACGCCAAACAGCAGGCTCAGGATCGGCGCGATGACAAAGGGCGGGATCGTGATCCCGAACGTCGCCGTTCCAACGACGGCGTAGTCGACGGCGGTGTTTTGCTTGAGCGCGGCCAGCGCTCCGAGGAAAGTTCCCACGATAAGTGCAAGCGAGATGGCCATTCCACCGAGCAGGACCGACACCGGCAGCCCTGTGCGGAACAGGTCGACCACGGAAAAATCCCGGCGGGTAAAGCTTGGCCCCAGATCACCCTGCGCCAGGTTCCACAAATAGTGGCCGTATTGGTAGAGAAGCGGCTTATCGAGATTATAAGCCCGATTGAGGTTCTCCATGATCAGCGGGTCGAGTGGGCGTTCGAGGTCGAACGGCCCGCCGGGCGCCAGGCGGATCATGAAGAATGCGATTGTGACGATGATGAAAAGCGTCGGCACCGCGCCGGCAAATCGCCTCAGCACATATGCGAACATTGGCTAACTCCGCGGGCCGTCAGATGTAACGCCCCTTGATCGTGAGGGGTTCCCGATGCGGATAGCCGAGGCTTCGTCGACGCCGGATACGGCGCCGCAGCGAAGTTCCTTGCAGATATCGACCATGCCCGCACGCCGGGAAGCGAAGGTCCATGCGGGAGCAAACTCCCGCATGGACGTTGCACCCGCCGGGTCAGCCTTCGATCGACATGAAACGCGTGCCGTGGACGTCCTGGATGTTGTCTTCCCAGCCCTTCAGCTTGCTCGAAACGAGCGCGCGAGAAGAGTAGTAGAGGATGGGAATAGCCGGAACTTCCTTCAGGAAGATAGCTTCGGCCTGGTTGAGAAGCTTGGAGCGCTCGGCCAGGTCGATGGTGGTCTCCGCCTTTTCCATCAGCGCATCGTATTCGGCGTTCTCCCAGCGCGGATAGTTGAAGCCGAGATTGTCGCTTTCGAACAGGAAGAGGAAGTTCTGGGGATCGCTGTAGTCGCCGATCCAGCCGGCGCGGGTGATGTCGAAGTCGCCGTCCTGCTTCATGTAGTCGAAATAGCCGGTTCCTTCCATCTCGAACAGGGTTGCGGAGATTCCGATATTCTTCAGCATGTCGGCGATCGCCGTCATGGTGTTCTTGTTGTTCTCGCTGGTGTTGTAGCGAAGCTCCACGGAAAGCTCGCCTTCCTCGACGCCGGCTTCCTTCAGCAGTTCCTTGGCTTTGTCCTCGCGATCGAGGATGTCCATGTCCTTGTATTCGAGGAACACGGGATCATTGTAGTTGCTGATGCCGGGCGGCACGATCGAATAACCGGGCAGCATGGTTTCGCGCCAGATTTCCTTGGCCAGGAAGTCGCGATCGATGGCCATGGAGATCGCGTGACGCACGCGCGGATCAGCCAATTTCTCCTTCTTCACCTTCACCGGCAGGTAGTAGCTGCCGAGATAGGGCGCGATGTGGACCTGTTCGCCCAATTTCTCGCGCATATAGTCCATCTGTTCGGCCGGAATATCCGAGCAGGACAGCACCTCACCGGCCTCGAAGCGTCGCAGGCAGGCGGAACGGTCTTCGAACGGAATGAAGTTGACGACGTCGATCTTCACATTCGCCGCATCGTGGAAATGCGGGTTCTTCTTCATCACGATCTTGTCGTTCGGAGTGAACGATTCGAGCATGTAGGCGCCGTTGGTCACCATGTTGCCCGGCTTGGTGAAATCGTTGCCGAACTTCTCCACCGAAGCCTGATGGACCGGCAAGCCGGTCTGATGGGTAAGCAGCTCGAGGAAATAGGGCGTCGGAGCAGCGAGCGTGATCTCGAGCGTCCGGTCGTCGATCGCCTTGAGGCCCATTTCCTCCGGCTTCTTCTCGCCCTTGTTCACGGATTCGGCGTTGGCGATCGCATAATGCATGTTCGCATAGGGCGCGGCTACGGCCGGATCCTGGATGCGCTGGAAGCTGAACACGAAATCGCTGGCTTTCACAGGATCGCCGTTCGACCATTTGGCGTTTTCGCGCAGCTTGAACGTGTATTTCAACCCGTCGTCGGAGACTTCCCAGCTCTCGGCGACGCCAGGAACGACTTCGGCCTTGGCGTTATAGACAACCAACCCTTCATAGAGCTCGCGCATCAGATTGGCTTCGGCAATAGTCGATGTCTTGTGGTGGTCGAGCGTCGTCGGATCGGTGTCGTTGCCGCGGTTGTAGATCACTTCCGACATCGCCGGCGCGATAACCACTCCATTCACGACAAGCAGGCTGGTGGCGAACACAGTCGCCTTCAGAACATTGTGAAGCATGCTACTCTCCCGGTTTGCCGCGGCCCCTCAGCCATGGCGAGCGTCGTTTTAAGCCCTGAAGCCGAAACCATTTCGGCTTCGTCGAGCGAGCCGGCGGTCGTTGGGGCCGCCGTTCTGGTTGGTGACACTAGCACCGGAAATTCTTAATTCAACCAGCGCGTAGCTCACGTAAAGGAAGCTGCCCGGAAAGGAACCCTGGGTTGAGGCTACTCCAGCCGCGCGACCAGCACGCCCAAGGGCGGCAACGATATCCGATCGCCATCGACCGCCGCAACGGGGCCGGGAAAATCGATCGGCGCGACCGTCCCCGCTCCGGCTGGGACACGCCACTCGGCGGCAATGCCGGCGAAGTTGAAAAGGCAAAGCAGCCGCTCGTTGCCAGTCTCGCGGATGAAGGCCAGTTGGTCCTTTCCAGCGTCGAGCAGTTCGATCCTGCCGACGGTCAGCGCCGGATGCTGTTTGCGGAACGCCAGCGTCGCACGATAGTGGGCCAAGACCGATCCGTGGTCGCTCTCCTGCACATCGACGGCGCGCGCCCGGTGATCGTCGGGGACCGGCAGCCAGGGCTTGGCGGTGGAGAAGCTGCCATTGGGCTCGTTCGAATCCCACACTATCGGCGTGCGGCAGCCGTCGCGGCCCTTGAATCCCGGCCAGAAGCGGATGCCGTAGGGATCGCGCAGATCCTCGAAGGCGAGCTCGGCTTCTTCCAGTCCGAGCTCCTCGCCCTGGTAGATGCAGATCGAGCCGCGCAGGCAAGCGAGCAGCGCGATCGAGAACCTTGCCGTCGCGTCGGCATCACCGCCCGGTTCCGTCCAGCGCGAGACGTGGCGGACTACATCGTGGTTGGAGAATGCCCAGCAGATCCAGCCATCGGCGACCGCCGCTTCGAAGGCCGTGATGCATTTGCGCACATAGGCCGCCGAAAAGTCCGGACCGAGCAGGTCGAAAGTGTAGCACATGTGAAGCTTGTCGCCGCCGGACGTATAGCTTGCCACCGTCTTCAGCGAGCGCCTGCCATCACCTACCTCTCCCACAGACGTCCGGCCGCCATATTCGTCCAGCAACGCCCGGAAGCGCTTCAGGAATTCCAGGTTCTCCGGCTGCGTCTTGTCGTAAAGGTGGTTCTGGTACTCGTAGGGATTGGTCTGTTTGGCTTTGGCCGCCTTGCTCACACGCAATGTGGGGTTGTCGCGCAATTGCCGGTCGTGAACATAGAAATTGACCGTATCCAGCCGAAAACCGTCGACGCCGCGTTCGAGCCAGAAGCGCACCGTTTTCAAAAGCGCGTCCTGCACATCCGGATTGTGGAAGTTCAGGTCCGGTTGTGAGGCCAGGAAATTGTGCAGATAATATTGCTTGCGGGTCGAGTCCCACTCCCAGGCCGGCCCGCCGAAGATCGACAGCCAGTTGTTCGGCGCCGTCCCGTCCGGCTTGGGATCGGCCCAGACATACCAATCGGACTTGGGATTGGTTCTGCTGGCGCGGCTTTCGATAAACCACGGATGCCGGTCCGACGAATGCGACAGCACCTGGTCGATGATGACCTTCAGTCCGTGGCGGTGCGCCGCTTCGATCAGCGCGTCGAAATCCTCGATCGTCCCGAACATCGGGTCGACGGCACAGTAGTCGGAGACGTCGTAGCCCATATCGGCCATGGGCGACTTGAAAAAGGGCGACAGCCAGATGGCGTCGACGCCGAGCGCGGCGATGTAGGGAACGCGCTGCGCGATGCCTCTGAGATCGCCGCTGCCATCTCCGGTCGTGTCCTGAAACGACCGCGGATAGATTTGATAGATGACGGCACCGCGCCACCAGTCCGCATTGTCCATCGCCGCCATTCTTCGCTCCTGACCTGAAAATCCGTTACCGCTGTGGCGCGCCGCGCTGGACCACAAACACGACGCTCCGGCCGGGAACAAGCACAACTGAGTCCCTGATGGTGGCCGGCAATCCCGGCGCCGCGCTCCACTGGAATCCAGCTCGCACCGGCAGCGCGAATTCGGCCGGCGTGATGGAGCCGTTGAAAGCCGCCGCGAAACGGCCGCCGGGCCTGTCGTCGAGCACCATCGAAAGCCTGCGACGCTCCGGATCGCTCCATCCCCTCTCGTCGAGCGGCTGCCCGGTTTCGTCCAGCCATTCGACATCGCGGAAGCCGTCCTGCGCATCCCCTGAAAGGAAGTCCACGTCGCGAAGCGCGGCTACGCTCCTGCGCATCGCCGACAGCGCGGCCACATGCCCCTCGATCTTTCTGTCCCGCCCGCTCCAGTCCAGCCAGGTGAGATCATTGTCTTGCGCGTAAGCGTTGTTGTTGCCAAGTTGCGTCCGCCCGAACTCGTCGCCGGCCGTCAGCATGATCGTGCCGCGCGAGGCAAACAGCGTCGACAGCATTGCCAAGACATCGGCCCGCCGCCGCGCGTCGATATCAGGATCGTCGGTCTCGCCCTCGACGCCATTGTTCCACGACAGGTTCTCGTCATGGCCGTCGCGGTTCTGTTCGCCATTGGCTTCATTGTGCTTGCGCTCGTAGCGGACGATGTCGGCCAGTGTCATGCCGTCATGCGCGGCAATGAAGTTCACGCTGCGCGTCCCAGCCACACCCTCGCCGGCGAAGACGTCGGATGACCCGGCAAGCCGCGTCGCCAGCGCCCCGATCATGCCGCGGTCGCCGCGCCAGAACCGCCTGATGTCGTCGCGATATTTGTCGTTCCATTCGAGAAAGGGCGTCGGGAAATTGCCAAGCTGATAGCCGCCGGGACCAATATCCCAAGGCTCGGCAATCAGGATTCTGTCCCGCAGGACGGGATCGTTCCTTATCGCAGCAAGAAGCGCCGCATTGGGATCGAAGCCGTCATCGGCGCGCCCCAGCACCGTCGCGAGATCGAAGCGGACCCCGTCGACGCCGGCATGAAGGACGAAATGCCTGAGCGTATCGAGTATCAGTTGCCGCGCCGCCGGATGGTCGCAGGCGATAGTGTTGCCGGTTCCGGTCTGGTTGACCAGCTTCCCGGAATTCCCTGGCCTGTGACGGTAGTATGCCTGGTTGTCCAGGCCGCGCAGCGACAGCGTCGGGCCAAGCTCGTCGCTCTCGCCGGTATGGTTGAAGACGAGGTCCAGGATGACGCCGATGCCAGCTTCGCGAAGCGCCGCCACCGTATCGCGCAATTCGGCGATGCCGCCAGGCGCCAGCCGTGGGTCGAGCGCCATGAACGAAACCGGGTTGTAGCCCCATGCATTGGTCAGCCCGAGCGGCGGCAAATGCCGCTCGTCGATCCAGGCGACCACCGGCATCAGTTCGACTGCAGAAACGCCGAGCTTCGAGAGGTGTTCGATGACGGCGGGATGGGCGAGCGCCGCGATCGTGCCGCGCTGCGCTTCGGGCACCGCCGGATGGCGCATTGTGAACGCCCGGACGGCAACCTCGTAGATCAGCTCGCCGGGTCTGAACAAAGGCGGCTTCGCGGCTATCGGCTGCGGCAGTTCGAGAGCCACGGCCTTCGGCATAAGCGGCGCGGTGTCCACTCCCTCCCCCCGTCCCGCCGAAAGACGCGGGTCGAAAACATAGGGTCGGTCGATAGACACCGCATACGGGTCCATCAGCAACTTTGCCGGGTCGAACCACAACCCGCGTTCGGGCGCATATTCACCGTCGGCGCGAAATCCGTAGCGTGTTCCAGCGTTCAGACCGGGCACCGTAAGCGCGAAAACGCCGTCGCCTTCCGGCAAAAGCTCGAGCCGTTCGATTTCGCGGTCGCCCGTGCCGTCGAAGATCGAAACCCAAAGCCGCACGGCAACGCCGGACCAGACGGAGAAGCGGATTCCGTCAGCGGCCGGGATGGCGCCTAAAGGGAGGCGAAAATTCATCAGAGAACAGCGCCGCCATTGGCTGTCATCTGCAACCTCACGTAATGACGCTCGGCTTTTCCCGCCCGGTATGGCGGCGGATGCCTGCGATCTCGTCCGCCGCCGCTACTAGCTCGGCGAGCGCCTCCTGCGTGTCGAGATCGTGGCGTGCGGGGTCGGGCTCGTAGCGCTCGACATAGAGTCGGAGCGTTGCGCCGGACGTGCCGGTGCCGGAAAGCCGGAATACAGCGCGCGAGCCGCCCTCGAACATGACCCGGACGCCCTGATTCTTGCTCACCGAGCCGTCGATCGGATCGTGATAGGCAAAGTCATCGGCGGCAGCGATCTTCATGCCGCGAACGACGGCTCCGGGTAGCGCTGGCAGCCGACCACGCAGTTCAGTCATCAGCCGGTTGGCGGCTTCGATCTCGACCTCTTCGTAGTCGTGCCGCGAATAGTAGTTCCGGCCATAGGTCGCCCAGTGCTTGGCCGCGATGTCGCGAGCGCTCTCGCCACGCACCGCCAGTATGTTCAGCCACAGCAGCACGGCCCAGAGCCCATCCTTCTCGCGGACGTGATCGGAGCCGGTGCCCGCACTTTCCTCGCCGCAGATCGTCGCCATACCGGCATCGAGCAGATTGCCGAAGAACTTCCAGCCGGTCGGCGTCTCATACATGCCGATGCCGAGCTTTTCGGCGACGCGGTCTGCCGCACCACTGGTCGGCATGGAGCGGGCGATGCCTTTCAGCCCGGCCTTGTAGCCCGGCGCCAGATGCGCGTTGGCGGCGAGCATCGCCAGCGAGTCCGACGGCGTGATGAAGATGCCCCTGCCGATGACCAGGTTTCGGTCGCCGTCGCCGTCGGACGCCGCTCCGAAATCCGGCGCGTCGTCGCCCATCATCTCGTCATACAGCGCCTTGGCGTGGACGAGGTTCGGATCGGGGTGATGGCCGCCAAAATCCGGCAGCGGCACGAAATTGCGCGCAGTGCCGGCCGGCGCGCCGAGCCGTTTTTCCAGTATCTCCTTGGCGTAGGGTCCGGTCACCGCGTGCATGGCGTCGAACGCCATGCGGAACCCGCCTTTGAACATCTTCCGGATCGCGTCGAAGTCGAACAGCGTCTCCATCAATTCGGCGTAGTCGGCGACCGGGTCGATCACCTCCACTTTCATGCCGCCAGCATCGACCGAGCCGAGACGGTCGAGGTCGACCGGGCCGATGTCTGCGACCAGGAAGCGCGAAATCGCCTTGGAGCGCTCGAAGATCGCGTCGGTCAGCTTTTCGGGCGCCGGGCCGCCATTGCCGGCATTGTATTTGATGCCGAAATCCTCGTGCGGACCGCCGGGATTATGGCTGGCCGACAGGATCAGGCCGCCAAACGCCTTGTATTTGCGGATGATGTGCGATGCGGCCGGCGTCGACAGGATGCCGCCCTGCCCGACGATCACGCGGCCGAAGCCGTTGCCGGCAGCCATTGCGATGGCTTTCTGGATGACCTCGCGGTTGAAGTAGCGGCCGTCGCCGCCGAGCACCAGCGTCTGGCCCTGAAAGCCTTCGAGGGAATCGAAAACCGACTGGATGAAATTCTCGGCATAATGTTCCTGCTGGAAAACCGGGACTTTCTTGCGCAAGCCGGAGGTGCCCGGCTTCTGGTCGCTGAATGGTTTGGTTTCGACTGTTCTTGTCATCCGCCAGGCTGCCCTTTCGCTATCAAGTATTTGTAGAGCTGAACGTATTTTTGGGCGCTACGATCCCATGAAACATCGGATTTCATGCCCTGTTTCTGTATCGCCGCCCATACGGCTGAATCGGCATGCGCCGAGACCATTCGCCGAATCGCGTGACCGAGAGCAGCCGCGCTTTCCGGCGCGAACTGAAATCCCGTCGCCACCCCGGCCGCTATCGCCGCCTCGTTGGCGTCGATCACCGTGTCGGCGAGGCCGCCGGTGCGGGCCACGATGGGAACGCAGCCATAGCGCAGCCCGTAAAGCTGCGTCAGCCCGCAGGGCTCGAAGCGAGATGGTATGACGATGGCGTCGCAGCCGCCCTGCATCATGTGCGACAAGGCCTCGTCGTAGCCGACGACAATGCCGACGCGGCCGCGGTGCCGTGCGGCGCCGGCCAGCAGCGCGCCTTCCAGACCCTGGTCGCCGGAGCCGAGCACCGCGAGCCTCGCGCCGGCCGCGACAAGGTCGTCGAGCGACCCGGCCAGTATATCCATGCCCTTCTGCCAGGTCAGCCGGCTGACGACGCAGACGATCGGGCTGTCGTCGGAAACCAGATTGAAGCGGTCTTCGACAGCCTTGCGGTTGGCCTTGCGCGCCCTGAGCGATTTCGATGAATAGTTCGCCATGAGGTGCGGATCGGTCGCCGGATTCCAGATTTCAGTGTCGATGCCGTTGACGATGCCGTGCAGATCGCCTGCGCGCAGATTGAGGAGACCGTCGAGCCCCATGCCAAAGGCCGGCGTACAGATTTCCTGCGCATATGTAGGGCTCACGGTGGTGATCGCGGTCGCGGCCTGCAGGCCGGCTTTCAGGAAGCCGACGCCGCCATAATATTCGACGCCGTCCAACGCCATGGCCGGTGCCGGCAACCCCAACTCCGGAAATATCGCGGCGGCGAACTGCCCCTGGAAGGCCAGATTGTGGACGGTCATGACGGACGGAACGGTGCCGGCCTCTCCGTAGCGCATGTAAGCGAGCGTCATCGCCGATTGCCAGTCATGCACGTGGACGAGGTCGGGCGCATAGCCTGAAATCGCGCCGCCCGCGATGTCCGCGCCAACCTGGCTCAGCGCGGCGAACCGCCGCCAATTGTCCGGCCAGTCGGCACCAGTCGCATCGCCGTATGGCCCTCCCGCGCGGTCGAACAAATGCGGCGCGTCGAGCACGAAGAGTTCCAGGCCGGAAACAGTGGCGGCATGAATAGAGGCTTTGCCGCCCTGCAAGTTCGGATATTGATGCAGCGCCTTCTTTTTCCTGAAGGCGCTCAGCACCGTCGGGTAGCCCGGGATGAGCGTGCGCGTCGTCACGCCCTGCCCGGCCAGCGCCACCGGCAGTGCTCCGGCAACGTCGGCGAGCCCGCCGGTCTTGATCAGCGGAAATATCTCCGGCGTGACGGCAAGCACCTGCATTCAGCGTCCCCAATGCAAGCACGGGGGACAGTTTACTTTTTTCTGCCCGCGCCAGCCTTGAAGCGTTTCGGCCTTTCTGCGGAAAGAAAGTAAACTGTCCCCGGCACTCACTCTCAGCTCTCCAGCCTGTCGATCATCTCCTGCGTGATCAGGCAGATGCCTTTTTCAGATACGCGGAAGCGCTTGGCGTCGAGCACCGGGTCTTCGCCGACCACCAGCCCCTCGGGGATTTTCACGCCATGGTCGATGACGACCCGCCGAAGGCGCGCGCTGCGCCCGACATAGCAGTCGGGGAGCATGACGACTTCCTCGAGCGTCGAATAGGAATTGATGCGTGCACCGGTGAAGATCAGGCTGCGCCTCAGCGAAGCGCCGGAAATGATGCAGTCGCCCGAAACGAGTGAGGATATTGCCTCGCCGCGCCTGCCATCCTCGTCATGGACGAACTTTGCCGGCGGCTTCAGTTCGGCATAAGTCCAGATCGGCCAATCGCGGTCGTAAAGGTCCAGTTCCGGCGTGATATCGGTCAGGTCGATATTCGCCTCCCAATAGGCGTCCACAGTTCCGACATCGCGCCAATACGCCTCGTTTTCCGCAGTCGAACGCACGCATGACTTGGCGAAGCGGTGCGCAATCGCCTTACCGTGCTTGACGATGTAAGGGATGATGTCCTTGCCGAAGTCGCGGCTGGAATCCGGCTCGGCGGCGTCGCGACGCAACTGGTCCATCAGGAACTTCGTCCTGAAAACATAGATGCCCATGGAGGCGAGCGCGTAGTCGGGCTTGTCCGGGATGCCGGGCGGGTCGGCGGGCTTTTCGATGAAGGAGATGATGTTGTCCTTCTTGTCGACGTGCATCACGCCGAAGCCGGTCGCCTCCATGCGTGGTACTTCGAGGCAGCCCACCGTCACATCGGCGTTGGCCTCGACGTGCTGGCGCAGCATCATCTCATAGTCCATCTTGTAGATGTGGTCGCCAGCCAGAACCACCATGTATTCCGGGCCGTAGCTCTCGATTATGTCGATGTTCTGGTAAACCGCGTCGGCGGTGCCCTCATACCACTGCGTTTCCGAAACGCGCTGGCTCGCCGGCAGGATGTCGAAGCTCTCATTGCGCTCGGGCCGCAAGAAATTCCAGCCACGCTGCAGGTGGCGGATCAGCGAATGCGCCTTGTACTGCGTCGCGACGCCGAGGCGGCGAATGCCGGAATTCAGGGCATTCGAAAGGGCGAAATCGATGATCCGCGTCTTGCCGCCGAAATAGACGGCCGGCTTAGCGCGGCGGTCGGTCAGTTCCTTAAGGCGGCTGCCGCGCCCGCCAGCCAGCACATAGGCCATCGCGTCGCGCGCCAGCGGTTGGCTCAGTTTCATGTCCGCCATGTTACCCTCCCAATCTACTCATTCCGGCATGCATTCGAGCATGATCGTGGCCAGCGGCGGAAGAAGCAGGGTGCCAAAGATCCCGCCTCCAGCACTTTCCGTCGCCACGACCACACCCGCATTTCCCTTGCCCGACCCGCCATAATCGGTGGCGTCGGTGTTCATGACCTCGCGCCACCGCCCCGCAGCCGGCAGCGGAATACGGTAGTTTTCGCGCGGCACAGGCGTGAAGTTCGAGATCACGGCGACCGGATTGCCGCTCGGAGCTGTACGCAGCCAGGCAAACACCGAGTTCTGGCTGTCATCGACAACCAGCCAGGAAAAGCCCTCCGGCTCGCAATCGCGCGCATGAAGAGCCGGGCGCGAGCGGTAGAGATAGTTGAGATCGCGCACCAACTGCCGCACGCCGCGATGCGGCGCATGGTCGAGAACCTGCCAGTCGAGTTGCCTGGCTTCGCTCCATTCGTCGCGCTGGGCGAACTCTTGTCCCATGAACAGAAGCTTCTTTCCGGGATAGCCCCACATGAAGGCGTAGTAGGCGCGCAGGGTCGCAAATTTCTGCCAGTCGTCGCCGGCCATCTTGGTAAGCAGCGAGCGTTTGCCGTGCACCACCTCGTCGTGTGAGAGCGGCAGCACGAAATTTTCGCTGAAGGCGTAAACCAGCCCGAAAGTGATCTCGCCATGGTGGTGCTTGCGGTGGATCGGCTCCTTCGCGAGATATTCCAGCGTGTCGTTCATGAAGCCCATGTTCCACTTGAAGCCGAAGCCCAGCCCGCCTTCGTGCACGGGCTGCGACACTTTCGGCCACGAAGTGGACTCTTCGGCGATGGTGATGACGCCCGGATGCGCGCCATAGACGGCGATGTTCATCTTCTGCAGGAACTTCACCGCTTCGAGATTCTCGCGCCCGCCAAGCTCATTGGGGATCCACTCCCCCGCCTTGCGCGAATAGTCGAGGTAGAGCATCGAGGCGACCGCATCGACGCGCAGGCCGTCGAGATGGTATTTCTCGGCCCAGAACAGCGCATTGTTGACCAGGAACGACACGACCTCGCGCCGGCCGAAATTGTAGATTGCGGTGTTCCAGTCGGGATGAAAGCCCTTGCGCGGGTCGGCGTGCTCGTAGAGTGCGGTGCCGTCGAACCAGATCAGGCCGTGCTCGTCGACCGGGAAATGCGCCGGCACCCAGTCCAGTATCACGCCGACGCCCGCCCGATGCGCGCCATCGACAAAGCGCGCAAAGCCTTCCGGCTCGCCGAATCGTGCAGTGGGTGCGTAAAGTCCGGTCGTCTGGTAGCCCCATGACGGATCATAGGGATGCTCGGTGATCGGCATGAACTCGATGTGCGTGAAGCCGGTATCGACGACATAGGGGATCAGCCGGTCGGCGAGTTCGTCCCACGACAGAAAGGAGCCGTCCGGATGGCGCTGCCACGAGCCAGCGTGCACCTCGTAGATCGAGATGGGTTCACGCCGGATGTTCGCGTCCCGCCAGAACGCCTTGTGCTCCTCGTCGCCCCATTCGTGCCGAAGCGGCGGGGTGGTCACCGAAGCCGTCGCCGGCCGCAGTTCCGAGCGGAAAGCGAACGGATCGGCCTTCAAGGGCAGTTTTTCGCCCTTCGGCCCGATGATCTCATATTTATACGGCCGGCCCGCGCCGAGATCGGGCACGAACACTTCCCAGATGCCGGTATCGATGCGGTGACGCATGGAATGGCGGCGGCCGTCCCATTCGTTGAAGTCACCGACGACCGAGACGCGTTGGGCATTGGGCGCCCAGACCGCGAAATGCACGCCTGACGCGCCTTCATGGGAGATGAGATGCGCGCCAAGCTTGTCAAAAAGCCTGAGATGCGAGCCTTCGGCGATGAAGTAGTCGTCCATGGGCCCCAGGACCGGCCCGAACGAATAGGGGTCGGTCAGCCGCCATTCTCCACCGGCGTTTCTCGCCAGGTATTTCAGTGGCTGGCGCTTGCGGATCGTCAGCTTGCCCTCGAAGAACCCGGCGTCGTGAACGCGGGCAAGCTCGCCTGCCTTCTTTCCCTGAAGCGTGAAGGCGGTCACGAATTCCGCGTGCGGCACGAAACAGCGCGCCACCAGCCTGCCGCCTGCTTCGTGAACTCCCAAGACCGAAAACGGATCGCCATGCCTGCCCGAAACAATCGCCTCGACATCGCCGCGCGCGGTGAGGCCGGGCAGCTCTTTCGTCGCGGCGGTCGCACGCGGCTTCTTCATGGTCGGCGCCCCTCCTCAGGCTTCCGCACTACGGTCAGGAAATCACATCATGCCGGGACGTTCCAGATTTCGTTGGCATATTGGCGAATTGTGCGGTCCGATGAGAACCATCCCGTTCGCGCGACGTTGCGGATTGCCCTGGCATACCAATCTGGACTGTCGCGCCAGACGGCGTCGACCTGGCGCTGCGCGTCGGCGTAGGCGTCGAAATCGGCCGCAACCATGAACCAGTCATGCTGGTAGAGGCCATCCATCAGGTCGCGATAGCGATTGCGGTCGTCGGGCGAAAAGACGCCTGACGAGATCGCCGCCAGCGCCTGCGAAAGTTCCGGCGAGCCCTCGATGACCGAACGCGGCGCATAGCCATTGTCGCGCCGCTCGGCGACGTCGGCGGCGGTCAGGCCGAAGATGAAGATGTTGTCGTCGCCAACGCACTCCTTGATCTCGACATTCGCGCCGTCAAGCGTGCCGATGGTTAGGGCGCCGTTCAGGGCGAACTTCATGTTGCCGGTGCCGGAAGCCTCCATGCCGGCGGTCGAAATCTGCTCGGACAGGTCGGCGGCGGGAACCATGATCTCGGCCGTGCTGACATTGTAGTTCGGCACGAACACCACCTTCAGCAGCCCCCGCACCGCCGGATCGCGGTTGATCACCTTGGCCACGTCGTTGGCCAGTTTGATGATCAGCTTGGCGTTATGATAGCTGGGCGCCGCCTTGCCGCCGAAGAATTTTACGCGCGGCATCCAATCGCGTTCGGGATGCGAACGGATCTGGTCGTAGAGCGCCACGGCCTCGATAATGTTCAGGAGCTGGCGCTTGTATTCGTGGATGCGTTTGATCTGGATATCGAACAGCGCCGACGGATCGACCCTGACGCCCTGGCGCTCCATCACCAGCGACGCCAGCCGCTCCTTGTTGGCGCGCTTTACCGACGCGAACTGCTCGCGGAACGAGGCGTCCTCGGCAAACCTGTCCAGTTCCTCCAGCGCGTCGATGTCGTCCAGGAAGCGGTCGCCGATCGCCTCACGGATGAGCGTCGTCAGCCCGGGATTGCTCTGGAACAGCCAGCGTCGTGGCGTGATGCCGTTGGTCTTGTTGTTGATGCGCTCGGGATAGAGCCGGTGGAGGTCGGCGAACACCGTTTCCTTCATCAATTCGGTGTGCAGCGCCGACACGCCGTTGATCGAGTGGGAACCGGCAAAGGCCAGATTGCCCATGCGGACCCGGCGCTCGCCATTCTCCTGGATCAGCGAGATGCGGCTGATCTCCTCGCCGCTGAACTGATCCGAGGCGCGCGCTTCAAGCAGGATCTCGGCGTTGATCGCGTAGATGATCTGCATGTGCCGCGGCAGCAGCCGCTCGAACAGCGGCACCGCCCAGCTTTCCAGCGCCTCGGGCAGCAGCGTGTGGTTGGTGTAGGCGAAGGTCCGCTTGCTGATGTCCCATGCAGTATCGAAATCGAGCAGATGCACATCCATCAGGAGCCGTATCAGCTCGGTGACGGCAATTGCTGGATGGGTATCGTTGAGGTGGATCGCCGCCTTGTCGGGCAACGACAGCAGGTCGCCATACTGGCTGAGATGGCGCTGGATGATGTCCTGGAGGGAGGCGGTGGAGAAGAAATACTCCTGCCGCAGCCGCAGTTCCTGGCCGGCTTCGCTCGAATCGGCGGGATAGAGCACGCGAGACAGCGCATCGGCCTTGTTGCTCTCACGCAGCGCGCCGATGTGGTCGCCGGCGTTGAAGGCGTCGAGCAGGATCGGATCGATGGGCATTCCCGACCACAACCGCAGCGTGTTGACGCGGGCGCCGCGCCAGCCGACGACGGGCGTGTCGTAAGCGACGGCCAGCAACCGGTCATGCGGCTTCCAGACATGGCGCTCCAGGCGTCCGTCCTTGCTGGTCACCGACTCGACCGTTCCGCCGAAGCCAACCTCGAAGGAGCGTTCCCGCCGTTCGAACTCCCATGGATTGCCGTGATCGAGCCAGGTCTCGGGCAATTCGACCTGCCAGCCGTCGTGGATTTCCTGGCGGAACATGCCGTTGGCATAGCGGATGCCATAGCCATGCGCCGGCACGCCGACGGTCGCCATGCTTTCCATGAAGCAGGCGGCAAGCCGCCCCAGGCCGCCATTGCCGAGTGCGGCATCGGGCTCCAGCGCGGCAATCACGTCCAGGTCGACGCCGAGCGTTGCGAGCGCCTCGCGCATTGCGTCCATCACGCCGAGATTGGAGAACGCATCCCGCATCAGCCGGCCGATCAGGAATTCCAAGGACAGATAATAGACGCGCTTGGCGCCCGCTTCGTACGCCTCCTTGGTGGATTCGTGCCAGCGGTCGACGATTCGATCGCGCACCACCTTGATCGCAGCGGTCAGCCAGTCCTCGCGCGTTGCGACCGCCGCATCCTTGCCGACCCTGTATTTCAGGGCTTGCAGGATTTCGGCAGCGAGTGCTTTGGGGTCGGAGTTTGTCAAATTCAGCCGTGGGAGTTCGGTTGTCTTTACAAGCGTCATATCGCCTCTTGAGCGTTTTCGAATTGGAGCCCCGTCAAAGCGGCGTAGCTCCAGATTCCTCCCACTTTTATGCTATCCGATCTCGCGGCAAGCACAATCGATTAAAATCGCCGTTGGCGATTACTGCTACGCCGCAAGCGCCTCCTCGGGCGGCTTCTTGGCGCCAGTCATCAAGGCGACGGCATCCGACATCGAGATCAGCTTGGGATCGACCACGCAGAGACGCCGGCCGAGCCTGTGGATATGGATGCGGTCGGCGACCTCGAACACGTGCGGCATGTTGTGCGAGATGAGTACGATCGGCAGGCCGCGCCGCTTCACGTCCAGGATGAGTTCCAAAACGCGGCGCGATTCCTTGACGCCGAGCGCCGCCGTGGGCTCGTCCATGATCACCACCTTCGAGCCGAACGCCGCCGCACGCGCGACGGCGACGCCCTGGCGCTGTCCTCCCGAAAGCGTTTCGACGGCTTGGCCGATGTTCTGGATGGTCATCAGGCCCAGTTCTGTCAGCTTTTCCCGAGCGCGCTTTTCCATGGCCGGGCGGTCCAGCATCCTGAACCACCGGCCGAGAAAGCCGGGCTTGCGTATCTCGCGCCCGAGAAACATGTTGTCGGCGATCGAGAGCGCAGGCGACAGGGCGAGGTTCTGATAGACCGTCTCGATGCCGGCGTCGCGCGCTTCCATCGGTGACCGGAAATTGATGACCTCGCCGTTCAGGCGGATCTCGCCCTCGTCGGGATGGACTGCGCCGGAGATCGCCTTGATCAGCGAGGATTTGCCGGCGCCGTTGTCGCCGATCACCGCCAGGATCTCGCCCGGATAGAGGTCGAAATCGGCATTGTCGAGCGCGGTGACGCGGCCATAGCGCTTGGTCAGCCCGCGCGCGGTGAGCAGCGGTTGCGTGGTGGTCATGGCTACACCGAAACCTTTCTGATCCATTGGTCGATGGCGACGGCGCCGATGATGAGCACGCCGGTCAGAAGCACTTTCCATTGCGGATCGGCGCCGAGCATGTTGAGGCCCATCGAGACGACGCCGACGATCATTGCGCCGAACAGCGTGCCGAGGATCGAGCCGCGCCCGCCAAACAGCGATATGCCGCCGATGACCGTCGCGGTGATGGCCTGCAGATTGTAGTCGGTGACCGCCCAGGAAGGGGAGATCGAACCGTTGCGGCCGATCGCGACCCATGCGGCGAACGCAGCGATCAGCCCGGCCAGGGCATAGACCGCCATCAAAACCTTTTTCGTCTCAATGCCCGAAAGCTTCGCCGCCTCGGGATCGTCGCCAACCGCGTAGACGTGCCTCCCCCAGGCGGTATGGTTGAGGACGTACCAGAGGATAAGAACTAGAACCACCATGGCGATAACGCCCAGGGTCAGCACCGCATTTCCGACCTTGATGCTCGTCCCGAACAGATGCAGGAGCGGCGCCTGGGCAGCAACGTCCGCATCGCGGATCGTCTCGTTGGCGGAGTAGATGAAATTCGTCGCCATGATGATGTTCCACGTTCCCAGCGTCACAATGAAGGGGGGCAGTTTCACATAGGCGACCAAAGCCCCATTCAGCAGTCCGCAAAGCGCGCCGACCACAAGACCAACCGGGACCGCAATAATCGTGGGCCAGCCGTAGCCCACGGCGAAATTGCCCATGACGACCGCCGAGATCACCATCACGACGCCGATCGACAGGTCGATGCCCGCCGTCAGGATCACCAGTGTCTGCGCCGCGCCTAGAATGCCGACCACAGCTATCTGCTGGAGGATCAAGGTAAGCGTATAGGAGGAGAAGAACCGTCCGCCGATGCTCAGGCCGAAAACGACGATGGCCAGCAAAAGCACGATCAGCGGGACCGCCGCCGGCGTCGAGTGCAGGAAATGCTGTATCCGCGTCACGAACGATGCGCCGTGATCCTCGAACGCCGCGACCGACGTGTCGCTGCCCGACAGAACCTTTTCGAATTCTTGAGCCTCGGCCATGCTACCTACCTCCCGTCGCGCGAACGCGTGGCGTTTCCTGCCGAAAGCCGCCGGTCTTTGCCGGCGTAAGAAATTCGGCGAAATGTATCGTCAGTCTAAACCGGTCGGGGATCAAGCCCCGACCGGGTAGGCGATTCGAAGGCTCGTCAAAAGCCGGATGAGAATTCGCTCCGGTGAGTCAGATGGCGGATGGCTTCGAGAACCGGCGCGGAGCGGACATAAGTCCGTGAGCACCGGAAGCGTAGAAGACGCCGTCAGATGGCCGTCGGAGTAGAATTCACATCGGCTTTTTCAGCCCCAGCACTTCGCCGTGCCTTCTTTGGTATCGATCGACTGGACGCCTTCGGCCGGCTTGTCGGTCACCAGATTGACGCCGGTATCGAAGAATTCCTTGCCTTCGGTCGGCTTGGGCTTGGTGCCGTCCTTGGCGAAGGCGGCGATCGCCTCGATGCCGAGCGCGGCCATCTGGAGCGGATATTGCTGGGACGTGGCGCCGATCACCCCCTCGGCTACTGATTTCACGCCGGGGCAGCCGCCGTCGACCGAAACGATCAGCACGTTGCCTTCCATGCCGACGGCCTTGAGCGCCTGGTAGGCGCCGACGGCGGCAGGTTCGTTGATGGTGTGGATGACGTTGATCGACGGATCCTTCTGCAAGAGGTTTTCCATAGCCTTGCGGCCGCCTTCCTCGTTGCCGTTGGTGACGTCGTGGCCGACGATGCGCGGATCGTCCTCGTCGCCGATCTTGTTCACGTCCTTGGTGTCGATGCCGAAGCCCGCCATGAAGCCCTGGTCGCGCAGCACGTCGACGGTCGGCTGGTCCGGCGTCAGGTCGAGGAAGCCGATCTTCGCATCCTTCGCCCCGTCGCCCAGCGTCGCGGCAGCCCACGCGCCGATCAGCCGGCCCGCCTCGAAGTTGTCGGTCGCAAAGGTCGCGTCGGCGGCGTCGAGCGGATCAAGCGGGGTGTCGAGCGCGATGACCAGAATGCCGGCGTCGCGCGCCTTCTTGACCGTCGAGACGATGCCCTTGGTGTCGGACGCCGTGATCAGGATGCCCTTGGCGCCGTCGGCGATGCAGCTTTCGATCGCAGCGACTTGGCTTTCCGAATCGCCGTCGACCTTGCCGGCGTATGCCTTCAACGTGATGCCCAGTTCCGCCGCCTTAGCGGTGGCGCCTTCCTTCATCTTGACGAAGAACGGATTGGTGTCGGTCTTGGTGATGAGGCAGGCGCTGACATCGGCAGCGGAAGCCGAGGGCGCGAAAGCCAGAAGAGCGGCGGCGGCGGCACCGAAAACGGTGGATTTCAGAAGTGCGGTTTTGGTCACGGTTATCCTCCCAGTGAAAACACGACCGATGCCGAAAGCCGGCATCTTTCCAGATGTCGAGGCGCTGTCGCCCCGGCAATCTCGTATCAGAAAACAGCAGCCAAATTGGTTTGTCAATAATTAAATCACTCTTATTTATTATTGACAGGCCGGAGATTGCTGGTCATTCTTGCGAAAAAGACAAGAACGAGCAATCGGGAGGAATAGGTGCAATCCGGCGATCTCAGGCACGGTTCGCGCGAACTGGGGGAGAGCCGGTTTCATCATGGCACGAACCAGAGCGGAATGAGGGACCATAACGAGCGGCTCGTGCTCTCGCTCGTTCGCCGCCATGGCAGCCTCGCCAAGTCCGACATTGCGCGCATGACCAAGCTTTCTGCGCAGACCGTCTCGGTGATCATGCGCGAACTCGAGGACGACGGGCTGCTCCTGCGCGAAGAGCCGGTGCGTGGAAAGATCGGCCAGCCGTCGATCCCGATGTCACTCAACCCCGAAGGGGCCTATTTCCTTGGGCTGAAGATCGGCCGGCGCAGCGCCGAACTCGTGCTGATCGATTTCCTCGGCAATGTCCGCGCGATGCTCCAGCATTCCTATCACTTTCCCGCGCCCGAGGAGACGATCGAGTTCGTCAAATCCGGCATCGCGGAGCTGCGCGCCAGCCTCGACGAGGAGCAGCACAAGCGCATCGCCGGTCTAGGCATCGCCATGCCCTTTGAGCTCTGGAACTGGGCGGAAACAGCCGGAGCGCCGCGCGAGATAATGGACCAGTGGCGTCATCTCGACATTCGCGAGCGGATTCGTCAGCAGTGCGATTTCCCTGTTTATCTGCAAAACGATGCGACATCGGCATGCGGCGCCGAACTGGTGTTCGGGCAAAGCGGACAGCTGCGCGACTTCGTTTATTTTTACATCGGCGCGTTTGCCGGCGGCGGGCTGGTTCTGAACGGCCGGCTTTATACCGGCCCCAGCGGCAATGCCGGCGCATTGGGTTCGATGCCGGTGCCCGGCCCGGACGGCTGTCCCATCCAGCTGATCGATGTGGCGTCCATCGCCATTCTTGAACGCACGCTCAACGGCAAGGGCGTCGACGCATCGCATCTGTGGACCTCTCCGGAAGATTGGGGCGACATCGGTCCCGACCTGGATTCGTGGATGTCGACCGCGGCGGACGCGCTTGCCTATGCCATCGTCGCGGCCTCCGCCGTGATCGATTTCGAAGCTGCGATTATCGATGGCTGGATGCCGGAGCCGATCCGCAAGCGGTTGGTCGAAGCGGTCAAGACATCGCTGCAGAAGGTCGATGTGGAAGGGCTGACGGTCCCGCTGGTTCGAGAGGGCACGGTCGGCATACATGCGCGCGCGCTCGGCGGCGCAAGCCTGCCGCTGTCGGAGCGCTTCCTCATCGGCGACACGCGGCTTTCCTGAGGATAGCGAAGATGCCGCCCGGATCGCCCGTGCTGGCCGGTTGCCGGTTCGCCGCGCCAGGCGTTATTGCTATCGCCAGCCGCCCGTATCGGGCGCGTAGACGTCGGAGTTGGAAATAATGATCCTGTGTTGTGGCGAAGCGCTCATCGACATGCTGCCTCGCGAAAGCACAGCGGGGGAAGCGGCATTCGCGCCTTACGCCGGCGGAGCGATCTTCAACACGGCGATCGCGCTCGGGCGGCTCGGCGTACCGGTCGAGTTCTTCTCCGGCCTGTCGTCGGACCTGTTCGGCCAGCAGATCCGCGAGGTGCTGGCCTCCAGCAATGCGGGCTCCCGCTATGCCGACGTTTCGGCGCGGCCAACCACACTGGCGTTCGTGCGGCTGGCCGACGGTCACGCGACCTACACCTTCTACGATGAGAACACAGCCGGCCGCATGCTCACCGAAGCCGACCTTCCGCTTCTTGGCGATGATGTCGAGGCGATGCTGTTCGGCGCGATCAGCCTGATCCCGGAGCCATGCGGCTCGACGTACGAGGCGCTGATGAAGCGGGAAGCTGACCGGCGCGTGACGATGCTCGACCCCAATATCCGGCCAGGCTTCATTCCCGACAAGGAAAAGCACAATGACCGCATACGCCGGATGATGGCGCTGGCAGACATCATCAAGCTTTCCGACGAGGATCTCGCCTGGTTTGGAAACGAGGGCTCCGAGGAAGTCCAGGTGCGCAAATGGCTCGAAAGCGGGCCCAAGCTTATCGTCGTGACCCATGGCAGCAAGGGCGCTGTCGGCTACACCAAGCGCCACACCGTTTCCGTAATGCCCGAACGTGTCACGGTCGTCGACACTGTGGGTGCAGGCGACACCTTCAACGCAGGCATACTCGCGTCGTTGCACGATGGCGGCCTGTTGTCGAAAACCGCCCTGGAAGAGCTTTCCGAACAGGCCATTCGCGACGCGCTCACGCTCGGAGCCAAGGCTGCGGCCATCACGGTATCGCGCGCCGGCGCAAATCCGCCCTGGCGGCATGAAATCGCCTGAAGACGTCGAACCTGCATCACTTTATGTTTCCGGAGGTTCCGTAAACGTCAGCCTCGGCAAGCAGAATGTGCCCTTATGCGCCGGATTCCGCGGCCCATGCTCACATCAGCCGGTAACGCGCGACGCCGCGCCGCGGCAATGCAGTCCCGCCTTGCGCTTTCTTGGCCAAATCAACTCATGCTATCAGCGGCGCGAGATCTGACAGGGCACGTTTCGGAGCAGGCATGCAGTTTATCGACCTCGGCGCGCAGCGCGAAAGAATTCGGGACCGGCTGAAGGCGGCGATCGACCGGGTGGTCGATGACGGCCGCTACATTCTCGGGCCGGAGGTCACCGAGTTCGAGAACCAGCTCGCCGCCTATGTCGGCGTCAAGCACGTGGTTGCCTGCGCCAACGGCACGGACGCACTGCTTCTGCCGCTCTACGCCTCGGGCATCGGGCCGGGCGATGCCGTGTTCGTGCCGAGCTTCACATTCGCCGCGACGGCCGAGGTCGTTGCGCTCGCCAAGGCCGAGCCGGTCTTCGTCGATGTCGACGCGGACACCTACAATATCGATATCGCCAGCCTCGAAGCGGCGATCGCCATGGTCAAGAAAGAGGGCCGGTTGACGCCGCGGGCAATCATTCCGGTCGATTTGTTCGGGCTCGGCGCCGACTACGCGGCAATCTCGGAGATCGCCGAGCGCGAAAACCTGCTGGTGATCGAGGACGCCGCGCAGGCGATCGGCGGCTCGACTGGAGGCCGTATGTGCGGCTCCTTCGGGAGCGTCGGCGCGACGAGCTTCTATCCGGCCAAGCCGCTCGGATGCTACGGCGATGGCGGCGCCATGTTCACCAATGACGACGAGATGGCGGCAAAGCTCCGCTCCTTCGCCTTCCATGGCAAGGGCGAGACCCAGTACGACAACATCCATGTCGGCCTGAATTCACGGCTGGATACGTTGCAGGCTGCCATCCTGATTGAAAAGCTCGCCATCCTCGAGGACGAAATGGTCGCGCGCCAAGCCGTGGCCGAGCGCTATCGCGGCGCTCTGCACAATTTGGTCAAGACCGCCCATGTGCCGGAAGGCAGCCGCTCGGCCTGGGCGCAATACGCCATCGAGACGCCGTACCGCGACGAACTCAAGGCTCACCTCCAGGAACAGGGCATTCCTTCGGTCATTTATTATGTGAAGCCGCTGCACCAGCAGGTGGCGTACCGGAAATACCCTGTCGCGCCGGGCGGGCTGCCCGTCTCAGAATCGCTGCCCAAGCGGATTCTCTGCCTGCCCATGCATCCCTACCTCACGGTCAAGGACCAGGACCGGATCGTCGGCGCGATCCGCAGCTTCATCGAAACCAAGACCGCGCAGGCGGCCGAATAACCAGCCAACGGCCTATGAAATGCTGCCGCTGGCGATGAAGGACGGATTGGCGTAGTCGGCCTCACCCGGCTGGCTGCGCTTCCCGTAGGCCAGCGGCCTGCCATCGGTGGTGCAGGTCATGCCGCCTGCCGCGCGCAAAATCGCGTCGCCGGCCGCCGTGTCCCACTCCATCGTGCGGCCGAAACGCGGATAGACATCCGCTTCGCCGCCGGCGATCAGGCAGAATTTCAGCGACGATCCGACCGAAACGATCTCCGCCGCCTCGATGCCTCTTATGAACTCGTCGGTCTCGGGCGTGCGATGCGAGCGGCTGGCAACGATGGTCAGCGGCGTCCTGCCCTCGCGCACGAAAATCCTGCGGCGCCCGACAATGTCGTACTCCGGCGAGACCTCGATCGATTCCGCCCTGCCCGGCCGGCCGGAAAAGAATCGTCCGCTGCACGGCGCATAGACGACGCCGATTTCCGGAGCGCCTTGTCGGACGAGCGCGATATTGACCGTGAAGTCGCTGTTGCGGTTGACGAATTCCTTCGTCCCGTCGAGCGGGTCGATCAGGAAGAACGTCTGCCCGGGATCACGCGGCGCAAGTCCCTCGGCGGCCTCCTCTTCCGCCACGCAAGGGATGTCCGGGTATTCTGCGCGCAGGCCCGCAAGGATGAGCTCTTCGCTCGCCCGGTCCGCCACCGTCACCGGCGAGGCGTCAAGCTTGTGTTCGACCGATATGCCGGCATGGAACACGTCCATGACCAAACGCCCGGCCGCAAGCGCCAGGCGCTCGAAGTGCGCCAGCATCGCCTCGTCGTCAGATGCCGCCGCCGTCGTATTGTTGATCTGCAATATCGCGCTCGCTCAGCCAGCTTTCGAGTATCTCTACCATCTCTTCCGGAGACTTGCCGAGCGTCTGAAGGTGAATTTCCGGATTTTCCGGTCGCTCGTAAGGAGAATCTAGCCCGGTGAAGTTCTTGATCTCGCCGCCGAGCGCCTTCGCATAAAGCCCTTTCGGATCGCGCGCGGCGCATTCCTCGAAAGGCGTGTCGACGAACACCTCCATGAACTCGCCCTCGCCCATCATCTCCCGCGCCATGCGGCGCTCGGCGCGAAACGGCGAGATGAAGGAGACGATCACCATCAGGCCGGCGTCCACCATCAGCCGCGCCACTTCGGCGACGCGGCGGATGTTTTCGACACGGTCCTCGTCCGTGAAGCCGAGATCGCGGTTCAGCCCGTGGCGGACATTGTCGCCGTCGAGAATGTAGGTGTGGCGGCCGCTCGCATGCAGCTTCTTTTCGAGCAGATTAGCAATGGTCGACTTGCCCGAACCCGAAAGCCCGGTGAACCAGAGGACCCCCGGCTTCTGGTTCTTGGCCGCGGCGCGGGCGCTCTTCGTCACCTCCAGCGACTGCCAGTGGATGTTGTCGGCGCGGCGCAGCCCATGCAGAATCATGCCGGCCCCGACCGTCGCATTGGTGATGCGGTCGATGAGGATGAACGCGCCGGTGGTGCGGTTTTCAGCGAAGCTGTCGAAGGCGATCGGCGACTGCGCCGAGATGTTGACGACGCCGACCTCGTTCATCGCCAGCGATTTCGCAGCCTCCTGCGCGAAGTCGTTGACATTGACGCGGTATTTTAAATCCGAAACGGTCGCGTTCGCCTGGTCGGTTTCGGTGCGCAATATGTAGGAGCGGCCCGGCAGAAGCGCCTGCTCGTCGAACCAGACCAGGTTGGCCGCGAACTGATCGGCGATCTGCGGCCGTGCTTCGGGCGCGACCAGCAGGTTGCCGCGCGAGACTTCGACCTCGTCTTCCAGGACGATGGTGACCGCCTGCCCCTCCACTGCCCGTTCGAGATCGCCGCCCTGCGCGACGATGCGCTTGACGCGCGATTGCTTGCCGGACTTCGCGACAACGACTACGTCGCCCTCCGCGACCGAACCCGAAGCGACCGTTCCCGCGAAGCCGCGGAAATCGAGATTCGGCCGGTTCACATACTGCACGGGAAACCGGAGCGGCTGTTCGCTCGCTTCGTCGACCGCCACCGTTTCGAGGTGGTCGATGAGGGTCGGGCCGGCATACCAACCGGTCTGCGCAGAGCGGCGGGAGACGTTGTCGCCGAAGCGAGCCGACATCGGGATCGGCACGATGGACAAAAAGCCGAGATCCTTGGCGAACTCCGTGTAGTCGGCGACGATCCTGGCAAACACGTCGCTGTCGAAGCCGACCAGATCGATCTTGTTGACCGCAAGCACCACGTGGCGGATGCCGAGAAGCGAAGCGATGATCGAATGGCGGCGCGTCTGGCGCAGCACGCCCTGCCTGGCGTCGACCAGCACAATCGCCAGATCGGCGGTCGAGGCGCCCGTGGCCATATTGCGGGTATATTGTTCGTGTCCGGGCGTGTCGGCCACGATGAATTTTCGCTTGGGCGTGGCGAAGAACCGGTAGGCGACGTCGATCGTGATGCCCTGCTCGCGCTCGGCTTCCAGCCCGTCCACCAGCAAAGCGAAATCGATGTCGTCGCCGGTCGTGCCGTGCTTCTTCGAATCGCGCTCAAGCGTGGCGAGCTGATCCTCGAAAATCTGCTTGGTGTCGGACAGCAAGCGTCCGATCAGCGTCGACTTGCCGTCGTCGACCGAACCGCACGTCAGGAAGCGCAGCAGCGACTTCTGTTCCTGGTCGGCGATGAACTCGCGAACGGTATCCGCCGCAACGAGGTTTTCTGCCAGTATGCGGCGCATTCTCAGAAATACCCTTCGCGCTTCTTCTTTTCCATCGAGCCGGCCTCGTCCCGGTCGATCAGCCGGCCCTGGCGTTCCGAGGTTCGGGCGATCAGCATCTCATTGACGATGCTTTCGAGAGCGTCGGCGTCGGAATCGATCGCCCCCGTCAGCGGGTAGCAGCCGAGCGTCCTGAAACGGACCAGACGGTTCTCGATGACCTCGTCGGGCCGGAGCTTCATGCGGTCGTCGTCGCGCATGATCAGCATGCCGTCGCGCTCGACCACCGGCCGCTTCTTGGCGAAATAAAGCGGCACGATCGGGATGTCCTCGCGCAATATGTATTGCCAGATGTCGAGCTCGGTCCAGTTGGACAGCGGGAAGACGCGGATCGATTCACCCGGCGAAATCCGGGTGTTGTAGATCTTCCACATCTCCGGGCGCTGGTTCTTGGGATCCCAGACATGCTGCGCGTTTCGGAACGAGAAGATGCGCTCCTTGGCGCGCGACTTTTCCTCGTCGCGGCGGGCGCCGCCAAAGGCCGCGTCAAAACCGTATTTGTCGAGCGCCTGGCGCAGGCCCACCGTCTTCATGACATGGGTGTGGGTATTCGAGCCGTGGTCGAAGGGATTGATGCCGTCGCGCACGCCGTCTTCGTTGACATGGACGAGAAGGTCGAAGCCCAGTTTCTCGGCCATGGAGTCGCGAAACTCGATCATCTCGCGAAACTTCCAGGTCGTGTCGACGTGAAGAAAAGGAAATGGCGGCTTGGCCGGATAGAACGCCTTCATCGCCAGATGCAGCAGCACCGACGAATCCTTGCCCACCGAATAGAGCATCACCGGTTTGGCAAAGGTCGCGGCCACCTCGCGAAAAATATGAATGGCCTCGGCCTCCAACCGGTCGAGATGAGAAAGCTTGGCAAGCATGAGAGCGCCTTGTGAGCGTCGCCCGCCAGATGCGGCGCGGCGGCAAAATACTGGATTTGGCGCGATTTTCCCACAAGCGGCCGGCTTCTCAAGGAGAACGCTACCAAATTCGCGGCAATCCCCGGCCGGAACTTGCGCGATGTGCGATGCTGGTGGAATGCCATTCCTCCGGGGTGTCAAAGGAGTATGGCTGAACTAAGTCGTTTTCGCTCAGCGTTGCCTGGGCAGCAGCGACCAGATCGCAGGCACCAGCGCGGAAGCCAGCGCCACCTTGATCAAGTCGGGAATGATGAACGGCACGACACCGAACTGCCAGGATTTTTCGACGCCGATCAGCATTGCCAACCAGGCAAAGCCCATGGCCATCATGACGACTTCGGCGGTCATCATCGCGCCGAACAGCTTGAACGGATTGCGGTCCCAGCCGCGGTCGGCCGCCCAGCCGACGATAGCGGCCATGACGACGAAGCCGGCAAGATAGCCGCCGGTCGAGCCGAGCATATAGGCGATGCCGATGCCCTTTTCCGGCGTGCCCTGGAACACCGGCAAGCCCATCGCGCCCTGCGCCATATAAAGAAGCAGCGTCGCGACGGCCAGCCGCATGCCGAACGCGGCCGCAATCAAGAACACGGCCAGCGTCTGGAGCGACATGTCGACGGGGCCGAGCACGACCTTTGTCTTGGCTGAAAGCGTCAGCAGGAGAGTTCCGGCAATCGCCAAGGCGCATTGGCCTACCAGTCGCCAGGCGCCGCTTTCGGGCAATGCAAGCGAAACGAGCGGGCGGGCGGAAAGTGCAGTTGCCATGGTTTTCCCCATTTTCGGTTGAGGCCGAGCGAACGCCGGTTGGGTTTCCGTATATTGGCTTCCATGCTAAGCGGCAAACAATTTTACGGGTTTCACACCGCAGGCTCGAACATGGCTCTGGACTTCGACACGCAATTCGATCCGGCATACGGCGAGGCGATCGAGCTTGCCCCCGGGGTCTTGCGTTTGACGGTCAACAATCCCGGCCCGTTCACCTTTCACGGCACAAACAGCTATATTGTTGGCCGCGATACACTCGCAATCATCGATCCCGGTCCGGAAGACGAAGCGCATTATTCGGCCCTGCTGCAGGCGATCGGACGGCGGCCAGTCAGCCACATCTTCGTCAGCCACACCCATCGCGATCACTCGCCGCTTGCTTCCCGGCTTGCACGCGAGACTGGAGCGATCATCGCCGCCGAGGGGCCGCACCGCCCGGCGCGGCCCCTGCGCATCGGCGAGATCAACCCGCTGGACGCCAGCGCCGATACCGACTTCGCGCCAGACCTGTCATTGCAGGACAATTCGGTGACGGCCGGCGACGGCTGGGCGATCCGGACCATCCTGACGCCCGGCCACACCGCCAATCATGCCGTCTTCGCGCTGGAAGGAACCGGCATTCTGTTTTCGGCCGACCACGTGATGGCGTGGGCAACCTCGATCGTTGCGCCGCCAGACGGCGCGATGGCCGACTACATGGCCTCGCTGGACCGGCTGCTGGAGCGGGACGATCGGGTTCTTCTGCCCGGACATGGCGGGCCGGTCAGGAAGCCCCGCGCCTTCATGCGCGGACTGAAGACGCACCGCAAGATGCGCGAGCGGGCGATCATCGAACGCCTCGGCCAAGGCGACCGCACCATATCCGATCTCGTGAAGGCAATTTACCGCGACACCGATCCACGGCTGCACGGCGCGGCAGGCCTGTCGGTTCTGGCGCATCTTGAGGATCTGGTGACGCGCGGCGTGGCGGCGACCGACGGTGCCCCATCAATCGACGGCGTCTTCGCTCCCGCCTGAACGCCTGCTGAATTCTACTCTGCGGAGGCAGCGCCTGCCTGCACGGCCATTTCGGCGTCGAGCTCTCCAAGGAAAGCGATTATCCGGGCGGCATTGTCGCCTAGATCATGCCGGCCGTAGCGAGAGACCGAACGCATGTCGACATAGGTCGAGGTCCCCTCGTCGGTCAGCCGCACCGCGACATCTACGGGAAAGCCGAGCAAGGGGGTGTGGGCGAGCGCTTCGATGGTCATCTCGCTTTGACCAACGAAGGCCGGACGCGAGGTCGCGACTGTCCAGCCCTGGCGCACAAGCAGTGTTTCGACGATCTCGGCCGCACGATCGATGGGCATTTCGTAGCGCCTGCCGATCACTTCGGGATAGTTTTCGGTCTGCAGCTTGCGATGCTCGGCGGAAAAGCGGGTAAGTTCGTTGGTGTCGAGGCCGCGCGAGATCACGGCGGCCACCAGCATGGGCGGCGCGATGAGGTCGGTCGAAATATCATTGAGTTGCGGATAAACGAATGCCCTGTAGCCAGTCACCAGAAACGGCGCGAGCACTGCGAGCGAAACAAGTCCACCGACCAACAGGTCGCGGCCGCCGAGATCGCCATGATACCAGAATCGCGTAAACGCGTAGGCGGCCAGCGCAAGCGATCCCACCGCCAGCGCGGCGACGATCGACAGCACGGACAGGAAGGGAGGCGTGGGGATGAGCCCGTAGCGATGCGCCAGGCCGGCTGTAATGAACAGCACGGCCGAGAACACAGCCAGGGTGCGTGACCATCCCGCGGCCTGCGTCGTTCGCTGTTCCAGATATGCCGCCATCGATCTCCGTCGCCTGCCGAACAGAAGCCGCTACTAGGGCGTTTTTCCCGGGCAGCGCAAATGCTTTCGCATCAAGGTTCCGTCGGCAGGCGGTAATCCCGGAACTGGTCGCGCAGGGTCGTCTTCTGGACCTTCCCGGTCGCGGTGTGCGGTATCTCCTGGACGAAGGCCACGTCGTCCGGCATCCACCACTTCGCGACCTTTCCTTGCATGAAGCCCAGTATGTCGGATCTGCCCGGCTCCCTGCCGGGTTTGCGGACGACCACCAGCAGAGGGCGCTCGCCCCACTTGGAATGCTTTACGCCGATCACCGCCGCTTCGGCGACATCCGGATGCCCCACCGCCAGGTTTTCGAGATCGATGGTCGAGATCCACTCGCCGCCCGATTTGATGACGTCCTTGGCGCGATCGGTGATCTGCATGTAACCGTTAGCGTCGATATGGGCGACATCGCCTGTGTCGAACCAGCCCTCTTCATCGAACTGCTCCTGGCCTGCCCCGCCATAATAGGCGCGCGCCACGGCCGGGCCGCGCACCTTCAGCCGGCCGAATGTCTTGCCGTCCCAAGGGTGCTCGCGGTTCTCGTCGTCTGTCACCTTCATCTCGACGCCAAACGGCGGATGGCCTTGCTTTTCCTGGATGGTCAGGCGCTCTTCGCCCCGCAATTCGGTGTATTCCGGCTTGATGGTGCCTAGAGTTCCGAGCGGCGACATCTCGGTCATGCCCCAGGCGTGGCAGACCTGGACGTCGTAATCCTCCTGGAACTTCTTGGTCATGGCTCGCGGACAGGCCGAACCGCCGATGACCACCTTCTTCAGATGCGGCAGTTTCTTGCCTGTCTCCTCCAGATGCTGGAGCAGCATCAGCCAGACGGTCGGCACGGCGGCGGTGAAAGTCACCTTCTCGGTGTCGAGCAGTTCGTAGATCGACGCGCCGTCCATGCGGCCGCCTGGCATCACCAGCTTGGCGCCGATCATCGGCGCGCTCTGGCCAAGGCCCCATGCATTGGCGTGGAACATGGGCACGACGGGCAGGATCACATCGCGGCTCGATATGCCCATGGCGTCGGGCATGCAGGCGATCATGGCGTGCAGGACATTGGAGCGATGGCTGTAGAGCACGCCCTTCGGTTCGCCGGTGGTGCCCGAGGTGTAGCACATGCCGGCGGCGGTATTCTCGTCGAAGCTGCGCCAGGCGAAGTCGCCGTCGGCCTCTGCCAGCCAGTCCTCGTAGGCGACGGCGTTCGGCAACGTGGTCGCCGGCATATGGGCTGCGTCAGTCAGCACGATCACCTTCTTAAGAGACGGCAGGGAAGCAGCGATCTTCTCGACCAAGGGCACGAAGGTGAGGTCCACGAACAGCGCCTTGTCCTCGGCATGGTTCATGATCCAGGCGATCTGCTCGGGGAAAAGCCGCGGGTTCAGCGTGTGATAGATCGCCCCGATGCCCATGATGCCGTACCAGGCCTCGATGTGGCGCGCCGTGTTCCAGGCAAGTGTGGCGATGCGGTCGCCGAGCCCGAAGCCGTCGCGCTCGAGGCGCTGGGCGACGCGCAGCGCCCGCTTGCGCACTTCCGCGTAGCTGGTGCGTACGATCGGCCCTTCGACCGAGCGCGAAACGATCTCGCGGTTCGGGTGCTGTATCCCGGCATGGTCAACGATCTTGTGGCAGAGCAGCGGCCATTCCTGCATCAATCCGAGCATGCGTTCCTCCCTGTACATTGTTTTTCCGGCATTGTGGAAGGAACTGCGCGATTGTCCAGTGCGACGCCGCGCCATAATCCGGCCACTTAGGCCGTTAACCATCGTTGAGGGGGCTCTGTAGGCGTTATTGAAGCGAGGCCTCACATGGACGCGCAAGCTGTAGCGGAAAATCTCGAAAAGGCAGGCACTGAAACCGCGCTGAAAATCGCGCCGGCCGGCGATGCCATTTCGGACGAGACTTTCGAATATCTCGTGCGCCAGGCACTGGACGCCGTCAACGGCACCATGCTGTTCAAGATGCGCCTCGGCAACGACGACGACGGCCAGCACGTCGCCGCCGCCTCCATCGGCGAGGGCGGAAGCCAGCAGTTTCTGGTTCTCACGCTGCCAGTCGGCGGCGGCCGCCTGCGCGTCGAAACCGCGGCCAAGAGCGAAAGTCCGGTCGCCCGTATCGCGGCCTCCTATGCCGGGCTTGCGCAAGCCTTCGCCACCGCCGCCTGATTGAACGGCTCTGCTGGACCAGTCGACAAGGGGTTCTCGCGCAGGTGCGCACGGGATAAGAGGGAGCATGCAGTTTCGCCTCTTTCCCGGAGCCGTCCATGCTTGACAATCCGCCGCTGACCAATCTCCAGACCAGGGACATCGAATCCCTCCTCCACCCCTACACGCCCATCCATCAGCTCAAATCCACCGGCACCGTCGTGATGGGCCGGGGCAAGGGCGTCTACGTCTACGACACGCAGGGCCGCGGCTATATCGAAGGCATGTCCGGCCTTTGGTGCGCGGGCCTGGGGTTCGGCGACGAGGAGATGATCGAGGCGGCCATCGAGCAGATGCGCACCCTGCCCTACTACCATATCTTCGGCGCCAAGAGCAGCGAACCGGCAATCGAGCTCGCCGAGAAGCTTAAGGAGATCGCGCCGGTTCCCATCTCGAAAGTGTTCTTCACCTCGTCGGGATCGGAGGCCAACGACACGCAGGTCAAGCTCGCCTGGTACATGAACAATGCCATGGGCCGGCCGAACAAGAAGAAGATCATCTCGCGCATCAAGGCCTATCACGGCGTGACCGTGATGGCGGCGTCGCTGACCGGGCTCCCGTCGAACCACAATGGCTGGGATCTGCCCGTCGACCGGGTGCTTCACACCGATTGCCCGCACCATTACCGGTTCGGCATCGAAGGCGAGAGCGAGGCCGAATTCACGGCCCGAATGGCCAAGTCGCTGCGCGACTTGATCGAGCGCGAGGGCCCCGACACGATCGCGGCGATGATCGCCGAGCCGGTCATGGGCGCCGGCGGCGTCGTCATTCCGCCGAAGGGATACTACGAAGCGATCCAGGCCGTGCTCGCCGAGCATGACATCATGCTGATTGCCGACGAGGTCATCACAGGTTTCGGCCGCACCGGAAACTGGTGGGGCTCGCAAACCTTGAACATGCGCCCCAAGACGATTTCGGCGGCCAAGCAGTTGACCTCCGCCTATGCGCCGCTCGGCGCTGTGATGGTGCCGGAGGACGTCTACCAGGCCTATGTCGACCATTCGGCGACGCTCGGCACCTTCGCGCACGGCTTCACTTATGGCGGCCACCCGCTTTCCTGCGCACTCGGTGTCAAGGCGATCGAAATCTATCAGCGGCGCGATATTATCGGCCACGTGCGCAGGCTGATGCCGGTTTTCGAGCGGCGGATGAAGAAGATAGGCGAGCACCCGCTGGTCGGCGAAGCGCGCTATTGCGGCTTGGTCGGCGCCGCCGAACTGGTGGCCGACAAGGCCTCGAAGCGCTCCTTCGATCCGAGAAACGGCGTCGGACCAAAGGCGTCCAAGCTGATCGAGGAAAACGGCGCGATCCTGCGGGCGCTCGGCGACACCATCGCCATCTGCCCACCGATGATCATCAGCGAAGCCGAGTTGAACGAATTGTTCGATCGCTTCGAGACAGGGCTGGACCAGGCGGAGGCTTGGGTCTCCACCGGGGCTCTGCGCGCCGCGTAAGGGAACAGTCTGGGTGGCCTGACGTTGTGGCCAGTGATGAAAGGAGCTTCGATATGGACCAGGCAGCGAATCCTTCTCTCGGATTTCGGCGGAACCCATCTTACCGCATTACGGTCGAGCCTTTCGACGGCGCGGTCACGGTAACGTTTTCAGACGCCGTGATCGCCTCCTCCGACGAAGCGCTGGTGTTGCGTGAGGCGGACTATCCGCCGGTTTTCTACATCCCGTTCAAGGACATCTATTTCGAGTTTCTCAAGCCTTCCAGCACCACGACCCATTGCCCTTACAAGGGCGATGCGTCCTACTGGGATGTCAGCGCCGTTGGTGAATCGGTCAAGGACATCATGTGGGCCTATGAATCGCCCTATGACGAGATGGCCCAGATAAAAAACCACGGCGCCTTCTATCCAGACAAGGTGCGGATCGAAGCCAATCCGAGTTCCGGCGCGGTTGGAGCGGATTTGTAGGACGGCGGGAACGCCGGGGGCTTTTACCCCACACGAGTTGTTTCTGTGGGGTAAGTTTGTTACCCTACGCGAAAAGTTCGCGTAGGGTAAATCAATGCGTCTGCCTCTTTCGGTTCACACCACCTATCAGGATCTTCTTGAGACACATCGAGCCCACGCTGTCAGCGAACAAGCAGGCGCGCCATTCTTCAAAGAGATTTCTGGCAGTAAATACTGGTACTCTCGGCAACGTCTCGGCGACAAAGTCGTAGACCGCTATATCGGACCCGACAGCGACGATCTCCGTCGACGCATCGCGCAAATGCGCGAGACCATCGAAGATGACAAAGCTTTCGAACAGCATTGCTCGCTTCTCGTCGCGCAACTTCGCGCGGCAGGCCTTCCAACAGTTGATCGCCAGACCGGCAGCGTCCTCAACGCAATGGCCCGGGTCGGCGTGTTTCGCCTGGGCGGGACGCTGGTCGGAACACATGCATTCCGGCTCTATAGTGCTGAACTGGGCTTTGCCTTTTCAGGCGCGCTTGCCGTTACACAGGATGTCGACATCGCGGCATTCGAGAACCTCAAACTCGCTATCCATGACCAAGTCGATCCGTCACTGGCCGAAACCTTCAAAGCATTGTCTCTGGCGCCTGCTCCCGGATTAGACCCCAAAGGCCGGCCTACACGGTGGGTGATGAGAGGGGGCGGCACGATGGTCGATTTCCTCGCGCCCCGAATGCAGAGCAAAAACGAGATCGTCAGGCTCGAACCGCTCAAGGTTTATGCCCAGACCCTGCCCTTCCTGAATTTTCTGATCGCCGACCCAATCCCCGCAGTAGCGCTCTACCGAAGCGGTGTGCTCGTTCAGATACCGAAGCCTGAGCGCTATGCGGTGCACAAGCTGATTGTCGCGCAAAGGCGGACCGGGCCGGGCTTAGGAAAAGTCCCAAAGGATCTTGCTCAAAGCGAGGCTCTCATACGGGTGTTGGTCGAGGACCGCCCGCACGAACTTGCAATCGCGCACAAGACAGCGGTTGAAAACGGCCCGAAATGGCGGGATGCGATCCAGCGTTCGATAAAACAGCGGCCCGAAATCGGAAGGTTGCTCGATCAGGTCACTTGAGGCGCGTTATCCGAAAATCGCAGCTTTCGGATAACCTTGGTGACTGATGGGAAATCCAGTGGCCAGCAGGTTATACCAAATCCGCAAATTTGGTATAACTCCCTCAATCTCACGCTAGCTATACCCAAATTGCGAAATGGGTATAATTCCGCCTACCCCTTCTTCACTGCCGCCTGCGCCGCGGCCAGCCTGGCAATCGGCACGCGGTAGGGCGAGCAGGAGACGTAATCGAGCCCGACCTCTTCGCAGAAGTGGATCGAGGCGGGGTCGCCGCCATGCTCGCCACAAATACCGAGCTTGATGTCGGGCCGGGTCGCCCTGCCTTTTTCGGCCGCCATGCGCACCAGTTCGCCGACACCGTCAATGTCGAGCGAGACAAACGGGTCCTGCTCGACGATGCCCTTCTGGCGATAGATGTCCAGAAACGAAGCCGCATCGTCGCGTGAAATGCCGAAGGTCGTCTGCGTGAGGTCGTTGGTGCCGAAGGAGAAGAATTCCGCGGCCTCCGCGATGACATGGGCGCGAATCGCGGCGCGCGGCAATTCGATCATGGTCCCCGTCAGGTATTCCACCGTCACGCCAGTTTCGTCCATGACGCTCTTCGCCACGGCATCGATGCTCGCCTTGACGAAATCCAGCTCCGTCTTAAGCCCGACCAGCGGCACCATGATTTCGGGAACCACGGGATTGCCGGTTTTCCTGCCGGCCTCAACGGCAGCCTCGAAAATCGCACGGGCCTGCATTTCGGCGATCTCGGGATAGGAAACCGCCAGCCGGCAGCCGCGATGGCCGAGCATCGGATTGAATTCGTGCAGCGTCTCTGTGCGCTGGCGCAGCTTCTCGGCCGAAACATTCATCACCGAGGCGACTTCGGCGATCTCCTCTTCGGTCTTGGGCAGGAATTCGTGCAACGGCGGATCGAGCAGCCGGATCGTCACCGGCAGTCCGGCCATGATCTCGAACAGCTCGAGGAAATCCGAACGCTGCATCGGCAGCAGTTTAGCGAGCGCCGCGCGGCGATCCTTCTCAGTGTCGGCCAGGATCATCTCGCGCATGGCGATGATGCGGTCGCCTTCGAAGAACATATGCTCGGTGCGGCAGAGTCCGATCCCTTCCGCGCCGAAGGACCGCGCCATGCGGGCGTCGGCCGGCGTCTCGGCGTTGGTACGCACCTTCATGCGCCGCGTCGCGTCGGCCCACTCCATGATCGCCGCGAAGTCGCCGGAGAGTTCCGGCTGCAGCATGGCGACCGGCCCCTTCAGTACCTGGCCGTTGCCGCCGTCGATGGTGACGATGTCGCCCTTGCGGAACGTCTCACCCATCACCATCAGCGTTCCGGCCCTGTAATCGACGCGCAGCGAGCCGGCGCCCGATACGCAGGGCTTGCCCATGCCGCGCGCCACCACCGCCGCGTGGCTGGTCATGCCGCCGCGCGTGGTCAAAATGCCTTCGGCGGCGTGCATGCCGTGAATGTCTTCCGGGCTGGTCTCGATGCGCACGAGGATGACCTTCTTGCCGAGCGCCTTGGCCTCTTCCGCATCGTGCGAGGAGAACACGATCTCGCCTGTAGCGGCCCCCGGCGAAGCCGGCAGGCCGATGGCGATGACATTTCTCTCCGCCTTCGGATCGATCGTCGGATGCAGAAGCTGGTCGAGCGAGGCTGGATCGATGCGCGCGACGGCCTCTTCCTTGCCGATCAGCCCTTCGGCCGCCATATCGACCGCCATGCGCAGCGCAGCCTTGGCCGTGCGCTTGCCTGACCGCGTCTGCAGCATCCACAGCTTGCCGCGCTCGATAGTGAATTCCAGGTCCTGCATGTCGCGGTAGTGTTTTTCCAACCGCTCCGAAATCTCGACGAACGAGGCAAAGGCTTCCGGCATCACCTTCTGCAGCGACGGCTTGTCCGATCCGCTGTCGATTCGGGCCTTTTCGGTGATGCTCTGCGGCGTGCGGATGCCGGCCACCACGTCCTCGCCCTGCGCATTCACCAGGAACTCGCCGTAGAGCATCTTCTCGCCGGTGGAGGGATTGCGTGTGAAGGCGACGCCGGTGGCCGAGGTCTCGCCCATATTGCCGAACACCATGGCCTGTACATTGACCGCGGTGCCCCAGCTTTCGGGGATATCGTGCAGCCTACGATAGGTGATCGCGCGGTGGTTCATCCAACTCGAAAACACCGCGCCGATTGCCCCCCAGAGCTGCTCGCGCGGGTCCTGCGGGAAAGGTTCGCCGAGTTCCTCCTCGATCGTCGCCTTGTAGTGAGCGATCACGCCCTGCCACTCGATGGCGGAAAGCTCGGTATCGAGTTCGTAGCCGAGCCGCGCCTTTTCCTCCTCGAGGATTTCCTCGAACACCTCATGGTCGAGGTCGAGCACGACATTGGAGTACATCTGAATGAACCGGCGATAGCTGTCATAGGCAAAGCGGGCATCGCCTGAATCGGTTGCCAGCGCTTCCACAGTCTCGTCGTTCAGGCCGAGGTTGAGCACCGTATCCATCATGCCCGGCATCGATGCGCGCGCGCCCGAGCGGACGGAGACGAGAAGCAGCTTTTCGGGATCGCCGAAACGACGGCCCGTCAAGGCGCCGATATGATCGAGCGCCGCCAGAACATCGGCTTCAAGCGAGGGCGGATAGGTCCGGCCGTTGGCATAAAACCAGTTGCAGGCCTCAGTGGTAATGGTGAAGCCAGGCGGCACAGGCAGGCCCAGGCTGCACATTTCGGCAAGGTTCGCGCCCTTGCCGCCTAGCAGGTTCCTGTCTCCGGCGCGCCCTTCGGCCGCCCCGTCCCCAAACGTATAGACCCACTTGGTCATGCACTCTCCTCGTCATTCCGGTGACTATTTGAAGGCACTGGCGAGAGCGTTAAAATGCTGCGGTGCGAAAGGCAAGGCGCGAACGTGGCAAGCCGACCTTACAATCGATTAAGGAATTGGCGAGGCGGAGAACTTGATTTAAAAGCCGGTCCGCCCTAGAACATATCACGAACGCGAGGAACAGCCATGAAACAGACCGGCAAGCTCGATTATCTCGAAATGTCCGCCACCGGCGGCACGCTCGACAGCGTCAAGGCGTTTTACAGCGCCGCCTTTTCCTGGTCCTTCATCGATTACGGGCCGACCTACGCCGCTTTCGACGAAGGCCTCGACGGCGGCTTCCAGGCGGAAAGCACAGAGGCCTCGGGCAAGCCGCTTCCGGTTCTGTATTCGGAAAATTTGGAAGAGACGCTGGAGGCGGTCGAAAACGCCGGCGGCAAGATCGTCAAGCCGATCTTTTCCTTCCCGGGCGGCCGCAGGTTTCATTTCACCGACCCGGCCGGCAACGAACTTGCCGTATGGGGCGAATGAAACCGCGACTATCGCGGCTGATTGGTCCTCGGCCGGCAGCAATGGCGGCGGCTGCTTTGCATAACTACAACTGAATGCACAAAGGCAAATTTGCCGCGATTGTGCTTTTCAACGGGCTTGCATATAAGGCCGCACATGCTCGACTCGGGCCTCCCGGTCGTTGGGGCGTAGCCAAGTGGTAAGGCAGCGGTTTTTGGTACCGCCATTCGGAGGTTCGAACCCTCCCGCCCCAGCCAGCATATGCTTTTCGATGATATTCTTGGCCGCCGACGCCGATAGCGTCAGCTCGCCTCGCGCAGCTGCTCGGCCGTCTGCAGATCGACCGACACAAGCTGGCTGACGCCCTGCTCGGCCATGGTCACGCCGAACAGCCGGTTCATCCGCGCCATGGTGATAGGATTGTGGGTGATGATCACGAAGCGCGTCTCGGTGGTGCGCGCCATCTCGTCCATCAGATTGCAGAAGCGCTCGACATTGTGGTCGTCGAGCGGCGCGTCGACCTCGTCGAGTACGCAGATCGGCGCCGGGTTGGTCAAAAACACCGCGAATATCAGCGCCATCGCGGTGAGCGCCTGCTCGCCGCCGGAAAGCAGCGTCATCGTCTGCGGCTTCTTGCCGGGAGGGCGGGCCAGGATTTCGAGCCCCGCCTCCAGCGGATCGTCGGACTCGATCAGCTGCAATTCAGCCGTGCCGCCGCCGAAGAGATGCGAGAACAGCCTCTGGAACTGGGCGTTGACCACGTCGAAAGCGGCAAGCAGCCGGTCGCGGCCCTCGCGGTTCAGGCTCTGGATCGCCTGCCTGAGCTTGCGGATCGCCTCGATGATGTCCTCGCGCTCGGACACGATTGTCTCAAGCCGGTCCGAAAGCTCCTTCTGCTCCTCCTCGGCGCGCAGATTGACCGCGCCCAGCCGTTCGCGCTCGATCTTCAGCCGGTCGAGCTGCCGCTCGACATCGGCCATATCAGGCAGCGGGCTGTCGGCTTCGAGGCCGGTGTGGCGTATCACCAGATGCGGCGGCGTGTTGAGCGCCTCCTGGATGCGCGCCTCGATCTCGCGGCGGCGATCGTCGGCGGCGGTCAGCCGCTCTTCGGCCCGGCCGCGCGCCTCGCGCGCCTCGGAGAGCGACTGGATCGCGGCGGTCGCGGCCTTGTCGAGCACGGCCTGGCGCGTCTCGGCCTCCTGCAGGCGGTCACTCGCCGTCTGGCGCAGCGTCTCGGCCTGCGAAAGCTGCGACAGCAAAGCGCGGCGGCGCTGGTCGATCTCGTCGGGCGCATCGGCAAGCTTGTCCCGCTCTTCGCCGGCCTCGGCGCGACGCTCGGCGAGTGCGGCGATATGGCTTGCGGCGTTTTCTGCGCGCAGCGTCCAGCTATTGCGCTCGGCGGCAATCGCCTCAAGCCGGCGCGGGCGCTGTTCGGCCTCGCGCTTCAGCCCTTCATGGACCGCGCGGGCGTCGGCAAGCGCGGAACGATCGCGGCCGACATGACCCGACGCCTGGTCGAGCCGCGCCTGCAACTCTGAAAGATCAGGCGCCGCGTTGAGCTGAGCCTGCGCCTCGCCGAACGCATTCTCGGCCTCGGCATGGCTTTCCGCGATACGCGTGCGCGCCTCGGCGAGTGCGGCCCGACGGCTCGAGAGTTCGCCCGCCGCCTTCTCGGCCCGCGCCAGCGCATCGCGGGCTGCGCCCACGGCATGCTGGGCGTCGCGCCAGGCCTGCCGCGACATCCGCTCGGCCTCGGTCTTCTGGCGCACGGCGCTTTCGGCCCGCGCCAGCGTTTCCTCGGCACCGCGGACTTTCAAAGTGGCAGCGACCGCTTCGGCATCGAGTTCGGCAAGGCGGTTCTTCTGGGCGAGGCGCTGGGCAGCGGCCGTCGGCGCATCCGCGCTCGCGGTCAGGCCGTCCCAGCGCCAAAGTGCGCCCTCGCGGCTGACCAGCCGCTGGCCGGGCGCCAGCAATCCTTGCAGCCTCGCACCGTCAGCTTTGTCCATGATGCCGATCTGCGCCAGCCGCCGCGCTAGCTGACGCGGCGCCCGCACCACCGTTGCGAGGCTCCGCACGCCTTCCGGCAATGCCGGGTCGCCGGCGGCCGGCTCGCTCTCGCCCCAATGCACAGGCGCGCCGCGGTCCAGCGCCGCGTCGAGATCCTCGCCCAGCGCGGCGCCCAGCGCCGTCTCGAAGCCGCGTTCGACGCTGATCTGCTCCAGCACCGCCGGAAACAGATCGCCGCTCGCGGCGTTCAGGATTTTCGCCAGCGTGCGCGCTTCCGTCTCGATTCGCGCCAATTCGGCCCTGGCTTCCTGCAGCGGCGGGCGCGCGGCGTTTTCGGCAAGCCGCGCCCCAGTGACCGATTTCTCGGCGGCAGTCGCGATGCCCTCGGCGCGATCGAGCGCCGCCTGCGCCTCGTCGGCCAGGATTTTCTTCTCGGCAGGGTCAGCCAGCCCGGCGATCTTGCCTTCTATGTCGCCCGTCTCCCGGTCGATCTCGGCAAGCTGGCGGGAAAAACGGTCGCGGCGTTCCGCCGTCTCGCGCAAAGCGCGCTCGATCTGGTTGCGCGCGGCAGCCGCCTCCGCCCGTTCGGCGGTCAGCTTGGACAGCGCGCCTTCGCTCAGCGCCAGCGTCGCCGCCGCTTCCTCGAAAGCCGCCCGTGTCGCGATCTCGCGCTCTGCCGCGCCTTCATTTTCGGCGTTCAGCCCCGCTTCTTCCGTCGACAACCGCGCCAGAATATCGGCATTGTCGCGCACCATCTGCTCTTCGCGAGCGATGTCGGCGTCTAGCTGCTGCAGGCGGCGGTCGAGTTCGGCCTGGCGCGTGCGGACCCGGCCTGCCTCCTCCTCGATCTGCGCCTTGGCGATCGACAGGCGCTGGAACACAGCCGCGGCTGCGGCTTCCGCCTCGCGCAGTTCGGGAAGATGGTGCGCGCCGACCGCCTGTTCCTTGGCGGCATTCATCTGGGCCGCCGCGCGCTCGCCAACCAGCGATGTCGCAGCCGCAAGTGCGGAGCGCGCCTCGCCTTCCTGCGCCTTGGCCTGCGTCCAGCGCAGGTGGAAAAGGATCGCCTCGGCCTTGCGGATGTCCGCCGACAAATTCTTGAAGCGCGAGGCCTGCCGCGCCTGCCGCTTCAGGCTATCGATCTGGCTTTCGAGCTCGCCGACGACATCGTCCAGCCGCTCGAGGTTCTGCTCGGCCGCGCGCAGCCGAAGTTCCGCCTCATGACGCCTGGTGTGCAGGCCGGAGATGCCGGCCGCCTCTTCCAGAAGCGCGCGGCGCGCCTGCGGTTTGGCCTGGATCAGTTCGCCGATGCGGCCCTGCCCGACCATAGAGGGAGAGCGAGCGCCGGTGGACTGGTCGGCAAACAGAAGCTGCACGTCCTTGGCGCGCGCCTCCTTGCCGTTGATGCGATAGACGGATCCGGCCTCACGCTCGATACGGCGCGAGACCTGCAATTCGTCGGCATCGTTGAAGGCGGCGGGCGCGGTGCGGTCGCTATTGTCGAGGAACAGCGTCACTTCGGCGGTGTTGCGGGCCGGACGCGTGCCGGAACCCGAGAAGATCACATCGTCCATGCCCGACGCGCGCATGTTCTTGTACGAGCTTTCGCCCATCACCCAGCGCAGCGCCTCGACGAGATTGGACTTGCCGCAGCCATTCGGTCCGACCACGCCGGTCAGGCCGCGTTCGATGACGAACTCGCCGGGTTCGACGAAGGATTTGAAGCCGAGCAGGCGGAGCCGGGAAAATCTCATCGGCGCAGCCAGACACGCACAGCCAGGCCGGGGTCATTGCACCCCAGAGCTGCACAAAGATCAGAGCATGCCGTCGATAATCGCCGACATTTCCTCAATCGACATTGCCCCCTTATAGGTGTTGCCGTTGATGAAGAAGGTCGGCGTGGAGTCGACCTTGAAATCAGCTTCGCCACGGGCCCTCACCGCTCTCACATCCTCCAGAAGCTTCTGGTCCGTCAAGCAGGCCTCGAACGACTCCTGTGAAAAACCGGCGAGCTTGGAGATCTGCAGCAGCGCTTCCTTGGCGTTTTCGACGCCTGCCCAGGCTTCCTGCTGCTTGAACAGCACGTCGACCATGGCGAAGTAGTTGTCGTTGGAGCAGCGCGCCAGCATGAAGCCTGCTTCGGCGCGCGGGTCGAACGGGAATTCGCGCAAGATCAACCGCGCCTTCCCGGTGTCGATGTATTTTTCCTTCAGCGCCGGAAACGTCGTCTCGTGGAACCGTGCGCAGTGGCTGCAGGTCATCGAGGCGTATTCGACGATTGTGACCGGCGCATCCTCCTTGCCGAGGCTCTTTTCCGGCAGCGCGCCGGCTTCGAGCAGCTTGGCCATGTCGACCGTGCCCTGCGAAGGGGGCGCGGCGACCGCCGGCTTGGCGGGAGCAGCGGTTTCAGCAGGCGCTGCCGGCTCGGCGGGCTTTGCCGCTTCCGCCGCCTTGTCCTCGCCGCTGTCGCTGCACGCGGCCAGCGCAAAAGCAGCCGAAAGCGCGACCAGCGAAGAGAGGACGGTCCTGCGCGGAATGGAACGGATCATGCGAATCACCTGGCTGCTGTTGGGATGTTGCGATGCGAATGCACCAGAAAGCGAGACTTCGCGCGAAATAAGGCATCGCAGTCCCCAATCCAATCGGGAAAACCGGAACTGCGATCACGAAACCGCGAGTTGCGGGAGGTTATTTCCTGGTCCCGACGATCGTGGCGCCGAGCCTTTCGAGCGAAGCGCGAAGCCCGGCATCCTCGATTTTTTCGACTGTGCCCGACAATCTGGCCTTTTCGCCCGCGGTCAGAGGCCGAGGGCGAGGTTTGGGAGCGCCTGCTTTCGACGAGAGCGGCTTCTGCACTATGCGGATGCGGCCTATCGCGTTGAATCCGAGAAACGCGTTGACGCGGCTGATGATTTCGCCGGTCTCGTGCTGGAGATGCAGGGCCGCCGCACCTTCGCAGGCGATGACGAGGACGGCCGGCTCGAACGGATCGTCTTCATGCATGCGCCGCGGCCACTGGATTTTTTCCGGCCGCGTGTTTTGCGCCAGGCGCGGCCCGGCGATCTCTTCCCAGGACTGGACGAGGCCGACCGAAATGCCGGCTCGCTTGCGCAGCACCGGATCGAGGATTTCCGAGGCGAGATCGCTGACCGGAACAGGATAGCCGTTCGGCCTTTTCCCTGCCATATGCGTCTCCTCTGTCGCGATTGATCCGTGGATAGTTCTATCCGAATAGAGCACCAAGCCCAGCACGAAAACGACCATACGGTATGAGGAATTGATGGTTGCTACGACATATGTCATGACTTACATATGAGGCGGCAGGCCATACTCCTTCAAAATCGAAGACTTGACCTGGCCAATGGCATGATCGTCCAGATCAGGATCTGGAAATTGCCCCACCAGACCGACGAGCGTCCGCATGGCCTGAAATACTCGCTCTTCTACGGGCGCAAGGGCGAGCGGATCATCGGCTACGACAATGAGACAGGAAAAGGCGATCACCGCCACTACCGCGACCGGGAAGAGTCGTATGCTTTCGTGACGATGGAACAGTTGGTTGCCGATTTTTGGAACGATGTGAAAAAGGAGATCAAGCATGAGCGAGGTTAGGATTCACATCGAAAGCGTGGACGATTTCTTCAACAGTGCTTTGGAAATGGCCAAGCGTCTCGACGCTGGCGATCGCGCGGCCGAGTCCGCCTCCATTTCCTTCGAAAGCATGGAACTGCTGTTGAAGGTGTTGACCCCCAACCGCTGGACACTTCTTCGGACATTGCGGGCGAATGGCCCTTCGTCGATCCGTGCGTTGTCGCAACTGCTCGCACGCGACTATCGCGGCGTTCATGCCGACGTGACGGCGCTCATCGATGCCGGCCTGATCGAGCGAGCCGACGGAAAGATAAGCGTGCCGTGGTCGCGCATCACGGCGGAAATGGCTGTGGACATAGCTGCGTAGACTGTCGATGACCATATTGCCTGTGCCCAACATCGCCAGCCGCTTGCTCGACTGGTATGACGCCAACCATCGCGAACTGCCCTGGCGCCTGGCGCCGCGCGATCTTGCGTCGGGCGGGCGGCCCGATCCCTACCGGGTCTGGCTTTCCGAGATCATGCTGCAGCAGACGACCGTCGAGGCGGTCAAGCCGTATTTCCGCGCATTTCTGGAAAAATGGCCGGACGTCAAAGCGCTTGCGGCCGCTGAAAACGAAGACATCATGAAGGCTTGGGCTGGGCTCGGCTATTATTCTCGCGCCCGCAATTTGAAAGCCTGTGCCGATATCGTAGCGACCTTTCCCAGCGGCTTCCCCGGCACCGAAGACGAATTGCGCAAGCTACCCGGCATCGGCGCCTATACGGCGGCGGCAATCTCGGCGATCGCATTCAACCGCCCGGCGGCGGTCGTCGACGGCAATGTCGAGCGCGTCATAACGCGGCTGTTCGAAATCCGCACGCCATTGCCCGAGGCGAAGCCGGAGATACGCGCCAGCGTCGAAAAGCTGGTTCCGGCCGCGCGTCCCGGAGACTTCGCGCAGGCAATGATGGATCTCGGTGCGACGATCTGCACACCCCGGCGGCCGCGCTGCATGCTCTGCCCGATCCGGGAAGATTGCCGCGTTATCCTCTCCGGCGATCCCGAATTGCTGCCGGCCCGTGCCGAAAAGACCGAAAAGCCAAGGCGGCGCGGCGCTGCCTTCGTCGCCATCCGGAACGATGGCGCGATCCTTCTGCGCACGCGCCCGGACAAGGGGCTGCTCGGCGGCATGAGCGAAGTCCCGACAACCGGCTGGACGGCGCGCATCGACGGCGATACCAGCGCAAAATCCGCCCCATTCGCCGCCGACTGGCAGCACGCCGGCAGTATCGCGCATGTCTTCACGCATTTCGCACTCGAGCTCCATGTCTACCGCGCCAGCGCCGGCGACAAAGCGGCGCCTGCCGGCCATCGCTGGTCGCCGGCAGCGGGAATTTCCGGCGAGGCCTTGCCGACCGTCATGAAAAAGGTAATCGAGGCTGCGATACCCGGCGCGACCAGGGCGCGACGCGACAATCCAGCGAGGCATGTATGAGCGAAATCCGACATATCGTCTTCGACATAGGCAAGGTACTGCTGCACTACGATCCCGATCTGCCGTTCAGCAGGCTCATTCCAGACCCGGAAGAGCGCCGCTGGTTCTTCGACAATATCTGCACGCACGACTGGAACATCGAACAGGACCGCGGACGGACCTGGGAGGAAGCCGAGCAGCTTCTGATCGACGCCCATCCGGACCACGCCGATAACATCCGCAATTTCCGCCTTCATTGGCACGAAATGGTCCCGTACGCCTATGAAGACAGCGTTCATGTCATGGAGAGGCTTATCGATGACGGCCACGATGTTACGATGTTGACCAATTTCGCCGCCGACACGTTCCGTGAAGCACGCCAGCGCTTCCCGTTTCTCGACCGTCCGCGCGGCACTACGGTTTCCGGCGAGATTGGCATGATCAAGCCTGAACGCGGCATCTACGACCACCATGCCGCCGCCTTCGGCCTCGACCCTTCAGCCACGATCTTCATCGACGACAGCCAGAAGAACGTCGATGGCGCGAAGGCTGCCGGCTGGCAGGCCGTGCTGTTCCAGAATGCCAAAACGCTCGAGGAGGACCTCGAGCGTTTCGGGATCAGCCGGTGACTGGAGCCCGGCCCATCGGTAAACCTGATTAGCTCACGAGAACCTAACCCGCGCGCTCCATGCCGAGGCGGGCAATGCGGCGCAGTTCGTCGATCTGGGTCAGGCCGCCATTGCGCTCGTAATGCCAGAAGGTCCAGCCATTGCAGGCGTCGAGCCCCTGCAGTTCGGCTCCGACCCGGTGTATTGAGCCTGCCGTTGAGCCGGCGGCCAGCGTGCCGTCCGGCCGGACTTTCGCGGCGAAGCGTTTTCTTGCGTCGTAAAGCACGGTGCCCGGTTTCATGATGCCGGCGTCGATCAGGCTGACGAAGGCCACGCGCGGCTCGGCCCGCTTGCCGGAGAGCACCGTCAAATCGGCGTCGTCCATCGGCGTCACAGCGGCAATGCGTTCATTGGCGGCGTCGATATAATCCTGTTCGCGCTCGATGCCGACGAAATGGCGACCGAGGCGCTTGGCGACCGCGCCGGTGGTGCCGGAGCCGAAGAAGGGATCAAGCACCACGTCGCCCGGCTTGGTCGAGGCCAGCATCACGCGGGCCAGCAGCGCTTCCGGCTTCTGCGTCGGATGCAGCTTGTCGCCATTGTCGTTCTTCAGCCTTTCGGCCCCGGTGCAGATCGGAAACAGCCAGTCGGAGCGCATCTGCACGTCGTCATTGGCCGCCTTCATCGCATCGTAGTTAAACGTGTAGCTCTTGGCGTTCTGGTCGCGAGACGCCCAGATCAGCGTCTCATGCGCGTTCTGGAAGCGGCGGCCGCGAAAATTGGGCATCGGGTTGGTCTTGCGCCAGACGATGTCGTTCAGGATCCAGAAGCCGAGATCCTGCAGCGTCGAGCCGACGCGGAAGATGTTGTGATAGGAGCCAATCACCCAGATCGTGCCGTTCGGCTTCAGGACGCGGCGCGCCGCAAGCAGCCAGGCGCGGGTAAAGGCGTCATAGGCGGCGAAGCTGTCGAACTGATCCCAGTCATTGTCGACGGCGTCGACCTTCGACTGGTCCGGGCGGTGGAGATCGCCGTTGAGCTGCAGATTGTAGGGCGGGTCGGCAAACACCACGTCGACGGATTTTTCCGGAAGCCGGTCCATCGCCGCGACGCAGTCGCCCTTCATGATCGTGTCGAGCCAGTTGGCCTTTTGCGGCTGGGGGCGAAGTTCGGCGAGAGAACGCACGGCTGACATTGAGATACCCGGAATACGAGTTACTGTTTACACCCCGTTATGGTTACCGTTTCGCGTAAATATTTAATGAAGCGGGTCCGGAATTTGCCGTCGCGGCGATGATGGTGTATGCCGCGCCGCGACCGCCTTCGGCGTTGTTTCCCCAATTTTTCCGGATTGCCATGACCCAGCCTGATCTCGTCATTTTCGATTGCGACGGCGTTCTCGTCGATTCGGAAGTCATCGCCGCGCGTGTCGAAGCCGAGCTTTTGACCGAAGCCGGCTACGAGATTTCCGGCGAAGAACTGTCGGAAGTCTATGCCGGGTTGACCTTCAAGGACATCATGCTGCGCATCGAGGAGCAGTCGCAGATCCCCTTCCAGGCATCGCTGATCGGCCGCGCGGAGGAACTGGTCGACCGTCGCCTTCAGGCCGAGGTCCGCATCATCGAAGGCGCGCGCGAGGCGGTCGCCGCGGTTTCGGGCAAGCGCTGCATCTGTTCCAATTCGAAGCCCGAGCGGCTCGATATCATGCTGACGAAAACGATGCTTCTGCCGCTCTTCAACGGTAGCGTCTTCTCCTCGTGCGGCAAGGAGGTGATGAAGCCGAAGCCGGCGCCGGACGTCTTCCTGCATGCCGCGGCCTCGATGAACGCCGACCCGGCGAACACTTTCGTCATCGAGGATTCGGTCCACGGCATTGCCGGCGCCAAGGCCGCCGGCATGCGCGTCATCGGCTTTACCGGCGCGGCGCACAGTTACCCGGGTCACGCCGACGTGCTGACAGAAGCCGGCGCCGAGACCGTCATCCGCCGCTGGGCGGATTTCCGCAGCGTGCTCCTGGCGCTGTCGGAATGGTCGGACGCGTAACCTGCGTCAGATGCCCGCCAGAGTGGAATTATCGAACGGCCGCTTACTGCTGCTTCTTCGGCGGGCCTTCGTCATAGCCGGCGAAAACCTGCACATCCGTTCCCTGCGGGGCCGGGAAGCTGACGCTCTGGTCGTTGAAGACGAACTGCGTGGCGGCGGAGGCGTGGCCGACCGCGACCTGGTGCTTGTGCAGTTGCGAGTAAAGCACTTCGTCGCCGCGGATGACCGCGACGCGGATCGGCATGGTGACATTGCCCGGCGCTCCGGCCGGGCCCGGGACAACCTTGCCGGCGACCGCCACATTGATAGTCATCGTTCCGCCGGCGTTGCTGCAGGTGCGGGTCACGTCGGTGATGGAAGCCTGATAGAGCACCTTGGTCGGATCGTCCTGGCCGCCCTTGGCGTAGGTATTGAAATAGGCGGTGCCTTCGCGCAGCGTCACCAGCGGGCAATAGGCGCGCAGTTCGCTTTCGAGCACTTTTGGCTCGGCCGCGGCCTTGTTGTTTCCCCCGACGTTCAGGACGTTGCCGTTGTCGCCCGATTGGCAACCCGCGACGGCAAGGATAAAGCCGGAAAATGCGAACCCCTTGATAAAACGACTATTGTTCAATCGAAACTCCATATGCCGCACATCCCCTTCAAAACGCAGGCCGTCTATAGCAACCGCGCGGCAAAAATGCGACTGACGGGCGCGGATTTTCACAGGCTTGCCGCCCGGCGTCTGGCGGTCACCACAATGGACGGATGACGATGCGCTATGTCAGCACCCGCGGGGAAGCGCCCGCACTCGGCTTTTCGGACACGGTGCTTGCCGGACTGGCGCGCGATGGCGGACTTTATATTCCCGACCGGTGGCCGGAGTTCAGCCAGGCCGAGATCCGAGCCATGCGCGGCCTTGCCTATCCCGACCTGGCGATCAGACTGCTCACTCCGTTCCTGGGCGGCGAAATCCCAGACGCGGTGTTCGCGAAAATCGTTCGCGAGGCCTACGCCACGTTCCGCCATGAGGCGATCTGCCCGCTGGTCCAGACCGACTCGAACGCCTTCGTCCTCGAGCTTTTCCACGGGCCGACACTGGCGTTCAAGGATGTGGCGATGCAGTTGCTGGCGCGGCTGATGGACCATGTGCTGGCCGAACGCGGCCAGCGCGCCACGATCGGCGCTGCCACCTCCGGCGATACCGGCGGCGCGGCGATCGATGCCTTTGCAGGCCGTGATCGCACCGACATGTTCGTGCTGTTCCCGCATGGGCGCGTCTCGCCCGTACAGCAGCGGCAGATGACGACTTCCACCGCCTCGAACGTCCATGCGCTCGCCATCGAAGGCAATTTCGACGATTGCCAAAACCTGGTCAAAGACATGTTCAACGACCACGGCTTCCGTGATCGCGTCTCGCTGTCGGCCGTCAACTCGATCAACTGGGCCCGCATCATGGCCCAGATCGTCTATTATTTCTCCTCCGCGCTGTCGCTCGGCGCGCCGGATCGGCCCGTTTCCTTCACGGTGCCCACCGGCAATTTCGGCGACATTTTCGCCGGCTATGCGGCCAAGCGCATGGGCCTGCCCATCGAGCGCCTGGTGATCGCCACCAACGACAACGACATCCTTGTCCGCACGCTCGAAACCGGCGAATACCGGATGGGCGGCGTCGTCGCGACCACCTCGCCGTCGATGGACATCCAGGTCTCGTCCAATTTCGAGCGGCTGCTTTTCGAGGCGTCCGGCCGCGATCCGGTCTCGGTCCGGCGCTACATGGGCAGCCTGAAACAGTCGGGCGCCTTCACCATCGGCGAAGCAGCGCTGGCCTCGATACGCGCCGAGTTCGACGCAGGCCGCGCTTCGATGGGCGAGGCCGCCGCGACGATCCGGGCCACGCTCGCCGGCAGCGGCTACCTGCTCGATCCACATACCGCTACCGGCATGCATGTCGCCAATTTGCATGCGGCGGGCGATGTGCCTATGATTGTCTTGGGGACCGCGCATCCGGCAAAGTTTCCGTCCGCCGTAAAGGAAGCCTGTGGTGTCACGCCCGCGCTGCCTGAATGGCTCTCGGGGCTGATGGAGCGTGAAGAAATGTACACGGTGTTGCCATCCGACCTTAAATCGGTGGAAGATCATATTGGCCGCCTCACGCGGGCGGCGCGTTAGGGAGTATCTATATGGGTGTTGAGGTAAGCCGTCTGTCGAACGGCCTGACAGTCGCCACCGAAACCCTTCCAAGCATCGAATCCGTCGCATTGGGCGTGTGGGTCAAATCCGGGGCCCGCAACGAACGCGATGACGAACATGGAATGGCTCACCTCCTCGAACACATGGCGTTCAAGGGGACCAGCACGAGAAGCGCCTTCGAGATCGCTTCGCAAATCGAGGACGTTGGCGGCGAAATCAACGCCGCCACCAGCGTTGAGACGACATCCTTCTACGCTCGCGTGCTCGCCGACGACGCGCCGCTCGCCATCGATCTCCTCTCCGACATCCTCCAGGATTCCGAATTCGATCCGGACGAACTCGAGCGCGAGCAGCATGTGATCCTGCAGGAAATCGGCGCCGCCCACGATACGCCGGACGACGTGGTCTTCGACCGCTTCACCGAGACGGCCTACCGCCACCAGACCATCGGCCGTTCCATCCTCGGCACTCCGGAAACCGTCAAATCCTTCACCTCCGCCCAGCTTCACGCCTTCATGGAGCGGCAGTACGGCGCCGACGACATGGTCGTCGTGGCGGCCGGCGACATCAAGCACGACGTGTTTGTCCGGGAAGTCGAGAAGCGGCTCGGAACCTTCCGGTCGAAGTCCGACAGCGTGCTGCCGCAATATGCGCAATATGTCGGCGGAGATTTTCGCGAGCAGCGCGACCTCATGGACGCGCAGATCGTGCTCGGCTTCGAAGGCCGCGCCTATCATGTGCGCGACTTCTACGCCTCGCAGGTGCTGTCGATGATCCTCGGCGGCGGCATGTCTTCGCGGCTGTTCCAGGAGGTGCGTGAGAAACGCGGCCTCTGCTATTCGGTCTATGCTTTCCACTGGGGATTTTCCGACACCGGCATTTTCGGCGTTCATGCCGCCACCGGCCAGAGCGACATAGCCGAGCTGGTTCCCGTGATCATTTCGGAACTGCAGAAATCCGGCGACGAGATCCTGCAGGAGGAACTCGACAGGGCCCGCGCGCAATACCGCGCCGGCCTGATCATGTCAGCCGAGAGTCCCGCCAGCCGCGCCTCGCAAATCGCCCGCCAGATGCTGCTGTTCGGCCGGCCGATCGGCAAGGACGAGCTCATGGAACGGCTTTCGGCGCTTACGGTCGAGCGGCTGAGGGATCTGTCGTCGCGGCTGTTTTCGACCAAGCCGACCGTCACCGCGGTCGGGCCGGTCGGTACGCTGGCGCCCTATGAGGCGATCCGCGAGGCGCTTACCGGAAGCGATCCCGGTATCCGCAAACTCGCGGTCTGACTTTCCGCGCAAGCAATGTTTTCGCTTCCCTTTTTCCGCCGCGAATATCCGGCGCTGAAAGGCGAGCGCGTCATGCTCCGAATGCCGGTCGCGGCCGATTACCGCGAGTGGGCCGCCTTGCGCGCCGCAAGCCGGCGCTTCCTTGAGCCTTGGGAACCGCGCTGGCCGGCCGACGAACTCGAGCGCGGGGCGTGGCGGCAGCGGCTCGGGCGTTACCGGGCGGATTTCGCGCAAGGATCGGCCGCCGCCTTCTTCATCTTCGAGACCGGCGGCGGCAAGCTCGTCGGCGGCATCACGCTCGCCAATATCCGCCATGGCGTCGCGCAATCCGGCCAGATCGGCTACTGGATCGGCGAGCAGTTCGCCGGCCAGGGCTACATGCTCGAAGCGCTCAGGCTGGTTTCTCGCTTCGCCTTCGATACGATGAGGTTGCACCGGATCGAGGCGGCCTGTATCCCCGACAACAAGCGCTCGATACGCGTGCTTGAAAAAGCCGGATTCCAGCGTGAAGGACTTTTGCGATCCTATCTCAGGATCAACGGCATCTGGCAGGACCACTACCTCTACGCCCTGATCGCGGACGATCAGCTCGGCGAACGAACAAAGGGCTGATTGTTGGCGAATTTCTTCAGGAGCGGCGCGTTGCTGGTCTTTGCCGTTGCGGCATTGGCGGTGCTGTTCGCCCTCTCTCCCGCCTCGGCGATCGAGCCTATCAAGATCGCGCGCGACGACATCGCGCTCGATCTGTCCGGCGCGGTCGAGATCTACCGGAATCAGGGCGAGAATTTTCAGGTTTCGACAGCGCCCGGCCCAGACGGCATCGTGCGGCGCATCGAGGTCGAGGCCAATGACGAACGCTCTACCGGTGACTGGGCGGTGTTCGCGCTCGCCAATACCACCGACCAGCAGCTCGACCGACTGATCGTCGCGCCGCATTTCCGGCTGGTCGATTCGGGCGTGTTCTGGCCCGATCTCGGCTCGAGCCGTATTGCCGCTATAACTCCCAGCGAGGGCTTCGCGCTCGACCGGCAGGCGAGCCCCGACGCCGACGTGTTCCAGATCACGCTCGATCCCGGCGCGGTGGTGACGTTCATCGCCGAGCTCGCCTCGCCCAAGCTGCCGCAGGTCTATCTGTGGGAGCCCGAATCCTACAAGGACACGGTCAATTCCTATACGTTGTTCCGCGGCATCGTTATCGGCATTGCCGGGCTCCTGGCGCTGTTCCTGACCATCCTTTTCGTGGTTAAGGGCACCTCCATGTTTCCGGCGACGGCGGCGCTGTCATGGGCGGTGCTGGCCTATATCAGCGTCGATTTCGGCTTCCTCAACAAGGTCATCGAAGTCTCGCCAGGCAACGAGCAGATCTGGCGCGCCGGGGCCGAAATCGGCCTCGCGGCGACTTTCGTGGTGTTCCTGTTCGCCTATCTCAATCTCAACCGCTGGCATGGCCATTTCAGCTACGGCGCATTCGTCTGGATCTTTGGTCTGTTCCTGATGGCTGGCGTGGCCGTCATCGACCCCGCCGTGGCGGCGGGCATTGCGCGGCTGTCCTTCGCAGCCATCGCGCTCACCGGGCTCGGCCTCATCGTCTTTCTCGGCATTCAGGGCTACGACCGCGCCATCATGCTGGTGCCGAGCTGGGTCATGGTGCTGACCTGGCTCACCGCCTCCTGGATGACCGTTACCGGCATGCTCGACAACGATATCGTCCAGCCGGCGCTGGGCGGCGGGCTTATCCTGATCATCCTGCTCATCGGCTTCACCGTCATCCAGCACGCCTTTGCCGGCGGGGCGCTGCACCAGGGTCTGTTCAGCGACCTGGAGCGGCAGGCGCTCGCCGTCTCAGGCTCCGGCGACATCGTCTGGGACTGGGACGTGCTGCGCGACCGCGTGGTGACGCGGCCCGATGTCAGCATCCAGCTCGGCCTGACCCCGAACAGCCTCGGCGGCCCCGCCCGCAACTGGCTGCCGGTCCTGCATGCCGACGACCGCGACAGTTTCCGCACCACGCTCGACGTCGTGCTGGAGCACCGGCGCGGACGGGTGGCGCAGAATTTCCGGCTGCGCGGCGCCGACGGCCACTACCACTGGTTCGCCTTGCGCGCCCGGCCGGTCGTCGGGTCGGACGGAGAGGTCATCCGCTGCGTCGGCACGCTGGTCGACGTGACCGAGCAGAAGAAATCCGAAGAGCGCTTGCTGCACGATGCGGTGCATGACAATCTGACCGGCCTGCCCAATCGCGAGCTTTTCATGAACCGGCTTGAGGCGGTCATCTCGATCGCCAAGACGGAAGAGAAAGTCCGCCCGACCGTATTCGTGATCGACATCGACCGTTTCAAACAGGTCAATGAAGGCTTGGGCATTTCGGCCGGCGACACCATCCTGCTGACCATCGCGCGCCGGTTGCATCGGCTCCTGAAGCCCATGGATTCGCTGTCGCGCTTCGCCGGAGACCAGTTCGCACTGATGCTCCTGTCGGAGCAGGATCCTGCCCGCATCGCAGCCGTCGCCGACAGCATCAAGCAGGCGATCCGCACCCCGATCAACTTCGCCAAGCGCGAAATCGTGCTCACCGCGTCTATCGGCCTCATCACCTGGACGTCGGCGCAAGCCTCGGCCGAGGACATGGTCAAGGACGCCGAGCTTGCGATGCATCAGGCCAAGCGCTTCGGCGGCGACCGGATCGAGCCGTTCCGCCCTGCCTTCCGCTCTGTCGGCACTGATCGCCTGCAGCTCGAGTCCGACCTGCACCGGGCTGTCGAGCGCCGCGAATTCACCCTTGCCTACCAGCCGATCGTGCGCCTGGAGGACCGGTCGGTGGCTGGCTTCGAGGCGCTTTTGCGCTGGGAGCATCCGCGCCGCGGTTCGATCCCGCCTTCCGACTTCATTCCCGTCGCGGAAAGCTGCGGACTGATCGTGCAGCTTGGCCTGTTTGCCATGCAGCGAGCCGCCGACGACCTGGCCGGATGGCAGAAGCAGATCGGTGACGCGCCGCTCTCCGTGTCGGTCAATCTCTCCAGCCGGCAGCTCATCCGCCGTGACCTGGTCAGCGACGTGCGCTCGGTGATCGCGCGGGCGAATCTGAAGGCCCGCTGCTTCCGGCTCGAACTGACCGAATCCCTGATCATGGACAATCCGGAGCAGAGCGCGCACGTCCTGTCGAAGCTGAAGAAGCTCGGCATCGGGCTGTCGCTCGACGATTTCGGCACCGGCTATTCATCGCTGGCCTATTTGACACGCTTCCCTTTCGACACCATCAAGATCGACAGAAGCTTTATCGACGACGCCTCGCCCAAGCGGGCCGTCCTGCTCAGATCGATGATCAGCATGGGGCATGAGCTCGGCATGTCGGTTGTGGCCGAAGGCGTCGCCGACGAGAACGACGCGCTGGAGCTGCGCCAGATGGGCTGCGAATACGTGCAGAGCTACATGTTCGGCGCGCCAATCCCGGCCGATGCCGTGCTCAGAATGCTGAAGGAGCAGTATCCTCTCGCTCAGGCGTGACCGGCGGTCACGCTGAGATGGGCGAGGTCGACGCCGATCGACGCGAGGATGCGGTCGTATTTCCGGTCCATGTCGCTGTCGAACAGGAATTCGGGAATGGCCGGGCAGGTCAGCCAGCCATTGTCGGCGATCTCCCGCTCGAGCTGCCCCGCGCCCCAGCCGGAATAGCCGAGCGCCATCAGCGCGCGGCGCGGGCCACGTCCAAGCGAAATGGCGCGCAATATGTCGACCGTCGCAGTCAGGCATATGTCGCCCGAGACCGGAAGCGAGGAATCGACCTTATAGTCGCCCGTATGCAGCACGAAGCCGCGGCTGCGATCGACAGGGCCGCCATTGCGGATGACGAAATCGCGCGCCGGAGGCGGAAGGCGGATCGCCTCCTGCTCGTCCAAAATTCCGAGTTGCACCAGCAGGTCGGGAAACAGCATCTGCTGCGCCTGATTGATGATCAGGCCCATGGCGCCTTCATCGCTGTGTGCGCAGACATAGATCACTGAGCGTGTGAACCTGTCGTCCTTCATGCCCGGCATGGCAATCAGGAACTGGTCGTCGAGAAACCCGCGCTTTGCCGCGGTTTTTTTCTGCCGCAGTAGGTCCATGCCGCAAACCTATCGCGTTTCCGGCCCGGTTGAAAGATAGGTCCGGGCCCAAATGCCGCCGGATTGGGCCGCTCTGTCACAAAAAAATGACTCCCGGCTACAAGGTTGCCGGTTGCCAAAGCCTGCTCAAGCGCTCAAATCGGCCGCATGCGAAACATCGCCCTCGCCTTCCTTGCGTTTCTGTTGGGAGCAAATCCGCTCTCGGCACTGGCCTCGTCGTCCGACTGGTTCGAGACGCAGGGCGGGCGCATCCGCCTGGTCACGGCCGGAAAGCCCGATGAGGCCGGGCGACTGAAGGGCATGCTGGAGGTCGATCTCCTGCCCGGCTGGAAAACCTACTGGCGCGATCCAGGCGATGCCGGCGTGCCGCCGCAGATCGACATTTCGGCCAGCGAGAACATCACGTCAGCCGAGTTCGCCTTCCCCGTGCCCGAGCGCCATGATGACGGCGGCTTCAAATGGGCCGGCTACGACGAGCCCGTCGCCCTGCCGATTATTTTCACGCTGAAATCGCCTGCGGAAGCCGCACTCATCGAGGCCGATGTGTTTCTCGGCGTCTGCGAAAGCATCTGCATTCCGGCGCAGACCAGGCTGACGCTCGATCCGGCAAGCGATCCGGACAATCCGGAGGATACGGCGGCCGTCGCGGCGGCATTGGCCGCCCTGCCCGCGCCAGCCAAGCCGGAATTCGGCGTGAGTTCCGCCCGCGAGGAAGGCTCGAAACTCATTGTCGAGGCCAAATTCCCAGGCGATCCGGCGTCCGCGGAATTTTTCCTTGCTGGCGCCGACGGCTATGCGTTCGGCACGCCGGAGCGGGTGGAAAAGGAAGGAAAGACCTTGTTTTCGCTGGAGATACTCGCCCGCCCCGACAGCGTGCCCGCAGGCGACGGACTGCACTACACGCTTGTCACCGACGCCGGCGCGGTAGGCGGGCGCATACCCTTCATGTGATCGCCGGCACGTTGCCGTCGGCGCGATAGTCGGGTACTGCTCCGGCCTCCACATTCATGACCAGGGAAAAGCGATGACCATCTCGATCGGTGAAAAGCTGCCGCAGGCGACCTTCAAGACAATGACCGCCGACGGCGCGAAAAACATCACCACCGACGAGATCTTCGCCGGCAGGAAGGTGGTGCTTTTCGGCGTTCCCGGCGCGTTTACACCCACCTGCAGCAACGATCACCTGCCCGGCTATCTTGAAAACCACGGCGCAATCCAGGCGCGCGGCGTCGACTCGATCGCGGTCGTCTCGGTCAACGATCACTACGTGATGGGCGCATGGGCGCGCTTCAGCGGCGGCGAAAGCAAGCTGCTTTTTCTGGCTGACGGCAATGGCGATTTCGTGCGCGCGGCCGGCCTCGATGCCGATATGAGCGCAGGCGGCTTGGGCGTCCGCTCGAAGCGTTTCTCCATGATCGTCGAAGACGGCAAGGTCACGGCTCTCAACCTTGAGGGTAAGCCGGGACAGGCCGTGGACAGCGGCGCGGCAAGAATTCTGGAGCAGCTTTAGGTTACCCAGGGATGTGGATAGAATCCGACCCACAGCCGGAATCAACAGCCAAATTGTTCAATAAATGGAACGGTTTGGCTCCTGCTCTGCCCCGCTGAGGGTCGGAATTTGTTCACAAATCCTTTCGTGCGCCGAGCCACGCCTGTTTCCGGCTAAAAAGGACCGGAAAACCGGCCTTTCCCGCTCTATCGCCGGGTCGGCTTGGCGACTCTTCGAGGAGCGATCGGGGACGTCGCGGAAGCCGGCTCGGCGAGCGGATTTTTCTTCTTCGGCTTGAACGGCGCCATGCCCATGCGGGCGAGTTCGTCGGCGCGTTCGTTTTCGGGGTGGCCGGCATGGCCGCGCACCCAGTGCCAGGTGACTTTGTGGCGTTTGCGCGCCTCGTCGAGCGCCTGCCACAGCTCGGCGTTCTTCACCGGCTGCTTGGCTGCCGTCCTCCAGCCATTGCGCTTCCAGCCGTCGATCCAGCCCGAGATGCCGTCCTTGACGTAGTTGCTGTCGGTGTAGAGGTCGACCGCGCAGGGTTCCTTCAGCGCGCCCAGCGCCGAGATCGCGGCCATCAGCTCCATGCGGTTGTTGGTCGCGTTGGCCTCGCCGCCCGACAGTTCCTTGGTGACGCCATTGAAGCGCAGGATCGCGCCCCAGCCGCCCGGACCGGGATTGCCGGAGCAGGCTCCATCGGTGAAAACTTCCACGCTTTTTGTCATCTCAGTCCGTATTCCGAAGGCGATTTGATCTGCCGGTGAAAACGCAGCCGGCGGATATATTCCATTGGGTCGCGCTTTTGCACCAGCGCGCCGTCGGGGATGGTGAGCCAGTCGTAGAGCCGGGTCAGCATGAAGCGCAGCGCCGAACCGCGCGCCAGGATCGGCAGCGCATCCTTTTCGGCCGGGGTCAGCGGCCGCACCGATTGATAACCGGAAAGCAGCGCGGTTCCCTTGGTCAGGTTGAAGGAAAAATCCTTCTCGAAGCACCAGGCGTTGAGGCAGGTCGCCACGTCATAGGCATAAAAATCGTTGCAGGCGAAATAGAAGTCGATCAGCCCGGACAGTTTCTCGCCGAGGAAGAACACATTGTCGGGAAAGAGGTCGGCATGGATGATGCCGGCCGGCAGGTCTTTCGGCCATTTCTCGCTAAGTTCGGCGAAATCCGCATCGACTTCCGCGGCGAGGCCCGGCTCGACCTCGTCGGCGCGGGCGTGCGAGCCGTCCCACAATTTGCGCCAGCCGTCGATCTGCAACGCATTGGGGCGCGTCAGCGGAAAGTCCGCGCCGGCAAGATGCAGCGCCGCCAGCGCCTTGCCGACCTCGCGGCAATGGGCGGCGATCGGGCGGCGCATCCACATGCCTTCGAGGAAGGTGATCAGCGCCGCGGTGCGGCCGGCGAGCGTGCCGGTGACGCTGCCGTCGCGCCGGTGCACCGGCAGCGGGCAGGATATGCCCTTCCGCGCCAGATGCTCCATCAGCCCGAGGAAGAACGGCAGGTCCGATTTGTCGACGCGCTTTTCATAGAGCGTCAGGATATAGGCGCCGCTGGTCGTGTGGAGCAGGAAGTTGGAGTTTTCCGAACCTTCGGCGATGCCCTTGTAGGACAGGAGCTGGCCCACGGAATATTCTGCCAGGAACGCTTCGAGCTCGCTTTCGGAAACGTCGGTATAGACCGCCATCACGCGGTCCCGTTGACGAAAGCCATGTCGGCCGCGGTCAGTTCGACGTCACGCAAGGCGCTCATGACCGGAAAATTCTCCGTTTCGGTCGCCGTCACCGCCAGTTCGACCGAAACGTCGAAGCGGGCGCGGAAGGCGTCGATGATCTCGTCGACGATGATCTCCGGCGCGGATGCTCCCGCCGACAGGCCCAGCGTCGATATTTCGCCGATCTCCTCCCACGGAATTTCGGAGGCGCGCTGCACGAGAAGCGACATTTTCGCACCGGCGCGTTCTGCCACCTCGACAAGCCGCATGGAGTTGGAGGAGTTCGGCGCGCCGACGATCAGGAAGAGATCGGCGCCGGGCGCGGTTTCCTTCACCGCCTCCTGGCGGTTGGTGGTGGCGTAGCAGATCGATTCTGCAGACGGAGCCATCATCTGCGGAAAGCGCTCCTGCAGCGCCCTGACAATGCCTGCAGTGTCCTCGACCGACAGCGTGGTCTGTGTGACGAAGCCCAAGGCCGTGGGGTCCTGCGGAACAAAACTCTGCACGTCGGCGTCGGTCTCGATCAGCGTCACCGAACCCTCTGGCAACTGCCCCATCGTGCCGATCACTTCCGGGTGGCCGGCATGGCCGATCAGGAGCACGTGGCGGCCGAGACGCTGGTGGCGCATGGCCTGCTTGTGCACTTTCGAGACCAGCGGGCAGGTGGCGTCCAGATAAAAGAGCTGCCGCGCCTGCGCGTCCGCCGGCACCGATTTCGGCACGCCATGTGCAGAAAACACCACCGGGCAATGCCTGTGGTCGGGCGGGATCTCGTCCAGTTCCTCGATGAACACCGCGCCCAGATTCTGCAGGCCCTCGACGACATAGCGATTGTGCACGATCTCATGCCGGACATAGACCGGCGCGCCATATTTCTTCAGCGCCAGGACCACGATCTGTATGGCGCGGTCGACGCCGGCGCAAAATCCGCGCGGCTGGCAGAGCCTGATGGTCAGCGGCGATTTGACGGATGTCTTCAGCATGTCGTTCCGGTGCGTGCGATGGTGCCGAAATGAGGTCTGCACCCCTTCCCTGTCAAGGGCGGCGCATCGTCACCTACGATTCCTTAACCCCAAACCGGATCGCTTATTTAAGCTGTTCAAGCTTAGTGCTCTTCATTGGGAGCATGAACATAGCGCCGCCGGCTACAAGTCCGGATTGGGTTTCCATTGCGCTCCACAGCGCCAAGATGCGCTCCATCTGTTTGACGAGCGGAGCTTTGTATAGACCCTTAGACAAAAAGAAACCAACGAGCCGAGACTTACGAAATGCGGCGTATTCGACGCGATTGCGGGTGATCCGTCGATCGCCGGAGATAACGATCCATCGTCCTTCAGCGCTAAGCTCCTCGATCCACTCGCGGTCACTGACGCCCGGCCCGAAACGGGCACGCAGGTGGACCACTTCATGATCTCCGCTGAAAAGTACGTGCAGCGCCTTTGCCAGCGCAGGAGGAAGATTCTCGTCGATCAGGACCTTCACACGGTCCCGAGCGTGCTCTCGAAGCGCACTGCGTCCCTCACAGCCGCCAACGAGACTTCGAACAGTTTTGCGACCCGCTCCTGACTTCCTTCGGCCTCAACGGCTTGCGCGAGAACGATCGTAGGAACTCCCGACTCAGCAGCGATAGGTTGTCCAAACGAACGGTTCGGATCAACCACGATCGAATTCTTACCATTGAAAGGGCGCCAGCGAGCAACGGCATCTGTCTCGATGTCGAGGTCCTTGAACGTTCGTTCAATTATTTGACCAAAGACATACTGCCGCCGCTTAAGGTCGAGCATTTCCTTCTTATCGGCGACTTGCTTGACACTCTCAAAGAAGATGGTTTTTCCATCAGTGCGAAATCGTCGCGTAGAGAATGGATGATCGTCTTTTACCAGCTCACGAGCGAAATCCAGGCAATTGCGAATTGCGAGCAGACCAACACCTGCTTCTGTGAATACCTTTACAAAACGCAATTCTATAAGGTCTCGAAATCCGAGTTCGAACTGATCTTCGCGGTTAGTGTGCCACTGTGTTTTCCAAAGCGGATGGCTTGTATATACTTGCCCTCCACGACGGTAGCTGTAGCCTTTCATCCACCGAGAGATGTTGATAGCAGGCGTGCGGAGGAGGCGAGCGGCCTCCTGTATCGTGTAGGAGCCAACTCCAAACAGGTCTGCATTGCGCAGGATGTCTGTTGTCGCCATAGCCGCACTATCCATTTTCCAGTTGTAAGCGCAAGTTGTCTCCATAGCACACCAGATCGGCATTTGCGTGATGGATAATATGCCGCTGGCCGCGGCGCAAATGTCTGCCTTGCCGTCACCCCGCCTTTCGCCGTCCCCAAAGCCAAGCTCCGACGACGCCGGCGAGCGCGAGCGCCAGGCCGAACCAGGTGACCGCATATTGCAGGTGGCTGTTGGGCAGGCGGACGATGGTGACGCCGCCGACCGGCAGGCCTCCCGGATTGGGCGCGGCGTTCGCATCGACAAAGAAGGGGAGCACCTCAGCGTCGGCCGGGAGATTCGGGCTTTTCGCCATCGCCGCCAGATCCTTCCAGTGGAATACGCCGGCGGCGGGGTCGTTGTCAGGCACGAGCGACGACGGCTTTTGCGACGGCGCGCTGCGCGCCAGGCCTTGCACGGCCGTCTCGCCTTGAACCTGGCCCTCCGCTCGCGTGGAAGCGTCCTTGCCGTCATAAGGAACGAAGCCGCGATTGACGAAGACGAAGCGGCGATCGGCCATTTGCAGCGGTGTATAAACATACCAGCCGGACCGGCCGCCATGGGTGGCCAGGAAGAAACTTTCCCCGGAATGGGCGAACTGCCCCCTAATTTCCACCGGCCAATAATCGACATCGCCGCCCTCGCGGACAAGCCGTTCGATTTCATCGAGGGGTTTCGGCTCGGAAGCGATGCGCTGGTCGATATTGGCGATCAGCGCCTCTTTCCACTGAAGCCGCTGCACCTGCCAGATGCCGAGCGACACAAGCGTGGCGAAGCCGAAGGCAGCAACCGCCAGCAGCAGAGCTACCGATCCGCGTGAATCGACCCGCTGCGTCACTCCCTGCCCTCCAGCCGGCCCTCGGCTGCCTTGTTGCGGTATTGCAGCGTGATCAGAATACCCTTGGCGATGCGAAGTCCGGCGAGACTGAGCACGATCGTCAGCGGAATCCAGAGCATGAAGTGCAGCCAGAGCGGCGGGTTGACCGACACTTCCATCCACAGCGCCAGCCCGACGACGATGAAGCCTATGACCAGGATGACGAAGACGGCCGGCCCGTCGCCGGCGTCGGCGAAGGAATTGTCGAGGCCGCAATTGCCGCAGCGCGGCGCAACCGTCAGGAAGCCGGAGAACAGCCGGCCTTCACCGCAGCGCGGGCAGCGGCCCTTGATACCGGCCGCTATCGGCTCGACGGGAGGCCAGATCGCCTTATCGTCATTCATTGGCTTATCCCGATCGGGGTTGGACGGAGCTGACGCATGGCCGGATCATCCCGCACTGCGCCGAAAAAGAGAAGGCGGCCGCGTCGCCGCGGCCGCCCCCACCAAGCTTGTCGACGCACTCAATGGCCGTGGACGATGGTGCCTCCCATCGAGCCCCAGACATAGATCGAGGCGAACAGGAACAGCCAGACCACGTCGACGAAATGCCAGTACCAGGCTGCCGCCTCGAATCCGAAATGCTGCTGCGGCGTGAAGTCGCCGCGCATCGCGCGGAGCAGGCAGACAGCCAAGAAGATAGTGCCGATCAGCACGTGGAAGCCGTGGAAGCCGGTCGCCATGAAGAAGGTCGCGCCGTAGATCGAATCCGAGAAGGAGAACGGCGCATGCATGTACTCGTAGGCCTGCACCATCGAGAACAGGATGCCGAGCGCCACCGTGAGGACCAGACCGTTGACCAGGCCCTTGCGGTCATCGTGCAGGAGCGCGTGGTGGGCCCAGGTAACCGTCGTTCCCGAAAGCAGCAGGATCACGGTGTTGTAGAGCGGCAGGTGGAAGGGATCGAGCACCTCGATGCCCTGCGGCGGCCACACGCCCCCGGTGTATTCGGTGCGGGCGACCTGCGCGGCCTCGTTGGGAAACAGGCTGGCGTCGAAGAAGGCCCAGAACCAGGCGACGAAGAACATCACCTCCGAGGCGATGAACATGATCATGCCGTAGCGCAGGTGCAGCGAGACGACCCGCGTGTGGTGGCCCTCATTCGATTCCTTGATGGTGTCCGACCACCAGCCGAACATCGTGTAGAGCACGATGACGAGGCCGATGAAGAACAGCCACGGATTGGCGATGTTGACGCCGAAGATCGGGAAATCGCCGCCCTTCAGATACTGCATCCAGGCGACGCCGCCGATGGCCATTATCAGCGCGCCGATCGAGCCGAGGAACGGCCACGGGCTCGGATCGATGATGTGATAGTCGTGTTGCGGTTTAGCGTGCGCGTCTGCCATGTCAGCCCCCGGCTTTTCCGTCGGTATTGTCGTTTGTCGTTTCGGTCTGAACCCGCGGCGCAGCGGCCACCGGCTTTTCCCCTTCGATGGGGAAGAATGTGTAGGAAAGCGTAATCGTCTTGACGTTCCTGAGTTCCGGCACGTCGACAATGTCGGGATCGACGTAGAACACCACAGGCATGTCCAGCGTCTCGCCGGGCTTCAGCGTCGTGTCGGTGAAGCAGAAGCACTCGACCTTGTTGAAGTAGGCGCCGGCCATTTCGGGCGTGACGTTGAAGCTGGCGCGGCCGAAGGTCGTCCGGTCGAACAAGTTTCGGGCGGTATAGTGGACCTGCGCCGTCTCGCCGATCTTCATCGTCACGTCGCGCGCCGCGGGCTTGAAGTCCCATGGCAGGCCGCCGGACGTGTTGGCGTCGAAGCGCACGGTGATCTCGCGGTCTAGAATCCGGTAGGCGTACTGCTCGACGCGCTGCGTCGTGCCGCCATAGCCGGTCATCTGGCAGAACATCGCGTAAAGCGGCACGGCGGCGTAGGACATGCCGATCATGCCGCCGAAGAAAGCGAGGCAAACGCCGGCGACGACCTTGTTGGACCGCTGCGCTCCCCGATCGACCGTTTCCTGCTTGCCGCTCATGCCCATCCTCACAGCGGCCGGTCGAGAATGGCCGGGCCGAACTTGGCGATGGTGGCGAAATAGAAAAGCACCACCAGCACGGCGAGCGCGAGGCCGATCGCGATCGAACGGCTGCGCCGGGCGCGCTTCTGCTTTTCGGTCATCGTGACCAATTCGTCGTCCTTCATGGCTCAGGCTCCCGGCAAGGCCAAGGCGCGCGCGAGCACGCTGTCGGCCAGGTAGGCTGCGAAGATGCCGAAGAGATAGAGCAGCGAATAAGCGAACATAGCCTTGGCGGGCTTCATGGCGCGGTCGCCGTCGCGCATGGCGAGCACGTTCCACGCATACCAGATAAAACCGGCGCCGAGCGCGGCCGCGACAAGGCCATACCCGGCCGAGGTGAAGCCGAAGAACCAGGGCAGGACGCCGACGGGGGCTACGAGCAGCGTATAGGCGAAGATCTGGCGGCGCGTCGAGGCCGCGCCCACGACGTTCGGCATCATCGGGATGCCGGCCCGGGCGTAATCCTCGCATTTGAACAGCGCCAGCGCCCAGAAATGCGGCGGCGTCCACAGGAAGGTGATGAGGAACAGGATGACGCTTTCGAGGCCGACCGATCCGGTGGCGGCGGCCCAGCCGATCATAGGCGGAAACGCGCCGGCGGCCCCGCCGATGACGATGTTCTGCGGCGTCGAGCGCTTCAGCCACATCGTATAGACGACCACGTAGAAGAAGATGGTGAAGGCCAGAAGCGACGCCGACAGCCAGTTGACCAGCACGCCGAGGGTGAGCACCGAAAGCACGGAAAGGACGAGCCCGAAGGCCAGCGCCTCGCCCGGCCGCACGCGCCCCGAAGGCACCGGCCGGTTGGCGGTGCGCGTCATCACGGCGTCGATGTCGGCGTCGTACCACATGTTGAGCGCGCCCGAGGCGCCGGCGCCGATGGCGATGGCGAGGATCGCAATGACAGCCAGCAGCGGATTGAGCGTAACCGGCGCCGCGACCAGGCCGACAAAGGCGGTGAAGACGACAAGCGACATGACACGCGGCTTCAACAGCGCGACATAGTCGGCGGCCGTCGCTTCCGAAATCCGGAAGCCGGCGTCGTCCAGCCTGTTGTTTTCAACCAGCGCCATTGGCACTCAAGTCCATTCATTCGGTTTGCCGCAAACCGCCGGCGAGGAGCCGGCGGTTCCGGTATAAGCCGCCTACTTGATCCGCGGCAGCTGTTCCCACTGGTGGAACGGCGGCGGAGAAGAAAGCTGCCATTCCAGCGTCGTTGCGCCCTCGCCCCACGGATTTGCGCCGGCGACGCGCTTCTTGGAGAAGGCCTCGAAGACGCCATAGAGGAACACGAACACGCCGATGAAGGAGAGATAGGAGCCGTAGGACGACACCAGGTTCCAGCCGGCAAACGCGTCCGGGTAGTCGATGTAGCGGCGCGGCATGCCGGCGAGGCCGAGGAAATGCTGCGGGAAGAACACCAGGTTCACGCCGATGAAGGTGATCCAGAAGTGCGAGCGCGCGATGAACGGCGAATACATGTAGCCGGTCATCTTCGGGAACCAGTAGTACCAGCCCGCGAAGATCGCGAACACCGCGCCCAGCGACAGCACGTAGTGGAAGTGCGCGACCACGTAGTAGGTGTCGTGCATGGAGCGGTCGAGGCCGGCATTGGCGAGCTGCACGCCCGTGACGCCGCCGACCGTGAACAGGAAGATGAAGCCGATCGCCCACAGCATGGGGGTGCGCATGGAGATCGACCCGCCCCACATGGTGGCGATCCAGGAGAAGATCTTCACGCCCGTCGGCACCGCGATGACCATGGTCGCGAACACGAAGTAGCGCTGCGTGTCGAGCGACAGGCCGGTCGTGTACATGTGGTGCGCCCAGACCACGAAGCCGACCGCGCCGATCGCCACCATGGCGTAGGCCATGCCGAGATAACCGAAGATCGGCTTGCGCGAGAAGGTCGAGACGATGTGGCTGACGATGCCGAAGCCCGGCAGGATCAGGATGTAGACTTCCGGGTGGCCGAAGAACCAGAACAGATGCTGGAACAGGATCGGGTCGCCGCCGCCTTCGGGCGCGAAGAATGCCGTGCCGAAATTGCGGTCGGTGAGCAACATGGTGATGGCGCCCGCCAGCACCGGCAACGACAACAACAGCAGGAAGGCGGTGATCAGCACCGACCAGGCAAACAGCGGCATCTTGTGCAGCGTCATGCCCGGCGCGCGCATGTTGAAGATCGTGGTGATGAAGTTGATCGCGCCGAGGATCGAGGATGCGCCGGCGATGTGCAGCGCCAGGATCGCCAGGTCCATGGCCGGCCCCGGCTGGCCGGATGTCGACAATGGCGGATAGATCGTCCAGCCGCCGCCGACGCCGAAGCCGCCGGTCGGGCCTGGCACGAACATCGACAGCAGCAGAAGGGTGAAGGCCGGCGGCAGCAGCCAGAACGAGATGTTGTTCATGCGCGGGAACGCCATGTCCGGCGCGCCGATCATGATCGGCACCATCCAGTTGGCGAAGCCGCCGATCAGCGCCGGCATGACCATGAAGAAGATCATGATCAGCGCATGGCCGGTGGTGAACACATTGTACATGTGCTTGCCGCCGTCGAGGGCCGCGTCACCCTCGAAGCCGTAGACCATTTCGGCCAGGCCATGGAAAACCTGGATGCCCGGCTCGGCCAGTTCCCAGCGCATGACCACCGACAGCGCGCCGCCGATGATGCCGGCAATGATCGCGAAGATCAGGTAGAGCGTGCCGATGTCCTTGTGGTTGGTGGAATAAACCCAGCGAACCCAGCCGCGTGGCTTGTGGTCGTGGTGTTCGTGAGCTGCCGCGCCTGCCATGTTCCGCTCCATTCCCAAATCCTGATCGTCCGCGGCCTCAATTGCCGGCGGACGCAACCTTGTTGGCGCCGTCGATCGCCGCCATCAGCGCCCGGTTGGCGCCGGCGAGGTCCGCCTTGGCGGCCGTCAGCCAGGTGTTGTACTGCTCGTCCGTCACCACCCGGATGGCGATCGGCATGAAGGCGTGATCCTTGCCGCAGAGTTCCGAGCACTGGCCGTAGTAGAGGCCTTCCTTCTCGGCCTTGAACCAGACCTCGTTGATGCGGCCGGGCACGGCGTCTGTCTTGATGCCGAAGGCCGGCATGGCGAAGGCGTGCATCACGTCGCTCGCCGTCACCAGCACGCGAACCGTCGTGTTGACCGGCACCACCACTTCATTGTCGACCGCCAGGAGCCGCGGATAGGCCGCGCGATCTTCCTTGCCGGCGGCCTTACGGTCCTCCGGGGTATCGGGCAGCATCGCCGAGTTGAACGAAAGCGGCTCCTCGATCTGGTATTCGTAGTCCCAGTTCCACTGGTTGCCCGTCGCCTTCAGCGTCAGCGCCGGCTCTTCCGGCGGCGTGTACTGGGCGGTCAGGAGCTGGAACGACGGCACGGCGATGAAGAGCAGGACGATGACGGGACCGATCGTCCAGATCACCTCGATCAGCGTGTTGTGGCTGGTGCGCGATGGGACCGGATTGGCGCTTTCGCGGAATTTCCAGATGCAATAGGCGAGCAGCACCAGGACGAGCAGCGTGATCGGCACGATGAACCACAGCGTGTACTGCTCGAACCATGTGGTCTGACGCATTATATCCGTCACGGCGGGCTGGAAGCGCGTCTGCCAGGGTTCGGGCTGCGCCGCAAATGCCGCCGAGCTGACAAAGGAAACCGCCGCGGCGCCGGCGCTTGCCAAAAATTTCTTCATCGCCTTCATCGTCTCCCGATTCCATGCGCTCGGCGCGCCAAGAATTGCCGTCCGCGCGACGGGAATCCCCGTCGCTCGGCGTCGCAGGTTCAAACCATACTCTGTATCCAACCGCAAGAAAGGAGCAGAAGAAGTCATGCGGCATTTTTGCGCGCGCATAGCCGCGTTTGGCGCAACCGGCCGCGCCATGTTCGCTTGGGTCTCGAAGCCGCTAGCAGCGCAACCGGCAAGGCCGCAATTCGGGCGGATTCGGCCGCGAGAAGCGAAGAAACTCAACTCCTCCGGCTGGTTCAGCCTCTTTCTTGTCCTATAGTTGACACCGTTGCGGCGAATAGCGCCGTGATTCGCAATGGAGCCACCATGAAATCTCGGCTTTCGGGAACCCTGGCGAAAGTCGTCCTTGTCGCCTCTTTGTCGTCCGCAGCCCTGCCGGCCGGCGCGCAGCAGAGCGGCGCCGTCCGCTCCACGCATGGCGCCTGGTCGATCATCTGCGACACGCCCGCCGGCGCAACGGCCGAGCAATGCGTGATGATGCAGAACGTGATTGCCGAGGACCGCCCGGAGATGGGCCTGTCGGTCGTGGTGCTGCGCACCGCAGACAACAAGGCCGAGATACTGCGCGTTCTGGCCCCGCTCGGCGTGCTCTTGCCAAACGGCCTAGGGCTCAATGTCGACGGCAAGGATATCGGCCGCGCCTATTTCGTGCGCTGCTTCCAGGACGGCTGCTACGCCGAAGTCATTCTCGAAAAGCCGCTGCTGGACACGCTGAAGGGCGGCACCTCGGCGACGTTCATCGTATTCCAGACGCCGGAGGAAGGCATCGGCATTCCCGTCGACCTCAACGGTTTCGACGAAGGTTTCGCCGCCCTGCCGAAGTGAGAGTCCGGCCGCGCATTGCCGAACCGGCCCGCCGCGCCTACATCGTGGGCTGATTTCCCGTCATAATAGTGGGTGCGCCATGAACAGCCTCCTCGGCCAATTCGACGTTTCGGAAGACAGACTGCGCCGCATCGTGACCGACACGATCGAAGGCGCCGACGACGGCGAGCTCTTTCTCGAATACAGCGAGAGCGAGGCGCTGATGTTCGACAATGGCCGGCTCAAGACCGCGAATTTCAGCACCGACCAGGGTTTTGGACTGCGCGCGGTGGCCGGCGAGGCCAGCGGCTACGCGCATTCGAGCGAACTTTCGGAAGCAGCGCTGCTCCGGGCCTCCGACGCTGTGTCCACGGTGAAGAGCGGCTATTCGGGTGTTCTTGCCGCCGCCCCGCCGCGCACCAACCGCCACCTCTACAGCGACGAAAACCCGATCGCCTCGCCCGGCTTCGAGGCGAAGGCGAAGCTGCTCCAGGAGATCGACGCGTGGCTGCGCGCCAGCGATTCCCGCGTCCGGCAGGTCACCGCCTCGCTGGCTTCTTCCTGGCAGCATGTCGAGATCCTGCGCGCCGACGGCCAACTGGTTCGCGACATCCGGCCGCTGGTGCGGGTGAACGTCTCGGTCATGGTCGGCGAAGGCGACCGCCAGGAAACCGGCACATACGGCATGGGCGGACGCAAGGGTTTCGGCGAATTCCTCGTCGAGGACAGCTGGAAGCACGCCGCCGGCGAGGCGCTCAGGCAGGCGCTGGTCAATCTGGAGGCGATCCCCGCTCCCGCCGGCACTTTCGACATCGTGCTTTCGAGCGGCTGGCCGGGCGTCATGCTGCACGAAGCTGTCGGCCACGGGCTGGAGGGCGACTTCAACCGCAAGAAGACCTCGGCCTTCGCAGGCCTCATGGGCCAACAGGTAGCGGCCAAAGGCGTCACCATCGTCGACGACGGCACGATCGCGGAACGGCGCGGATCGCTGTCGGTCGACGACGAAGGCACGCCGACCAACCGCACCGTGCTCATCGATGACGGAAAACTTGTCGGCTACATGCAAGACCGCCAGAACGCCCGGCTGATGGGCATGGGCGCCACCGGCAACGGGCGGCGCGAATCCTACGCGCACCAGCCCATGCCGCGCATGACCAACACCTACATGACCGCAGGCGACATGGAGCCGGCCGAGATCATCGCCTCGGTGAAGAACGGCATCTATGCCGTCTCCTTCGGCGGCGGCCAGGTCGACATCACCTCGGGCAAGTTCGTGTTCGGCTGCACCGAGGCCTACATGATCGAGGACGGCAAGGTGACCCAGCCGATCAAGGGCGCGATGCTGATCGGCAACGGCCCCGACGCCATGCACCGCGTCACCATGATCGGCAACGACATGAAGCTTGATACCGGCATAGGCATGTGCGGCAAGGCCGGCCAAGGCGTGCCCGTCGGCGTCGGCCAGCCGCATCTGCGGATGAACCAGATGACGGTCGGCGGGACGCGGGTTTAGAAGCCTTCAAATGATGAGCTGATTCACCCGCGCTGCCGCTCCTCGTTCAAGCGGATGTTTCGTTTGACGGCATCGCGGTCGATCGTGGTCGGCCGGTCTTCTTCATCGAAAGCCGTCTTGAAATCGAAGGCAAAGGGGCTGGCATTGTGGTCGTACAGAAATTCGTGCCTCTTCACCGCCTCCGTCCAAGTAGGCGTATGGTCCCACTCCACCCACCAAAGGGCATATGGCGGCCAAGCAGGTTTGAGAAACCACTCTCTCCCGTGCCTCAACGCTTCCGCATGTATTCCAGCGTAAGAGAATGCCATCGGTGACGCCAAGTCCTTCCACAAGGACAATGTCGACGGCGACCAACCATCCCCACGTTCAACGTAAAAACGCGGGAAGACCTGCTCGCCCCAGCTATCGGGACCAGGTTCATCATCATAGCCTGATCGAGCGATGAACCCTTCGCTCGATTCGGCAACAATAAAATTGCGGTGTTGCGATCATGGAAGCCCTGATTCACGGCATCGTTGGCAGGCGCTCGGAAAACTCCGAACGTGTACAATGCGAGCCGTTTGCCTTTCATTCTACCTCCGGTCGATGACATGTTTGGCGGTTATTCCATCATTTCTGGAGGTCGGCAACGGCGTCCATGCCGTATCCTTCGGCGTCGGCCAACCGCATTTTCGGATGAACCAGATGACGGTCGGCGGGACGCGGGTGTGAGGGGCATCCTCCACATGACATCCGCGCGTTGATTCAGCGCACCCGATGCTTCGCGCCGACTAGCAAAGCCGCCGCTATCGCGCTCGGTCGGTCCGTTCAAGATGGTCTGCAATGGGTGGGACGCGGACTGACGGCTTTATGGATGCGAATGCGAGGAATTGGCCCTACAATACTCGCTATCGAGCGGCCTAAACGACAGGCCCTTGAGCTTCAGGCGCGTCTTCGGGGTGCCAAGCGCTCGCATCGAGTCCCTTAACCCGGTTCACGAATACACGGTAAAACTCGTTCAGTCGCGCGGCTAGCCAATCGTGTTGGCGAGGCCAATCCGCTCGATCCTCCGGATCGATCTCGTTGAGCGGCGTCGATATCCGCGTGTCCCTCCCCTCGGGCAGTTCGTCCCAATCAAGAGCATAGCCGAGTTCCGACTCGATCTCCGATTTCTGTTCATGGAGCAGATGGAAAAATGCTTTGGCGTCGGCATTGGAGATATAAAGCTCGGCACGCACCTGTCGTTTCGGTCGCACCATCGCAGCATTGACCCCAAAACCGCTGCGTCCGATCGAATAGGACATCCAAGATTGCGGTTGCGGCTTACGCTCTCTCGCCAGTGGACCACCCTTCGCCATCAGGACGCTGCCCAATGCACTCCAATATGCCAGTTGAAGCGCCTTGGTGCCGGTAAGCTCGACCTCGTCGATCGCTCGTGCGGCCTGCGTGACGAGTTTGTTCCAGTTGTTGGGCTTGGACACGATGTTGAAGCGGGGAGCGGCCGGCGATTCGCCGATCCTCCAAAGCTCTACCTCCACCCCAAAGAATCGGAAGGTTTCGTCGGTGATGCGGTTCAGCCAATCGAGTGTAGAGCGGTGCTCTTCGGTGAATCGGGCGGCAATCCAAACGATAGTCACGGCCTCTAGGCCAGAGGCATAAGTCAACAATTGCCCAAGATGAGAATGGTCGGTGCGCTCAAGCTGGTTCTCAATCAGCACCCAAGCGTTGGTGCTGATGTCCTTACATAGTATGTCGGCGCGAAACGGCCCTACGGCTCTCTCTTGCGCCTCTAGTTCGAGCTCAAGCCCAAGCGTTTCGCCAAGTGTGAGAAGGTTTTCTTCGCGGGCCAGCCACGGTGTGAAATGAGATGAT